>CAYTMW010000002.1:0-198866 GCA_964439025.1 uncultured Gemmatimonas sp. | reverse complement strand
TCCTGCAGAGCTCCCGGCAGAAGATCCCGTTTGGAATCGCCCAGATCGGGAAAGCCTTTCGCAACGAAATCACCCCCGGCAATTTCATTTTCCGAACCCGCGAGTTCGAACAGATGGAAATGGAATTCTTCGTGCGGCCCGGCGAGGACGGGGAGTGGTTCGAGCGGTGGCGAAGCCTCCGGATGGCCTGGCACCAGGAGCTCGGGCTGAATCCCGGCAAGCTCCGCTGGCACGAGCACACCGGTGCCGAGCTCGCCCACTACGCGCGCGCGGCCTTCGACATCGAGTATGAATTTCCCTTCGGGTGGCAGGAAATCGAGGGCATTCATAACCGGGGCGACTTCGACCTCGGCCGCCACCAGGAGCACTCCGGGAAAAAGCTGGAGTATTTCGACCAGGCAGCTAACCTTCGGTACCTTCCATATATCGTGGAGACCTCCGCCGGTGCCGACCGCGTCGCCCTCACCGTGCTGGTGGACGCCTACCGGGAAGAGCAGGTCGCGGGAGAGACCCGCACCGTGCTTGGATTGCATCCGGCCGTCGCGCCGATCAAGGCCGCGGTGCTGCCGCTGGTCAACAAGGACGCGATGCCGGAAATGGCGACGGCGCTGTACAATGATCTGCGGACCCGCTTCGCCTGCTTCTATGATGATGGCGGTGCGATCGGGCGGCGTTATCGCAGGATGGATGAAGTGGGGACCCCGTTCTGCGTCACGGTGGATGGGCAGAGCGCCGAGGACCAGACCGTCACGGTGCGACACCGCGACAGCATGGGGCAGGAGCGGATCGGGATCGATCACGTTTTGGGTTATTTGAGGGAGAGGCTAGGGAGCTAGGGGCCATGCGCCTCTCCGACTTCGAAGCCCTCGTCGCCCGCCAGTCGACGGAGGTTCCCGCGGAATTCCTCGAGGGAATCGTCGAGGTCGTCGTGTCGCCGCGCACCGTCCCCCATCCGGAGCGCGGGGAGATCTGGACCCTGGGGGAATGCATTCCCCTCCCGGGGGGTGACGACGGCGACCCCCGGCATCTGCGGAGCCGCATCGTGCTCTATCACGGCTCCTTCCAGGCGCTGGCGCGCGATACCACCGGTTTCGACTGGACCGGCGAAGCCTGGGAGACACTCACCCACGAGATCCGCCATCACGTCGAATGGCGCGCCCGGGTGCCCGATCTCGAGGCGTTCGACCAGGCGGCCGAAGCGAACTTTGCCCGGCAGGATGGAGCGCCCTTCGATCCGGCGTTCTACAAGGACGGCGTCCGGCGGCCGGATGGGGCATACCAGGTGGACGACGATGTCTTCGTCGAGCGGGTGGTGCCGGCGCCTCCCTCGACTGTCCGGCTCCACTGGCAGGGCGACGATTACGAGATCGCCATTCCCGAGGACGCTGCCCTTCCGGCCTATCTCACGGTGGATGGGGTCCGCTCTCCCCCTCCGGGTGAGCTCGTCCTGGTGCTGCAGAAGCGCGGAGCCTGGCTCGGCCTGTTCAAGCGGCCCCGCGTTTTCCATGCGGAGGTAGAGGCCCGGCGCCTCCCTCTGTAGTTTTCGACGACTCGAAGACTGGAGTGCCATGATCCACGAAGCCGTGACCACGCTTGCTGCTGCCGAAGTCCTGGCCCGCGCCAAGGCGTTCTTCGCCGAGCGCGTTCCCAACCAGGCGGCTTGGGTGGAGCGCGAAGGAACGACCTTTCTGACGCTCCGGGGGCAGGGCGGGGAAGAGATCGCCCTCGCCGTTGTCGCTGGGAAGGGGCCCACCCGGATCCGAGCATCGACGCTGCTGTTCGATCAGGCGGTGGAGCGATTCCTCTCCACCTTGCCGGAGCCGGCGGTGGTGGCATGATGGTGCGCGATCTCCCGATCAGGGTGACTCTGCTCGATACGCTGGATGTGCTCGCCCTCGTGCTGCCCGCTTCGACGCCGATCGCCGAGGTCAAGCGCGCGGTCCTTGCTCGGTCCGGGATCAAGCGCCCCGCGTCGGACTACGTGGTCAAGTACCAGGGCGCGGAGCTGTACGAAGGCGGCAAGACGCTTGGCGACGCCGGTGTGGTCCCCGACGGAGCCCTGATCGTGCTGTTGCGCCGGCGCATTCCCGTTCGGTAGGGCGCGCTTGTCCGTATTGCCCACAGATTACCCAGATGGCACAGATGATCCGTCCAGCAGTTTTTCGAATCGGTGGAATCTGTGAAATCTGTGGGCCAAACGATCGGGGAGCAGGATCCCGACCCGCATGAACAAGATTCCCGCCGTCTTCACCCACCCAGGCTGCCTCGACCATGATCCCGGCCCGGGGCACCCCGAATCCCCGGAGCGACTGCACACTATCCTGCGTCGGGTCGCGGAAGTGTTTCCCGGCGCGATCCGCGAGGCCGAACCCGCGCCGCTCGATCTCCTCGAGCGAGTCCACCCCAGGAGCTATCTCGATTACCTGGCGGAGTTCTCGGCAAGCGGCGGCGGGCCTGCCGATGGCGACACCGTCGTCACCCCCGAGAGCTGGCCCGCGGCGCTCGGCGCGGCCGGCGCGGCACTCGCAGCGGTGCGGCACGCGCACGAGTCGAAGGGCTCCGCCTTTGCCGCCATCCGTCCCCCCGGCCATCACGCCCTCCGCGAAAAGGCGATGGGCTTCTGTCTCCTCGGCAACGTGGTGATCGCCGCCCGCGAGGCGCAGGCGCTGGGCCGGAAACAGATCCTGATCGTGGACTGGGACGTCCATCATGGGAATGGTACCCAGGCGCTCGTCGAGCACGATCCAACCATCCGCTTTATCTCGATGCACCAGTGGCCCGCGTATCCGGGAACCGGACGCGCCTCGGAGCGCGGGGCCGGCAATATCATGAATCTCCCGCGCCCGCCCGGTTTGCCCCCCGGCCAATATGTGAGCGACCTGGTAGCGGCCATCGATGCCTCGACCGGCGGGTGGACACCCGATCTGGTGCTGATCTCGGCGGGCTACGACAGCATGCTCGGCGATCCGCTGGGCGGCTTCACGCTGGAGCCGCCCGACTACGCCACGCTGGTTGCCGCGATTCGGCGCGCCGCCCCCGCCGCGCCCATCGTCGGGCTGCTCGAGGGAGGCTACGCCCCGGAGCGGGTCGCTGACGGCGTGCTCGCGACCTTGCACGCTCTGATTTGACCCCACTGACACCTGCTCCTATACTCCGCCATTCGCTTCCCCAATCCCCAACTCCTAACTCCCAACCCCGGTCTCTCGTGCCCCTCCGCCTGAACGCCGAGATTATCGAGCTCAAGACCAGGCATCCGTTCATCATCGCGCGCGGGTCGCGGGACACCTATCGAACTGTGGTGGTGCGGCTCGTCGATCATGACGGACTCGAAGGATGGGGCGAAGCTGCGCCGCAGCGCTACTACGGAGAAACCGCCGAGACGGTCCTTGCGGCGATGCAGGTATACGCGACGGCGCTCCCCGAGGATCCATTCCACCTCGAGGACGCCGAGCGCGCGCTGGAGCTCGCGCTGCAGGGCAACAACTCCGCCCGAGCGGCGCTCTCCACCGCGCTGCACGATCTGGCGGGGAAGCGGCTTGGCGTTCCGGTCGCCCGTCTCTTCGGTCTCGACGCCGGGAAATGTCCGATCTCCACCTTCACGATCGGAATCGACACGCCGGAGCGGATCCGGATGAAGGTCGGCGAAGCCGAGCAGTATCCGGCGCTCAAGATAAAGCTCGGCACCTCCGACGACCTGGCGATTCTCCGCGCGATCCGGGAGACGACCGACAAGGAGCTGCGCGTCGACGCCAACGCCGGATGGACCCGGAAGCAGGCGATCGCGATGCTTCCGGTGCTCCAGGAGTTCGGGGTGACGGTGTTGGAGCAGCCGCTCGAGCCGAGCGACCTCGACGGGCTGGCTCTGGTGACACGGCACGCGCGCATTCCGGTCATCGCCGACGAGAGCTGTCTCACGGCGGCGGATATTCCCGGGCTGATCGGGAAGGTCGACGGCATCAACATCAAGCTCGCCAAGACGGGTAGTCTCCGCGAAGCGTTGCGGATGATCGCGATCGCGCGCGCCCATCACATGATGGTGATGGTGGGCTGCATGATCGAGAGCTCGATCGGTATCACTGCGGCCGCGCAGGTCACGCCGCTCGTGGATCTGTGCGATCTCGACGGCGCCGCCCTGCTGGCGCATGACCCGTTCGTGGGCGCCACGATCGAGCGGGGCCAGCTTCGGCTGCCCGAGGGGCCGGGACTCGGCCTCTCGGCGCGATGATCGAACGCTTCGCCCAGGTCGCTCTCCCGCTCCCTCTCTTCGAGCCGTACTCCTACAGCATTCCCGACATTCTGGCCGATCGCGCGGTACCCGGCGCGCGTGTCGTGGTGCCGGTGCGCCGGCGCGAGCTGGTGGGCGTGGTCGTTGCCGTTGGTGACGACGCTCCCGGCATGGCCACCAAACCGATTCTGGCGGCGCCCGACCCCGAACCCGCTCTCGCGCCCGGCCTGCTCCGCACGGCGGAATGGATGGCGGGGTACTACGGCGCCCCCATCGGGCTCGCACTCAAGGCGATGCTGCCCGCCCCGATGTGGGGAGCTTCGCGTGTCCTGATCCGCCTCAGCGGCGCCGGCCCCGGGCGCCTGGGCGGGCTCGCGGAACAGCTCGTGGAGTGGCTCGACGGGCGCGGCGGAGCAGCCCCGCTCGACACGGCGGCGCGCCATTTCCGGAAGCCGCTCTGGGAGGTCGCCGACCGGCTCGCCCGGGTCGGTGCGGCCGAGCTCGTTGTCGAGCCGGCGGACGCGGAGCCGGCCTCCCTGACGGAGCGGCGGCTCGAGCTCGCCGGCGAGCCGCTCACCTTGATCGAGCGGGATGCGAGGTTCGCCAGGCGGGTCAAGCAGCGCCGGCTCTACGAGACCCTCGAGCAGCTCGGCGGCTCGGTCCCGGTCAAGCACCTCAAGGAAACCCTCGGCATGAGCGACGCGGTCATCCGGGCGCTGGTGGACTCCGGCCTGGCGCGCGTGGTCAAGGCCGAGCGGCTACGGGATCCGTTCGAAGGAGAGCCGGGCACTCCTCCGCCAGCGGAGCTGACGCCTGAGCAGGCAGCGGTGCTGGATCGGATTGACGGGCTGGCGCCGGGGAGCGGGGCGCTCCTCTTCGGGGTGACCGGGAGCGGTAAGACGCTGGTGTATCTCCGCGCCGTCGAGCGCGCGGTGGCGGCGGGCCGGGGCGCGATCGTCCTGGTGCCCGAGATAGGCCTCACCCCCCAGATGGTGAGCCGGGTGCGCGGGATGTTCGGCAACGACGTGGCGGTGCTGCACAGCGGCTTGTCCGACGGCGAGCGCGCCGACGCCTGGCGGCTGCTCCGCCGCGGCGAGCGGCGGGTCGCGGTGGGGGCCCGCTCCGCGGTGTTTGCGCCCGTCAAGGATCTCGGGCTCATCGTGGTGGACGAAGAGCACGAGCAGAGCTACAAAAATGGCGAGGCGCCGCGCTACCACGCGCGCGAAGTGGCGCGGGTTCGGGCCCGACTGGAGGGGGCGCGTTATGTGCTAGGGAGTGCTACTCCTTCCCTTGAGACATACACTCACTTTGCCTCTTTGCCTCATTGCCGCCTTTGCCTCCCAAAACGTATCGACGACCGGCCGATGCCTCCGGTCGAGATCGTGGATCTCCGGACGGCGAAGTCGGTTCGCACCGGTCACTCGGTGCCCTGGTCCGAGGCGCTGGATGCCGCGCTCGACACCGTCCTTGCCCGGGGCGAGCAGGCCATCCTCCTGCTCAACCGCCGAGGCTACGCCGCATTTCTGCAATGTCCCGAGTGCGGGGTGGTGCCGGAGTGTCCCGACTGTAGCATTGCGCTCACCCTGCACCGGGTTCCGCCGGGGATGCGCTGTCACTACTGCGGGCGTCACTTCCCGGTTCCGGAAAAGTGCTCCGCCTGCGGCCACCCGGTGCAGCGGGCCCACGGCATCGGCACCCAGCAGCTCGAGGAGCTGGTGGCGGCGCGGTTTCCCAAGGCTCGGCTGGCGCGGATGGACCTCGATACCACCTCGGCCCGCTGGAGCCACCACCGGATTCTGGAGCGGATCGAAAAGGGACAGGTGGACATTCTGCTGGGCACCCAGATGATCGCCAAGGGAATGGACTTTCCCAACGTCACCCTGGTGGGCGTGGTGGATGCCGACACCGCGCTGCATCTCCCCGACTTTCGCGCCGGGGAGCGCACCTACCAGTTGCTGGCGCAGGTGGCCGGGAGAGCGGGCCGGGGGCCCAAGGGCGGGCGGGTGCTGGTGCAGACGCGGAGCCCCGATCACCCCGCGCTCAAGTTCGCGGCGCGGCACGACACCGAGGGGTTTCTGGCGCACGAGGCGGAGGAGCGGAAGAGCCCGCCCTATCCGCCGGAGACCAGCCTGCTCAACGTGGTGGTGTCGGCGGAGCAGGAGGAGCGGGCGACGGCGGAGGCGCTCGGCGTCGCGGACTGGCTGGAGAAGCTGATTGCGACGCAGGGGCTCCCGCTCACGCTGCTCGGCCCGGCGCCGTGTCCGCTGACCCGGATCAAGGCGCGGTGGCGCTGGCACGTGCTGGTGAAGGGACCGGTCGAGGAGATCGGGCGGGTGGTGCGCTACGCCGCGCCGCGGCTGGAAGGGCGGGGGACGGCGCGGGTGGTGCTGGATCGAGATCCGGTGAGTTTGCTGTAGAAGTCTTGACGATTGTGAACGCATCTAGGACAGCAGGGCGAGGATCGGTGAGCACGCGGAATGACTCCGGGCAGGTGGAGATACGTGTCCGGGACGCGTTGGTGATCTCCGGGTGGCATCGACCCTGAATTCATCATCAGGGATTGCGGATATCCGAATCCCGCCATACTTTCTTCCCCGGAGCCTCTCCGGGGAGTCAATGGTGAAGACCGCCGAGCTCGCCCTGATGAACGGCACACTGGACCTGCTCGTGATGCGCACGCTCGCGTGGGAACCCAGGCACGGGTTCGCGATCGCGCGCTGGATCAGGGCCACGTCGGACGACGCGATCCTGGTCGAGGACCGCGCGTTGTATCTCGCGCTCCACCGGCTCGAGGAACGCGGCCTGGTCGAGAGCGAGTGGGGTCTCTCCGAAAATAATCGCCGCGCCCGCTTCTATCAGCTCACCCGGGCCGGCCGGAAGCAGCTCCAGACGCGCGCGGAGGTCTGGACCCGGTATGTCGACGCGGTGGCCAAGATTCTCCGCTCCACCGACTCGGAACCGGCCTGAGCATGCGGGAAATCCGGATCCCCGGTATTCGCCGGGTGCTTCGCATCTCCTGGTCCGCCAGCGCCGTCGGCCGCGAGATCGAGGACGAGATCCGCTTCCATCTCGACGCCCGTACCGAAGAGCTGATACGCCTCGGCCTGCCCGCGCGCGAGGCCCGGAAGCGCGCACTTGCGGAGTACGGCGATATCAACCAGAGCCGGCGCGAGCTCGCTCGCGTCGATCGCCGGCGCATCGGCAACGCCAACCGCAGGGAACGCGTCATGACATTCTTCACCGATCTCCGATACGCGGCCCGCAGCCTGGCACGGCGGCCCGCTCTCCTGCTCGTCATCACCCTCACCCTCGGTCTTGGCATCGCGGCGAACGCGGTGATGTTCGGCGTGGTGGATCAGCTGCTCCTGCGCCCTCCGGCCCACGTCGCCGGGGCCGACCGGATCAGGCGGATTTACTATCGCGATATGGAAGGCGCGAAGGCGAGCATCGGCGAGGTCACGACCTATCCAGTCCTCCCCGCGCTACGGTCCGGGGCACCTGCCTTCTCCGAGCTCGCCGCCTTCCGCTACCCGAGCGGCTACAGCCTGGGACGCGGCGCCGAAGCGCAGAGCGTTCAGGTCCAGCTCGTCTCCGGCAACTACTTCCGTCTCCTCGGCGTCCGGCCTAACCCGGGCAGACCGTTTACCGACGACGACGATCGTATCCCGGAGGGCGCCCCGGTTGCGATCGTGAGCTACGGATTGTGGCGACAGCAGTTCGGCGGCGACCCGAAGGCGATCGGCCGGACGCTGTTGATTCAGGGGAAGACCTTCACCGTGGTGGGTGTGGCCCCGCGCGGCTTTGCCGGCATCGACCGGCAAAGGATCGATGTCTGGCTGCCGATCAGCTCCTACGCCAACGAAGAGATCGGTCCCGGCTGGCACAACACCACCGACAACTGGTGGGCCCAGATCATCGGCCGGGTTCGGGATGGCGTTGCTGCTGAGGTAGCGGCGGAGCAGGCCACCGCGGCCTACCGGGGATTGGTGCGCGAGTGGAAGCAGCCGTTTCGCGACTCCACCAGCTCCGTCGTGCTCTCGTCCATCATTGGAGCGCGCACCCCCAACGGCCTGAGCCGGGAGGGGAGGGTGTCGCTCTGGCTCATGGGCGTCTCGGGCATCGTGCTGCTCATCGCGTGCGCCAACGTCGCGAACCTGCTGATCGCGCGCACCCTCGAGCGCCGCCGCGAGATCGCCGTGCGCATGGCGCTGGGTGTGACCCGGGCCCGCCTGGTCGGCATGCTGCTTTCCGAGGCCGCGCTGCTGGCGCTCCTCGGGTCGGCGGTGGCGCTCGCGATCGCGCTCGGAGGCAGTCGGCTGGTGCAGGATATTCTGCTGCCGAGCATCGTGTGGAGCGAGTCGGTACTGGACATGCGCGTCTTCGTCTTTACGCTCGCGATGACTCTGGTCTGCATTCTGTTGGCGGGACTCGCGCCCGCGTTCCAAGGTATGAGCACCCGGGTTTCCGAGGGACTCAAGGCGTCGTCGCGCCAGGTGGCCGGCGGACGGGGACGGCTGCGCTTCACGCTGATGCTGGCGCAGACGGCGCTGTCGCTCATGCTCCTGGTCGGTGCCGGGCTGCTGGTGAAGAGCCTTCGGAACGTCGTGTCCCGGGAGGTGGGCATCGATCGCGATCGAGTGTTGCGGGTGAGCATGCCCCTGAGCCGTTTCGGATTCGACAGCGTTCAGATCGAGGACGTCTACCGGCGTGGTGTCGAGAGGCTGCGAACAGTTCCGGGCGTGACCAGCGTCGCCGTCGCCCGGCTCACGGTCCCGATGGCGAGTGCCTCGGCATGGGGCTTTAGCGTGCCGGGGGTCGAGCGACCGACGCTGCCGAATGGCGGCCCCTACAATTCGGGGGTGACCTCGGGATTCTTCGCGACCGTCGGCGCCAAGATCATCCAGGGCCGGGATTTCACCCTGGCCGAGGAGCGAACCCCGTCCCGGGTGGTGATCGTCAATGACGCGATCGCCAAGGCGTACTGGCCGAATGCCAGCGCTCTGGGACAGTGCGTGATGTACGGCGGAGACAGCACCTGCTCGGAGGTCGTGGGGGTCGTGCGCAACCTGCTGCAATTCAGCATGGTCAACGATGACCGGGCCATCGTGTACGCCCCGCCGAGCCATCCCGGGAACCAGGGTGCTCCGCCGCGAGCGATGCTGGTCCGGATCTCCGGTGATCCCACGGCGATAATTCCGGTCCTCCGGCGAGAGCTGCAGGCGCTCGCGCCCACGATGCCGTTCGTCCAGGTGCGGCCGTACAGCGAGCTGGTGGCCCCGCAGCTCCAGCCGTGGCGGCTCGGGGCCACCATGTTCACGCTGTTCGGAGTGATTGCCCTGGTTATTGCCGCGGTCGGTCTGTACAGCGTCATGGCGTACTGGGTATCGCAACGGAGCCACGAGATTGGCGTTCGTATGGCGCTGGGTGCTCAGCGATCCGATGTCGTGCGCCTGGTCGCGCTGCAGTCCTCGCGCGCCGTCGTGGCGGGCCTGCTGCTGGGCGTTGCAGGGGCCTTCGTCGCGTCCCGATGGATTGCGGACCTACTCTATGAAACGTCACCCCACGAGCCGGTCGTCTACGGCGCCGCGGCGCTGGTGCTCGCGCTTGCCGCGATCGTCGCCAGCATCGTTCCGGTGAGGCGATCCACCGCCGTCGATCCCGCCCAGACCATCAGAACGGAATAGGGCAGGGACCGAGCAGGATACAACTCTGAGATCTCATCCAGGCGCTTTCATCGACCTGGCCAGCTCGACGAGCTGATCGAGGGCCTTGCCCCAGCCGTCGTGGAAGCCCATGGCTTCGTGACTCTTTCGCTCCGTCTCGGTCTTGTGCATGGCCAGGGCGGTGTACTTGGTCCCCTTCCCATGGGTGGCGAAGCTGATCACCCCGGTGAACGCGGAGATCCCGCCCCCCGCCGCATTGTCGGTCGTACGACGAGTTGGACGGAAGCCTGGCTCGAGCGCGTCGGTCCAACTCAGTCGCTCGCCTTCGATGACTTCAAGGTAACAGCCGGTATTCGGAAAATCCTCCCCCTCGGGTGAACGCATCACCGTTCGAAACATGCCGCCGGGACGGAGATCGATTTCGCACTCGACCGTCTTCCAGGGCGCCGGGGTGAACCACTTCTTGATGTGCTCGGGAGTCGTCCACGCCAGCCAGACCAGCTCCTTGGGCACGTCGACGACGCGCTCGAGGACCAGGTCGAGCGTGGGATCCGGTTGATAGATGATCGGGCGGGTCACGGGATCTCCTCCTTCATGAGTGCGAGGTGGCGGTCCAGTTGGTCAAGGCGCTTTTCCCACACGGTTTGCTGCCTGGCGATCCAGTGCTCGGCGGCCTTCAGCGGCTGGGGAGTGAGTTCGTAGGTCCGGACCCGACCGTCCTTGCGCGAGCGCACCAGGCCGCAGTCCTCGAGCACACCCAGATGCTGCGTGAAGGAGGGCAGGGCCATCTTGAATGGCGTGGCAAGCTCACTCGTCGAAGTCGGTCCTGCGCTCAAGCGTGCGAGGACGGCTCTCCTCGTCGGATCTGCGAGGGCCTGAAACACCTGGTCGAGGCGAGGCTGTTGGTAAGGCATATGCCTAAGCATATTGCGATCCTGCGCTCCGGGCAAGACCTCGGGGTTGCGTCTTCCCCTCCTCTGGAGACCGGGCAATCTTTCCAATGGCCGGTGCATCCTACATTCACCCCCGCTATGGACCATTGAAATGCCCAGACGAGCCGTGATCCGAAGGCAATCTCTCCTCGCGATCGGCCTGTGCTGCGGTTCCTTCCTTTCGCAGGGCCCGACCCCGGCCACGGCGCAGAGCTTTCCGTTGTCGGCTGCCGACGTCGCCGACTCGGCGGCACTCGCCCGGTCCATGCCCCGTCTGGCCGCGGAGGTGCTGGCCTCCTATCGCGACACGGACCGGGTCCGGTTTCTGGACAATCTCTTCCGGTTGCAGATCCTCGCCGGCAAATACACGGAAGCCTCGGCCAGCCTCGCCGAGTTGCGGAGTGTGCGCCGGGACACGACTCCGCAGGCCCGTGCGCGCTATGTCCAGTACGAAATCTCCGCCGGAGCCAGAAACCTGGCCGCGAGCACCGGGAGGCCGTTTTCCGAGACGTTCGCCGAATCGTTCCGTGGACGGTTTGCCCGCCTCGACGATCCGGCGGCGGCCCTGGCCGCGCGTGCCATCCTCGTGAGCGCCCGCGTCGTGGCGAACGACCTCCGCTGGGCGAGGCCGGACCAGACCGGCAAAACGACCGTCTCGCTGGAAGACGCCCTCACCCTGCTCCGCGTGTACCAGGCCGTGGAGTCGTATCGAGGCTTTGCCGGCCTCCCCGCCGCGCTGGTTTCCGAAGATGAAGCGCGCCGCTACGTCACGGAGACAAACATCGCCGTGAAGACGCCAGGCGACGGGACCGTGTGCGCCATTGTGGTGCGGCGCCGCGCGGCACCTGAGCGGCTGCCCGCCCTCCTGCAGTTCACGATCTACGCCGATTCCGTTGCGTCGATGCGGGAGGCGCTACAGGCTGCAGCGAACGGATATGTGGGTGTCACGGGACATACCCGCGGGAAGGCGTGCAGTTCCGATACCACCGTGCCGTATGTTCACGATGGATCCGACGCGGCCGCGATGATCGAGTGGATTGCCGTGCAGCCGTGGAGCGACGGGCAGGTGGGAATGTACGGAGGGAGCTACTCGGGATTCACTGCGTGGGCCGCGGCAAAGCATCTGCCGAGGGCGCTCAAGGCGATCATGGTCGGCGCGCCGGTGGCGCCGGGCATCGACGTCCCGATGGAGGGCAACATCTTCTGGAACTTCGTGTATCCATGGCCGTTTTACACGACGAACAACCGCTGGCTGGACAACCAGACCTACAACGACAACAGTCGCTGGGCCCGGCTCAACCGGGAGTGGTACAGGAGCGGCCGGCCGTACCGGGAGCTCGAGCAGATCGATGGCACGCCCAATCCGGTCTATGCCGAGTGGCTCGCCCACCCCACCGTGGACAGGTACTGGCGCGGGATGATTCCTGAGGGCGAGGAGTACGCACGGATCGGGATTCCGGTGCTTCAGACGGCCGGCTACTACTACGGGGGGCCGGGGGGCGCGCTCCACTATTTCCTGGAGCACTACAGGCATAACCCGCGCGCCAACCACTATCTGGTCATCGGCCCGTATGACCACCTCCAGGCGCAGCGCGGCGTGGTGACGGCGCTGGGCGACACGGCTACCTATTTCTCCGGCTACGAGATCGACCCGATCGCCCGCATCGACATCGTCGCGGATCTCCGGTACCAGTGGTTCGATCACACGCTGAAGGGCGGTCCGAAGCCGGCGATGCTGAAGGACCGGGTGAACTACCAGGTCATGGGGGCCAACCGATGGGGGTCCGCTCCGAGCATCGCCGAGGTGGCGAATGGGCGGCTGCGGCTGAATTTCAGCTCTGCCCGCAAGGGTGGGAGATACACCCTGAGCCCGTCACCCGCGGCCAGCGACTCCCTGGTCTCCCTCAGGGTGGATCTCGCGGACCGGTCCGACATCGATGCCCGCACCGGAGGCGGAATCCTCGACACCGCGATCGATACGTCCAATGCGATCACGCTGGTGAGCGAGCCCCTGAGAGATGCCATGGAATTCAGCGGGCTCCTATCCGGGCATCTGGAGCTGATCGCCAACAAGAGGGACTTCGACTTCAGCATCACGCCGTACGAGCTGATGCCGGACGGCCAGTACTTGCAGCTGCCTCCTTATACCTCGCGGGCGAGTCATGTCGGCAGCGTGCACCAGCGACGGCTGCTGACGCCCGGGAAAGCCGAGCGCCTGGACTTCGAAAGCGGCGTCCGGATGATGAGCCGTCAGGTCGGGGCGGGGAGCCGGCTGGTGGTTGTCATTGCCGTCGTCAAGAACGCGGGGCAGCAGATCAACTACGGGACCGGCAAAGACGTGAGCGACGAATCCCTTGCCGACGCAGGCGAGCCCCTCGTCGTTCGATGGCTCGCGGGCAGCTACGTGGATTTCCCGATTCGCCGCTAGCATCGGGCTGATTGAGGCTCCCACTCCTCTTGACATCGAGAAGAGAGACGATAGCTTTCCTCTCGATATCAAGACGAGAGGCGGCTCCCCATGGCCCGAACACCCGCGCCCCCCCAGAATGACGCCCTCCGCGGCTCGCTCGACCTCCTCATTCTCAAGGCCCTGAGCCTGGGGCCGCTGCACGGGTGGGGCATCGGCCAGCGGATCCAGCAGATCTCCCAGGACGCTCTCGCCGCCAACCAGGGCTCGCTCTACCCGGCGCTCCAGCGCCTCGAGCACCGCGGTGTTATCACCAGTGAATGGGGCGACAGCGAGAACAACCGCCGGGCCCGCTTTTACAGCATCGCCCCGTCCGGCCGGGCCGCGCTCAAGTCCGAAGTGGAGAGCTGGCGGCGCTTTGCGGCAGCCATCGAGGTCGCCCTCGATGCCCGCTAACCCATGAGCCTCTCCCAGGGCTTCCGTGCCCGGCTCCGCTCCCTCTTCGGCGGCCGGAGCACCGAGCACCGTCTCGACAGCGAGTTCCAGTTCCATCTCGACATGGAAACCGAGGCGAATATCCGTCGTGGGCTACCGCCTGACGAAGCCCGGCGCCAGGCCGTCATCGCCTTCGGCGCGGTGCAACAGCACCGGGAGGAATACCGCGACGGCCGTGGCTTGAGATTGATCCGGGAGCTGGCCCAGGACGCGAGGCATTCGCTCCGGTCGCTCCGGCGCGAGCCGTCGTTCGCGGTCTCGGTGGTCGTCACCCTGGCGCTCGCCATCGGCGCCACCACCGCGGTCTTCACTCTGATGCGGCGCTCGGTGCTGGAGCCGCTCCCGTATCCGTCGCCCGGCCGGCTGGTCTCCCTCACCACACGGTACGCGGGGTGGGGCCTCGATCACGGAGCGGTCTCGGAGCCGGAGCTGGCCGATCTTGCCGGGATGCCACGGATCTTTTCCGCCGTAGCGGCGTACCGGGTGTCACCCCAGGACCTGGCCGGTAGCGAAGGTCAGGAAGCCGAGCGGCTGAACGCCCTCCAGGCCACCGCATCGCTCCTCCCAGTCCTCGGCATCGTGCCGGCGCTCGGCCGCCCATTCCGGAGCGACGAGGATCTCCCGGGCAGTTCGCCGGTGGTGCTGCTGAGCCACGGACTCTGGCTGCGCTTGGGCGGGGATTCGGCGATTGTCGGCAAGACCATCCGGCTCAACGCCGTTCTCCATACTGTCCTGGGGGTGCTTCCTCCCTCGTTTGCGCTGGAGAACGCCGACCTGGTGCTGCCACTCCGGCTCGATCCGGCCGATCCGAGTTCGCGGGGCGCCCACTATCTCCGGGTCGTCGGTCGCCTCGCCGACGGGGTCGTCCCCGCGGAGGCCGCTGCGGCGCTCGAATCCCTCTCGGCCCGGCTCCGGTCCGACTTTCCGCAAAACTATGAGCCGGGCATGCAGTGGTCGCTCACCAGCCGGTCGCTGCGCGACGCCGTCCTCGGCGATACCGCAAAGGTGCTCGGCCTGCTCACCGGAGCGGTGGTGCTGGTCCTCCTGATCGCCTGCGCCAACGTCGCCAACCTCATGCAGGCGCGCCTCCACCGGCGGGAACGTGAATTGGCGTTGCGGACGGCGCTGGGCGCGGGCCGAGGCCGTCTGGTTCGCCAGCTCCTCACCGAAGGGCTGGTGCTGGCGCTGGTCGGTACCGGGTTAGGAATCTTTCTGGCCGTCGTAGGCGGTAACCAGCTCCTCGCCTATACGCCCGGCGCCGTCCCCCGGGTGGACCGCCTCGGCGTGGACCCCGGCATGCTCGCGACCGCGATCGCCGTGGCCGCCGGCAGCGTGCTGTTGTTCGGACTGCTCCCTGCGCTGCGCGGCACCCGGATGGGCGCGGGAGGTCCGCGCGTCTGGGGCGCCCGGGGCGCGAGCGCCGAAGGCTGGAGAACGGGGCGGGGCATCATGGGGACGCTGGTGACCGTGGAGGTGGGACTCGCGATGCTGGTGGTGGTCGCAGCCGGCCTCCTCTTCCGGAGCTACTCCCGGCTGGTGAAGCTCGACCTCGGCTTTTCCCCCTCCAACGCGGTGGCGTTCAACGTCACCGTGCCGGAGGCGGCCTACGAAACTCCGGCAGCCGTTTCCGGTTTCTATGAGCGTCTGGTGGCGGCGCTGGAACAGCTCCCGGGGGTCGAGCGCGCGGGAGGGGTGCTCAGCCTGCCGCTCCGGAGCGGCACCGGCAGCCTCGACATCGAGGTCGACGGCCGCCCAGCGGAGCCGGGGCGCTCGGCCCAATCGCCCGGCATCCAGGTCGTCACTCCCGGCTACTTCGAAGCCATGCAGATACCTCTGCTCGAGGGACGGCTGCCCGCCGCGAGCGACGACGCGCGCGCGCCGGTCGCTGCCTGGGTCAATCGGTCGGCGGCCGAACGGCTCTGGCCCGGTGAAACCGCGCTCGGGAAACGGTTCCGGTTTGCCGGCGACACGGGGCAGCGCTGGTTCACAGTGGCCGGCGTGGTGGGCGATGTTCGCACTGTCGCCGTCACAAAGGAGCCTCGGTGGGAGTACTTCCTGGCCCATGCACAGCTCCCCGGCGTGCTCAACGTCGGCATCTTCCACCGGCCGCTCTCGATCGTGGTGCGCACCACCTCCGAGCCCGCGGCACTGGCCCCTTCGATTCGGCAGGTGCTGGCCGGCATCGACAGCCGAGTGGCGCCGGCGCGGCTTGAGCTGATGACCGCGGTGACATCGCGGGCCATCGCTCGGCCCCGGCTGGTGGCCGTGCTGCTGGGCGCGTTTGCCCTCTTGTCCGGGGCGCTCGCGACGGTGGGGATCTATGGCGTGCTGAGCTACGCCGTGAGCCGGCGGACCCGGGAAATCGGCATCCGCCTCGCGCTTGGCGCGCAGCAGGAGCAGGTGGTGCGGCAGATGGCGGGGCAGGGACTTCGGGCCGCGGGGTGGGGGATCGCGATCGGCGGGCTGGCCGCCCTCGCGAGCGGCAGACTTCTCGAGGAACAATTGTTTGGCATCGGGCCCCGGGACCCGGTGGTGCTGGGCGCCAGCGTGTTAGGCTTGGCGCTCGTGTCGCTGGCGGCGTCGCTGATCCCGGCGCGAAGGGCGGCCCGGGTGCAGCCTGCGCTGACACTTCGGGACGATTAGCGCGATGTGATCGGGGCCGGCACGGTACCGGTCATTCATCCCGGAGCACCAGCACCGGATCCACCCGCGCGGCTCGGCGCGCGGGCAGAAGGCAGGCCACTACGGTGACGCCGCCGAGCAATACCGCCCCCAGCAGCAGGGTGACCGGATCGCCGGGCGTGATGTCGTAGAGCATGGTCCGCAGCAGACGGGCAAACGCCAGGGCACCCACAACTCCAAGACCCAACCCGAACGCGACGGGCAACATCGTCTGGCCCACCACCAGTCGGTAGACCTGCCCGGAGCGAGCACCGAGGGCGATACGGATACCGAGCTCCCGGCGCCGCTGAACCACGGCCTGGCTCGCAATCCCGAAGCAGCCAAGCGCTGCCAGCGCGAGCGCCATCGCCGCGAAGACGCTGAACAGCATCATGGGGAAGCGGAGGTGGCCGAGCGATCCTTCCACCACCTGCTCCATGGTGACGGGGTCGCCGATCGGCTCCGCCGGCGCGGCCCGCCGCAGCGCCTGGCGCAACGGAGTAAATCCGGCGAGCGGCGCCGACGTGCGAATCATCACGGTGAGCCGCGGCCACGCGGCCTGGGCGTACGGAGCGTACAAATACGGCTGCGCCGGCTGAGCGAGTCCGCCGTGCCGGACATTGCCCACCACACCGATGATGGTGATCCAGGGTCCATCCGATTCGAAGCGTCCCAGCTTGATGCGGCGGCCCACCGGGTTCGCGCCGGGAAACCACTTCTTTCCCAGCGCCTCGTTGACGACCATCACCGCCGGCGCCGAAGGGCGGTCCGCCGAGGTGAAGTCGCGCCCGCCGAGCAGCGGAATCCCAAGGGTCTGGAAATACCCCGGACAAACCACCCCGTAGGAAGCACTGGGCAAGTTGGACGGGCCGGGATCGGATGCGCCCTCGAGCACGAAGCTGCGGCCGGCATTGGCGCCGGACAGCGGGACGTGGCTCACCGCGCTCACCGACACCACGCCCGGTACCAGGGCGACTTCGCGCGACAAATCGGCGCAGAGATTCACTCGCTCCGCCGGCCCATAGAAATCCGCCTGCGGCAGCGTCAAATCCACCGCCATCACGTTCACGGGATCGAGTCCGGGAGCCACCCGCTGCAGGCGACTGATGCTCGCGATGAGCAACCCCGCCCCCACCAGCACGAGCATCGCAAGCGCAACCTCACCGCCCACCAGCACGCTCTTGAGCCGACGGGTATGCCGGGCGGTGGTGCTTCTGGCGCCGGCGTCGCGGAGCAGCTCGGCGGGCTCGGCCGGGAGCGATGTCAGCGCGGGAGCGAGGCCGGCGGCAATCCCCGCGAGCAGCGCAACCAGCACGCCCACCCCGACGACCGTGGCGTCGAGCGACACGCTGCTCAGATCGCGGAAGGGCACGTTCTGCAAACGCTGGGGGAGGAGCGCAAACAGCGCCCTGCTGCCGAGCGCGGCGAGACCGATTCCGAGGGCGGCGCCGCCGAGCGAGAGGACGACACTCTCGGTCACCAACTGGCCCACGATGCGCGCGCGGCTGCCGCCCAGCCCCATCCGGGTTGCGATCTCGCGGCGCCGAGCGGCGCCCCGTGCCACCAGCAGACTCGCGACATTGCCCGAAGCGATCAGCAGCACGAGGACCACGGCCGCGAGCAACGTCTTGAGAACGCCCTGGGCGTCCTGTACCCAGAGGTCCCGCATCGGGAAAACGTTGGCCGTCTCGTTGCTGTTGGTGGCGGGATAGGCCGTGGCGAGCCGATCGCCGATTGCGCGAAGCTCGCCGCGAGCCCGTTCGAGACTCACGCCGTCCTTGAGCCGCGCAATCGCCCAGAAGGAATGCGACGCGCGACCCTGGTCCTCTGCGTTCAAGCCGATCGGCAGCCAAAGCTGCTGGTGGACGCTCGGGAACGCGAAGCTTGCCGGCATGACCCCGACGACCTGTGAGGCCTGGCCGTTGATCCGGATGATCTTTCCTACCAGCGACGAGTCGGCGCCATAGCGGCGCTGCCAGAGCCGGTGGCTCAGCACCACCACGCGGGTGCCCGGGGCGTCGTCCGATGGCAGCAGCCCCCGCCCCAGCAGCGGCGCGACACCGAGCAGCTCGAAAACCCCGCCGGTCACCCGGATGGCACCGACCTGTTCCGGCTCGGCGCCGCCTGCGAGGTTGGCGCCCAGGTACTCGTACAGCGCCATGGAGGAGAAGACCCGGTTTTCCTTTTGCCAGTCGAAGTAGTTCGGTGCCGCGACGGTGTAGCCGCCGATGGGGTCGGCGTCATCGGTTTCGAGGACCATCACGAGGCGGTGCGACTCCGGATAGGGCAGTGGCTTGAGCAGCAGCGCATTGACGAGGCTGAAAATGACGGTCAGGCCTCCGATCGCGACCGCGAACGTAAGCAGCGTGAACACCGTGAAGCCGGGGCTTCGGGACAGCGTGCGCATGGCGTAGCGCAGGTCCCGGCCAAGCGTCTCCAGGGCGGCACCGGCCCGGACGTCACGGACGGCCTCTTTGACGGCATCGGCACCGTCGAGATCCAGCCGGGCAGCGCGGCGCGCGGCATCGGGGGGCAGCCCGCCGGCGTGGTGCTCGGAGGCGAGCAGATCCTCGTACGAGGCGATCTCCTCGTCGAGATCGTGATCGAGGGCCTTCTTGCGGAACAGGTTGCCGAGGGTGCGGAGGAGGCGTCTCAACATGGCGGAGGCCTAGCTGGTCGACTCGAGGGAGCGGTTGATCGCGAAGGTGACCCGGCCCCAGGTCGCGACCTCGCGCCCGAACTGCCGCTTGCCGGCCCTGGTGAGCTCGTAGTACCTGGCGCGCCGGTTATTGTCGGAGACGCCCCATTTCGAGCTCAACCAGCCCTTTTCTTCCAGCCGGTGCAGGGCGGGGAAGAGGGAGCCGGGCTTGACCTGGAAGGCGCCGCCGGTGAGCTGCTCGACCCGGCGGGCGACGCCGAGTCCGTGGCGGGGGCCGAGCGTCAAGGCCTTGAGGATGAGCAGGTCGAGCGTGCCGCGGAGAAGCTCCGATTGTTGCGCCACCGCACTCTCCTAAAGAGATTCGATAGGAAGGTGCGCCTTCTCGTATCGAATGTCAATAGGAAGGCGCCGCGGCTGGAAGGGCGGGGGACGGCGCGGGTGGTGCTGGATCGGGATCCGGTGAGCCTACTGTAGTCCGGCACGCACTGCGGCGCGGGACCACTGCACTGTCACGCCAAGTTCGACGATCCACCGGTCGAGATAGGCTCGGTCCAGGTCTCCCGCCCGAAGCCGGACCAACGCCGCCACGTCCTCGAGCTGGCGTTCTGATTCTCCAAGTTTCGCCCACTCGAGCTTGGCGAGAATGACATCCTCAAGTGACGCAATGGCCAGCGACAGACCCCAGACTTCCGCCTGCTGGCGACGATCAAACTCGGTCCGGCTGAAGGGCCGCCCCTTACGGACAATCAGATCTACTTTCCACCCCGCCGCGAGGTCGATGACGTTGAATTGACTCTCCAACCGCGCTGCTTCCACGGCCGTCGCTTCGTCGACATAGTACTCGGCGGGCGGAAGGAGGCGGACGAACGCTCGCACTTGGTCTGGCGTGGGGGCAATGACGAGGTCGATGTCCTGGGTGGCTCGGGGCACGCCGTGAAAGGCGCTTGCGAACGACCCCGTCAACATGTAGGGGATGCCCGCTTGATCCAGCATCCTGACGATGCGGCGGAAGACGTCTTCCGCCGTCATCGGGTTCGAGTTGGGATCATCTCGGAGCGAAGTGTATGCCGAACAAGCTCCTGGAGCAGGCGCTGCGTGGGCCATCCGGGATACTGTTTCCGGAGGCGCGCCAGCGAGAGCTCCCGCGCCGCCGTGCACATGTTCAGGGCAATTTGCAGGCGGGCTTCGCCTGACAAACCGCGCTGGACAGCGAGGTGGATGGAATCGACGTGAAGCATGAATCTCTAATGTAGACTGCACCAACTCCCGTGTGAATCCCGGCGGCCGAGCCCTGCCCATCGAGGCAAGGTAGCGCTCACGATCCCAGCCGCTGCTTGAGAAACGCGACCGTCCGGGACCAGGCGTCCTTTGCCGCGGCCAGGTTGGCTTGCTCCTCGGCTTCGTCGCGCTGGGCCTTGGGGTCGTCCTGCGTGCGCAGGAAGCCGTGCACCGCGCCAGCGTAGTTCATCCCGGTGTACGTCTTCCCCAGGGCCTTCATCATCGAGTCGAGCGCCGGCATCGCCGCGGCGATGCGCGCGTCCTTGGAGCCGTTGAGCAGCATCACCGGCACCCGGATCTTCGCCAGCGAATCGGCGACGAGAGTGGTGGGCACCGCGGGCTCGGTCGCGTTGGCCGGCCTGCCGCCGCTGGTGTAGGGCAGGCCGTAGAACGCCACCCCACCGCTGAAGCCGGTTACCCCGCCGTGGATGGCATGCATGAACGTGGTCTGTCCGCCCCAGCAGTAACCGATGACGGCGTACTTCTGGGTGGCGGCCGGCTGGGTCATCGCCCAGTTGGCGGCGGCTGTGATGATGCGATTGCGCTCGGCGCTGTTGACTCCGCCGATGAGCCGCCGGGCCGAGTCTGACGGGAGCTCGACCGAGGTCGGACCACCCCGCACGCGGGACAGAAAGTCCGGCGCGATCGCGATGAAGCCCTCGGCGGCGACCTGGTCCGCGACGCCGCGCACCCAGGTCGAGAGCCCGAAGATCTCGTGCACCACCACCACGACCGGCGCCTTCTGCCGTGAGGAGGGATAGACCACCCAGGCCATCACTGAATCCGCCGAGCCGGGCATGAGCGCCATCGTGACCCACTCGCCGTGACGCGGGCTCGCGGCGAGCCGCGCCGCCGCGGAGAGATTGCTGGCCGGGAGTGCCGCGATGTTTTGGTCGGGCAGTGGGCCCGGTCGCGCGGACTGCTGCGAGGAGCAGGCGACAAGGAGCAGCGATCCGAGGGCAAAGCGGTGTGGCATGGGGACCTTCCCGAGGAGCAGGAGACGGCCAGCGAGCTATTCCGGACGGAATTCTCGCACCGTCCGCCGCACCTCGCCAGTTCCCCGCCGGCTCGAGCTGCGGTTCGCAGTTACCGGCTCCTCTTGCCGCCGCCCCGGTTGAAGACCGTAGAGAGCAGGTTCTGCACCAGGATCAATTCCCCGGCGTCGTCCGGATCACCGGTGATGAAGACGAACTGGTTGCCGTTGGGGTGAACGTCGTAGGTCGCATGCCGGGGATTGGTCAGATAGTCGCCGGTAAAGAGGGCGGCGCGCTGACCCACCACGAATTCGGGTTGGGCGCGGACCTGAACCGCGAACAGGGTGTCGGCGTTGCGATAGAACAGCTCGAGTCCATCACGCCGCCAGCGCGGCTCGGTCCCACCCGCCGCTGAAACCAGCCACCGGCCGCCGGCGCCGGGAAAGGGACGCACGTAGATCTCGTCCCGGCCGGTCTCGTTGGAGACATAGGCCAGCCAGCGATCATTCGGCGAGAGCGCCGGCGAACGCTCGTCGAAGGGTGAGGCGACCAGGGCATGGGGAGCGGCCAGCGAATCACGCCGCACATAGTACAAATCGCCGGGGATACCTCCCAGGCGATAGACGATGGTCCGCTGGTCGCGGGTGAGGATGCCCTCGAAGATCAGCGCGCCGGGGCTTTGGTGAAGCGAATCCATTTCGCCGCCGGCGGAAGGGATCCAGTGCATCGCGCCCGAGCCGGCGAGGCCCGCGAAGATCACCCGACGGCCATCAGGTGACCACTCGGGAAACTGCTGTCGCCCCTCGAAGGTGAGGCGCGAGAGCGTCGCCTGTCTGAGGTGAAATATCCAGATGTCGCCCGCCAGTCCTCCTCCAGGCCCGAGTGAGGTTACCGCCACCTGTTGACCGTCGGGAGAGAAGCGCGGGTCGCTGAAGGGCCGCGCTTCGGCGGCAAGGATCGTCTGCGCGCCTCGGCGATCCACCAGAGCCAGCCGGCGCCGGGAGGAGGCGGTCGGGACATAGACCGCCCACCCGTTCCGGGAGGTGGCGAACTTCGCGACTCCCTGAAGCCCCATGGACATGCCCTCGAGCATCGGCGTGGCGGGACCGGTGGCCTGACCCCGACGCCAGTCGAACGGCATCACCATGCCGGACCCGTCGGACCCAAAGGACAACAACGAAGCCGGCTCGATGTAGCGCGCATTGGTGCCCGCCCCGGGAACCGGTGTCACACGGCCCGTTTCCAGCTCCACGATCACGGTCGCGAGCGACGGGACGTAACCCGCGGTGACGAGGATGCGTTTCCCATCCGGAAGGAATTCGGGCCAGCGGAGGATGCCGCCTCCGGCCGAATCCGCCAGTACCACGGGGCTCGCGGTGCCGCCGCTCGCCGGAACCTGGAACAGCTTGCCGCCGGCCGAGAAGACGATCATCTCCCGGGAACCCCAGGTGGCGCCCGAGAGTCCCTGCGCCGGACAGAGGGTGACGGCGGGACTGCCGGAGAGGGCAACTCGCTTGAGGCTGCCTTCGGCGACAAATCCGACGTGCTGACCATCGGGTGAGAAGAAGGGCTGTGAGCCGTACTGCGTATTGGGAAGCTGCACCGGGTCGAGCTGGTCCAGGCGGCGTACGAAGAGCTGCTGGGTTCCGCCGTACACCAGCGTCGTCGCGTCCGGCGAGAGCGCCAGCGGGACACCGGTCAGCAGGGTCTGCACCCGGAGCCCGGCAGGGAGCTTGAGGACCGAGCGGACCAGGGGGGCCGGCGCTTCCGGCGGAGTGCGCAGCAGGCTCCAGAGCGCCAGGGCGGTGGCAAGCAGCAGCATGCCGGCGCCTGCGATGAGCGGTGCGCGCCGCGACCGGTAGGCCGGGGTCGGCAGCGCAGGCGTTGTTGCGCCGTTGCGCCATTGCGTCTTTCCCCCCTCGACCAGCGCCTCGGCGAACTCGGCCGCGCCGCGGAAACGATCGGCCGGCAGGCGGGCCAGCGACTTGTGCACCGCCGCGGCAACGTGCGGGGGCACCGTGGGACGGCCGGCCAGGACCGGGCGGGGCGCCTCGGTGAGCAGCTTGGCGATCACCGACTGGGTGGTGGGCCCGGTGTAGGGCGGCTCCCCGGTGAGCATTTCATAGAGCACGCAGCCCAGCGCGTAGACATCGCTCCGGCCATCGAGCTCGCGATCGGCGGTGGCCTGTTCCGGGCTCATGTACTGGGGCGTGCCGAGCGACAGGCCCGTTTCGGTGAGCCGCCCGCCGCCCGCCGCGGTGACCGCTCGCGCGATCCCGAAGTCTGCGACCACCGCGGCCCCGCTGGCGAGGAGAATGTTCTCCGGCTTGATGTCGCGGTGAATCACGCCTCGGCCGTGCGCATAGGCCAGTGCCGCCGCCACCTCGGTGGCGATGCGCACCGCGTCCTCGATGCCGAGCTGGCGCTCCCGCTTCAGGCGATCGCGGAGCGATTCGCCCTCGACGTATGGCATCACGTAGTAGAGGACGTGGTCGATCTCGCCCGAGTCGTGCAGCGGCAGGATGTGGGGGTGCTGCAGGCCGGCGGTGACGCGAATCTCCTGGAGAAACCGGTCGGCCCCGATCACGGCCGCCAGCTCGGGCCGGAGCACCTTGAGGGCGACTTTCCGGTCGTGGCGCAGGTCACGGGCCAGGTAGACCGTCGCCATCCCGCCCTGACCGAGCTCGCGCTCGATCGTGTAGCGGCCGGTGAGAGCGGCAGTCAGGCGGTCGGCGCGTTCCGGCGTCATGCCGGGAAATGTGACTTCCGGGGCGCCGCTTGGCTAGACGCTGCCGCGAGCGGCCTACAACGCTGGGCTATTGTGCCTCAGTCACTCCTCGAAAGAGGGCGGGGACCTCGATCCGGAGCTCCCGCCCTCCCGGCGAGCGCCAGGAGAGGATGGTGTCATGCGGCACGTCCCGTTTGCCCGCCGGCTTCGATACGAACACCCGCTCACGGTCGAGGTCCACCAGCCAGACCTCCCTGACCCCGACGCCGAGGTATCCGTCTCGCTTGTAGTCCCGGTCGTAGACTCGCGATTCCGCGCCGGACACCTCGACCGCGAGGTAGTGGTCGTGCACCGCATCCCACCTGGGGACCTTCGGCCTGCCGGCTACGAGAATGTCCGGCTCGAGATGAATTTTGGGCCGGATCTGCACCGCACCGGGCGCACAGATCTGGACGGCGGGCTCCTCCTGGAGAAACGCACTCAGAATGGCCGCGAGACGGGTGGCGACGACCTGATGGGGGAGGCTTGCCTGCGGGGTCACCAGCAGGACCCCGTGGAGGACTTCGTACCGGTTCCCGTCGTAGGGGAACGCTTCAACCTCTTCGACGGTGAACTGACGTAACAGGGCGGCCATGACCATAATGTGACGGCTCGGCGTAAGGGACCGCAACTCGGCATCAGCAAGGATGCCCGGTGGTCTGCCCGACCTGCTAACCGGATTTACGCGAATGAAGCCATAGTTTCGCTCAGCCTCGCGTTTTTCGTGCGATCCCCAGACGCCTGCCGTACTCGTAATACACGAAGTGGGTGACCTTGCCCTGGCGGTTGCGGCGGAAGCGGCCTTCCCCATCGTAATGCCTGGTCAGAAGCGACTCCTCGGCGCCGGAGACGAGCAGGTGCCGCTGCCCGCCCGCCTCGCTGAGGAGGGCGCCGCCCTCCCTGAAGATCGCGACGGTGTGATCGGAGCGGCGCTCGAAGCGGTATTCACCGACGTATTCGTCGAGGAGGCCGCGGCGTACCTTTTCGATGAACGGTTGCGACGGGGACAGACGCACGAAGTCACCTCTCACCGACGCCGGCAGCCGGCGCCGAATGCGCAACCTGGCGGAGTGCAGGCGCTTGCCGACCGTTCCCGGCTTCATGCCGAGGAGCCGGGCGATCCGGGCCTGGCTGTGCCCCAGAAAGTAGAACAGCACCGTGACTTGCCGTTCGCCTTCCGAGAGGGTTGCGAGCGCAGACGCGACCAACGCCTGGTAGTCGACTCGGCGACTGTCGGCTTCAACGGCATCGGGAAGCTCCATCGCCTCAGGTCTGCGCGTCCGGCGCCGCAGCCGGCGAGCGCACTGATGTGCGACGATCGTCTTCAGCCACGACACAAATACGGATGGATTGCGGAGCTGGCGCAGGCGAAGCCAGGCTGTCGTGAACGCCTCCTGCGCCGCATCCTTCGCGTCGTCCATGTCGCCCAGCAACGACAGGGCGAACCCGAAGACACCCTCCTGGGACTCCTCGATGAGCCGGGTGAACGCGCCGTGTTGCTCGTGCAGCGGAGCCGAGGGATCGCGTGCCAGCTCCACGAGACGCGCCGTGCCATTCTCGAGGCTCAGATTCACGTTGCGGGCTCCGGCCGGCGGTAGAGGATGAAGGATTTACGGCGCCCTATCGCCACGACGGTCGCCAGCACGAGCGG
Source organism: uncultured Gemmatimonas sp. (assembly GCA_964439025.1). Classification (GTDB taxonomy): domain Bacteria; phylum Gemmatimonadota; class Gemmatimonadetes; order Gemmatimonadales; family GWC2-71-9; genus JABFSM01. Next base: position 173,154 of record CAYTMW010000002.1, on the reverse strand, counting down.
AAGGATTTCGCTGGTGACTTGGCCCGGACGACCCCACCAGATATGGGTGCCCATCGCGCCGAGCATGACGGCGATGATGACGACCGCGCCTGCCGCCGCCGTCCGCCTCCATAACAACAACAGTGCCGCGGCGGTCTCCGCGACTCCGATGCCAACCCTGAACCACACCGGGAAATGCCAGACGCGAAAGGCCCGCGCCCACCCGCTGTCGTCCGAGAACTTGGCAACTCCCTGCCTGGCGAACACCCATGCGAGGAACAGCGCGAACACCCACAGGACCACCTCCAGCACGATCCGGCGCCGGTTTCCCACGAGCCCTCCTCAGAGTATGTCTGAGTTAGAGCCGCGAGGGGCCGAAACCCTTACCGACCTGGCTGGTCCGATTACGGAAGCGATAGACGCCGGCTACGCAAATCCGGAGTCCAATTAATGATCTCGTACGCCGGATCGACAAGATACGAGGGGCGGCCGCACTTCGCGGACGGTTGGGGAAGCACGGTAGCGCTGCCTCCCAGCCTGATGCGGGCAGTCACCCGCGCGCACCGCTCGGTGACAACATCCACTCGCACCGACACCTGATAGGGAACGCCATCCTGCACGACGACGTAACGCGATATCCCGCCCCCGCCGGATGAGCAAGCGAACGACTCTCACTCCGTGTTCTCGAGTAGCTGGCGTGCTTTGTCTCCTGTCAGTTCCGCGGGCGCGATGTCTTCGCGTTCCTGCGGCAACGCCCGTCTATGCGCTGCCTTGGCAAGCACCAGCGTGCCGGCGGCGGAGCCGGCGCCCAGCAGCGTCGATGCCCCCGTGATCACCGCACCGAGCATCGTGAGTCCAGCTCCGAGGAGTCCTGCACTGACGGCAAGCCCTCCGAGGAGGAGACCTCCTAATCCCCCCCACGCGACGAATCGCGGGAGCGAAAGCTGGTTGAAGCTGCGACGGCCCTCGGCAAGGCTGAGGACGGTGGAGAAGATCGTCCCACCGATGAAGCCGAGCACGCCGAACATCACAGCGTAGTTGGTGGTTACCACGCCCAACGGGAACCCAAGGAGCTGTCCAGTGACCCAGCCGGTGAGAGCACCAACAGGCGCCCACCCTGCCGCCCACGTCAGGCCTATTCCGATAGCGCCACGAAGGCGCTGGAGCGATTTCTTCATTGGACGTCTCCTCCAGCCCATCTACGGATTGATGATCACGTACCGCTCGAGGCGCTTGAGCTCCTGGGGGCGGCTCCGCAGGTACTTGGAAATCTCGCGCCGGAACTGCTCCATCGAGGTCCAGGGCCGGTATTCGGCGAATTCGCGCTTCCACTGGCGCGTGCCCACGCCGATGCTCGCGAATGAATCCATGATGGGGTCGGTCCACGTGTTCAGGTCGATCGGGATGAACAGATACTGCGCCACCCGCGCTGCCTCGGCGGCACTGGTCGCCTTTCCGAAATCGGCCTGAAATTGCTCGAACGTCTTCCATGGACGCCCCGCCTTGATCGCCTTCAACTCCTTGGCCTCGACGCCTGGAATGAGCAGGAGCTCGGCGTCGGATCCGCGATTGAGGTCCACGTGCACGAACATCCTGCCGTACAGCTCACGCCGTTTCGAGGCGCTCATGCCCTGAGACCCGAGGATGCTGTCAACGGTCACGATACTCAGCAGCGGTTTGGCGCCGGTGAGCGCCCCGACGATGGCGGCATTCATGCCCGGCAGGGTGAGCAGGGTGCTGTCCGCGGTGACGTTCGGTTCCACCAACCCCAACTGCAGCCCAAGCTGGGCAAGCGCCGGGTGAGGGGATCCGATGAGCAGGGCAGAGAGGGCAAGGATGCCGAGCGGTCTCATGATGCATTCTCCGTTTCAGATTGGCTCTCGTCGCGCTTCGAGCGGGCGAGTGCGGGATGGCGAAAGGCGATCAACAGTCCGATCAGGCCGAGCTGAATCATGGCGCCCGGCGCGAGCGATGGCGTTGCGCCCTGGACTGCGCTCCGGTACAGCTCGGCTCCCGATAGCGAGGGATTCGAGTCACGTTCGTACGCGATGTTGCCGCGATAATGCTGGATCATTCCGACCACGCCGCTGAGTGCCAGGAGGCACATCGCGCCCTGAAGCGCGCGTACCGAGGCTGGATTCCTTGCCACGAGGCACCAGGCGACGACGGCCAGCGCCACGGCAATCAGCACGAGGGGAGCCAGTTGCCAGAAGCCGTCGGTGTGTCTGAGCAGGACGAGCTCCACCCCGGTTCCGAGCAGGCCCGCGATGAGGACGAGCGTCAACCAGCCTCGGACAAGCACCAGACTGTCGGTCAACTCGGGGCTGGTGCGGTCATGGGTCTCACCTGGTTTGGCCGGTCGCTTTCACGGGTACGTGCGGCCGGCGCAAACCGTTGGGCTCACTTCCGCCGGAGCACGTAGTACCCGCCGCCGGTGTCGTAGCGCAGCTCGGTGGCGGGGCCGGCTTCGCCTGCGCGCTTGAACAGAAGCTTCGTTTCACCGAGGCGGAATGCCCAGCCCTCGTCCCACGGGAGCGGGCGGGCCGCGGCGCCGTTGACCGAGATGGAGAGGCCCTCCGCGCCCGGGGTCACTACGACGATCATCTCCCGGCCGCGGGAGGGTCCGGCGTAGGTGCCGGTGAGCGGTGCCACGTCGCCGGTAAAGGGCTGGGCGGTCCGGCGGATCGGGGTGATGATCTGGCCGGCCAGCTCGCTGGCGATCGCGCTCGGGGAGATCGGTCCCGCACTGTTGATGAGCACCACGACTTTGAGATCGGCGTCGGGGTACCACCGGGCGTCGGAGGTGAACCCCGGGATGCCTCCGCCGTGGCCGATCACCCGGGCACCGCGGGGGTCGGTGCCGAGGGAGAGGCCCATCCCGTAGCGGAGCTCGGTGCCGTCATTGAGCCGGGCGCCGCGCGAATCAAGCGCAGCTGCCCACCACCCGCAACGTAGATCCGCAGCGTGTCACCCGCGATGGCATAGCGTTGCGCCGAACCGAGGGCGGCGAGGTACCGGGTCTCCTGGCTGGTCAGCGCGTCCTCTACAAAAGCCATCTTGGTCGACATCAGCGGTCCCATGGACAGTGAGTCGCCGGAGATCGTGGCGGTTCCCGAAAAGCGGTTGCAGGATCCGTTGCCGGATACCCGGCCCGATTCGGCAAACGCCAGCGTGGCACGCCCGCCCGCCTCATTGTGCGCATAACCATCTCCTCTAGGAACAGCTCTCGACCCACCCGACTTCCGGCAATCGCCCTACCCGGTAGCGGGTTATGGCGCGTCCATCGGTCTCGAAGATCATCCGGTAGATGCTGTCGCCCGGCGCCGCGGGCGTCACGGTCAGATACTTCCCGTCGGTGTACTTGTGGGGCGTCTCCACCACGCGCGGCGCGTAGAGGCGGAGCACCTTCTCCGCGCTGTCCCTGACCCGCACCCCTTCCGTGGTAGCAGGGCCGGCCGAATCGACATCGATACGAGCCAACCGCCCCTCGATCACCATGAACCAGACGCCGGGAAGGACGTCGGGAACCCGCAGGTAGTCGCACCGGGGATCCAGCGAATCGGCCCGTGCCGGGCGGGTGCCCAGCGCGGACACCAGCTCGTCCACCGTTGCCCCGATCCGCACCGTTCCTATCCCGTCGGCCCGTACCGTCCGGGGCGAGGGGGCCGGCGGTGGTATCGCGGTCGCGGTGGTGTCGGGGGGTGGTTGCGGACGGTCGTCGGGCGTTGCGCACCCGAAGATGAGCCCGCTCGACACGGTGAGTAACCAGCCAGATCCAAGCTTCATCGGTCGTCTCCTTTTGCATCATGTCCCAGGCCCAAGGGGGTGACGCCCGAGGCGACCCCAGGCCCACCTCCCCCGGCTGCCGGGATCGGTGCGCCGGTCCATGGGATCCACAGATTTCACCGATTGCACCGATTATTTGGCCCGAAACGAAAAAAAACAAAACAAGCGAGTCGATCTCGATCGATCGGTGCCGCGCTCAACCCGGGGAGCGCCACCCCCCGCATTCGCGATTCCGTCAGGGCCGGAGTAATCTTCTGGCAGTGTCTCAACTCGAGCGGGTCCGCGAGGCCTTCGCACAATCCTACGCCGTGGAACGGGAGGTCGGCCAGGGAGGCATGGCCACCGTCTACCTGGCGCGGGATCTGAAGCACGCCCGGCCCGTCGCCCTCAAAGTCCTCCGCCCCGAGCTGGCCGCCGCCATGGGGGGCGACCGCTTCCCCCGCGAAATCCAGATCGTGGCCCAGCTGGCCCACCCCCACATTCTCCCGCTGCACGACTCCGGGGAGCTGGGCGGTTTCCTCTATTACGTCATGCCGTTCGTCGAAGGTGAGTCCCTGCGCCAAAAGCTCACCCGCGAGGGCCGCCTGCCGTTGCACGAAGCAGTGCGCATCCTGCGCGAGGTCACCGACGCCCTGGCATATGCGCACGAGCACGGCATCGTCCACCGCGACATCAAGCCCGACAACGTGATGCTCTCCGGCCGCCACGCGCTGGTCACCGATTTCGGCGTGGCCAAGGCAGTAAGCGCCGCCGGCGCCGACCGGCTCACCACGGTGGGTCTCGCCTTGGGCACCCCGTCTTATATGTCTCCGGAACAGGCGATGGGCGAGACCGATCTCGACCACCGGTCCGACATCTATGCCCTCGGCGCCATGGGTTACGAGATGCTGACCGGCGCCCCCCCGTTCGCCCGCCTCACCGCGCAGGCCATCCTGTCGGCGCATGTGCTCGAAACCCCTGGGAACATCGCGATCAAGCGGCCGGACGTCCCGCCCGCGCTGGCCGAGCTGATCATGCGCTGCCTGGTCAAGGAAAAGTCGGGCCGCTGGCAATCGGCCGATGAGATGCTGCCGATCCTGGAGACCGCGCTCACGCCGAGCGGTGGACTCACCCCCACCAGCACGCGTCCCATCCGGACGACGACAGCTCAGCCCGCGCCAAAGCCGCGTCGTTGGGTGTTTGTCGCGTCCACCGCGGCGGTCATCGCGGTTGCCGGGTTAGGAGCCTGGCAACTGCTCGGCGCCGACGACGTTCCCGGACCCGAGCGGATGGCGGTGCTCCCGATTACCGACGTCTCGGGCTCCGACGGCCAGCTGGTGACCGCGATGCAGAACCAGCTGATCGTCTCGCTGGGACAGATCCCCGGTGTCACGGTGGCGCCGGGTTCGGCGATGGAAGTGTACAAGACCGCGCCCAGACCGGCGGCGGAGGTGGCGCAGGAGCTCAAGGTCGGCGCGCTGCTGGAGGGGAATGTCTTCCGGGCCGGCCAGCGGCTCCGCATCACCCTCCAGCTCACCAATCCCCGCACCATCGCGCAGATCTGGAGCAAGAGCTACGACATCGACCTGAAGACCGACCTCTTCGACGCCATCGACAAGGTCATCCCCCAGATCATCGACGGGATCCGGCAGGCGGTCGCCGGATCCAAGGCACCCCAATGAGGAACACCGCATGACGCGCACGGTCATGATCGCCGGCATCACCCTGTTCCTGATCGCCTGCTCCAATGAGACCGGCCGGCCTGGCCCGGAGCCCTCGGTGGTCGTGGATGACAGCGCGGGAACCATCGTGGGCGGAGGGATCCCCTCGCCGGACGGCGCCCGCCTCGCCTTCGCGCGATCGGTCGCCGGCAAGAGCGCGATTTTCGTCGCCGCGCCGGACGGCAGCAATCTGCTCCGCCTCACTCACGGCGTGTGGGACTTCGAACCGTGGTGGTCGCCGGATGGGAAATGGATTGCCTACCATGCCGAGTCTCCCGATTTCGACCTCTTCGTCGTTTCGGCCGATGGCGGCGAGCCCCGGCTGCTTGCCTCGGGACCGCCCCGGGATTCACCCCGGGGGTGGCTCCGTGATGGCAGCGGCGTCGTTGCCTTCCGCACCCGTCAGGGCGATGACCACGTGGTCGTGGTGCCGCTCGATGGCGGCGCTCCGCGGCGGCTGGGGCCGGAGCTGGCGGGGGATCAGCACGGCTCCATTTCCCCGGACGGAACCCGCTTTGGCTTCGACATACACCAGGGCGGAGGCGACGCCACCCTGTGGGTCCAGGATATGGCCGGAGGCGCCGCACCGCGACAGCTCACCACGGAAAACCTGGAGAACACCTCCGCGGCGCTCATGTGGTCACCCGACGGGCGCTCTATGGCCTATACCTCCCGGCGCACCGGCACCACGGATATCTGGATCGTGGACGTCGCCTCGGGTCAGGCCCGGCAGCTCACCAGCGATGTGCGCAATGATTTTGCGGCCCGCTGGTCTCCGGACGGACGCTGGATTGCCTTCCTGTCGGACCGCGGCGGCCAGACCGATGTGTGGGTGGTATCGGCGGCGGGCGGCAATGCGGTGCGGGTTAGCAACGACCGGACGGTCGAGCTCAATCCGCGCTGGTCTCCCGACGGCCGGTCGCTCTACTATGGCCGCTTCCAGAACGACAGCGAGCTGACGCTCCTGCCGCCGGACGGCGGAGCCGGCAAGTCGCTCTTGTCCTGGCCGGGACACCTCATCTCGTCTGCCGTGGTGTCTCCCGACGGCAAGACGATCCTCTTCGATTCCGATCGTAGCGGCAATTCCGACATCTGGTCGCTCCAGGTGAGCGGCGGCGAACCCGCGCCCTTCGCCGTCAGTCCCCTGGACGACCGTCTCCCGGTGTATTCCCCCGACGGGAGCCAGGTGCTCTTCCACTCGGATCGCGCCGGGTCTCCCGATCTCTGGGTCGTTCCGGCCGCGGGGGGAGCGCCGCGGCCGTTGACCGAGGGACCGGCCAACGATGGAGAGGCCGCGTGGTCCCCCGATGGGAAAACGATTGCGTTCGTATCCAACCGCGCCGGCGCCGGGGGAGACCTCTGGATCATCCCCTCGAGCGGCGGCGATGCGACCCGGTTGACCCAGGGGAATCTCCGGCCCGTCTCCGTGGAGTGGAGTCCCGACGGCAAGCACATCTTCTTCGTCGGAAACCGGGGAGCCGGTGGGCAGGAACTGTATCGGATCGCGGTTTCCGGGGGACGGCCCGAGGGGCTCGGGGCCAAACCAGGCGTCGGGAACAGCAGACTCTCCCCCGATGGATCGCAGCTCTCGTACTCGAGCTTCGAGGGGGGCTGGACCTTCCTGGATGTGATCGCGGCGGCAGGGGGCACTCCCCGCCGGCTCACCACCCAGACCGAGGGTGTGTATCACCCGTGGGCGCGGTGGTCGCCGGATGGGAGCTTCCTGGTGGTCCAGGCCCTCGACCTCGAGGCCAACCGGGACGCGATCGATCTGTGGACCGTGCGGATCGCCGACGGCTCCTGGCGGCGGCTCACCAGCACCCTCATGGCGAGCGAAGGCGTGGTCGGATTCACCGCCGACGGGCAGGTCGTGGTGGGGGTCACCACGACGCGCAATCAGATCATGAAGGTGGCGGTGGCGGAGCAAAAGCCTTGACGTGGAGCCGCCGTGTCACCTGATCCCGCGGCCGATCCACTCAGCCGGCTGACCGCCGCCCTCGCCGACCGCTACCGCATCCTGCGCGAGCTGGGGCAGGGCGGAATGGCCACGGTCTACCTGGCCCAGGACCTCCGACACGACCGCAAGGTCGCGCTCAAAGTGCTCCGTCCCGAGCTCTCCGCCATTCTCGGCGCCGGGCGCTTCCTGGCCGAGATCAAGACCACCGCCAATCTTCAGCACCCCCATATACTGAGCCTCTTCGATTCCGGCGAGGCCGACGGCCTGGTGTACTACGTCATGCCGTTCGTGGAGGGGGAATCGCTTCGCGACCGGCTCAACCGGGAGCACCAGCTCCCGGTGGAGGAGGCGGTGCGCATTGCCCGCGAGGTGGCCGACGCGCTCGGGTACGCCCACGCCGCCGGGATCATCCATCGCGACATCAAGCCCGAAAACATCCTGCTGCATGGCGGGCATGCGATGGTGGCCGACTTCGGGATCGCGCTGGCCGCCTCGCGCACCGAGGGCGGCAGCCGGATGACCGAGACCGGCATGTCGCTCGGCACCCCGTTCTACATGGCGCCGGAGCAGGCGATGGGAGAGCGGGAGATCACCGCCAAGGCCGACATCTACGCCCTGGGCTGCGTGCTCTACGAAATGCTGACGGCGGAGCCGCCCTTCACCGGCGCCACGCCGCAGGCCATCGTCGCGCGGGTGTTGACCGAAGAGCCGCGTCCTCTTACCCTGCAGCGCCGTACGATTCCGGCGCACGTCGAGGCGGCGGTGATGACGGCGCTTTCCAAGCTGCCGGCCGATCGCTTTGCCAGCGCGAGAGAGTTCTCCGCCGCGCTGGGGAATACTTCGTTCGTCACGACCACGGCCATGCGCACGGCACCGGCCGCGGTCGTGACTCCCCGGGCCCGCGCGCTCGCGCTGCTTCCCTGGGCGCTCGCCGCGGTTGCGCTTTTGCTCTTCGGCTGGGAGCGCCTCCGCGCGCGGCCTCTGGCGGAGCCGCCTCCGGTGACCCGGTTCACGATGGGATTCGAGGGCGCAGGCCGGATCTCCGATGGCGCGGGGTCGCCCATCGCCGTCTCACCCGATGGTTCCCGGATCGTCTATATAGGGCTGGACTCGGCGAGAGGAAGCTGGCTCTATTCCCGGAGTCTCGACCGGGAAGAGCCGGTGCAGATTGCCGGCACCAGCGGCGCCATCGCCCCCTTCTTCTCACCCGATGGCGCCACGCTGGGTTTCATGCAGGACGGCAAGGTTCGCAAGGTTGGGCTCGGCGGTGGTGCTGTGGTCACGATCACTGAAACCACAAGCAATGCGCCGTCCTGGGGACCGAACGACATCGTCTATTTCACCAGCAATAACAGCCTCCACCGGGTCAGCGCGACCGGCGGCCGTCCGGAGGTCATCGTTGCTCCAGACACCGCCAAGGGAGAATCGCTCCGCTGGCCCGACGCGCTGCCGGACGGCAGTGGCATCCTGCTCACCCTGGTGCGACAGGGCGCGCCTTCTCTCGCTTTCGTTTCGCTCCCCGATGGTAAGCTCCATGACCTTGAGCAGCCGGGGATGTACCCCCGGTGGGTGAATGGAGGGCACTTGGCCTTCCTCCAGCAGGACGGGACGCTCTTTGCCGCTCCATTCGACTCGAAGGGTCCGCGGCTTTCGGGAGCCCCGGTCCCGATCGTGGACCGGGTTCGCTCCGGGCCGGCGTTTCCCGGCAAGCTCGGCATTTCCCGCACCGGTACGCTCGCGTACCTGACCGGCCAGAATACCCAACGCGAGCTGGTTCTGGCCGACCGGGATGGGAAGCTGAGCGTGCTGCCGGTACCGACCCGGTTCTACGACCGGCCGAGGTTCTCTCCCGACGGGCAGCGCATCGCGTTCCAGGTCCTGGATTTCGTGGCTCGCACGACGTCCGACATCTGGGTCGCCGACCTGCGCGCCGGAAATCTCTCCCGGATTACGTTCGATTCCTCCAGCAGCGACCCGAACTGGATGCCGGATGGCAGGCGCGTGGTGTACAAGGGGCGGGAGGGCACATTTTTCCGGATCGTCACCGACGGGAGCGGAGTGGCCGAATCACTCCTCGCGCGACCGAACCGGAGCGCCGCGGAGCTGGAAGTCTCACCCGATGGGAAAGTCCTCGTATTCCGGGAGTCGGATGCGCGGACCCGGCGCGATGTCTGGATTGCCACGCTGGACACGCCGCGGACGGTCCGCCCGCTGCTCCATACGCCGTTCGAGGAACGGGGAATCGCGCTTTCGCCGGACGGGCTGTGGCTGGCGTACGTCTCAAACGAGACGGGCGGTGACGAGCTGTTCGTGCGGCGGCTGGAGGAGGGGAGTGGGCGCTGGCGGGTTTCGCGAAACGGCGGCACGGAGCCTCGCTGGGGGCCTGGAGGCCATGAGCTCCTCTATCGCGTCGCCGATACCGTGGTCGCAGTGATGATGAAACCCGGGATGGAGCCGGAGTTCTCGGTCGCGCGCCCGGTACTGGTCGGCCGGTTCAGCACCGATCGCAATGCCGCGATCTGGGACATCTCGCCCGACGGCCGCCGCTTTGTTTTCCCTCGGCCGCAGGGCGAGTCGGGCACTCCCACGATGATCATTCTGCTGCACTGGTTCGACCGGCTGCAGTCGGCGAAGGGCGGCGCGCGTTAGTCCCGCGCCTCGAGTCTCTCCGTCGCGTTGAGCCGGAGCCTCAGTCGGCCCGCAGTGCCGTCATCGGGTCGACCGACGCCGCGCGCCGGGCGGGCAGGGCGCTCGCGATGAGTGCGACGAGCAGCATCGCCACCGACATCGCGGCGAATACCGGCAGATCGAGCGGCTCCAACCCGTGAATCAGCGCGCGCAGCATCGTCACGACCGCCACCGCGATCACCGCTCCGACGAGCACCCCACCGGCGCCCAAGCCGAGCGCCTCGCGCAGGACCATCCAGGTCACGTCGAGACGCCGGGCGCCGAGTGCGACGCGAATCCCGATCTCATAGCGGCGCTGCGCCACGATGAATGACAGCACGCCGAACAGCCCCAGCGCGGCGAGCGCGAACGCCACGACACCGAGCGAGGCCAGGCCGGACGCGAGCATCGTCAGGGGCGCCGACTCTCGCGCCCCGACGTCTTCGAGTGTCCGCAGCCACAGGATGGGCACTCGGGGATCGAGACCGCGTATTGCCTGACGCACGGAGGAAATCAGCGCCGCCGCGTCACCCTGGGTTCGGATATAGAAAAACGTGCGGGGGTTGTAGGCTCGCGTTCCCGGGATGAACACCACCCCCTCCGCCTGCCGGTACGCGACCTCCTGTCGCGTGGGCACCACGCCGACCACCGTGACGACGGTCGCCGCAGAGTCCGCGCCGATGCGAACCGTCTGCCCGATCGCCTCGGACCCTCCCCAGAATTCCCGTGCGAACACTTCGTCGACGACGGCAACTGTCGGAAGCCCGACGCCCTCGGCGGCAGAGAAGAGCCGGCCGCGCACCGGGCGAGTGTTGGTCGCGCCGAACCAACCGCCGGAGACTTCAGCGAGGTCGGAGAGATCGGCCCGGCTCGGGTCCTGGCCTGTCCGGGTCATGGGATGTCCCGGGAGCATGTCGAACATCGCAAAGGGCGCCATTCCGGCCGACGCGACGCCGGGAAGGTGACCGAGCCGGTCCAGCACTGATGCCTGATAGGCGCGCCCGGTCACCGAATCAAAGGCGAGCAGATCGAGGTTCAGCGACACGAGCAGGGCGCGATTCGCCAGGGCGTCGAGGGCGGTCGATGCCGGTCGCTCGGCCGCCCGCACGAACACGGTCGAGACCGCGATCAGGCCGAGCGAGGCGGCGATTTGTGCCATGACGAGAGCGCTGCGCAGCCGGGAGCGGCGGTACCCACCGCCAGGCACGCCGTCCTTGAGTCCGCTGATGAGGTCGGTCCGGGTGGCGCGCAGGGCGGGGACCAGCCCGAACGCGAGTGCGGTGGCCAGCGCAAGGCCGATCGTGAAGAGCAGCACCCGCGCGTCGATCGGGATGCGGAACGGGATCGCTAGCACCCATACGCGCAGTCCATCGAGCAGCCAGCGCGCCAGCACCACGCCCAGTGCGCTCGCCCCGATCGCGAGCAGCGCCGTCTCCACCAGGAGCTGGCGCACCACGCGGCCGCGAGTCGCGCCGAGCGACAGGCGCACGGCGATCTCGCGGGCGCGCTGAATGGCGCGGGCCAGCAGCTGGTTGGCCAGATTGGCGCACGCGACGAGCAGGAGAATTGCAGGCACCGCCATGACGAAGAGCATGGCGCTCACCATCTCGGCGGCATCCTTCGCGCGGTCGCCTCCGGAGCTCACGACGGCAAAGGCATTCTTCCGTTCCATGGGATACAGGGTGGCGAGCTGGGCCGCAACGGCGCCGGCCTGCCGTTTGGCGTCGGCGAGGGTGGTGCCGGGTCGGAGCCTCCCAAAGACCTGCAGCCAGCGGTCCTGGACCACCGCCGCGGGCGGGCTTGCGGATGTCGCCGTTCCCGCGCGCAGGAGCGGGGCCGCGGCGAGCGGAACGAAGAGCTCCGCCGCGCCGACGTCGGGGTCGATGACCTCGCCGGGGTAGAGCCCGAAGAACCCCTCGGGTGCGATGCCGACGATCGTGAAAAAGCCTGTTCCGATGGTCACGACCTGGCCGATGACGTCGGGTCTCGCGTCGAACTTCCGCTTCCACCAGGCGTGGCTGATGACGACCGCTTGCTCGGCGTCGCGCGGGTCCTCGCGCGCGGTCATGAAGCGGCCTGTGGCGGGGCGGGTGCCCAGGACGTCGAAGAAGCCGTTCGACACCAGGGCGCCGCGCACCGCCTGCGGCTCACCCTTGATGCTCACCGACAGTTGCAGGTTGGTGAACGCCGCGATGCCGGAGAATACCGGCATGCCGGCGCGCAGCATCTCCCAGTCCACCACCGACGCGTACTCCGGGCTCGACCGTCCCCACTTCGACTCCTGGCCGATCCGTACGCTGGTGAGCTCCTGTTGCCGCACGACCCCCGGATAGTCGCGGAACATGATGGCATTCAACACGCTGAACGCCGCCGTGTTGACGCTGATGCCGACCGCAAGGCAGAGCGTGGCAACGAGCGCGAAGCCGGGCGTGCGGCGCATCGAGCGCGCGGCGTAGCGAACATCCTGCAGCAGTTGTTCGAGATGCACCCCGCCGCGCGACTCATGGAAGCGCTCTCGTGCGGCGGTCCGATTGCCGAAGGCGCGCGCCGCGGCCGAGCGTGCATCGGCCGGGGCCATGCCGGCGGTGATCAGGCGTTCGGTTTCGAGCTCGAGGTGCGACTCGATTTCTTCGGCAAAATCCCGGTCCGACCGCTTGCGGAACCACATGGTCTACCCCTCCGCGAGTGCGGGACCCAGCACGCGCCCGATCGCGGCCGTCATGGCGCGCCAGCGGGTGGCTTCGGCGGTCAGGTGTTTCCGGCCGCGCGCCGTCAGCTCGTAGTAGCGCGCCCGGCGCTGGTTGTCCGACACGCCCCAGGCCGCGCGGACGAGGCGCTGCGCCTCGAGCCGCTGGAGCGCCGGATACAACGACCCATGCTCGACGAGAATGACCGCGTCCGAGCTCTGCTGAATCGCGCGGGCGATGCCTTGCCCGTGCTCGGGACGAGAGAGGAGGGTGCGCAGGATCAGCAGATCGAGCGTGCCTTGCTGGAGCGCCATGCGCTCGCGGTCGTCGCTTTGGGTAGACACTCTACCCGAAGGTACAGCGTGCACCGGCAACGGTCAAGCGTCCATATCGCCTCAGCGAGCAAGCTTCAGTAACGCGTTCCCCAAACCCGTCAGGTACACCGCACCGCTTCCCGGCCCGAGGATGATTCCGGTGATCGGCCCCGGCAGTGGCGCCCAGGCGGCCGGCGTGAACAGCTCCATCCGGGAAGTCCCCGATTGGCCGCGACGGGCGAATTCCTCGACCACTTCCTGCTGCGCCGCCGTCAGCGTGCGAAAGGCGCTGTGGCGCGCGCCGGTGGCGGTGTTCACCACCAGCACTTCGTTGCTGAGCGGCACCGCGGCCCAGAGATTTCCCGCTCCGTCCAGCTCGAGGTTGTCCGCCGCCACGCTGTCCGCGAACACCGTCCGTTCGCTCACCGTCCCCGCCTCGAGATCCACGCGGAAGCGTAACACGCGGCCCCCGGTCGTCTCGGCCAGGTACAGGTGCCCGCTCTTCTCATCGATGGCCAGGCCATTCGCAAAGAACAGGGAATCCACGATGAGCTGAGCCTCCGGGGCCAGACGGCCATCCTGTGCCCCCAGGCGGAACAGCGCGCCTTCGGGCCGCGGGATGTCCACCGCCGCCCAGAGGCGGGGTTCGCCCTCCTCCGGGGTGTTGTGCGCGCTTTGGGTGAACCAGATCGCTCCCCTGGAATCGCGCACCGCGGTGTTGATGCCATACCGGTGCTGATAGACCTTCTCCGTCGCTCCGCTCGACAGCTCCACCCGGTAGATCACCGCACCAAACACGTCGGCAAGCAGCAGATGGCTGCCCCCCGGCTCGAGACTGATCCCGTTGGCACCGCCGTTATGCGCCGGCGGCCGGTGACTGTACCCCATCGCCACCAGGTTGCCGAACGGCTTGCTGGTGCCGTCGATCTCTACCAGGCGGAGTCCGTGGACCTGGTCGGCCACAATGAGGCGGCCATCGGGGAGCGCGATGCCATCCTCCGGCCGCGTGAGCGAGCGATCGCGCGGGAAGACCGATGTGGAGTCGTAGCTCCAGGACGGCAGCGCCGCGGCCGCGCTGGGTTCCCGGTCACCGGCGCCGTCGGCGCAGCCGGCAGAGAGGGTCATGCTCGTGGCGAGCAGTGCCATCGTGAGGACTAACCAGCGAGCGAGCGGTGACTTCACGGAGACTTCCTTGAGGAGGAGCCTGAAGATATCCTCAGCGGACCCTCAGGTACCGGACCCCTCCGAGCCCCGCGGCGACTACCCGGTCGCCTTCGACCTCCATCGTCAGCACCGATCCGTTTCCGAAGAGCTCGACCCGCAACTGGTGGCGGGTCCCATCGTACACCTCGACCGCGCTCCACGCGGCGCCGGACCGGGCTTCGAGTTTGCCCTCGGCATTGAGTACCAGGGTGAGCGAGCCCATCACCGGGCTCTCATACCTTCCCGCGTACGCCGATAACGGCAGGGCGGTGGTCTGCGGCCGCGCGGCTCGGCGGTCCCGATCGGCCTTGATGCCGGCCCGCTGACGCTCCGCGAGCGCGCCCAGCGCCGAGAGCGAATCGCCCTCTACCGGCGGAGCGCCGGCGAGCACATCGTAGATCCCCTGCGCGACGAGCTCGACCAGCGCGCTCCCCAGGTCGCCGCTGTTGGCCATCGTCACAATGCCGAGCCTGCGCTCCGGCATGAAGGACATGTGGGTGGCAAACCCGGGGAACCCGCCGCCATGCACGAAGATGGTGTCGCCCTTGTACCGGCCGACATTCCAGCCGAGTCCGTACCCGAGGATCTGCACACCCCTGGCATTCTGCTCGAAGCGCGCCTGGATGGTCTGCGCCTCGCGAACCGCCGCCGCCGGAAGCACCTGGCGTCCGTCCAGCCGCCCTGCGTTGAGCTGGACTTCCAGCCAGCGCGCTTCATCCTCGAGCGTCGTGACCAGTCCGCCCGCGGACTGCATGTTTGCGTCGATCTTGCCGTAGGGTACCCGTTCGAACCCGCCCGGGGTGGACTGGTACGGCATCGCGAGGCGATCGACCGGAAAGCGCGAGACGTTGGCGCTGGTATTTCGCATGCCGAGCGGCTTGAAGATGAGCCGATCGAGCGTCTCCTTCCAGCTTTCGCCGGTGACCCGGTCCATCGCGAGCGTCGCGGTGTTGTAGCCGAGATTGCTGTACCGGTAGGCGCGGGACGGAAGCGGCTGATGCTCGGCGAGCAGGGCAACCAGATGGTCGTTACCGCGATACTCGCCCGTGTAAGCGAGCCGCATCGCGACCGGGCCCTCGCCGATGCCGTGGGTGTGGGTCAGCAGCGACCGGATGGTGATGGAGTCCGGATCGAGCGGGGGGCGGAGCTTTGCCTGGGGCAGGTATCGGCTGAGCGGGGCGTCCAGACGGAAGCGCCCCTGCCCGTCGAGGATTGCCGAGGCGAGCCCGGTGAACGACTTGGTGGTCGAGGCGACGTAGAAGCCGGTCTCTGGCGTGAACGGGCGCCGCGCCTCGACATCGGCAAAGCCAATCCCTTTCATGTACAGGATCTGGGTGTCGCGCACGACAACGACGCCAAGCCCCGGCGCCAACTTGAGCGCAAAGAGCCGGGCAATGGTCGTATCGATGGCGGCCACCTGTGCGGCGGAACCCTGCTGCGCAGCGAGGATTGGCGCGATGGCAAGCGAGATCACCATGAGACTCGGCAGGGATCGGGTGGAATGGCGCAGCATTTGACCTCCTGGTGCCGCCGGGGTACGTACGGTGAGCGGCCATCACAAACGAGTTCTACGCGCGGGCGAGCGGGATGGTTTCGGATTCATGGCGTGGTTCGCCAATACTCACGCGCCGGAGTAATCTTCTGCACCAGTGGCGACAATCGGAGCTGATCCTAATCGCGGCGTGACTACGCCTTGGCGCGCCCTCCGTCTTGGCCTCGCGGCCCTGGCCTTCGGTTGCTCCAGTAGTACATCGGGTCCGACGCCTGCGCCGCCCCCACCCCCGCCGCCGCCCCCGGCTCCGGTCGCCTCAATCAGCGTCACGCTCGACCAGGCCGACCTGGGCCTCGGCCAGACGGCCCAGGCCACCGCTACGCTCCGGAGCGCCACGAGTCAGGTCCTGACCGGCCGGCCCGTGTCCTGGTCCTCGTCGGCGCCCGCCGTCGCCTCGGCCGGTGGCAACGGTCAGGTGACTGCGCTGACTGCTGGTACTGCGCGCATCATCGCGACCGCCGAAGGAGTATCCGGTTCGGAAGAAGTGCGAGTGCACGCGACCGATCCGAACCTTGCGCTCGAGAACGTGGTCCTCACCCAGGCCGTGCAACGCTACGACGGCGGGGTGCCGCTCGTGGTCGGGGGAAACCCGGTGCTCGTCAATCTGTTCGGCACCCTGTCCCGGCCTTACGCGCCGGGGTCGCCCATCCCGCGGGTTCGGGTGGAGATCTTCGCCGGTTCCGGCCTGGTGTTGACGGACGACAATCCGATGAATCGCTCGGCGGGAGCGGTGGTGGACCCAGGGTTTCCGCTCCACCAGGTCGTCCTTCCGGCCGCCATCGTTCAGCCCGGCCTGCGGGTGCGAGCGACCATCAATCCCGGCGGAGTACTTCCCGAAGCGAGCCTGACCGACAACACCTGGCCCGAGAGCGGCACTCCCGAGCCGATCCCGGTGCAGCAAGTGCCGCCGCTCCCCCTGCATTTCGTGCCGATCCTGCTCACCACGGGCGGCTCGGTCGGCACCGTCACCCAGGCGAACCTGCCGGCGTACCTGACCGCCACCAGGCAGATGCACCCGGTCTCGACCATCGACGCCGACATCGGTCCGGTGTTCTTGAGCGATGTGAGTTTCGGCGGGGGCCTCGAGCCGGCCTGGATCTCCATCCTCCAGCAACTCGACCTCGTGCGGGTTATGGAGGGGGCCACCAGCTACTACGTCGGCGCCCTGCGCCCTCCGCCCGAAATCACCTTCGTCCAGTTCGGCGGCTACGGCTACGTCCCCGGAGACCCCGCCAGTACCGGCCCCGGCACACGGACCGCGGTGTTGGTCGGGTTGGGTTGGTTCAACCGGGCGCGTCAAACCACCGAGCTGGTGGCCCACGAGCTGGCCCACAACCTGGGACGCAGTCACGCTCCCTGCGGAGGAGCGGCCGCCCCCGATCCGTTGTATCCCTACTCCGGCGGCGCGATCGGGAGCTATGGCCACGATCTCTTCGAGTGGCCTCTGATCGGGGCCGGCGTGCCGCTCCAGTATGGTCCCGGTACCAGTGACATCATGTCCTACTGCCAGCCTCCCTGGATCAGCGATTACACCTACCTGGGTCTATTGGCAGCCCGGGGGGGATCGGTGGCCAGTCCGCCTCTCATCGCCGCGCGCTCCCCCAGTTCCTCGGGCTGCCCTTGTCTCGTCGTCTGGGGATCGGTCAGCGGCACTTCG
This sequence comes from uncultured Gemmatimonas sp., assembly GCA_964439025.1. GTDB lineage: Bacteria > Gemmatimonadota > Gemmatimonadetes > Gemmatimonadales > GWC2-71-9 > JABFSM01. The sequence continues at coordinate 155,652 of CAYTMW010000002.1, read as the reverse complement.
ATCCGGCTGGAGCCTTCCTTCGTTGCTCCTCCGCCGGCCCGACCCACCATGCCGGCCCCGGGTCCGTACTCGGTCCGGGGCTCGAACCGGTCGGGGAATCCGGAATTCGAGCTGTCCTTCCAGCCCACGGAGATCGATCACGCTCCCGGCGTGCGGCACTTCACCATTGCCATTCCCCTGTCGGAAGCCCAGGGCGCCGCGCTGGCGCGGATCGAAGTCCGGGGGCAGGGCCGTGTGGCCGAACAGCTGCTGGGTGCTGCGCTTCAGGGGACCGCGGCAGCACCAAGAGTGGAGCGAACCGGGCCTAACACGCTGACGATCCGGTGGAACCGGACCGAGTTGCCTCTGCTCATCGTGCGGGATCCGGACGCCGGGCGGGTCCTTGCGGTTGCCCGAAGCGGGGCGATCACGGTCCCGACCTCGCGCTCCGAGCTCGAGGTGATCGTACCCGGTGCTGTGGTGCGCGCCGCCATGCGGGTCAGGCCCTGAGGGGAAGCGGCGCTCACCCACAACTGCGCCCGCCGCGCTGGCGGTCATGCTGGCATGCCCGCGGCGCGGGGTCGGGCGCTTTGAAGTATTATCCTCCGTGCAGGCCCCGGAGCATCACCTTCCCGATTTTGCGAGGATGCGCTCACATGCAATCCGCCCGTTCCGTCGTAGGCGCGCTGGTCATCGGTTGCGCCGGCCTCCTCCTTCAGGCCTGCGGGAACTCCAAGTCCGGCTCCGATTCCAGTTCAGGCTCGGGATTCGGCGGGACCTACGCCTCCGTCGACAACGACGGCATGAGCATCGCGTTCAAGTCCGGCGGCAGTGTCGCCATGTCCGCGGCCGGCCTCGGGTCGTCCAGCGGGACCTATACCGTCGACGGCGAGAAGATCCTCGTCAGCATCGATAACCAGAAGCACACGTTCATCCGCGACGGCGACTGCGTCGAGGATGAGCGGAACATCTTCGGCAAATTGTGCAAGGGCGGCAAAGCCGGCGAGGCGGCGAATGTCTCCACCCGCAATGTGCCCACGACGCCGACCGGCACCTATGTCGCCACCAACGAAGATGGCGAGTTCAAGATCGACTTCACGCCCGGGAACACGCTGACGTTCACGATGACCCCCCCCACCGGCCAGCCGTCAACGCACCAGGGCACGTTTATCATCGAAGGCGACAGGACCTACGTGACGCTGGCCGCAGGCAAGTCGATGGTGCTGAAGTTCTTGAACAACGCCTATGAGAGCTCGGCGTTCGGCCTGCCGATGAAGTTCGTCAAGCAGTAACAGACCCGTTCTCTACTTGGCGCGCTTCATGTAGTACCAGCATTCGTCGGTGCCGCCGCCCAGAGAGATCGCCAGCTCCGTGCAGACGACCGACGCCAGGTCCCACCCCTCGGCGCCGAGGGCATTGAGCACTCGGGGGCCCGGCCCACCTTGACCTTCCTTGACGATGCGGTATTCCCAGGTTTGCGGTGCAGCGCTGTTCCCCCGCGCCGGCACCGGTGCCCTCCACGCGACCAGTCCCAGGACGACGACGGCAACCAGCGACAGATAAAGTCCGTTTTTCATGGCCCTGGGGCGGTGTACACCGCCCCAGGGCCATGGTCGGGCAGGATCTTCAGCACGTGCGTCCGCCGGGCATCGACGAAATCTACTTCGTCGTCAGCAGGACCACCGGTAACCGCTTCCGCGCGTCCTCTCCGCTAGCAGCCATCTCGCGCCGGAGGAGCTCGGCCCGGTCTTCCTCTCAATATCACGGGGTCCGAAGAGATGTCTTCCCGCCCCATGCGGGCCCCTGTGCCATCACCAACCATACGCCGGTGGCGTAGATCAGAGGCTGTATTTGCCACCCGCCGCGATGACCAGCGCAAAGAGCAAGATACCCACCCATTGCGCCGCCCCTTCTCCTTGCGTATTTAGCTAATTAGCTTATTATGTAATAAGATATTAGGGAGGACCCATGCCCGGAACCAACGCCGTCTTCCGCGCCCTCGGGGACCCGACCCGGCGGAAGATCGTGAAGCTGCTGCGCAAGCAGGCCCTGACCTCGGGCGAGATCGCCGATCGCTTCCCGACCTCATGGGCCACCATCTCCCGGCACCTCGGCGTCCTCAAGGACGCGGGCCTGATCACGGCCGAGCGCAATGGCAACAGCATCATCTACGAGCTCAACGCGACGGTCCTACAGGAGCTCGTCGAGCACCTCATCGACTGGACCAACCCGGGAGGCAGCAATGCGTAAGTGGACTCCAGCAGTGCTCATCGCCGCAGGCTACGCCTTCTCCGCCGCAGTGTTCGGCCGGCTTCCGGAACTGGTCGTGCCCCACTGGGATGCGTTGTTCCCGTTCGCCGCCATCGCCGAGAGCGATGCGATGCCCCGCACCGTCGCCGCCTTCGGCCTGCCGACCATGGCCCTTGTCGTCTGGCTCCTCTTTGCGGCCCTGGCCTCACCTGCCGGTGAACGCCTCGGCCGGCGCATCTTCCCGTCCTGGTTCCTCTCCCAACGCACCGGCGCAGCCGCCATCGACCGGTTCGAGCCAAGCTTCGCGGTCATCGTCACGTCGGTCGTGGCTTTCGTGATCCTCTTCCACGTCGTGATCTTGGGCACCGTCCTCGGCTGGCCCGCGTGGACGCTGCAAGTCTTCACCGCGATCCTGGGCCTCGGCGTGACGATCCTCGGCAACGTGGTGCCGCGCATCCGGCCCAACTGGATCGCGGGCCTCCGGACCCGGCGCACCCTCAACGACCCGGACCTGTGGCGGCGCACCCATCGCTGGTTCGGGGGCCTGCTCATGGTCACCGGAGTGGCGATGGTCGCGATGTCCCTGGTGTCCCCCGCCCACGCGGTCATCACCGGTATCGCCGGCTTCCTCATCTCGGCCATCACCGCCGCCGTCGTGGCCACGACGGACAAGAGCACCCCGGTTGCGGTCGCCGTAGTGGTGGCCATGGCCGGGATATTGGCTGTGCCGCCAGTGCTCCCCGCCCAGGCGTCACCACCGGCAGGTTTCGTCGAACGCCCGATCGACATCCCCAGCGGCACGCTGGTGCTGCTTGGCACGCTCGCCCTGCCGCGGGACACGAATAGCCGGATGCCGATCGCGGTGATCGTCGCCGGCTCCGGCCCGACCGATCGCAACGGCAACGGTCCCCTCGTGCAGACCGACCTCTATGCGCAGCTCGCACGGGCACTCGCCGAGCGCGGGATTGCCACCGTGCGGTACGACAAGCGCGGCATCGGGGAGAGCGCGCGCACCATCGATCATTCCGCGCTCATGCTCGACGACTATGTGAATGACGTCCTGGCGGTCACGCGTGCCGTTGCCAGCGACGGCCGCTATTCGAGAATTTTCCTGATCGGACACAGCGAAGGGGCCGGACTGGTCCTCCAGGCGGCAAACCGCGGCGCACCCGTGGAGGGCGTTGCCATGCTGAGCGGAATTGGTCGCAAGCTGCAGCACGTGCTGCACGATCAGTTCGCCCTGCAGACCGACAGCGCGACGGTAACGAAGATCGACAGCGCGTTCGCGCGGTTCATTCGTGGAGAGGATGTGCCCGACGCTCCGCCCATCGCCGCCCCTGTCCTGGTGCCGGGGTATCGCCGCCTCATCGCCAGCATGGCTGCGTACGACCCCACGGTCGAGATCGCCGGGGCCCGCGTTGCCGTCCTGATCGTGCAGGGAGCGATGGATGTACAGGTCGACCTGCGCGACGCCGAGGCGCTGCACGCGGCGCGACCCGACGCGACATACCTCACCATCCCGGCAGCGAACCATGTCTTCAAGGCCGCCACTTCGCGTGACCTCACCCTGCAGCGCCCGTTGTACCAGGATCGCACGATCCCGATCGTGCCCGAGCTGGCGCAGGGGATTGCGGCGTGGATCGGGAAGTCAACGCATAACGGGAGCGCGCACCCTTGAGAATACTTCCGCGGATTCGGTAAGCGGGTAGCCTCAGCAGCCGGAAGGCCGGCCTATTGCACGCCTGGCGGGAGCTCGCCCGGCAGCATGGCGCCGAGCACCGAGAGCCGGTGGCTGAGTGGTGCCGCCACTCCCTATTGCTCCGCCTTCCCGCCCCATGCGGGCCCGTGTACCATCACGAACCACACGCCGGCGGCGTAGATCAGAAGCTGTATTTGCCACTCGCCCTGTGTCACCTCGGCGATGAAGCCGACCAGCAGTACGACCAGCAGCGCCACGCCACCCCAGCGAAGGGTGCCCGGGATCAGGAACAGCACGGCGCCCAGGGCTTCGAGACCCGCAACGAAGGCGAGGTGGGTGTGGTCACCGCCCTCATGCAGGGCGTGCGTCAGCGTTTGCACGCTCATGATCAGGAGGCCGAGTCCCAGGACCGCATGAAACAGCATGAAGGCACGACGCACGTTCGGAGCGACCATGGTGGAACCTCGCGGAGAGAGTCAGGCACCAGCGCTTCCACGTGACCGCCTGCCTGACAGGAACCCGGCGATCGGGACAACTATCGCCAGAAGCAGCCATGACCCCAAGGGAACGAGAAGGAACACGGCAGCGGGCTTCGGCCGCGGCGGGCTCACGGCCACATACCCGTAGATGGCCAACGACCCCAGCGTGACAATCAGCATCACGCCATGCAGCGTCGCCCGGGTAAGAACCGACCAGCGCTTCGAAACGCGGTCGGCGAGCAGGAGGGCCACGAATGGGGAGAGCACCCAGATGGTGAAAAGAATCAGCAGGATAACGGGGACAGTGGAACCGTTACGATAACCTGAACGGAGCATGAAGCCGATCGAGCCCGCGGCCCCCGCCACCACTGCGATTCGGGTAGTGTTCATCGATGTCTCCTGCTGCAGCTTCAGTCCCGGTACGGATCGAGCTCGTCGGCACCCGCCATCACCACGATCAGCGGCCGGAGCACGTGCAGCACCTCGATCGTCGCTCCCTGCGCCTCCAGCACCTCGGGCAGCCGCCGGTAGGCGTGCGGGCTTTCGTCGAGCCCGCCGCCCCGCAATACCACACCCTTCCGGCTCACCCATTCGTGCATCATCTCCGCGGTCACCCTGCCGGCGGTGATGAGCTGACCCGTTTTCCGGTTACGCTTTCCGGCGGCCTGGGTCCGGCTCATCACCCGGCCGGCGCCATGCACCGTGGAGAAGAGCGCGTCCCGCTGCAGCGCGGCCACCTCCGAGTCCGGTGCGTCGGCGCCGCGGACGATCACGGCATCGTCGCCCATGCTCCCGCCGATGAATCCGAGTTGTCCGGGAAACGCGGGCGTGGCGCCCTTCCGCACCACCACCAGCTCTTCGCCGTCGTGCACTTCCTTCCAGGCGAAGTTGTGATGGTTGTGCACCAGCTCCAGCTCCCGGCCGCCCAGGATATCCACCACCTTCCGCGCCACCCATTCGCGTCCGGCGTATGCATACCGCCCCGCGAGCTGCATCAGGTGCCAGTAGTCATGCCCCAGCGGCTGATCGAGCGGCAGCAGCACCTCCGCCTCGGGCGCCCGTTCGCCCCAGCCCTTGCCCTGGGAGAGCGCGATGAAGCTCGAGGCCACCGTGTGCCCGAACCCGCGGCTTCCGAAGTGCACCCCGACCCAGAGCGCACCGCTCTCGTCGCTGAAGACGTCGACGTAGTGATTGCCACTGCCCACCGTGCCGAGCTGCTGCCGAGCCTTGGTGTGCAGGGCCTGGCGGTGACTGGGCGGCACCACGGACCACGCCGGATCTTCGAAGAGCGGGTGATCCACCGGCGCATCGCCGGAGCGGTTCTTCCGTCCCACGCCGAAGCTCAGCGTGTCGGCGATTTCGTCCGCCAGGGCCGCGATGGCCCGCGCGCCCTCGGCCGCCGTCCCGCCCAGGTCGCGCAAATTCAGGTCGGTGCGGATCGCGGCATTGCCGCAGGCGATGTCGAATCCGACGCCCACCACCGATACCTGGTTGTCGTAGGCCGCGACCCCGCCGATCGGCATCACATACCCCACGTGACCGTCCGCCATGAGCGCGACCTTGCGCGCCCGCTCGGCGACCGCCGCGAGCTGGAGCCGGGTGTTCTCGTCGTGCACTCCGAAGATCCGCATGCAGATTAGCTGTCGGGCTAAGCCCCGCCGCGGCCACCCGTCCCGGCGACAGGCACGATTTCGCTGACCTGGATCAGCGGAACGAAGGGGGCCGCCGATCCGGGGACGCCGCCGCCGAGTCCGCGATCAACTTCATAGTGCACCGGCTCGAGGAGCCGTGCGGCCATGGGCACATGGGTGTTGGCATGATAGGCATGGTCGAACCGTTTACCGTTGCCAGCGGGATAGAACACCGAAACGCGAATTGCCATGGGACGATCCTCCATCGGTGACGAGCGCAAACTTAACGAGGGCTGCTGACGTCATAGAGGAAGCGCGCGTAGCCGATCTCGGCGGCGTTCTTGGTGAGCTCGACATTGACCCAGGCGACGACGTCACCAAAGGGGCGGTCCTGGAAGGGCCATCGGGTGCGCTCCGCCCCTCTGTTGTGAGTCCGTCGAGGTGGAAGCCGGCGAGCTTCCACGCCGTCTCGAACTGCCGAATCAGGTAGCTACGGGCGTCGCCGGCCAAAAGTATCACGCCCCCGGCGTCGCGGGCTCGAGCTCCGACTGCTTTGAAACCCAGCGATAGCTGAGCGCGATGACCACGGCGAACAGCAGGATACCCACCCATCGCGCCGCCCCGGCAAAGTCCGCGCCGACCAGGGCGAGCGGCGCCGCACTGCCGGTCGCGACAATGAGACCGGCGTTCAGCACGCCGAGCAGGCTCTCTCCCACGATCAATCCCGACGCCAGCAGCACCCCGAACCGCTTGGCCATCTCGGCGTTGCCGCGCCGGTCCATGGCTCGGTTGTAAAACCACCCGATCAGCGCGCCGAGCACGACGGGCTGGGTGGCATCCATTGGGAGGTAGATCCCGATCCCGATCGCGAGCGGCGAGAGCCGGATCAGCTTGAGCACGCCGAGTATTTCGTCGATGAAAATGCAGGCCAGCCCCACCAGAGCCCCGATCCCGATCATGTTCCAGTCGAGCTGGGCGTTGAGCACGCCGCGCGCCAGCGTCGAGATCAGCGCCGCCTGCGGCGCCGGCAGCGGATCGGCGCTGATCGCGGCCCGGTTGGGATCGCCGGGGAAGCCATAGGCCCGGTTCAACAGATCGAGCGTCCCCGGAATCACCAGCGATCCGGCGATCACGCCCACGATGAGGGCGACCTGCTGCTTCCAGGGCGAGGCGCCCACCAGTTGGCCGGTCTTGAGATCCTGAAGATTGTCGTTCGAGATGGTGGCGATCGAGAAGACAATCGACACCGTGAACAGCGCGAAGGCTACCAGCGCGCCGGTCGCGTCGGCGCCGAGGGCGGGCTGCGCGAAGACCGCGAGGAGGAGGGCGATGGCAACGGTGGCGAGAATGCCGATGCCGGAGACCGGGCTGTTGGACGCGCCGATCAGTCCCGCCATGTAACCCGCCACCGTCGCCACGAAGCCGCCGATCACCACCGTGAACAGCACGCCCCCCACCACCAGGGGCCATGTCTGTCCCGCGAGCGGGGTGCCCGCGATGAAGCGATGGAGCAGCCACCCGATCATCACCAGGCACCCGGCGGAGAGCACGCCGATCAGGCCCAGCGAGATGTCGCGGTCGTCCTGGCCGCCGGTGCTCGCTGTGTTTCTTGCCCTGGCGGTTGCCATGAGGCCGGCGAATACCGGCCGCACCAGCTTGATGAGGCTCCAGATGGCGGCGACCCCGATCGCGCCGGCGCCGAGAAAGCGGACCTGGGTGCGCCAGACCGTCACCGCCACCTCGGCGGCGTCCCCCGGCAGACCCGCGCTCAGCAGCGGGGTCGCGATGCCCCACGCGATGATCAGCCCGGTGAGCATCGCCAGGCCGACCGAGATGCCTACCAGGTGGCCAGCCCCGAGCAAAGCGAGCGAAAAACCGAGCTGCACCCCGGTGGCGCCCGATCCCACGCGAAAGAAGTGCGCCAGTCCGGTGGCGGCGACGCCGGTAAAGCTGACGATCAGGGTCCCCGCGGAGGCGAGCGCGCCCATCAGGACGATGAGCGGGCCGCGCTTCCTCTCCAGGGCATCGGGTGACGCTTCGTCGCCGGTGGCTCCCGCCTTCAAGACTGCCGCGGCGGCGAGCCCTTCGGGGAAGGGAAGGGTCGAGTTGACCACCAGCGCCCGCCGGAGCGGGATCGAGAAGAGGACGCCGAGAATGCCGCCCAGCGCGCAGATCAGGAAGGTGGTCATGAAGGGAAAGCTTCTCCACCAGCCGACCATGATCAGTCCCGGCAGCACGAAGATGATCGCCGAGAGCGTCCCGCCCGCGGAGGCGACGGTCTGGACGATGTTGTTCTCCCGGATGTTGCCGGTGCGGAATGCCCGGAGCACTCCCATCGAAATAACCGCGGCCGGAATCGATGACGCGATGGTGATGCCGACCCGGAGGCCGAGGTAGATGTTGGCGGCGGTGAACACGACGGCGATGACGGCGCCAAGGATCAGGCCGCGAACGGTCAGCTCTGAATCGGCTTTCATGGAGACCTTTGTAGAGAAGTGCCCCCTCGGGCCGCCTCGATCAGTCGCTTGAGTACTCCGTCCACTGCATTCCCGCGAATCCACCGCAGCACGACCACCATATCGTAGTCGGGAAGCACACACACGGCGTTGGTCCCGTTCCCGAGGTGACAGAACGTGCTCGGGGGCGCGCTCGGCCACTGGCGCTGCCCCGTGTTGAGGAAGTAATTCATGAATCCGTAGGTCGGCTGGGCGCCGGTGGGAGTCAGGGCCTGCGCGATCCACTCCTCCGAGAGAATCCGCTGGTCCCCCCACCGTCCCCGGTGCAGCGTGAGCAGGCCGAAACGGGCCTGATCCCGCGCGCTGATCCACATCCCGCCGCCCCAGTGCGCTCCGCCGCCCACCGAAATCATCCGCCGGCCGTCGATCTCCACCGAGGAATTCCGGTAGCCGTGCCACTCCCAGGTCTCGCTGGCGCCGATCGGGTCCATCACGAATGCCTTGAGCACCTCGGGCAGCGGCCGTTTCCAGACCCGGAGCAGGGCGTACGCCAGCGCGTTCACCCGCACGTCGTTGTACTTGTACGAGGTTCCGGGCTCGTTGCGAACCCGCTGTCGGTGCTGGTCGATCGGGACGTTCGCCGGGGGCCGGTCCGACCAGTCGGGCTTGCTCCAGAGGGTGCCTTCCCAGTCGCTGGTCTGCCGGAGCAGGTGGTCCCAAGTGATCTTGGCATTGTGTTCGGAGTCGAACTCGCCGGTCTTCACGAGGTCCTTCACTTTGGCGTGGAGATCGGGAATGAGCTTCCGATCCCAGGCCAACCCGGCGGTGCTGGAGAGAAAGCTCTTGGTGACGCTGAAGGTCAGGTCCACCCGGTCCGGCTCGCCCCATTCCGCGACGAGGTAGCCGTTCCTGACGATGATCCCCGTCAGATCGCCGCGGGGCTTGAAGGGCCCGAGCGGCTCCGGCAGCGGCTCGCGCCCGAAGACGCTCTGCCAGTGCGCCGCTTCCAGATCGCGGGGCGCGTTGCTCTCCGCCGCCTTGGCGAAGGCGATCGCGGAATCCACCAGGGCCGGGTTCAATCCGACCGCGGCGGGAGGACGCCGCGCCCACTCGACGCGGGGCGGGAAGTAGGGTGCCGGCACCGCCTCCGCGATCAGCCGGAGCGCACGCCGCAGGTCCTGGCCGCCCACCCGCGATCCGGGAAAGTGCCCCATCCGCACGACCACGAGGTCGAGCGACGGCACCACGTAGGTCTCCTGGCCGCCCGCCCCACGGAAGGCGAACGCGTCGCGGGGGAGAGGCCAGGCGCCGCGCGCGTTGACCCAGACCATCCCGCCGTAGCTCGAGTCGGCCCACGCTGGTGCTGGGGTCGACACGAGCTTGGTCCACCCTTCGGGCAGAAGCCGCTCGCCGTTCCAGACGCCGTCGTTCAGGTACAGCATCCCGAGGCGGGCCCAATTGCGCGGCGTGCCGTAGTCGTAGCCCGAGAGCAGGAAGTTCCCGTAGGGATCCGTCTCCAGCACCTGCCGGCGGATTCCGATCTTGTCGAAGAGGGCTCGCTGCGGCCAGGTGAGGTAGTCCTCGCCTCGCGCCTGCACCGCGTCGCGGATGAGCAGCCCCAGGGCCATCACGTCCACGTTGCGGTAGCGGCCGAACGTGTTCGGCTCGAACTGCGGCTCGCGAGTCACCGCGAACTGGAAGGCATCAATCGCGCCGGTATAGATGAGATCGTGGTCGTGGTAGCCGGGAAGGTCCTCGGGACTGCCTCGGCTGAATCGGAGCCCGCTCGACATCCGGAGCAGGTCCATCACCCGGATCTTCGCCCGCGGGTCGCCGGGCGTCTTCCGCCACTCCGGCACCGGCGCCGCGTCCTCGAGCCGGAAGGCGCCTTGCCGGATCAGTATGCCGATCAGCGTGCCGGTGATGCTCTTGCCCATCGACCAACTCTCGAGCTGCATCTCTTGGGTAGCGGAGTTCGCGTACCGCTCGGCCACGATCCGGCCCTGGTATACCACCACGAAGCCGGCGGTGAGCCCGGCGGGGTTCGCGAACGCGGAGTCCGTCGCCTGCCTGAGCTTGGCGGTGTCGAGCCCCGCGGGCGGCGGCTCGTTCGGGAGGAGATCGCCCATCGGCCACGGCGTCGTTGCGGCGTCGGGCAGTCGCGATGTCACCCGGACCGGCCTGAAGAACACGGTGTCGCGGCCGGGTTGGTGAATGACGCAGCCCTGGTCGCCGTAGAGCTTCGCCTCGCGCGTGATGCGGCCCGCGACGGTGAGCCGGACCAGCTTCCTTTCCCGGTCCACGTGGAGGTCGCTGATCGAGTCGAGCTTCTCGCGGAGGAAGTAGTCCGCCACGTGGGCCCGCGCCTCGGCCAGGTCGCGCCCGGAGACGAACAGCGCCGAGCAGAGGACCTTGGCGGTGCCCGCGACCCTCCAGCTGTCGGGATCGTTCGGCGGCATCCCGAGTTGCGCCGACAGCGCCGCGGGCGCCGCCGCGAGGGCGATCGATGCGAGCGCGAGTCCGGCCGCGCGCGGGAGCCGCGTCACCGGACTCTCCGTGCGATGGCGATCCGCTTGGGGCCGCTGCCCAGCTCGAATTGCATGTTGCTCAGCACCTTCCGCGTCTGGACGTCGATCGCCGCCACGGCATCCGAAAACCAGAGGCTGACGAAGATCACCCGGCCATCGGGCCGCATCGCGAACCAGTGCGGGAAATGCCCGGTGCGGATCTGCGCCACTTCCTTCATGTCCGACAGCCGCACCACCCGGATGAGATCGTTGATGTCGTCACAGAGCCAGAGCTCCCGCCCGCCGTTCGCGAGCTGGAGCCCGTGGGTCCAGGTGTCGCGATACGGCTGGGGCATACCCTCGGGAAGGGTGCCCAGCTCGACCCGGCGCGTCACCCGGCGGGCCGCTGGGTCGACCACCACGAACCCGAGGAGCTTGGAGAGAGCGACATAGATGGTCTTCCCGTCCTCCGAAGGCTCCAGGGGACGGACGCCCGCGGTCGTGGGGATCGTGTGCAACACGCTCTGGGTCGCCGGGTCGATTACCACGATCCCCGTGCCGAACTGCGCGCCGACGTAGATGCGGTTGCCGTCGGCCGAGGTGTAGGCATCGTGCGGACCCGCGGGCGAGGGAAGCAGCTTGACCAGCCGGAGCGGATCGAGCTGGACAACGGCGATCTTGCTGTCGCCGCGGATCGGCACGTAGGCGAACCGGCCGTCCTTGGTGAGCGTCATCTGATTCGGGTCGTTGCCGATCGGTATCTGCCCTGTGATCCGGCCCGAGCGCGCGTCGACCACCTGGAAGTTTCCGGTCTTGTCGCTTGCGAGATACACCTTGGAGCCGTCCGCCGAGATCGCCAGCCCGTGCGGCTTCGGGTCGACCTTGATCCGGCGGAGCTCGCGATAGCTGTAGGGATCGACTTCGACCAGCTGGTCCGAATCGCCGAGGGTGACCCAGAGGGTGATGTCGGAGGTCTGCGCGGGGAGGGCGGTGGCAATGAGGAGGCCCGCCAGTGCGGGCAGTAGCTGCTTCATCCCGGCTCCGGGTGGGGGCGGTACTCAAGGAGAGTACGCCGCGCGCGAGCGGTCCGCAATCTCGTGCCCCGCCGCCCATTACTCAGAGCGAAGCGCCTCGATCGGGTCGGCGCGCATGGCGAGCTCGGGATCCACCGAAGCGATCGCCCGGCGCATATCCGGCATGACGGAACGCGTGCCAACATGAACGATGGGGGGCGCGAGAATGCGGAGCTGCGAGTTTATTTGCCATGTTTCGAGACGCTGGTGCGGGGTCCTGCGTCAAGACTGCGCAAACTCGTCCGGGTTGTGACATCAGATGTCCGCCGACGAGGTCCAATTCTGTATTTTCCAGCCCTTCAGCCACCTACCGCTTCGACCAGCTCACTTCCATGCCGAGGTACCCGTTTCTGCCAGGCGCCGGCTCAAGAATCCGGCCGAATGCCCCATTGATATTCACCGAGCCCACGTAGCGCCGGTCGAACAGATTGTTGATCGCGCCGAACGGCTCGAAGCGTGCCTGCCCCCAGATAAATCCCGCGCTGGCCCTGAGTGACGTCACCCCGGCGCCCCACCCCTCGACCCGCTGCGTGTTCCGGTCGTCGCCGAACATCTCGCCCGCCGTCGTCTGATCGGCCTCTATCACGAATTGTCCGAGCGATGCCGTCGCAGTCGCGCGGAAGAAGTGCCGGGGCACGCCGGCGAGCCGCTTCCCGTCGAGCGTATCGGTCGTCGCCCCATTCGGGATGCGGTACTCGGTGAACGCATAGTCGGCGAGAGTGTACGCGCCCTGGAGCCGGAGCCACCGCCACGGCTGGGCGCCGAGTCCCAGCTCGGCCCCGCGATTCCTCACCCGCCCGGCATTCTGGAAGAACGCCCGCCCGTCCTGCTCCCGCACCTGGATGATGGCATCCGCGATGCGATTGCTGAACAGCGAAAGCGAATACTGGAATCCGCTGCCTGCGCTTCCGCGGGCGCCGAGCTCGACCGACCAGGTTCGCTGGGGTCCCAGCGTCGCGTTGAATCCCGCGGTTCCGTTGGATTGGTTGACCAGCTCGGTCGTCGTGGGCGATTCGAAGCTCGTCCCGGTGTTCGCGAACACCGTCGTCCCTCGCGCGACCCGGATGCTCGCGCCGGCGCTCGCGCTCACACTCTCCATGATCCGGCGTCCGCTGTTGTCCACGCCATCGGTGAGGAAGCGGTCACGCACCCGGAACGCCAGCCGGTCGAAGCGCGCCGCAGCGAGAAGCAGCACGGTCGGCGACACCGTCCAATGCAGCTGGGTGAACGGCCCCAGCTCCGAAACCGTTTCCCGCTGATCGGCCAGCACGACCCCGGTCGGCGCGCCTGCGTCGCTTCGCTCATTGCGGCGGTCATCGCGCATCGTCTGAAGGTCGAGCCCGAGTGTCATCCGGAGCGGCGCGGCGCCGCGTGAGAGCGGCAGCGTGCCCGCGACCCGAACTCCTCCGGCTGCCCGGTCGATGGTGTTGTAGGTGCCGGACGTCGCTGAAGCGGGCGGGGGCGGCGGGGCGGCGAGCGGATTTTTCAGATCGCGAAGCAATCCGAAGACGGTCGCTTCCAGTTCCGATCCCGCGCCGTCGAGCCAGCGGTACCGGAGCGAAAGCTGCTTCTGGGACACGTCCTTGTCGGCCCAGCGCAGTATGCTGGTGCCGGCGGCGCTGTCGCGCTTCACGGCGTACTCCGCCACGGTGAGCGCGCCCGGATTCTCCGCGTGGGGCGCGTCGGCGAACGACACTCGCAATCCGAGGGTGGAGCGTCCGCTCAGTACGAAGTCCAGTTTGCCGAAGGCCTGGTACGCTTCGGCTCGGCTATGCTGGCGAAACCCATCGGTCTTGAGCGTGGAGAGGGAAATCAATCCGCTCATCCTGCCGGTGCTGCCTTCCAGCACCGAGTTCCACTTGAACGTATCGAACGATCCCCCCGTCAGCCGCAGCCGCGACTCCAGCGGTCCGCTCGGGATGCCGGTGGAGAAGGAGAGCACCCCCCCGGACGCATTGCCGTACAGTGCGCCGGCCGACCCGGTCAGCACCTCAACCCGATCGATGATGCCGAGCTCGAGGTTGCTGAGCTGGCTCTGCCCGTCGGGCAGCGTCTGCGGAACACCATCCAGGAGCACCTTCACCCCGCGGAGTCCGAAGTTGGCCCGGCTCCCCGCGCCGCGGAGCGACACCCGCTGATCGAGCGAATAGTTGTAGCGATTGAGCACGACCACCCCGGGGAGCCGGCTCAGCGATTCATCGAGCCCTCCGGTGAGCTGGGCCCGCCGGATCGTGGTACCGCCGAGGACACCGATGGCCATAGGCAGCCGGCTCCGCTCTTCCGAGGCCCGGGTGACGCGCACCGCGAGCTCCGGAAGCGTGCGGACGGTGTCACGGACTCGCGCGCTGTCACGCTGAGGGCGCGGTGCGCCCGAAGGGGCGGGCGCCTGGGCGAACGCGGAGATCGGCCCCTCCGCTTCGCTCAGGGTGACGATCGTGGCGCTCAGGGTGACCATCATGAGAAAAGCGGCGTGTGGTCGCATGACGGAAGAATATCCGCTCTCCCTTTGCCGCTTGAAAGCCCCCGGGGGGACACCTAGTTTCCCACCCTTCCATGGCAACGCCCCTGCGTTCACCGCTGCCCGACGTTTCCCGGTCCCCGTTCGCGGGGGCGCCGGAGGCGCGATTCGACCCTGCGCCCGCCGATGGCGTCCTTCCTGAAGGCTTCTTCTCGACCTCAAACCTCCCCACCTACGTGCGGGTGGGTGAGGGTTGGATGATGCCGACCCGCCCCCGCATGGATGCCGTCATCGTCCGGCGTGGCGCCACCCTCGAGACGGTGGAGCCGCGGCTGGTGCGGAAAAGCGACCCGGTGGCCATGGGTCTCGCGGAGGACGGGAGCGAGGGTATCGTTGTCCACGCCGAAGGCTTTCTCGGCGGCGCCACGAGTCCCAATGAATTCCGTTTCATGGCGACGGAAGTCAGCCGCGAGCGGCCGGTCAATTACGACGAGATGGCTGAGCGGGTGGAGGCGGAGCGCAGGGCCGGGGGGTTCCTTGTCTGGGTGGTCGGTCCGGCGCTCGTCCATTCGAGGGCCCGCGCGGATTTTGAGTGGTTCATCCGCGGTGGATACGTGCAGGCGGTGCTGGCGGGGAACGCCGTCGCGGTGCACGACATCGAAGCCGCGATCTACGGGACGACGCTGGGCATGACCGACCGCGGTGTCACGACGGTGGCGGGGCACGGATCGCACATGCGCGCGATCAACAAGGTTCGCGCCGCGGGCAGCATCGAAGCGGCGGTCGCCGGTGGACTGATTGGCCGCGGTATCATGCACGCCCTGGTGACCCACCGGGTGCCCTACGTGCTCGCGGGATCGATTCGGGACGATGGCCCCCTGCCCGGCGTCCTCACCGATACCATCGCGGCCCAGGACGCCATGCGCGATCATACCGTTCGGGCCACTGGCGCCATCTTCGTGGCGACCGCGCTCCATGCGATCGCGGTGGGGAACATGCTCCCCTCCTTTCACACGCACCGCGGCGCCCCCGAGCCGCTCACCACGATCTGCGTGGATCAGACCGAGTTCGTGGTGAGCAAGCTGAAGGACCGCGGCACCCACCAGGCATTCGGGGTGGTCACCAACGCACAGGACTTCATGCACGTACTTCGCTTTTACGTCGACCAATGCCGCCGGGCGTGATCCCCGCGTCAGGCCCCGGCGTCGGCACGGGCTGGGAGAAGCTGGCCCTGGCGCTCCGCGAGGCGTTGCCGGTGGCCGAGGTGGATCGCATCTGGGCGTTCCTGGTAGTCCGGCGCGACGGGCAGGACTTCGGCACCGCCGTCCTCTCGCGGGTGGACGGCGTCCGTCGCCGCATTTATACCGCCCGTTTCGTGTTGACGGTCAAGGGGAAGCAGCGCGGGCAGTTCACCTGGAGTCTCGATGAAGTCGGCAGCGGACCGCTCGAGGCGCTCGACGAGCTGCTCGCCCTCGTACCGCGCCGCTCGGACGAGGAGGCGCCCCCGGCGCCGGTCGATGCCGCCGCCTGGTTCCCCCCGGAGGGCGAGAGCGATGCCGCGCCTGCCGCCGGATGACGCCGCGGCGCTCCTGGAGCGGTTCCGCCGGCACTTGCGCGACAAGCGACTCCCGGTGACCCGCCAGCGGCTCGCCATCGCCGGGATGGTCTTCGGTGCGCCGGACCACCCCTCGGTGATGGAGCTGGAGCGCCGGCTCGTCGCGGCGGGCGAGGCGATCGGCACCGCGACGCTCTACCGGACGCTCGATATCCTGGTGCAGATGGGCCTGGTGCGCGAGCGGGACTTCGGCGAGGGGTACACCCGCTACGAGCCAGCGGCGGCCGAGGCGCACGACCATCTCATCTGCGAGCGCTGCGGGGTGGTGATGGAGTTCGCCGGCGATCGCGTCGAACGGATGCTGCGCGTCACCGCCGATGAGCAGCGATTCCTCTACCGGCGTCACCACATCGAGATCCACGGTCTCTGCCAGGCATGCCGGGGCAGGGACCTGGGGCCCCTGACCGCGAGAGACTTGTGAGCGATACCCCGAATCTCACGCTGCTCGTGGCATTTGCCGGGGGGCTGCTGAGCTTCCTCTCTCCCTGCGTGCTACCGCTGGTGCCGTCCTACCTCGGCTTCATCACCGGCTTCACCATCAACGAGATGGCTGACCGGCGCCGGATGGCGATGATTCACGCCTTCCTGTTTGTGCTCGGCTTCACGCTGATCTTCATGCTGTTCGGCGCGACCGCCACGGCCCTCGGCCGGGTGCTCAAGTACTACGAGATCTGGTTCCAGCGCATCGGCGGCGGGCTGATCATCTTGTTCGGACTCTACTGTCTCGGCGTACTCAAGCTCTCATTCCTCGACCAGGACGCGCGACTCCATCTCGACCGAAAGCCGGTCGGATTTCTCGGGTCGGTACTGGTGGGCATGGTCTTCGCGGCGGGCTGGACCCCGTGCATCGGGCCAATTCTCGGAGGCATTCTCGGCCTGGCTGCAACCGAGGCGGATCTCTCGCGGGGAATGGTGCTCCTGTTCGCCTATTCGCTCGGGCTGGCGGTGCCGTTCCTGATTGCCGCGTACGCCGCGGAAGCGTTTCTGGACTGGTTCAAGCGGTTCCGCCGGTTTCTGCCCTGGGTACAGCGCATCAGCGGTGTGCTGCTGATTCTGGTGGGCATTCTCATGGCCACCGGGCAATTCACCCGGCTGGCGGGATGGCTGCAGGCACTCACGCCGGAGTTTCTCCGGCGGTGGCTGTAGACTCGATCAGCTGTGTGAACCCCTCGGTTTTCCTCGTCTCCTGTACCGAGCTCTCTCATGTCAGAGGAAACCATGCGAAGGATTCTGATCGTTCTTGCCGGCGCGGGCGTGCTTGCCGGGTGCGGGCGCAAAGACAGCCAGGCGATCGCCGCGGACAGCGCCTCACGGGACATTCAGCTTCCCCGGCCGGATTCGACGGTCGCGCTGAACGACGTCCCGGCGGCGCCGACCCCCACCGACACGGTGTACCTCAGGGCGCCGGCGCCCGCACCTGCCCCGAGGCGGAATCCGCCGCGGGCGGCCGCCCCGGCCCCGGCCCCGGCCCCGGCTCCCGCACCGGCCCCGGTACCGGTGACGGAAGCCCCGGCTCCCGCTCCGGCGACCCGTCTCGTCGCGGGAACGACGCTCGAGGTCACGGCGGCGAGCTCGATCACGTCGAAGACCAACAAGCCCGGCGAGACCCTCACCGCCCGTATCGGTGAAGCGGTCCTCGCCAGCAACGGTCGCGTCGTGATCCCCGCCGGCTCGGTGGTCACGCTCTCGATCGTGGCGCTCAAGCCGGCGCCCAACAAGGCCGCGACGGACGGCACCATCGAGCTGCGCGCGGTGAGCGTGTCGATCAACGGCGAATCGCACCCGCTCGACGCCGATGTCACTTTCGTGGAGCATACGCTCAAAGGCCGCGGGGTCGGCACCAGTGAAGCGGCCAAGGTCGGCGTTGGGGCAGCCGCCGGAGCGATCCTGGGCAAGGTCCTCGGCGGCGGCACCGGAGCTGCCGTGGGGGGTGTCGTCGGCGCGGGAGCAGGGGCAGCGGTCGCAATCGAAAGTGCCAACCGTGACGTCGTGGTGCCGGTCGGCGGCACGATCCGGCTGGTATTGCGGGCGGCGTTCGAGGCCTAGCAGGTTTCCGAAAAGGTTGCCAAGAGGCGCCTGGCGGTGGTGATGGAAATAAATGTCGTGGGATCACGCTCTTCCCTAGCGTTGGTAAAGGTCCACCAGCGCGCGGAGGCGGCGGGTGATGCCGGGCGTGAGCTGGTCCCACGAGAAGCGAAAACCCCAGTTGCCGGACGGTCGCCCGGGGAGGTTCATCCTCGCCTCGCTCCCGAGCCCCAGCACGTCCTGCATCGGGATGAGGGCCGTGTGCGCCACCGACGCCAGGGCGGTGCGGATGAGGGTCCAGTGCATCTCGAGGCCGTCGGTCGCGAGGTAGCGCATGGCGTAGTCCTTCTCCCGCGCCACCTCCTTCGCGCTGCGCGTGGAGTCCCCGGCGCCCGACGAGGTCCACCAGCCGAGCGTGGTGTCGTTGTCGTGCGTCCCCGTGTAGACCACGCGCTCGCGCGGGTACGTGTGGGGCTGGAAGACATTGGCCTGGGCGTCGGTCCCGAAGGCGAACTGCAGGATGCTCATCCCCGGATAGCTGAATCGCTCCCGCAATGCCTCGACCTCCGGCGTGATGACGCCGAGGTTCTCCGCCACGATCGGCAGCGGACCCAGCGCGGTGGTGATCGCGCTGAGCAGGTCCGCGCCGGGCCCCTCCCTCCACCGACCGTTCACCGCGGTAATGTCGGTGCTCGGCACCTCCCAGTACGCTGCGAAGCCGCGGAAGTGGTCGATGCGGACCAGGTCGAAGAGGTCGAATGCGGCCCGCATCCGGCGGATCCACCAGTCGTACCCCTGCGCGCGCATCGCACTCCAGTCGTAGATGGGATTGCCCCAGAGCTGGCCGGTGGCGCTGAAATAGTCCGGGGGCACTCCGGCCTGCACCAGGAGGCGTCCCCGGTCGTCCAACTTGAACAGGGAAGGATTGGACCAGACGTCGGCCGAGTCGTGCGCGACGTAGATGGGGAGGTCGCCCATCAGCTGGATGCCGCGGTCGCTGCAGGCCTGCTTCAGCGTGTGGAACTGCGTGAAGAAGAACCGCTGCTCCCGCCGGTAGTGCTCCACCGAGTCCGCCAGTCGCGACCGCCAGCCTTCGAGCGCGGTCGGATCGCGCAGGGCGGCCCCCGGATCCCACTCTGTCCATGGCCTGCCGCCGTGCGCGTGCTTGAGCGCCATGAACAGCGCGTAATCTTCGAGCCACCAGCCCTGTTCGGCGACAAAGGCGCGATAGCGGTCGTCGGGGGCGAAGCCCGCCGTCACCTGGCGCAGTAGCGCCTGTTTGTGGGGGATGACGCGCCCGAAATCGACCGTGTGCGCGGGGAAGTCACCCTGCGCGCCGGGCACGTGGATGAGCAGCGGATTGCCGGCGAAGGCCGAGAAGCACTGGTAGGGCGAGTTGCCGTAGCCGGTGGGCCCCACCGGCAGCATCTGCCAGATCCGGAGCCCCGACTCGGCGAGGAAGTCGAGGAATCGGTGTGCTTCGGGGCCGATCTCGCCGATGCCGTTCGGGCCGGGGAGAGACGTGGGATGGAGCAGGATGCCGGCGGAACGCGGGAAGTTCATGTCGGAGCGTAGCGGCCTCAGCCGAGCTTCGCGAGCACCTTGTCGAGCGCAGCGTAACTCTCGTTGAGACCCTGCTCCATGCCCGAGTTCAGGTTGAGGCGGGCATCCAGCATCTCTTGGTACTTGCCGATCCAAGTCGCTTCGTCCGCCAGCCGGCGCCGGCCGACCCGGCAGATCCGCACCCGTCCGATTTTCTCCGTGGCCACGAGCCCCGCCCCCTCGAGGATCCGCACGTGCTTCTTGATGCCCGTCAGGGTCATCTCGAAGTCCGCGGCGAGGTCGCTGATCGAGGCGTCTCCGCGCCCCAGGCGTTCGAGGATTCCGCGGCGTGTCGGATCGGAGACCGCTGCGAAGGCTTGGTCGAGCTCGACTGCATGCTGAACCATATGGTTCAGTATATTTGATTCCGCACAGGCGCGCAAGGGCGCCTCGCATCCGGAGCGCCTGTAGGATACCATTCCATCGATGGCATCGAGTGACTGGATGAGCGCCTCATTGGGGACACCTGCTCCCGCTCTTGACGTCCCGCGTTCCGCGGAGCATGTATGGTCAGAGTCCCCCCTGAATTCCGGCAATTTTCGCGGAGCACGCGCGTGCCCGCTTCCTTCCTTCAGTCCGCCCCGTATTCGGCCCGGCGTTTGCGTTCCTTACCCATAGCATTAAGAGGACGCGTATGAAAGCACGTTGGTATGTTCTCAGTGCGCTCCTCACAGTGTGCTGGATGGCGCCGCTTCGCGCGCACGCGCAGACCGGCACGATCCGCGGACGGGTCACCAACGATGTGTCGGCGCTTCCACTCTCCGGCGTCACGGTCTCGTTCGGGCCCCGCAGCGCGCAGACCCGGCAAGACGGCCAATACCTCCTCACCGGGGTACCCGCGGGCACGGGTACTCTCCGGGCGAGGTTGATCGGGTACTCGCCCGCCGCGCGGACCGTCACGGTCGTGGCGGGCCAGACAGTTGACGTCGTTCTGCCCCTGACGGCCAGCGCAGTGAGCCTGGCGGAAATCGTGGTGACCGGCTACGGGGAGCAGCGGGCGGGCAACATCACCGGCGCCGTTACACAAGTGGCAGCGGCGGATTTCAATACCGGCCGCATCATCAGCCCGGAGGAGCTCATTCGGAGCAAGGTCCCGGGGGTGCAGGTGGTGGACAACAACGAGCCCGGTGGCGGCTTCTCGATCCGGATTCGCGGCGCGACCTCGATCAACGCCAGCAGCGAACCGCTTTTCGTCATCGACGGCGTGCCGGTCGGCAACGGCGCCGGCGGCGGGCTCTCCGCGGGCCGCAACCCACTCAACTTCCTGAACCCGAACGATATCGAGAATATCACGGTGCTCAGGGATGCCTCGGCCGCGGCGATCTATGGAGCGAACGCAGCCAACGGCGTGATCCTGATCCAGACGAAGACGGGGCGACGAGGAACCCAGTTTGAGTACACCGGGAGCATGTCGGCCTCCTCCGTCACCCGGCTTCCCAGCATGCTGAACGCGGCGCAGTTCCGGGCGGCGGTACAGGAGTTCGCGCCCCAGAACGTTGGTCAGCTACAGACCGCGAATACCGACTGGTTCAGCCTCGTGGATCGCACCGCTTACGGCCAAGAGCACAACCTCGCCGTCTCGGGCGCGAGCGAAAACATGACCTGGCGTCTGTCCGGCGGCCTTCTCGATCAGGACGGCATCATCCGGGGAACCACGACCCAGCGGGTCTCGCTGGGGTTGAACCTCCAGCAGCGCCTCTTCAAGGACCGCCTGGATGTGCGCACCAGCCTCCGGGGCTCGCGCGCGAAAGACCTGTTCACGCCCGGCGGCGTGCTCTCCAACGCGGCCCAGTTCGGGCCGACGCAGCCGGTCTTCGATGCGACGACCGCAACCGGCTACTACGACTGGCCGGGGAACACCCTGCAATCCGCGGACAATCCGGTGGCGATCCTGAACCTGGCGTCGGACCGCGGCACCACCTATCGCAGCATCGGCATCGTGCAGGCCGAATATCGCGTGCCCTTCCTCGAGGCGTTGCGGGCCAACGTCAACCTCGGCTACGACATCACCCGGACCGATCGGCAGCAGTTTTCGCCGAAGGTCCTCCACAGCGAGTCGAAGACCGGCCAGGGCGGCAGGGACTATCGCGCGAACCAGAGCCACTCTATCACGACCTTCGAAAGCTACCTGAACTACGGATCGCTCAACGCCGGACCCGGCGCCCTCGATCTGACCGGCGGCTACTCGTACTCCTGGTCGCATGCCGAGTATCCCTGGTACCAGGCCACCGGCTTGAGCACCGACCTGCTGGCCGGCAACGGCGTCACCTCGGCGCGGACGGTGCAGAACTTCCAGGACATTCAGGAGAGCAGGCTGATCTCGTTCTTCGGGCGGATCAATTACAACATCAACGACCGGTACCTGGCGGCTGCGAGCGTCCGCCGCGACGGGTCCTCGCGCTTCGGGCCGACCCACGAGTGGGGGATTTTCCCCTCGCTGTCGCTCGGCTGGCGGATCTCCCAGGAGCCGTTCATGAGGGGCGTCAAGGCATTCTCGGACCTGAAGCTCCGGGGCTCCGTGGCGAGGACCGGCAACCAGGCGTTCGGGAACTACCAGCAGTACGCGGCCTACCTGCTGGGCGACGGGCAGACCCAGGTTCAGTTCGGTGACACGTTTGTCCCCACGATCCGCCCGGGCGCCGTGGACCCGAACATCCAATGGGAAAAGACCCACTCCTACAACCTCGGCCTCGATTTCGGCCTCATGAATCAGCGGGTAACCGGCTCCATCGACGCCTACGTCAAGACGACCCACGACCTGATCTTCACGGTGCCTGTGGCGGCCGGCACCAACCTGTCGAACTTCGTCACCACCAACATCGGCAGGATGAAGAACCAGGGCCTCGAGCTGAGTTTGAGCGCCCGCTTGCTCGAAGCGGGCCGGCGGGGCCTTGGCTGGACGACCGATTTCACTGCTGCCTACAACAGAAACGAGCTGACCAGCATCAATCCGTTCGCCGGCAACGCGCAGCGGATTCTGACCGGCGGCGTCGCCGGCGGCGTGGGCACCCTCATCCAGACCCTTCAGCCGGGGTCACCCATCAACTCCTTCTACGTGTACCGGCACATTCGGGACGCGAGCGGCAAGCCGATCTACGAGGATCGGACCGGACTGAATGCGCAAGGAAAGTTCACCAATACGCCGGACGGGACCATCAACGAGCACGACCTTTATGAGGACCTAAACGGGGACGAAAAGATCAATCAGGACGACCGGACCCCGTTCCACGACCCGGCGCCGAAGTGGATGCTCGGTCACTCGTCGTACCTGAGCTACGGCAACCTCGACCTCAGCTTCACGCTGCGGTCGTACCTGGGGAACTACGTTTACAACAACGTGGCGTCCAACCTGGGCACCTATGCGGAAGTCACCCGTGCATCACCGTTCAACCTGCACTCGTCGGTCCTGGAGACCGGCTTCGAGACGCCGCAGTACCTCTCGGACTATTACGTGGAGAAGGCGTCCTTCTTGCGCATGGATAACGTGACGCTCGCCTACACGTTCACGTATCGGGGCCAGCCGCTGCGCCTCTTCGGCACCGTGCAGAACGCGTTCACCCTCACCGGTTACAGTGGCGTCGATCCGACCGCGGGGCTCGTCGGCATCGACAATAACATCTATCCCCGCTCGCGCACCTTCACCGGTGGCTTGAGCCTCCGGTTCTGAACAATTTGGGCCTGGACCATTCCAGAAGGGACGGAAACATGAGTTTCAGAACCTGCAAGGCGATGGCTGTCGGAGCCGCCCTCATCTTCCTGGGCGCCGCCGGATGTACCGACCTGACGGTCGAGCCGAAGAGCACCGTGACCGAGGCCAACATCTTCAACGATCCCGGCTCCTACAAGGCGTTCGTGGCCAGGATCTACGCAGGCCTCGCCGTCAGCGGCCAGCAGGGCCCGGCGGGACGCGCCGACATCTCCGGCATCGACGAGGGATTCTCGCAGTATCTGCGCCTGCTGTGGGAGGCAGAGGAGCTGCCCACCGACGAAGCGGTCATCGGCTGGAACGACGTGGGCCTCCCGGAGATGAACACGCAGACCTGGGCGGTGACCAACTCCTTCGTCGTGGCGATGTATTACCGCATCTTCTTCCAGGTCGGCATGGCGAATGAGTTCCTGCGCCAGACGACGGATGAGAAGCTGGCCGCGCGAGGCCATACCGGTACCGCGCTCAAGGCCGAAATCGCGGGGTACCAGGCCGAGGCCAGGTTCCTTCGCGCCTTGAGCTACTGGCACGGGCTCGATCTGTTCGGAAACATTCCGCTGGTGACCGAAGCGGATGCACTGGGCTCCACGCCGCCGCAACAGGCCACGCGTGCGGAGATCTACGCATTTGTCGTGAGCGAATTGACCGCCATCCAGAGCAGCCTGCCCGCGCCCGGCGCGGCGACGTACGGCCGCGCGACGGGCCCGGCCGCGTCGATGCTGCTGGCCAAGCTCTACCTGAACGCAAACGTCTACACCGGCACCCCGAACTACGCCGCAGCGCTGACCGCAGCGCAGGCCGTCATCGCGGGCCCGTACACCCTCGACAACAACTACCAGGACATGTTCCTGGCCGACAACAACACGTCGCCCGAGATCGTGTTCGCCATCACCCAGGACGGATTGAAGACCCAGACGTGGGGCGGCATGACGTTCCTCATTCATGCCTCCTGTGGGGAAGCCCTCATGCAAGCGTCCGATTACGGCATCGACGGCTGCTGGTGGGGGCTGCGCCTCAAGCCCCCGGCCTACAACCGCTATGCCGCCGGCGACACTCGTGCCGCGTACTTCTTCACGACCGGCCAGTCGGTCGCGGTAACCACCATCGGAGATTTCAAATACGGGATCGCCGCGCCCAAATACCGGAACGTCACCTCGACCGGAGCGGCCGGCTCGCACCCCACCCACGTCGACACGGACTTCCCGATGTTCCGTCTCGCCGATGCGTACCTGATCTACGCCGAGGCCCACCTGCGCGGCGGCGGCGGCTCCCTGACCCAGGCGCTGACTTACGTGAATGCGCTCCGGCAGCGCGCCTACGGGAACGCGAGCGGAAACATCACGACCGCCCAGCTCACGCTGGACTTCATCCTGGACGAGCGGGGACGTGAGCTGCTGTGGGAGGGCCACCGCCGCACGGACCTGGTCCGCTACGGCAGATTCACCGGCGGCACCTACATCTGGGCCTGGAAGGGTGGCACCCAGGCCGGGGCAGGAACGGCTGCGAACTTGGATCTGTACCCGCTCCCCGCGAACGAGCTGGTGGCTAACCCAAACCTGACGCAGAACCCGGGCTACTGAGCTCGGGCGGCAGGGCGTTGAGACGGAAAGGCGGTAAGGCGGTGGGACGAGCCTTACCGCTTTTCTACGTCCCTGTCCCGCTCGCATGGCTGGTGGCAGCCTGCGGCGGGGCAGACCTTCCCACTCCGCCTCCGGGAAACCCGACCCCGATCACCCGGCCGACGCTGGCCGAGACCTACCGCCCCAGCGGTCACATGGCAGCAGGACACGTCTTCGTGCACCTGTTCGAGTGGAAGTGGACCGACATCGCCGCCGAATGCGAGAACGTGCTCGCGCCCGCCGGATTCAAAGCGGTGCAGGTCTCCCCGCCGCAGGAGCACAGCCTCGAGCCTCCCAATTATCCCTGGAGCGAGCGCTACCAGCCGGTGAGCTACAGCATCGCGCGGAGCCGCTCGGGGACCGGGGCCGAGTTCGCGACAATGGTGAACCGCTGCAAGGCGGCCGGCGTGGACATCATCGTTGATGCGGTGATCAACCACATGACCAACTTCCCGAGCCCCGGTGTCGGCAGCAACGGCACCAGCTACTCGAAGTACCAGTACCCGGGCCTCTACACCCAAGCCGATTTCCATACGCCCTGCGCGCTGAACAACTACCAGAGCGCCGCCAACGTGCAGGACTGCGAGCTGTTCTCGCTGCCGGACCTCAACACCGGTCTCGCCCCGGTGCGGCAGACGATCGCCGACTACCTGCTCATGCTTGCCCGGCTGGGTGTGGCGGGATTCCGCATCGACGCGGCCAAGCACATCCAGCAGGTGGAGCTCGACGACATCATCGGCCGCGTCAACCGGACCCTCGCCGGCGAGGGACGGCCGTTGCCGCATTTCTTTCTCGAGGTCATCGCGGGAGCCGGAGAAGCGCTGTCGGAGCGCGACTACTTCGGCGAGGGGTACAGCTCGGGCGGCGCCGCCGACATCACCGAATTCACCTTCGTCGGCGTGGGCAACAAGTTCCGGGGCGTGGGCGGCGAGCACATCTCGCAGCTCAACCCCAACGGCACGCCGGGGAACCAGTTCTCCGCGGCGGCGTGGGGGCTGATCCCCTCAGACAAGGCCGTGGTCTTCCTGCAGAACCACGACACCCAGCACGAGTGCGGCATCGGCTATCGCCACGGCAGCGTGTTCCGCATCGCGAACGTGTGGATGCTGGCGCAGCCGTACGGCTACCCGTCAATCCTGTCGAGCTACGCCTTCACCTGTCCGGCTGGCAACGCGACCGGTCCTCCGTCCGATGCCGGCGGAAACACCAATGCGGTGACGTGCGCGTCGAGCATTGAAGTGGCGATGAACGGGCAGTGGGTGTGCGAGCACCGCGACCCGTACATCCGGAACATGGTGAGCTTCCGTCGGGTTGTCGCGGGCACCGACCTCAACCACTGGTGGGACGACGGCGCCAACGCGATCGCCTTCTCCCGCGGGGAGAAGGGCTTCGTGGCCATCAACAATGCGAGCGCCGCGGTGGCAGCCACCATCGCCACGGGCATGCCGCCGGGAACTTACTGCGACCGGGTGAGCGGCGGGCTCGCCGGCGCTGCCTGCGCCGGTACCTCGGTGGTCGTCGACGCGACCGGCACGGTGCAACTCAACCTCCCGGCCAGGTCGGCGATCGCGATCGACGCCGCGACGCGGCGATGAAGCAGGCGCGGTGGGAGCTCCTGGCCGGTATCGCCCTCGCCTCCTGCGCGTCGCCAACCCCGCAGGACTGGACCCGCGGCGCCGTTTGCTACGAAGTCTTCGTCCGCTCCTTTTCCGACAGCGACGGCGACGGAATCGGGGACCTGAACGGGCTCACCGCCAAGCTCGACTACATCAACGACGGCGATTCGGCCTCGCAGGCCGACCTCGGCGCCTCGTGCATCTGGCTCATGCCGGTGGCGGCCTCGCCCAGCTACCACGGCTACGACGTCAGCGACTACTACCGCGTGGAGCCGGACTACGGCAGCAGCGACGACTTCAGGCGCCTGGTGGCGGAGGCGCACCAGCGCGGCATCCGCGTCTTCGTGGACATGGTACTCAATCACGCCTCGAGCGAACACCCGTCCTTCCAGGCGGCACTCTCGGACAGCACCTCACCCTATCGCGCCTGGTACCGATTCTCCCCCACGCCATCGGGGAAAGGACCCTGGGGCATGGAGGCCTGGCATCGGTCTCCAGTGCGGGAGGAGTACTACTACGGGGTGTTCTGGAAGGGAATGCCGGACCTCAACTACGAGACGGCTGCCGTGCGGGAAGAGGCAAAGCGGGTCGCCACCTTCTGGCTTCGCGACATGGGGGTGGACGGCTTCCGTCTGGACGCGATTCCTTACCTGTCGGAGGAAGGCGGCTGCCTTTCGGGGTGCCCCGGTACCCACGCCTTCCTGCGCGAATATGCCGACCATATCAAGAGCATCGCGCCTGGGGCGTATACGGTGGGAGAAGCGTGGGGCAACATCGCGACGATGCTTCCGTACTACCCCGATCAGCTCACCTCCTACTTCGCCTTCGAGCTGGCCGACTCGCTCCTGTCGGCGGTCCGCCACGGCTCGGCGGCAGGGCTGCTCGGCGGTTTCCTCCGGCTTCAGGACACGCTGCCGGCGCACCGCTGGTCGCCGCTGCTCAGCAACCACGACGGGATGCGCAGCATGACCGCGCTTGGCGGGGACGTTGCCCGTGCCAAGCTGGCGGCAACGCTCCTGCTCACGCTCCCCGGCCTGCCGTTCGTCTACTACGGCGAGGAGATCGGGATGATCGGCGACAAGCCGGACGAGCGGCTGCGGACCCCGATGCAGTGGAGCCCGGGTCGCGGAGGAGGCTTCACATCGGGCACCCCATGGGAGAGCGCCCAGCCGGACTCGCTGACGACCACCGTCGAGGCGCAGCACGCCGATTCCGGCTCGCTGCTGAATCTCTACCGCCGGCTGATCCACCTGCGTATAGCGAACGAGGCACTGGCGACGGGTCGGCTGGTGCCGCTCGTGGCGAGCAGCTCCTCCGTCACCGCCTACCTCCGTCGCGCAGGCGAGCACTCCGTGCTCGTGGTGGCCAACCTGGGCGCCGCGGCGGTCTCCGGCGTCTCGATCGGCTCCGCCCCTGGCGTGCTGCCGCCCGGCAGGTACGAGCCGCGAAACCTGCTCGGTGGTCCGAATGGCGCGGAGTTTGACGTGAGCGCGGAGGGGCGTCTGCGAGACTACGTGCCGGTTCCCGGCACGATCGGGCCGAGAGCGAGCCTGGTGCTCGACCTCATCCGCCGTTAGGCGTGGCGTGGCCAACCGCGCGCCGCACCAGCACCATGGCACCATAGGGCCGAAGGGTGACCGTGTCGCCGCGCTGAAGGCGGTTCGACAGCAGATCGCGCGCGCGATCCACAACGAAGCCCGTTACGCCGACTCGTATCTCGCGGGACCGCGCATTCACCAGCACGAGCGCGTCACCCCGGAGGTAGGCGATCACATCAGCGGGAGCGGTGGTCTCGGCTTGGCGGAACGCTCCCGCGACGAACGCCGAATCGGTGCGCGCCAGGTCCAGGACCCGCCGATAGAACGCGCGGGCTTGGGGCCCGCGGGGCTGGTTCCACGCGATCGGATCCCGCCAAAAGAGGCGGAGTGTCTGCGGGCTCTCGACCTCCTGCCCGTTGTAGAGCAGGGGCCGGCCCGGCAAGAGCGCCATAGCGACGAAGGCCGCACGCGCTCCCGCCGCGCCCCCGAAGAGCGTCACCGGTGGCTTGTCCCAGGCGGTTTCGTCGTGGTTCGTGCTGAAGCGCAGCCGCATCCCGCCCGGGGGCATGGCCGCGAGGTCCGCCAGCTCGCTCTGGACCACGGTGTCTGCCGGTGCGCCCCGCCACACCGCCTTGAGGCGGCTATACGAGTCCCACGCGTAGGTGAGGTCGAAGCCAAACCGGTGCATCTTGAGATCGCCCCACTCCGCGAGGAGGAGGATTGGCCGCCTTGCGGCTCTGCGCAGCGCCGGCACGGCCTCGCGCCAGAAGTCGTCCGGGACGAAACCGGCGACGTCGACGCGGAAGCCGTCAATGCCGAACTCTTCCAGCCAATACCGCATGGCGGCGATCATTTCGCGCCGCAGCGTGGGATTGCGGTAATCGAGCTGCGCGACGTCCGTCCAGTCGGTCAGCTTGCCCTTGTCGTCGCGCGGAACAGTCAGCTCGCCGCGCTCGTTGCGCAGGTAGAAGTCGGGGTGCTCACGGACCCAGACGTGGTCCCACGCGGTGTGATTCGGGACCCAGTCGAGGATGAGCTTCATCCCGCGAACGTGCACCGCCTGTACCAGTGCCCGGAAGTCCGCCGCGGTACCGAACCCGGGATTGATCGCGCGGTAATCGCTCGCCGAATACGGAGACCCGAGGGGTGCTTTACGGTTCAGGACCCCGACCGGGTAGATCGGCATCAGCCACAGGACGTTCGCCCCGGCCGCCTGAATGCGGTCCAGTCCACGGGTCACGCCCCGAAGATTTCCGGTGGGCGAAAAGTCCCGGACGAATATCTCATAGATTGCGCTGCGAGCGACCCAGGACGTATCCGGCGCCGGCTGGGCGACCGCGGGGTACGCTGTCGCCAGCGAGAGGCAGGCGGCCAATGGGGCGAGGCGATTCCGCATGTGCGATGCTCCTGCACGGAAGGGGATTATCTGTCGGCCAATGTAGCGGTCACTTCCAGCCGGCGGGAGGGAACCGGGAGATACGCATGAAACGCGCTAATACATCAATCGTTCTCGCCTTCGCGGCGTTGATAGTGGCGGCGGGTCAGGCCCACGCCCAGCGGCAGCGACTGTCCATGGACCCGGGCTGGCGCTTCACGCTGGGCGACCCGGCGGGTGCCGAGCGACCAGGCTTCGACGACCGGATGTGGCGTCGCCTGGACCTGCCGCACGACTGGAGCATTGAAGGGACGCCGCGTGAGGATGCCAAAGGCGGCGGGCGCGTGGGCTACTTCCCCTCGGGGCTAGGCTGGTACCGCAAGGCGCTCCGGGTGCCGGCCGGCTCGCGAGGCCGGCAAGCCTGGCTGGAGTTCGACGGCGTCCATATGAACAGCGACGTCTGGATCAATGGCGTCCACCTGGGCCGGCGGCCCTACGGCTACATCAGCTTTGCCTACAACATCACCACGCACCTCGTGCCAGGCGTGAACGTGGTCGCCGTGCGGGTGGACAACTCGCTGCAACCAAACTCCCGCTGGTACACGGGCAGCGGCATCTACCGGCACGTCTGGCTGACTTTGGTCGATCCGCTGCACGTGGGTCACTGGGGCACCTTCGTGACGACCCCGCGCGTTGATTCCGCCGGCGCCGAGGTGGTGGTCGGCACCCGCGTAGAGAACGACCACGTCACGCCGCGCCGGGGTGTGCTCCGCTCCGTGATGTTGGACAGCGCCGGCCAGGAGATCGCGCGTGCCGAAACGCCCTTCTCGCTGGCCGCCGGACAGAAGGTCGAGCTTGAGCAGCGGCTGCAGGTCGAATCGCCGCGGCTGTGGTCGTTGGAGGCGCCGTACCTGTACGCGCTGCGCTCCGACGTGCTGGACGGCGCTCGTGCCGCCGATGTGTCCACCACGGTGTTCGGGATCCGCACCATCGCCTACGACAAGGACCGCGGCTTCCTGCTGAATGGCCGGCAGGTGAAAATGAGGGGCGTCAACCTGCATCACGACGCGGGCGGCCTCGGCGCTGCCGTTCCGGAGCGAGTCTGGCAGCGAAGGCTCGAGGCGCTCAAGGCGATGGGGGCGAACGCCATCCGCACCTCGCACAACCCGCCCGCACCGGAGTTCCTCGATCTCTGCGACCGCCTGGGCTTCCTCGTCATGGCGGAGGCCTTCGACGAATGGACTACGGCCAAGGTACCGGAGGGTTACCACAAGTACTTTGCCGAATGGTCCGAGCGCGACGTCACCGATTTCGTCCACCGCGACCGCAACCACCCCTCGATCGTCCTCTGGAGCGCCGGCAACGAGATCGGCGAGCAGAGCACGCCGGACGGGGTGCAGGTGCTCCGCCGGCTCCTCGACATCTTCCACCGCGAGGACCCGACCCGGCCGGTCACCACCGGCAACGACCAGATCGTCGCCGACGGCCGTCCCGCGACCCTCGCGTTCCTCAACGCCTTGGACATCGTGGGCTACAACTACGTGGACCGCTGGCACGAGCGCCGGGAGCTTTTTGCCGAGCAGGACCGGCACGACCATCCGGACTGGAAGATGATCGGTACCGAGAGCGGCTCCATTTTTCAGAGCTTCGAGGAGCGCTACTCGCTGGGCAGCGATCCGGCGGTGGTGAGGCCCAACTACACCACCGGGATGCTCCAGGCCGAGCGGCTCTGGAAGTGGGTCGAGCTGCGCGACTACTTCGCGGGCAACTTCATGTGGACCGGGATTGACTACCTGGGAGAGAGCACCTGGCCCTTCAAGGGGTTTGCCTCCGGCGCCATGGATATCACCGGTTATCCCAAGGACGCGTACTATCTGTATCAGAGTCTGTGGACCGATCGGCCGGTACTCCGCCTCTTCCCGCACTGGAATTGGCCCGGCCGTGACGGTCAAGTCATCCCGGTGCTGGCCTACACCAATTGCAACATCGTGGAGCTGTTCCTCAACGGTCGTTCCCTGGGCGAAAAGCGCCTCGAGTTCCCGGCGCAGGGCACGTCGGGCGGCTGGAACAGCTACGCAAAGCCGGTGGTCAACGCCACGACCAGCGACCTGCACCTGAGCTGGGACGTGCGTTACGAGCCGGGCGTGCTTCGGGCGGTGGGCAAGCGCCGGGATGGCACGGTGGGCTGCGAAACGGAGGTGCGGACCGCCGGGCCGCCTGCCGCCATCCGCCTCTCCGTGGACCGCGATACCATCACCACCAATCCGGGAGACGTGGCGCACGTGACCTTCGAGATCGTCGACTCGGCCGGCACGCTCGTCCCAGCCGCGGACCACCTGGTGCGCTTCACGATAACCGGCGGCGGCAGCATCCTGGCGCTCGACAACGCTGACATGCAAGACCATGCTCCCTACGGCTCCGACCGCCGGCACGCGTTCAACGGTCGCGGGCTGGCGATTCTGCGCGCGCCACAGCCCGCTGCGCTCCGCCTGACCGCGAGCGCGGACGGTCTGCGCTCGGCGAGCGTCAGCGTGCAAATGGTGCGAGGCCACGCTCCAGAAGTGATCCCACCGGCGCGGTGAGGAACCACATGCGCACACTGCTCCTTTTCGTCCTCCTGCTTCCGGCCGCGCTCACCGCGCAGGCCAACCGCGCCGTTTACCTCGACAGCACGGGGGTGGTGCGCTGGCGGGACGACCGGCAGGAGGTCACCCTCTTCGGCGCGAACTACGTGCTTCCCACCGCCTCCGACTACCGCGCGGCCGGTTACCTCCATGCCGATCGCAAGAAGATGATCGATGAGGATATGGCGCAGTTTGCCCGGATGGGCTGGGACGGTCTGCGGCTGACCTTCTGGGGCGACTGGGAGGCCTCCGACAGCGCCGGTAACCTGATCGCCAACGACCATCTGGACCTGCAAGACTACCTGATCGCCCGCGCGCGCGAGCGCGGGATCTACATGCTGTTCAGCCCCATCCAGCTCTACGGCTCCAACTGGCCGGACGCGCTGCAGGACACCTCGGCCCCGGGCTTCGGCCGTCGTTTCGGCAAGGGCCGCATGGGGACCGACTCGGCCGCAATCGCGGCACAGGTGAACTACCTGCGACAGATTCTGAATCACGTGAATCCTTACACGGGCATAGCACTCAAGGACGAGCCGGCGATCCTCTTCATCGAGCTGGTGAACGAGCCGTGGCATCACCCCGAGGATCTTCAGGGCTCGATCCGGTACATCAACGCCCTCTCCGACGCGGTGCGCAGCACGGGGTGCACCAAGCTCATCTTCTACAACGTGAGCCAGGACTTCAGAATCGGCGAGGCGATCCGCCGTTCCAAAGCGCAGGGCGTGACATTCGGCTGGTATCCCACGGGTCTCAACTCCGGCCACGAGCTGGAAGGCAACTACCTCCGCACCACCGACATCTTTCCCGACATGCTGCGGCCCGAGCTGGCCCGCATGCCGCGCATCGTCTACGAGTTCGACAGCCCCGATCTGCGGAATGGCACCATGTATCCGGCCATGGCGCGGACGATGCGAGCCGTGGGCGCGCAGGCCGCCCTCATGTTCGCCTACGACATGCAGGGCACCGCGTCGCGCAATCTGGGTTGGCAGACCCACTACCTGAGCCTGGCATACACGCCGCGCAAGACGATGAGCGCCATCATCGCGGCCGAGGTGATGCACCGGCTTCCCCGGATGCGCTCGTACGGCGGGTACCCGGAAAACACCCGGTTCGGCGACTTCCACGTCTCCTATGAAGGCGATCTTGCCGAACTCGTCGCGCCCAATGCGTTCCTGTATGCGGGTTCGACGCGCGCTGTGCCGAAGGACCCGGCCGCGTTGCGCCGCATCGCCGGCTATGGCTCTTCTTCGACCGTCACCTACGAGGGCGAGGGGATCTACTTCCTGGACAGAGTGCGCTCAGGGATCTGGCGCCTCGAGGTCTATCCGGATGCGGTGCCGGTCCGCGACCCGTTCGAGCCGCCCAGCCCCGGCAAAATCGTGACGCGCGCGATCAGCCGAGCCTGGCCCATGACGGTCGTACTGCCGGACCTGGGCAGCACCTTTACCGTGCAGCCGATCACGGCAGGGAATCCTGCGAGCGTGCGGGCCGCCGGAGGCCGCTTCACGGTGACGCCCGGTGTCTACGTGCTGAATGCTGCCGGGCCGGTGGACGTTGCCACCCTGCCGGCATCCGTCGGCTCGGTGCGATTCACTGAGTACCGCGCACCTCCGTCCGATTCGCTGCCGCTCTCGGTGCAATCGCTCTCCCCGCCCGAGCTGCTGACCGGTCGCGATAGCGAGCTGCTGGCGCGGGTAGTCGACCGGACGCCGCCCGACTCGGTCCTGCTCTTTGTGCGGCCCACTGCCGGGGGGTGGTTCCAGCGCTTCTGGATGCGGCCAGCTGGCGGCTACCAGTATGCCGCCGCGGTTCCCTCGGGAGCGCTCCGGGAAGGGCCCAATGAATTCGTGATCACGGTATTCCGGGGAGGCTCCGGGATGACCTTTCCCGGCGCGGTTCCCCGGAAGCCGTGGGACTGGGACTGGTACGGTCGGGAGTCCTGGAAGGTCGATGTGGTTGGCCCGCGGACGCCGCTGGTGCTGTTCGCTCCGCGCGCCGACGCCGCTCGGCTGGCCTTCACTCGGATCGGCGACGCAGGACGTCGCGGGCTCTTCCGCCTGGGAGTCTCCGAGGTCACCGGCCAACCGATCTTCCACTTGGAGCTGCCGGTGGATACGAGTGGCTGGAGCCCGGCTGACTACACCGCGTCGCTGGTGATCAAGGACCGGATCTCGGCTCGCCGTGAAGCGATTGCCGGCGCCGAGGCGCTGCAGCTCCGGCTACGCGGTCTGGGGCCCCGCCAGATCCTGCACGTCACGCTGATGGAGGACGACGGCACCAGCTGGAGCGCGGCCGTTCCGCTGGACAGCACATGGAACGAGCAGTCGCTGCCGTTGGCGGCTCTTTCCATCGGCCGCGGCGTCCTGCTCCCGCAGGGATTTCCCGGCGAGTGGAGCTACTGGGTGCAGCCGGCAGCTGGGCGCGGCGGCAACGCCGATCGCCCCCGATTCGACCGCATCGAGCGTATACAGCTCTCGCTGCGACCGAAGGAAGGAATGCCGAGGAAGGCGGGAAGCTACGGGGTGGAGGTGGAGTCGATCACCCTGCGCTGGTCACGCTGAGCGAAGCGAATCTCAGCGCCGCTTTCCGAACAGGAAGGTCAGCGGATCGTCGAGCCGCGCGCGCCACGAGGCTTCGTTATGGGTGGCGCCCTCATAGCGACGGACCACAAAGTCACGGCTTTCGACGAGGCCCTGTCTCAGCAGCCAGGCGCGTACGGCCTCATGGCTCGGCCCATACGCGGAGTCGAGCCCCTGCGAGCCGTAGTCGAACCGGTAGCGCGTCCCCCGAGGAGCCCGGAGCCCCGCCTCGATGTCGCGGATGATGTAAGGCGTCGTGTCCGGATTCTGCACGGGGGCGACATCCTGGAACATCTGCGCGACCACCGCCTCGGAAAGCGGGAAATGTGTGGACTCGCAGCCGCAAGCGCCGAACTCGTCCGGGTGGTGCGTCACCAGATAGAATGACAGGAGCCCGCCCATGGACGAGCCCATGACCGCGGTGCTCTCCGGTCCTGTCAGGGTGCGGAATTGCGCATTGATCCGCGGCATCAGCTCTTCGATGAGGAAGCGGGCGTAGGCGCTCGCGCGGTGCCAGGGCGAGTACTCCGTCGCCCGCTCGGCGCTACTCCAGACGCCCACGACGATCACGGGGGGGATGGTGCCCCGCTGCGAGAGCCGCACCACCGCTTCGTCGACGCCCCAATCAACACCCGTGAACGCGATGCGCGGGTCGAACAGGTTCTGCCCGTCATGCATGTAGAGGACGGGATAGCGCACGGACGCAGCGCTGTCGTAGCCGGGTGGCAGCCAGATCTCGACGTGGCGCGCCGGCCCCAGGAATGCCGATTTGATGTCCGTCCAGTAGACGAGGCGGCCAAGGACGCCCGAGCCCTGCCAGTCGGCGATGTAGTCCCGTTGGTCCCGCTTGAAGCCGGCGATGTCGTGAACG
Source organism: uncultured Gemmatimonas sp. (assembly GCA_964439025.1). Lineage (GTDB taxonomy): Bacteria > Gemmatimonadota > Gemmatimonadetes > Gemmatimonadales > GWC2-71-9 > JABFSM01. Next base: position 119,950 of record CAYTMW010000002.1, on the reverse strand, counting down.
GCCTCGACATTCCGGTCCACGAGGAGCCGGTTGTTCGGCGGAACGGTGCCGCCCGGACCAAGCGCCTCGCGGTCCCAGGCACCCAGCGTGAACTTGTACTCGAAGGTCGTGCCGGGCGGCGCCGTGACCCGCGCGGTGCGCTCGCGCCCCGCAGCTGTCATGACACGGCCGTTGGGGCGCCACGGTCCGAGCTCAGGCAGACTTCCAGCGAGGTAGACGGTCCCGGTGCCGTCCGGCACTGTTACACGGATGGTCGCCGTGCAGCATTCGGCGGACCGCTGGGAGGCTGGCTGATGCGTCCTGGAGCACGACGCGGTGGCTAGTAGGGCGGGGAGTCCGAGAAGCAGACGTATGGGTGAACGCGTCATGAGGCCCGCTGCACGCCGAACGCGAACACCGTTTGCGACCGGTACACCTGACCCGGCCGGAGAATCGTCGATGGGAAGCCCGGCTGGTTGGGCGAGTCGGGGTAGTGCTGCGTCTCGAGGCAGAAGCCCGAGCGAGGGCCGTACCCACGGCCGCCCTTGCCGGTGATCGTCCCGTCGAGGCCGTTGCCGGAGTAGAACTGGAACCCGGGTTCGGTCGTGGAGACGTCGAGCGTGCGCCCCGTGGTGGGCTCGACGACGCGCGCCGCGTGGACCGGCCCGGCGCCTGCGCGCCGCAGCACGAAGTTGTGGTCGTAGCCACCGGCGTACTCGAGCTGCCGGTCCGTGTTTCCGATGCGCGCGCCGATCGCCACCTGCGTACGGAAGTCGAGCGGTGTGCCCGCCACCGGAGCAATCTCGCCCGTGGGGATCAGGTTTTCGTCCACGGGAGTGAACGAGTCGGCGGCAATCATGAGCTCGTGGCCGAGGATGTCGCCACCGCAGGCGAGGTTGAAGTCGCTGTGCTGCGTGAGGTTGATGGGCGTGGGGGCGTCGGTTGTCGCCTCGTAGTCCACGACCAGCTCGTCACCGTCGGTGAGCAGGTAGTGCACCTGCGCCTTGAGCCTGCCCGGATAGCCCTCGTCGCCGTCCGGGCTGGTGTGGCGGAGTGCCAAGCCCACGCCGCGCTCATTGCTGAAAGGCTCCGCCTGCCAGACGACCTTGTCGAACCCCTTGATCCCCCCGTGCAGGTGGTTGGGCCCGTCGTTGACCGCGAGCCGATAGCTCGTGCCGTCGAGGGCGAACCGCCCCTGGCTGATCCGGTTGCCGTAGCGGCCGACGATCGCGCCGAAGTAGGGCGAGTGCTTCAGGTAGCCGGCGAGCGAGTCGAAGCCGAGGACGACGTCTCCCAGGCTGCCCGCACGGTCGCGCACGCTGAGCGAAACGATGGTTCCGCCATAGTTCATGGCGCACAGCGCTGTTCCCTGGGCATTCTGGAGGGTGAACAGCTCCACGGGTGTTCCGTCCGGCGTCACTCCAAACGGGGCACGGCGCACCGGCCGCAGCCCCTCTGGGCTCAAACGCACACCAGTTGCGGCGCAGTTACTAGATGGTCCGGTAACGGCATCCGACCCCCGGTCTTCTGTTGCCGAATTGTCCTGCCTCATAGTAACCTTTTGTGCGAGAGACACGCCGTTCCATACCCAACCAAGACTCAAATGCCCCTCTCTGCCAATCCGCGCTCCACCAGCAACGTGGTGGCGACGAAACCGGGCTGCGCTCCATTCAAGGAGGCTTATGAGCAGGCCGTGGACTTCAAACCGAAGAGGTGGTCGGAGGTCGAGGAAACGTTTCTTCGCGCGATGGAGAGGTTCGACCAGAACGTCGCGACGGGCCTCGCCGACATGGGAGATCTGCAGAACGGCAAGCGTGACTTCTTCAACGATCTCCTTGCGTTACTCCTCGAAAACTGTGCTGGAGTCCAACTCTGCAGCCGGCCGGCAATACCCGGACTTACGTTTCCCAAGCACAAACTCGACCTCAGCTTCCCCAGCACGGGAGTCGTCGAATTCATCCTCGAGGCGAAGGCGGTGGGGACGCCCCGGCATCCCTTGAGTCCGAAGGCGAAGGCGATTGGACGGGCAGGGTCGGCTGATCTTGACAAGCTAGGAAAGGAAATCGGCTTCCGGACGATTGATCTCAAGGCTGGGTATGCCCGCATCATGGCCGCTCGGGGGCAAAGAGCGAGCGCAAGGGACCTGACCACGTGGCTCCATTTGCTAAAGCCAAAGTCCTACCTCTTCATCTCGGCCCGCTTGGCCAGCGACGACGATCGTGACCGGGTCATCCGATTCACCGACATGGCGGGGCGAGTGAGTGACGCGGTCGGTATCTTCTGTTTCCGCCCGGTCTCCTCTGGACAGCCGGACCGCTACAAAGTCGAGCCGGTTCCCTTTGATATTGAGATTGGCCGAGTGCTTTCTCGCGCTTGCCAGGACCTTAAGGCAATTAAGGAATCCAAGCCGGCCGACTCTTCCACTGCAACTCTCGTCGCAACCCTTGAAGAATTTCCGCTAGCCGAAGAGGGATCGGTCTAGTCAGGTCGTGAACTAATCGAGGGGTCAGTACTGAGACCAAAACTGTAAGTGCCGGGGCCCTGTTATCAGCGGGGCGTCCAGGCAGTATATTGCTCTTCCTGATTCTCCTCTGCAAGGCCTGCGCGGCGACCGCCGCGCAGGCCTTGCCGCTCGAGCACAGAGCGTAAGCATGTTGTTTGAGAGGGTTCATGGAAAGGGTTCCAGCCGAGGCCGCAGGAGAGGAACTCGCGGAAGCAATCGAGCGTATCGATCCAGCCGCTCCAATTGCTTCGAGTGGTCAACGAACCGCCAGCATAGCCGCCCAACTCCTTGTAGGGAAGGGTGTGGGATTCGTTATCCCCTCTGGTCCGCAGCGTCAGAATCTTCTTGTTGCCTTTGCGAAGACCGGAGCCGTCGTGTATGGCAGAGCTTTTGATGTTGTCCGTCTCAACACTCCTCTCAATCTGGATGACGAGGCGGAGATCTCGCGGAATCTGAAAGCCGTTACGCTTTATGAGATCAAGTCCACCAGGAAGAATGCCAGAGAGGACTTTGTAGGCCACTTTTTCTCACTCTCTACAGCAGAATTGCTTGTCGCCCAAAGCCTGAAAACGCAATTCCGCTTCGCCTTTGTCAACGTGGTCACAGGAGATTTCCTCGATTTGAGTCTGACGGAGATCTTCGGTAGAGCAAAAGGTATCTACCCCACCTGGAGCATCAGCTTTTGAAGGGAGGTTCAGCGCTTCAACGCGAATACCGCTCGGTGCGTTCGGCCACACTGATCCTGGCCAATCCGCCGGGGCCCTACTGTCTGACGGGGGAACGCGCCTGAGGCGTCGGCTCGGCCCGGGGGCGTTTTCAGGTGCGCTGGCCCCGTCCAGCCCGCATTGTCTGCCTATGACGCCGCGGTCTTGCGCGCACGAAGCGCGAACCCGAGCATCACCAGCCCGAAGGCCAGCAGGACCATGCCCCACCACAGATTCACATTGATCCCGAGGGAGCGTTCATAGATGGCGGGGTCGGACAGGAGCCCGAACGCCAGCAGCATCACGCCGAAGATGGAAAACATCAGGCCGATAGGCAGTCGCAGGTCCAGTTTCATCGTACGATCACCAGAAGAGGACGTTGAGCACGGCCGTGAGTCCCAGTACGACGACAGCGAGGGTGGCGGGTCGCTTGTACCAGGGCATCTCCCGATCGGTCAGGCGAGGCGTCAAGGCGTACACCAGCCCTTTGAGGTCGTCGTCCGACTTGTTCGGCGCCGTGAGGAGCGATATCACGATCGTCGCCACGAAGCAGGCGGTCCAGGCGATGATGGCGGTCCAGAAATTCTGCGCCATCTCGCTGGGGTACATGTGCAGCACGGAACCCAGAAACCCGCCCTTGAGGCCGGCCGGCGCGCCCTGAGACAGCACCAGCCCGTGATGGGTCGCCGCCGCCGCCGTACCGATCAGCAGTCCGGCAAACGCCCCATGGCCCGTGGCGCGACGCCAGAACATCCCCAGCAGAAACGTCGCGAACAGCGGCGCGTTGACGAACGCGAAGATCAGCTGGAGCATGTCCATTATGTTGTTGAACTTCGTCGTGGCGTACGCCGCGGCCACGCTGAGCAGGATCCCGAATACCGTTGCCGCGTGACCCATCCGCAGGTAATGCCGGTCCGACTGCCCCGGCCGGACGTACGACTGGTAGATGTCGTACGTCCAGACTGTATTGAACGCGGTGACGTTTCCGGCCATGCCGGACATGAACGACGCCATGAGCGCGGTGAGACCGAGACCCAGCAGTCCCGACGGCAGGTAATGCGCGAGCATCACCGGGACCGCGAGATTGTAATTCGGCGTTCCGTCCGGACCGACCGGGAGCAGTCCTCCACTGGTGGTGTGCAGTGCAATGGCGATCATCCCGGGCAGGATCACGAGGGCGGGGAACAGCATCTTCGGGATCGCGGCGAGGAGGGGGGTGCGGCGCGCCGCGGTCATCGACTCGGCCGCCATGGCCCGCTGGACAACCAGGAAATCGGTACACCAGTAGCCGAACGACAGCACGAACCCCAATCCCATCGCCAGGCCGAACCACTCCACCCCCATAGGGTTGGAGCTGGCCGAATCCAGGTGGCGCCACGAGCTGGACCAGGCGCCCGCCGGATACCCCGCGTTCGTCGAGACGGTATCGAGCTTTGCGACGAGCCCGGACCAGCCTCCCACATCCTTGAGTCCAAGGAGCACCAGGGGGAGGAAGCCCAGGACGATCAGGAAGAACTGCAGCACCTCGTTGTAGATCGCGGAGGTCAGGCCGCCGAGGAAGATGTACACCAGGACGATGACGGCGGAGAGCACGACACTCATATGAAAGTTCCACCCCAGCACGAGCTCGAGGAGCTTCGCGAGCGCGTACATCGAAATGCCGGAGGAGAACACGGTCATCACGGCGAAGGTGATCGCGTTGAAGCCCCGGGTCTTCTCGTCGAATCGGAGCTTGAGATACTCCGGCACGGAGCGCGCGCGCGAGCCGTAGTAGAACGGCATCATGAAGATGCCGACGAACACCATGGCGGGAATCGCCCCGAGCCAGTAGAAGTGGCTCGTCATCATCCCGTACTTGGCGCCCGAGGCCGCCATCCCGATGACTTCCTGGGCGCCGAGGTTTGCCGAAAGGAATGCGAGCCCGGCGATCCACGCCGGGATGGAGCGTCCCGCGAGGAAGAAGTCCTCGCTGCCTCGGACGTATCGCCGTACGACCCAGCCGATGCCGAGGACGAAGGCGAAGTAGACGCCGAGGATCGCGTAGTCGATCTGGCCGAGATTGATGTGTGGCACGGTCCAACACATGTATCAGCCTGTGGGCCATATGCGCAAGACCGTGGGGGTGGGCTTACGCTGCGCGGTGGCCGGGAGCGACATTAACCGCATGCCCCGCTTCCTCGTGCTCGGCCTCGCCGTGGCTTCCCTCCTGGCGACCACCCCTCGCCGGCTCCCCGGCCAGGCTCGCGTCGCGTCGCCGGACGGCCGCAACCGGGTCACCGTCCTGGTCCGTGAAGGCAAGCTGTATTACGACCTTGCGCGCGACGGCCGCGCGCTGATCCTCCCCTCGCTGCTCGGCTTCGAGTTCCGGGGGACGTCGCCGCTCCGCGACGGACTGCGCATCACCGACACCACCCGGCAATCGCACGACGAATGGTGGACCCAGCCGTGGGGCGAGGTGGCGCGGGTGCGCGACCACCACAACGAGTTGGCCGTCTCCGTGGAGGAGACGGCGGCCCCGAACCGGCGGTTCAGCGTGCGAGTGCGCGCCTTCGACGACGGCGTCGGCTTCCGGTACGAATTCCCCGAGCAGCCCGGCCTGGGCGCGTTCGAGATCACCGACGAGCTCACCGAGTTCGCCCTGGCCGACAACGCGCGCGCTTGGTGGATCCCGTCCAACTGGCCGCGGAAGGACCGCTCCGAGGAGTTGTACTCGTCCGGACCCGTGAGCACGTTGGACAGCGTGCAGACCCCGCTCACGATGGAGACGCGGGACGGCCGCACCTTCATGGTCATCCACGAGGCGAACCTCGTGGACTACGCGAGGATGTTCCTGCGGGGGCCGCGCATGGAGGGTCGTACGCTGCGGGCCGACCTGGCGCCGCTGGCGGACGGGATCAAGGTACGCGGCCAGAGCCCGTTCGTGACGCCGTGGCGGACGATCCAGCTGGCCGACCGCGCCACGGACCTGGCGCCCTCGCTGCTTGGCCTGAACCTCAATCCGCCCAATGTCATCGCCAGCACGGACTGGATCCACCCGATGAAGTACGTCGGCGTCTGGTGGGGCATGCATATCGGCACCATGACCTGGAGCTCGGGACCGAAGCACGGGGCGACCACGGCCACCGCAAAGCGATATGTCGACTTCGCCGCGGCGAACGGCTTCGGCGGCGTACTGGTGGAGGGGTGGAACCTCGGGTGGGACGGCGACTGGATCGCGAATCGGGACGCCTTCTCGTTCACCCGGGCCTATCCCGACTACGACCTCGCGGCGGTCGCCGCGTACGCCCGGCAGCTGGGCGTGCGGCTCATCGTCCACAACGAGACGTCGGGCGGGACCCTGAACTACGAGCGCCAGATGGACAGCGCCTTCGCTCTGTACCGGTCGCTGGGTCTCGATGCCATCAAGTCCGGCTACGTTACCGACCTGACCAGCGAAGGCCACTCCCACTATTCGCAGCACATGGTGAATCACTATCGCCGGGTGATCGAAACGGCCGCGCGGTACGGCATCATGCTGGACGCCCACGAGCCCATGCACGACACCGGAGAGCGCCGCACCTACCCGAACATGATGACGCGCGAGGGCGCGCGGGGACAGGAATACAACGCGTGGAGCGGCGACGGCGGCAACCCGCCGGAGCACGAGACCATCCTGTTCTTCACGCGCTTGCTGGCCGGGCCGATGGACTTCACGCCGGGGATCTTCGACCTCCTGATCGAGCGAGGCACGGGGCGGCCGCGCCGCCCGGACGAGCCGCGGGTGCGCACCACGCTGGCGAAGCAGCTCGCGCTGTACGTCACGATCTACTCGCCGCTCCAGATGGCGGCCGATCTTCCCGAGAACTACGAGCGGCAGCCGGCGTTCCAGTTCATCCGCGACGTTGCCGTGGACTGGGACACGACGCGCGTACTCGACGGCCGGATCGGCGACTACGTGGTGGTCGCGCGCCGGCAGCGCGGCGGCCAGAGCTGGTTCGTGGGCGCCATCACGGACGAGGAAGGCCGGACGCTCGACCTACCGCTCTCGTTTCTGACGCCGGGCCGGCGGTACGTGGCCGAGATCTATGCCGACGGCCCGAAGGCGCACTGGCTGGACAATCCGCTGCCGGTCGCCATCACGCGGCGAACAGTGACCTCCGCGACGCGGCTGCGTGTCGTCCTGGCGCCCGGCGGCGGCCAGGCCATCCGCATCCGTCCGGCGGGATGACGGCGCGGGAGGATCGCGCTCGAAGTCCCCTGACCTCTGACCCCTGAGCTCTGACCCCTATGCAACCACCCGCTGCCACCGCCGTCCAGCCCAAACCGCGCCTCACGTTCTGGGACATCTGGAACATGAGCTTCGGCTTCCTGGGAATTCAGTTCGGCTTCGCGCTGCAGAACGCGAACGTGAGCCGGATCTTCGAGACGCTGGGCGCCAGCGTCGAGGACATCCCGCTCCTGTGGATCGCCGCTCCGGTGACCGGGCTCGTGGTTCAGCCCATCGTCGGCTACTTCAGCGACCGCACCTGGAACCGTCTGGGCCGGCGGCGTCCGTATTTCCTCGGTGGGGCCATTCTCGCCTCGCTGGCCTTGCTCGCCATGCCGAACTCCCCGGCCCTGTGGGTGGCGGCCGGCATGCTCTGGATCATGGACGCCTCCATCAACATCTCCATGGAGCCGTTCCGCGCTTTCGTGGGCGACAATCTGCCCTCGGCGCAGCGGGTCACCGGGTTCGCCTTGCAGAGCTTCTTCATCGGCACCGGCGCGGTCGTCGCATCCCTGCTCCCCTGGCTCCTCACCAAGCAGTTCGGCGTGTCCAACGAGGCGCCCGCGGGCACGATCCCCGACTCGGTGCGCCTTTCCTTCTACATCGGCGCCGCGGTCTTTTTCCTCGCGGTGCTGTGGACGGTCCTCAAGTCGAAGGAGTACTCGCCCGAGGAGATGGCCTCCTTCGCGGAGAACCAGGCGCGGGAGGGCCTGGTCAGGGCGAGACGGACCGCGGAGGAGTTTGCGCATAACGGCGGCCGGCTGATCCGCATAGGCTGGATCCTGCTCGCCGTGGGGGCGCTGCTCAGCATCTGGCTAGCCAGCGAGCGGGTCTACCAGGTCATGATTCTGTCGGGCGGGATAGGGGTCGCTGGCGTACTGCTCATCGCCGGCGGGCTCCTGCAGCGCGGCGGCCGCTACGACAACGGCTTCGTCACCATCCTGAACGACTGCCTGGACATGCCCCGCACCATGAAGCAACTGGCCTGGGCGCAGTTCTTCTCCTGGTTCGCCCTCTTCGCCATGTGGATCTACACGACCGCGGCGGTGACCAGCCGCATCTACGGCACCACCGACACGGCCTCGGCGCTCTACAACGAGGGGGCCAACTGGGTCGGAGTCAGCTTCGCCGCCTACAACGGGGTCGCCGCCCTGGCGGCGTTCGCGATCCCGCCCCTGGCGAGATGGTCCAGCCCGAAGATCGCCCACGTCGTCTGCCTGCTCTGCGGCGCGCTGGGGCTGCTCTCGATCTATTTCATCAGGGACCCACGGTTGCTACTGGGCTCCATGGTTGGCGTGGGGATCGCCTGGGCGAGTATCCTCGCCATGCCCTACGCGATCCTGACCGGGTCCCTGCCGCCCTCGAAGCTGGGGTACTACATGGGCGTCTTCAATTTCTTCATCGTGATACCCCAGATCGTCGCGGCGGCCATCCTGGGCTTCCTCGTCGGGCGTTTCTTCGGCGGGGAGGCCATCTACGCGCTGCTGATCGGAGGTGCGTCGCTCCTGCTCGCGGCGGCGCTGATGCTCCGCGTCCAGGACGCGGACGAGGGTGCTCGCGCATGAGAATCGCGACCTGCTTTGCCGCCGGCACGCTCGTCCTGTTCGGGTGCAGTAACCCGGCACCCGAGGTCAGGCCTTTCGCGGTCGCGGATCCGGCGGTGTTCTGGAACAGCGCCACGGTCTATTTCATCCTCACCGATCGCTTCCAGAACGGCGACCCCGGCAACGACCGCGCCCTGGCCCGTGCGCAGGACGCAGCGCCGCTGCGCGGCTTCCAGGGCGGGGACCTCGCTGGTGTTCGCCGGAAGGTGGAGCAGGGGTACTTCGATAGCCTCGGGGTCGACGCCATCTGGCTCACGCCCTTCGTAGAGCAGATCCACGGCAGCGTAGACGAGGGAACCGGGAAGACCTACGGGTATCACGGCTACTGGACCCGGGACTGGACGGCGGTGGAGCCGGCGCTGGGGAGCAGGGACGACCTGCGCGCGCTGGTCGACGCGGCGCATCGGCATGGCATCCGCGTCCTCATGGACGCCGTCATCAACCACACGGGCCCGGTGACTCCACAGGATCCTCCGTGGCCTGACGATTGGGTCCGCACCGGCCCCAACTGCTCCTACCGGGACTACACGACCACCGTGAACTGCACCCTGGTGGCCACCCTCCCGGATGTCCTGACCGATCGGGACGATCCCGTGGAGCTTCCCCCGGGGCTGATCGAGAAATGGCGGCGGGAAGACCGCCTGGACCGGCAGCGGGCCGAGCTCGACGCCTTCTTCGCGCGCACCGGTTACCCCAGGGCGCCTCGCTACTACGTCATCAAGTGGCTCACCGACTGGGTGCGCGAGTTCGGGTTCGACGGCTACCGGATCGATACCGCCAAGCACTTCGGAGAGGCAGTCAGCGCCGAGCTGAAGCGGGAAGCCGAGCGGGCGTTCGCAGACTGGAAGCAGGCCCATCCGGCCCAGGTCCTGGACGGCCTTCCTTTCTACATGGTGGGTGAGGTCTACGGTTACGAGCCGAGCCAGGGGCGAGCCTACAACTTCGGGGACCGATCGGTGGACTACTTCGCGCATGGCTACGACGGCCTCATCAACTTCGGGTTCAAGAGGGAGGCCGCCGGGTCCCTGGACGACGTCTTCACGCGGTATTCCGCGGCGCTGCGTGAGGGTGCGCTTCGCGGGGTGGCGATCCTCAACTACATCACCTCCCACGATGACGGCTCGCCGTACGACCTGAACCGAACGGATCCAGAAGGCAGCGGAACCCGCCTCCTGCTCGCGCCGGGCGGTGCCCAGATCTACTACGGGGACGAGCTGTCCCGGACCCTCAGGGTCGTGGGCGCCGAGGGCGACGCCAACCTCCGCTCGGTCATGAACTGGAGCGACCTCGAGCGCGGTGGCCGCACCACCGAGATCCTGCGACACTGGCGGAAGCTGGGCCAGTTCCGCCGGGCCCACCCGGCCGTGGGGGCGGGGGCGCATCGCCAGCTCCAGGCGGCGCCATACCTCTTCAGCCGCATCCTCGAGGCGGACGGGCGCGTCGATCGCGTGCTGGTGGCGATGGACCAGGGGGAAGGCGCCAAGACCATCCCCGTCTTCGGAGTGTTCACGGACGGCACCGAGCTGCTGGACGGCTACTCGGGGGCGAAGGGCACGGTGGGGCAGGGCAAGATCTCGCTCACGACCGCATTCGGTCTGGTGCTCCTGAGCGAGCGGCGGCGGTGATGATTGGGCGCTGTTAGTACCCGGCGGCGCCGCCGCCCCGGCGCGGATCGCTCACTCCCTGCCACCCCAAGGGAGTGCGAATGATCGCCTCCACGTCACCCATATAGGCGCGGAAGCGCACGAAGTGGCCGAGCCTCCTCAGCTCGGCCACTGTCGCATCCGGCACGCCGTCGGGAAGCGAGTCCTTCTGCTCGAGCTGAATGCTGTCGGGGCGCGCCTGATGGAACATACGCGGCGCGGCCACGGCAGACGGCAGCGACATCCCGTGGTCGATCAGATTCGAGACGACGTGATACACCGTGGTGATGATCGTGGTGCCTCCGGGTGAGCCGACCAGCAGGAAGAGTCGCCCGCTCGGGTCGAGCACGATCGTCGGTGCCATCGACGACAGCATGCGCTTTCCGGGCGCGATGAGATTCGCCTCACCATCCACCGAGCCCCACACGTTTGGCCGCCCCGGGACGGTGGTGAAGTCGTCCATCTCGTCGTTCAGCAGGAATCCGGCGCCCCGCACCGTGACCGCGCTCCCATAAAGGCTGTTGATCGTCGTGGTCAGACTGACCGAGTTCCCCGCAGCGTCCACGACCGAGAAGTGGGTTGTCGAGGGTCCCTCACGAAGCCGGGCCACCGCGTGCGGGGTTGGCGTTGCGCGCGTGGTGTCGATCATGCTCCGTAGCCGGGCGCCGTGGGCCTTGCTGATGAGCCGGGCGACGGGATTGGCGACGAAGGCGGGATCGCCGAGATGGGCGTTTCGCTCGATGTACGCCCGTCGCATCGCTTCTGCCTCGCGGTGGAGCAATGACGCCGAGCCGAACGGAGGCAGGACCGGATATCCCTCCATCGTATTCAGAATCATGGCCAATGTGACTCCGCCCGATGAGACCGGCGGCATCGCGAGCAGAGTGTAGCCCCGGTAGGTGAACCGGAGCGGCACTCTCCAGAGCGGCCGGTACGCGGCGAGGTCGGCATGGGTGATGATCCCGCCGCCGCGCCGCATTTCGGCCACCAGCGAATCCGCCACCCAGCCCCGGTAGAAGCCGGCCTCGCGGCGGTCGCGAATCGCTGCCAGCGTGCGCGCCAGATCGGGCTGCCGGAGCGTGGATCCCGGTGCGGGCGGTGCGCCCCCCGGAAGGAACTGGGTCGCGCTGGCGGGGAATTGCTTGAGGCGCGTAGTGTCGTCGGCGATCGATGCGCTGCGGTAGTCGTCGATGAGGAATCCGTCGCGGGCGAGGCGGATCGCCGGCTCCAGGACCGTTCTCCACGCGAGCTTCCCGAATCGGCGGTGCGCTTCGGCGAGACCCGCGACGCTGCCGGGCACACCGGAGGCGAGGTGGCCGGTGTGACTCTTCCCGTTGTCCCGGCCGTCGGGACCGACGTACATGGTGGCTGAGGAGGCTGCGGGGGCCCGTTCCCGGAAATCGAGACCGCGCACCTGGCCGGTGCTCTGCCGGAAGAGGAGGAATCCGCCGCCGCCGATATTCCCCGCCTCCGGATGGACGACGGCGAGCGCGAACCCGACCGCCACGGCGGCGTCGATCGCGTTGCCGCCGCGCCGCAGGATATCGCGGCCGACCTCGCTCGCGATTGGATGGCCGGAGACGACCATCGCGCGGGGCGCCTCGGTGACCTTCGAGCGGCCGAGCAGTGGCCAGTCGCCCGGGATGCCCGCCGTATACTCCTGCGCGGCGAGCGGGGGCACCGCGGAGAGAGCGAGCGCGATCAGCAGTGTTGCAGGCCGATGATTCAAGAGACCTCGACGGGGGAACGGATAGGTGGGTAATTTACCGGGACTCATGGCTTCCGACAGCAGCCGGTCCCGCTCCTCGTGAGCGATTCGCCTCCGCTCCGGCTCACCGAGCGCCGCAATCCCCGCACGGTCAACATCGATACGGCCTCTGCCCAGGAGATCGTGGATCTCATCGGGGCGGAGGACGCCGGCGTGCCCGCGGCGGTGGCGCGCGCCCGGGTGGAGATCGCCCGGGCGATGGAGCTGGTCGAGGCCTCCTTCCGCGCCGGGGGCCGTCTCGTGTACGTCGGTGCCGGCACCAGCGGGCGACTCGGCGTGCTCGACGCCTCGGAGTGCCCGCCGACCTTCGGCAGCCCGCCGGAGATGGTGGTGGGGGTCATCGCCGGAGGACTGCCCGCGCTGGTGAAATCGATCGAAGGCGCCGAGGACGATCCCAACGCCGGCATCGCCGAGATGGACAGCCGGCGGGTCGGCCCCGCCGACACGGTGGTTGGCATCGCGGCCAGCGGGTCCACCACTTTTGTCCGGGCCGCCCTCGGCCGCGCCCAGGCGCTCGGAGCGAGCACCGTCTTCCTGACCTGTGTCGAGCCGCCCGCACTGCTCCAGGACACCTGCGATGTCACGATCGCGGTGCTCACCGGCCCCGAGGTGGTGACCGGCTCCACCCGCATGAAGGCCGGCACCGCCACCAAGCTCGTGCTCAACACGCTCACCTCCGGCGCGATGATCCGGCTGGGGAAGACCTACGGCAATCTGATGGTGGATCTGCAGGCGAAGAATCAGAAGCTGGTCGATCGCGGCGAGCGCATCGTGATGGAGATCGCCGGGGTGAGCCGGGCGGAAGCGCGCGCGGCGATCGAGGCCGCGGAGGGCAGCGTGCGTACCGCCATCGTCATGGTCAGGCGACGGTGCTCCCGCGCCGAAGCGGACGAGCTGCTCCGCTCGAACGACAATCATCTTCGCCCGATACTGGGCGATCCGCCTCCGGTGAGCGCGTCATGACCGAGCGACCCTGTCTCGCCGTCGGTCTCATGTCCGGCACGTCGCTCGATGGGATGGATGCGGCGCTGGTGCGCTTTCATGGCCCCACTCGGGTCGAGCTCCTGGGATTCGCGCACCGGGCGTACCACCCTGAAGAACGGCGCGAGATCGAGGAGGCGATCGGTCTCGAGCACGGCGGAGTGCGGCGCCTGGCGCTCCTCCACGCGCGGATTTCGGAATGGGCCGGCGAGGCGGTGGAAGAGGTGCTGAGCCGGGCGCACATCCACGCCGGCGCGCTCGATCTCATCGCCTTTCACGGGCAGACGGTGTGGCACGAGCCGCCCGCGGTGACCTGGCAGCTGGGCGAGCCGGCAGTGCTGGCGGAACGATTCGGGGTGCGGGTCGTCTCGAACTTCCGCGCCCGCGATCTCGCCGCCGGAGGAGAGGGAGCCCCGCTGGTGCCGATGGCGGACGTACTCCTCTTTGGCGCCGACGATCGCCCGCGCATTCTGCTCAACCTCGGCGGGATGGCCAACCTCACGTTCGTGGCGCGCCGGGCCGTCGAGACCGGAAGTTTTGCGTTCGACACCGGTCCGGGCATGGTGCTGATCGATTCGATCGCCCGTCTGCTGGATCCGATGCTCCCCTATGACCGCGAAGGCGAGCTCGCGTCGCGCGGACGAGCGAACGAGGAGGCCCTGACCGGGCTGCTCGCCGACGAGTATTTCCTGCAGCCTCCGCCCAAGAGCACCGGCCGGGAGCGCTTCGGCCTCGAGTTCGCCCGGCGCCTCCTCGCGCGGGTTCCGGGGCCCGACGCGGTGGCGACGGCGGTCGAGCTGACGGCGCGAAGCATTGCCGGCGCGATCGAGCGTTGGACGCCGCCGGGCACGGAGGTCGTGGCCTCGGGCGGCGGGTGCCATCATCCGGTGCTGTGGGCGTCGCTCACCGCCGGGCTCGAGGCCCTGGGGCGCCGGCTGCTGCGGTTCGACGAGCACTTTTTTTCGGGTGACGCCAAGGAAGCGGTCGCCTTCGCGCTGCTCGGCTACCTCACCGTGCACGGGCAGCCGGCTAATCTTCCCGCCGCCACCGGCGCGCGGGGCGCCCGGGTGCTCGGCGCGATCACGCCGGCATGACCGCCGGACGCCTCGTGCTGCCCGCGCTGCGGTGGCAGGACGAGAGCGGCTTTTCCCACGAAGAAGAATCCATCGACTCCGCTCTCGCCTATGGCGCCGGCGGATTCATTCTTTTCGGGGGCACACCCGAGGGCGTGATCGAGCTCACCGACCGGCTGCGCCTCGCCGCCGGGCGTCCACTCCTCTTCGCCTCGGATCTCGAGCGCGGCGCCGGACAGCAGGTGCGCGGTCTCTCCGAGCTCCCCCCGCCTCGGGCGCTGGCGTCGCTTCACGATCCCACCGTGGTGCGCGGCGCGGGGATTCTCACCGCCGTCGAGGCCCTTTCGGTGGGGATCAACTGGGTGCTCGCGCCGGTCGCCGATCTCGATCTCGAGCCTGAGAATCCGATCGTGCAGACGCGTGCGTTCGGCGAGGACCCCGCGATCGTCGCGGCCGCGGTGGCGGCCTGGGTGGTCGGATGTGAGGCGGCGGGCGCCATGGCCTGCGCCAAGCATTTTCCCGGACACGGCCGCACCCGGACCGATTCCCACCTGGGTCTGCCCGTGGTGGAGGCCGGCCGGGAGCTTCTGGATGCCGCTGACTTGCTGCCGTTTCGCGCCGCCATCGGCGCCGGCGTCAGCTCGGTGATGACCGCCCACGTGGCCTATCCCGCTCTCGATCCCAGCGGAGCTCCCGCGACTTTTTCGAAGCCGATTCTCGACCTGCTCCGGAACGAGATGGGATTCGTGGGATTGATCGTCTCCGACGCGCTCATGATGGAAGGCGCCCGGGCCGGCCGCTCGCCGGGAGCGATCGGAGTTGGCGCGCTCCGCGCGGGAGTGGATCTGCTGCTCTATCCGGACGAGCCGGCGGCGGTCGCTGAGGCGCTGGGAAGGGCGGCGGCGGATGATGCCGGCGTGGCGGCGCGAGTCGAGGAGTCGCTGAGGCGCTACGAGACCGCGCTCCAGGCCGCGGCCTCGGAGGGACGTCCGGAGCGGCTTCCCCCCTCCGGCAGCGCGCTCGCGACGTCCGACTGGCTGCTCAGCGGGCCGATGCTGCGCGGCAAGGCGCCCCATCTCACCGCGCCGATCGAGCTGGTGATCGTCGACGACGACCAGGGCTCGCCCTGGCCAGTCTCGCCCAACACCTGGGTGACGGAGGCGCTGGCTCATCAGGGCGTGCCGCTCGGACCCGGAGGCAGCAAGATCGTGCTCGCCTTCGCGGAGCCGCGCGCATCGAAGGGCCGCTCCGGTTTCAGCCCCGCCAGCGCGGCCAAGCTCGCCGAGGGAGGCAAGACGGCGGCGCTGACGATTCTGTTCACCCATCCGCGCCTGCTTGCGACCCTCGAAGGCCAGGGGCCAGTGCTGCACGCCTGGCACCGACAGCGGCTGATGCAGGAGGCGGCGGCCCGCTGGATCGCCGGCCATCTCGCATGAGCCTGCTCGACTGGGCCGTCGTCGCCGCCTATCTGATCGGCTCGCTCGCGCTGGGCCTGTACGTCGCGCGGCGCGGCGCCAGGAACATGGCGGAATTCTTTGTCGGCGGCCGGGCGATCCCCTGGTGGCTCGCGGCGACCTCGATGGCTGCCACCACCTTTAACGTCGATACGCCGCTCTACGTCGCGGGGCGGGTGGCGCAGGCCGGCGTGGCGGGGAACTGGGAGTGGTGGAGCTTCGCCTTCGCCCACGTGCTGCTCGCGGTGCTGCTCGCCAAGCTCTGGCGGCGGGCGGGCATCGTCACCGATATGGAGCTCACCGAGCTCCGCTATGGCGGCCGGCCGGCGGCGGGGCTCCGCGCCGGGCGCGCGTTTCTCCTCGCCGTGCCGCTCAACTGCATCGGCATCGGCTACGGCATGCTGGGTATGCGCAAGGTCGTCGTGGGGATGGGGCTGCTCGAGGGACTCCCCGATCTCCCGGGGGATTCGCGGCTCTGGGCGATTCTCCCGATCGTCCTGATCACGCTCATTTACACCGCCGCCTCGGGTCTCTGGGGCGTGGTGGCAACGGATTTTCTTCAGTACATCCTCGCGATGGTCGGCGCGCTCGCGGTGATGCTGTACGCCCTCCATGATGTTGGCGGGCTCGGCACCATGGTCGATCGCCTCCGGGCGGAAGGGCAGGGGAACCGCCTCGCGCTCACACCCCTCGGGCCTGATGCCCTGGTCCCGATGTCCACCTTTCTCGGCTACATCGGCATCCAGTGGTGGGCATTCAGGAACAGCGACGGCGGCGGGATGTTCGTGCAGCGGCTCTCGTCCACGGCCAACGAGAAGGAAGCGGAAAAAGCCGCGACGGCGTTCAATGTGCTGAACTACGTCGTACGCACCTGGCCCTGGGTCCTGGTCGGCCTCGCCGCGCTCCTCGTGCTGCCCGGTCTCGATGACCCGGAACTGGCCTATCCGCTGATGATGGTGAAATATCTTCCGGCGGGCCTGCTCGGGCTGGTCTTCGCGAGTCTCCTCGCCGCGTTCATGTCCACCGTGTCGACCCAGGTCAACTGGGGCGCGAGCTACCTGGTGCACGACCTGTACGCGCGGTTCACCGGCGAGGCCGATGAGCGGAAACTGCTCCGCGCGGCGCGCTGGGCCTCGATCGTCATTACCCTGCTCGCGGCGACGCTCTCGTTCTTCATGGACAGCGTCGGCACTGTGTTCCGCTTCCTCATCCTGATCGGCAACGGGCCCGGACTCGTGCTGCTCCTGCGCTGGTTCTGGTGGCGGGTGAATGCCTGGACGGAAATCTCGGCGATGACGGCGGGGCTCTTGCTCGCGCTGGCGACCTTCCTCCCCGCGCTGGCCGGGCTCACCTTCGGCGAGCGTCTTCTGCTCACCGGCTTCGGATCGCTGGCGGTCTGGCTGCCGGTGATGCTGCTCACACGGCCCGAACCGGCGGCGACGCTCGATGCGTTCTACGCGCGGGTCAGACCCGCGGGAGCGTGGGGACCGGTCCGCGCCCGCGTCGGCCTCCCGCCGCTCGACGATCTCGCGCACGACGCCCGCCGGTGGCTGCTCTGGGTGACGATCATTCTGGGGGGGACGCTGGCGATCGGGTGGGTGCTACTGCGGTGAGAGGGGAGAGGTGAGAGGGCCATGCCTTTCTTCACCTCTCGCCGCGCGATTTTGATCGGTGTGCTTGTCCGGGCGGCCCACAGATTTC
Source organism: uncultured Gemmatimonas sp. (assembly GCA_964439025.1). Classification (GTDB taxonomy): domain Bacteria; phylum Gemmatimonadota; class Gemmatimonadetes; order Gemmatimonadales; family GWC2-71-9; genus JABFSM01. Next base: position 102,294 of record CAYTMW010000002.1, on the reverse strand, counting down.
ACAGATGGGAATACTCGATGGTTCTGGCGGCATGCGGGATCCCCAAACCTACGCCATCATCGGGGCCGCCATGGAGGTGCATCGAGCGCTGGGGTATGACTTCTTGGAGCCTGCGTATCAGGCGGCGCTGGAGGTGGAATTTGGGCTGCAGGCCATACCGCACACCCGCGAAGTTGAAATGCCCATCTATTACAAAGGCGTACCACTCGGCGTGAAGTATCGTGCCGACTTTGTTTGTTTTGGTTGCATACTCGTTGAGTTGAAATCGTTAGATCAATTGACGAGGCGCGAGGAAGCCCAGGTTGTCAACTACCTCGCCGCGAGCGGAATAGCAGTCGGATTGCTCTTGAATTTCGGAACCGCCCGCCTTCAATACAAGCGCTTTGTAGGACCGGCGAGCCGCTTTTCCATCCGTTCTTCATCTGTGACATCTGTGGGCCCCATGCCATGAGGACACCACTGATCGCCATCGCTCACTTCGAAGGCAATCCCACTTTCTCGAGGAGTTGAATTACCCTTACCGCGGGCACCGCGTACACGATTCGTCCTCCGCTGGCGGGATCTCCTCCGAACACCATCCCGGCCACGCGACCATCCGCTCCGAACAGCGGACTCCCGCTCGATCCGCTCACTCCGTAGCTGTCGATCTCGATGATATCAGGGCCGACGCGACGGGTGGTGCCGGTGAACCCCACGGCGCGCACCCCGTCGGTTCGCCAGCTGCCGGCCGGGTCGAGCCCGAAGGGGAATCCGAGCACGGCGACCGGCTCGCCCGCACGGAGCGCACCGCCGAGGGCACCAACGACCGGAACACCGGCACGGACTCGAACCATGAGGAGCGCGAGGTCCGCGGAATCTGCGACCCCCACAAGCTGAGCGCGAAAATTTTGGCTCGATCCATTGAAGAGAAATCCGAGGCGGAGCGCGCGGCGGCCCGCCGAGTCCACCGCGAGATGCCGCGCCGTGACGATCCATCCGGTATCGCCGAGAACCACGACCGCGAACCCGGTTCCCGCGATCTTCCGGCCGCCGGGCAGCTCACTCACAACCACGCCGACGGCGTCGCCATTCGCGGAGTCGATTGCGCTGCGGTCGAACCGGGCGGCCCGGACGACCGCGCTCTGCGCGGGGAGGCCCCCCCGAAGCTGGTCGGCAAGGGTGTCGAGCCCCTGGTGTCCCACGGCCCGGTCGGCGATGGACGCCCGGAGCCGCGACGTCTCACTGCGGGCCGCGGCGAGGTCGGCCTGCAGCGCCGTGACGCTGCTGCTCGCGCTCTGGAGATTCTCCAGCAGACTGTCGGTCTGGGCCAGGAGCCGGCTGCGAAGCTCGCCGACGGCCCGGTTTCTTCGCACCGCGAGCGTCCCCAGCGCCGCGCTGATCACGAGCGTGAACACGGCGAGTGCAATCGTCGCCCGTTTCCAGCCGGCGGTCTGGCGGTAAACTTCGACCCGGATGCGCTCGGTGGTGCCGTGCCCGGCGGCGGCCCGCCCCTTCGCTCCGCTCAGGGTGACATCCGGCGTGGCGATGACGGTGACGGGTATCGTCGGCGCCTCGCCCGTCGAGGGCTGAAAGCGGAGCTGCGGGCCGGCGCTTCCGAAGCGGAGCACGTCTCCCGGGGAAAGCGCCCGATCACCCGTGAGCCGTGCCCCGTTCACCCAGGTGCCATTGGCGCTTCCGAGATCCCGCACCATCCAGTGCCCGCCCTGCCGGAACACCGCAGCGTGGCGGCCCGACACGTCCAGGTCGCCAGCGACATCGAAGGGGAGATCGGCGGACGGGTGGCGGCCGATAGTCGCGAATTCCTTGCGGACGATGCGAACCTGACCCGCGAAGGCGCCGTCGAGGTAGCGGAACTCGGCGTCCATCGCGCGGCCCGTCAGCGCTTGAGCAGGAGGTAAAGCGCGAGGAGGACCAGAAGGATGACGCCGCCCACCGCGGCGATGGTCGCGGGAGAGCCGCTCCGTCGGGTGGGAACCGGCGGCGGAATCACCTCGGCCGGCGCCGGCGCCGGCGCAGGCGTCGGCGTCGGCGCCGGGGGCGGCACGGCAGTCTCTCGCGTCGGTTCAACCCGGTACAGGGGTAACGCTGGAATCTCGTCGCTGTCGGTATCGCCGGAACGGAAGGCATGATACCCTACCTCGGCGTTGAGCTCCGGCACGGGCAGTCCGCCGCCCTCGAAGCGGACCGCGATGACCGTGATGTTGTCGGGACCGCCGCGCTCGTTGGCGATGGCAATCAGGCGGGAGCAAAGCGCATCGAGATCCGGCAGCTCCAACACCGATTGCCCGATCTCTTCGCGCTTGACCTGGCCCGAGAGGCCGTCGCTGCAGATGACGAGGGTGTCGCCCCGCCGCAGGTCCTGCCAGGTCAGGTCGACGCGAATCTTCGCATCGGGCCCCAGCGCCTGCAGGATGATGTTCCGGCGCTCGCTCTGCTCTGCTTCCGCTTCGGTCAGCTCTCCCGCATCGACCAGCCGTTGCATCAGGGACTGGTCCTTGGTGAGCTGGGTCGCGACGCCCTGCCGCACCAGATAGCCGCGGCTGTCGCCCACCTGCGCCAGATATAGCGCGCCGTGCAGCACCCCCCCGACGGTGACCGTCGTTCCCATCCCGCGGACGTCGGGATGCTCCTTCGAATACAGGTGAATGCGCTCGTTCGCGTGCTCCACCGCGGCGCGCAAATGTCGCGCGAACGATTCGGCGCTGAGGTCGGTTTCCTCGTTCCAGCTCCCGATAAGATGCCGGAAGATCAGATCGGACGCCATCGAGCTTGCCAGCTCGCCGGCCGCTGCTCCGCCCATTCCGTCCGCCACGAGGAACAGGGTGCCGCGCTCCCCGACCTCGTGGGACCCGCCGGCGGTGATGTCGGTCGTGCGCAAGGTCAGATCCGCGACGAGGAATGCGTCCTCGTTGTGATCGCGCGTTTTGCCCAGATCGGTCCGTGCGCGGACCGTCACCAGGACGGTATCCGGGGAATGGCTCACTCTGGCACCGAGTCCTGAAGCTGGCGAATCATGTCCGCGTATCTGGGATTGGCCGGGTAGAGCCGGTTGGCTCGCTGATAGAGCGCGAGCGCGGCGGACTTGTCGTTTTGGAATTTGAGTGCGACGTGGGCGAGACTCGCCGCCGCCTGCGCGCGCCGGCGGGCCGGTTGCGCGTCCGAGTTCATGATGCGCTGTGCCTGCCGGATCGCCGCCGGCCGGCGCGCGGCAGTGTCGAACTCTTCCGGCTCCGGCACCAGCGTGTCGGTCGTGGCGGTGCGGCTCGGCGCGGTGCGGGTCACCGTTTCCTGGGGCTTGGGCGGCACCGCCGCGGGCGCGGGCGGGGGCGTGACCAGTTTCTCTGTAATTTCAGTCAGGGAAGTTGTCGAGTCGCTGCGAGGCGCGGGAGGCGCCGCATTCGAGTCGAGCATGGCCCAGGCCCCGGCCCCCACAGTTAATGTCGCTACCGCGGTGATCGCGAACCGGACTCCGCTCCGCTGCTTTTCCTTCGGGGTTTGCCGGGTGGGCGGAATCGCGACCGGGTCGCGTGCGCCCTGCTGCTCCATGCGTTGCGTCGCGAGCGCGTCACCTCGGGTGATTTCCGTGACGGCATCGGAGAAGGCGGTCACCGTCGGGTAGCGCTCCGCGGGATTCCGGGCCAGCGCGCGGTCCATCACTCCCTGCAACCCGGCGGGGAAACGCAGGTCGGGGCGCGCCACCGCCAGCGGACGCGGAGGTTCGGTTAGCCGCTTGACCAGCGTCTCCTGCACGGAATTTCCCTCGAAGGGCAACGTGCCCGTGATCGCGCGATAGAATACCAGCGCGAGGGCATACTGATCGGACCGGCCGTCGAGCGGGTCGCCGGCGAGCTGCTCCGGCGCCATGTATTCGGGCGTGCCGACCACGAATCCCGTCCTCGTCACCCGCTGCCCCGGCTCCGATTCTACCGCCTTGGCGATGCCGAAATCCACCAGCTTGGCGATTTCGCGCGCTTTCGCGGGCGTCACCATGATATTGTCGGGCTTGAGATCCCGATGCACGATGCCGAGATCGTGCGCGACCTGGAGGCCATGGGCGCATTGGGCGAGGAGCGTCGCGGCGCGTGGAACCAGCAGCGGACCCTCGTCGTCCAGCACCTCGCTCAGCGCCCGGCCCGCGACGTATTCCATGGCGAGGTAGACGAGTCCATCGGGCGTGAGACCGAAGTCGTAGACCGCGCAGACATTGGGATGAGCGATGCGGCTGGCGTTGGTGGCTTCGCGGTTGAAGCGACTCACGGCGTCAGGATCGCGGCTCAGCGCCTGGCTCATGACCTTGAGCGCGCATTGCCGCCCCATCAGGACATGGCGGGCGAGGTAGACCTCACCCATGGCGCCTTCGCCGAGCCGGCGCTCCACCTGATAGCGCTCCCCGATCAGCTGGCCGATAAGACCGGGACTCTTCCCCTCTGCGGCGGGCCTGAGTGACGAGCGATCGCGCGAGCAGAACGCCGCGTCATCGCCGTACTCGGTGCCGCAGACGGGGCAAACCTTCACGCAAAGTCCTCGAGTCGGGGAGCGGAGAGTGACGAATGACATTCGGCCAGACAGTCAATCTAGGCCTCGAACCGGCGGAGCGTCAACCATTGCGTTGCCGTAAGTGCTAGTCGTTGTGTGCCTTGCGGCGATGACGGGAGTAGGAGGCAAGGTGGCAAAGAGGCAAAGAGGCTAAGTGGACCACATTGCCTGCTTGCCTCCTTGCCTCCTTGCCTCCTTGCCTCCGTCCTCCTGTGAGCCCCGCCGAGGCTCCGGCGTCACCTAATTATGTCGCACCCCTCTTCAGTGGCCGCGGTGCTGCTTCTGCTCGGCGGGCTGCTTTCGACCAGCCTCGCAGCCCAGACCGCTGATCAGCGGCGGGCCCTCGATGCATTCCGGGACAGCCTGGCACTGCTGACCGACACGCTCCATCTCCGCGTGCAGGAAACGACGCTCCTCGGGCAGACCCGGCGGGCGCGCCGCGATCCCTTCCTCCATCTCCGCCTCGGTCACCTGAGTCTCCGCCAGGGTGAGCTCGGCGGTGCTTCGCACTTCGACGACGCCGCTTCGGAATTCAAATACGCGAGTGAGCTTGCTCCACATTTTCCCTATGCCTGGTTCGGCCTCGGCCAGGCGGAGTTCGCCCTCGGCTCCCGTTCTGGCGGCGCACGCGACACCCGGCCAGCCCTCGCTCCTGAGGCTCTCTCCCGGGCGAGTCTCGCGTTTGCACGGGCAGTGGTCCTGGAGCCCGGACTCGCTCCCCGGCTTGAACAGATGGCGCGCCGCGCTGTCCGCGCGCGCGCGCCCGAGCGCGCCGAGGTCATTCGCGATGCGCTCCGCAAGGCGGCGCGGGATGCGCGTGCTCCGCAACTCGGGCGGCTGGTGCTCGCCCTGGGACGCACCCAGCGCGAGCTGGGCGACAGCGGGGCCCTCGCCTCATTCGAAGCCTACCTCGGGAGCGGCGAGAATCGGTCGCTCGGTCACATCGAGATCGGCCGCACGATGCTCTTGCGCGGCGACCTGCGTGGTCAGGCGTCCTACCTGGAAGGGGCGGCCTCCGACGACCAGGTGAGCGTCGCCGAGTGCCGTGCCGATCTGGTGCTGCTGGCGAGCGAGGTCGAGCTCGCGGACTTCGATCTCCGGCGCGGCGCCGCGCGGGCCGACATGCTCCGGCGGTTCTGGGCCATGCGGGACCGGCTGGAGCTGCGCGCCGAAGGCGCTCGCCTGGCCGAGCACCTCCGGCGGCTTGCCGTGGCGCGGCGGGAATTCCTCGTGACGACCGATGACGGAGAGGAGCGCCTCGACGACCGCGGCAGGATCTTCGTCCGGCACGGGGAGCCGGACGACCGGGCCAGCTTCGCGATTCCCGGCGTCTCGCCCAATGAGTCGTGGCGATATCGCCGGGCCGGCGACGATCTCGTCATTCATTTTGCCGCCCGCCACACACCCAATGACTTCCGCCTGATCGAGAGCGTCCTCGATGTGTCGGACGTGCGGGCCACGCTGAGCGGGACTCGCGCGCCAGGCAGCCCGGTGACCGCGGGAGGGAGCGGCGAGCAGCTGCTTCGCTCGCGCGCGGCACTCGCGTCGCTCTACCAGCAGCTCCCCGCGGGCCGTCCCGAGCAGATCGCCGACTATTTCGTGCGCGAGCGCGCGCTGGGGCGGCACGGCATCCAGATCGCCACCCGGTCGGACAGCTATGCGCCGCGGTACGATCTCGACCTCAACGCGTGGGGGGCGTTCGCGGTGGCTGGCGGCTCGGGCGCCCAGCCGGTCATCCAGGTGCTCTTTGCCATCCCCGGCTACGCAATCGAGCCGGCCACCGGCGCGGCGGGCGTGGTTTACCCAGTGCGAGTTCGCTTCGTGGCGCTCGACAGCGCCGCCTCGGTAGTGGCATCAGTGGACACGGTCACCCGGATCGAGCCCGGTGACCGGATCGCGGCCAATCGAAGCCTCGTGGGCAATGTCGCCGTTCCGGTGCTTCCGGGCCGGCTCGTGGTGCACGCCGCGGTGCAATACGGCGACCTGGGCGGGACCGCCTTCGGGGTGGACTCGCTGGTGGTGGCATCGGCGGGGTCGGGAGAGCTCGCGCTGAACGACCTGCTGATCGGATCGCGGCGCGGCCGGCTGATTCTCCCCCTCGGCGATGGAAGCAGGATGGCGATCTCGCCGGGCGGCGTGGTCCGCCGGAGCGATGGCCTGGAGCTGGCCGTCGAGGTGCTGGGGCTAGCCCCCGGTACTGAAGGAACGCTCAAGCTCTATCTGACGCCGGACGAGGTCGGGCTAGAGGACTCGACCGCGCTTCGGTGGCGTCCCTTCCCGGGTGGGTGGTCCGAATCAAAAGTCGTCCGCCCCGCCGGAGCTGGACCGATTACGCGCTGGCGAGTCACCCTTCCGCTCACCAAGCTCAAAGCCGGATCATGGAAACTGGCGGTGCTGGTGACCGATGCCGAAGGCCGGATGGCCCGTCGGGAATCGGGATTCACGCTGGAACTGCCGTAGCGTGACGGGGCGGTGACAGATTTGTGATGTGAACACCCGTTTTCCGCGCCACTGCTACAGATTCACGCGTATTGTCCGGTGCATCCTCCCTCCCTACTTTGAACCTCCCAGCCGGTCGCTCGCGGGAGCGAGCCCGCGATTGGCCGGCGCTGCGAGAACGCGCCTCCAATTACAATTCAGGTCTTCATTTGAGGGAGTCCCCATGGGAACTGCCACGCCCCGGGTTCCGTTGCAGCTGTCGCCCAACGCCATCACCGTGCTCGAGAAGCGCTACCTGTTGCGGGATGAGGCGGGCAAGCCGGTCGAGACAGCCGCGGACCTCTTCGGACGCGTGGCACGAACAGTCGCGGAGCCGGACCGGGCCCACGGCGCCTCCGAAGGCGCGGTGGAAGCCCTGGCCGAAGCGTTCTGCGAGCTGATGGCCAATCGGCTCTTCATGCCGAACAGCCCGACCCTGATGAACGCGGGCCGGCCCCTCGGCCAGCTCTCCGCCTGCTTCGTCCTTCCGGTGGATGATGCGCTCTCCAACGGCAAGAGCGGCATATACGACACGCTCACCTCCATGGCGCTGGTGCACCAGTCGGGCGGAGGAACCGGCTTCAGCTTTTCGAAGCTTCGGCCCCGGAACGACATCGTGCGCTCGACCATGGGGGTGGCGTCGGGACCGGTGTCTTTCATGTCGTTGTTCGACGCCTCGACTGACGTCGTGAAGCAGGGCGGCACCCGGCGGGGCGCGAACATGGGAATCCTCCGGGTCGACCATCCCGACATCCTCGACTTCATCGCCTGCAAGGACGACACGACCAAGATCACCAATTTCAATATCTCGGTCGCGGTCACCGACGCGTTCATGGCGGCGGTGCAGCAGGACTCCGATTACGACCTCCTCCATCCCAACACCCGGAAGGTCGTCGGGCAGCTGCGCGCCCGAGACGTCTGGGAAAAGATCATTCACGGCGCCTGGAAGACCGGCGAGCCGGGTGTGTTCTTCATCGATCGCGCCAACCACTACAACCCGGTGCCTCACCTCGGCAGCTACGAGGCGACGAACCCGTGCGGCGAGCAGCCGCTCCTCCCGTACGACGTCTGCAACCTGGGATCGATCAACCTTGGCATCTTCGTCAAGGACGGCGACCTCGACTGGGCGTCGCTCCGCCGGGCGGTGCACCTCTCGACCCATTTCCTCGAGAACGTCATCGACGCCAACGCCTATCCGCTCGCCGAGATCACCGATCTGGCCCAGCGGATCCGGCGGATCGGTCTCGGTGTGATGGGACTCGCCGACGTCTTCGTGGCGCTGGGCATTCCCTACGACTCCGAGGAAGCCGTCGTGCTCGGCAAGCGAATCCAACGCTTCGTGGACACCGAGGCCAAGGTGGAGTCGGAGCGCCTGGCGGGCGTCCGCGGACCCTTCCCGGAATGGGAGCGGAGCATCTGGGGTCAGGACGCCACCTGCGTGCGCGATGCGGAGGGCAACCGCATCCGCCCCATGCAGCGCCTGCGCAACTGCAACGTCACCACCGTCGCGCCGACCGGCACGATCTCGATCATCGCGGGCTGCAGCTCCGGCATCGAGCCGCTCTTCGCGGTCGCCTTCATGCGGAATCAGGCCGGCGTGCTGATGCCCGATGTGAACGAGGACTTCCTGCGAATCGCGAAGTCCGAGGGGTGGCATTCCGAGGAGCTGATGCGCGGGATCGCCGAGGCGGGGCACATCCGCTTCCCCGAGGTGCCCGAGAAGTGGCAGCGAGTGTTCGTCACCGCGAACGAGATCCGGCCCGAGTGGCACGTCCGCATGCAGGCGGCGTTCCAGGAGTACAACGATTCGGCCATCTCCAAGACGGTCAACTTCGCCAACAGCGCGACCGAGGCCGACGTCGAGGAGATCTACCGGCTCGCCTATTCTCTGGATTGCAAGGGTGTGACGGTCTACCGCGACGGCAGCCGGGACATGCAGGTGCTCTCCACCGGCTCGACCGCGATGAAGGTGCGGGCGGAAGCCACCAAGTCGGGCAAGGCCGAAGCGCGCGCCGATCTCGGCGAGGTGCTGGACACCGCCACGACGAGCGAGCGGCGCGCGCTCGCCGCCGACATCGCCGGCGAGCTGGCGACCCTGGCCGCGGAAAACGAGCGGCTGCGGAAGCTGGTGCACGAGCTCGAGTCGGAAAATCTGCAGCGCCGCCAGAAGCGGTCCCGTCCCGACTTGCTGCGGGGCACGGTTCGCCGGATCGATACGCCGCTGGGCACACTCTACGTGACCATCACCGAGGACGACAAGGCGCAGCCGTTTGAGGTGTTCATGTCGCTCGGCAAGGCCGGCGGCGCGATCATGGCCGACGTCGAGGCGATGGGCCGGCTAATCTCACTCGGACTTCGCTCCGGGATTCCGATCCGCGAGATTCACCGTCAGCTGCGCGGCATCAGCTCCGACAAGGTGATCGGGCTCGGTCCGTCCAAGGTGATGTCGGTCCCCGACGCGGTCGGCATTGCGCTGGAGCGCTATATGGTGGAGAAGCAAGGGATCCAGCAGGAGCTGCTCCCCGGCACCTCGCAGGCGGAGGTGGCTCCGGTGACGGAGATGGTGACCCGCGGCGCCGAGCAGATGATGCTCTCGGGCATGCCGAATACGCTCGCCGGCGCCTGCCCTGATTGCGGCTCGCAGCTCGAGTACGCGGAAGGATGCGTGAAGTGCCATGTCTGTGGTTTCTCCGAGTGCGGATGACCACCGCGGAACGGGGGTCATCGCGGGCCGCGTAGCGGCGACACGATCCCGAAGGCGCCAAGCCTGACATCGGTACCATCGGTACCATCGGTACCATCGGTGCCATCGGTGCCATCGGCTCCGGAGGAGAGGGTCCCTTAGGGGTCTGCAGTTCCGCGCGCATGCCGTACGGTCATAACTCATCCGACCGCTCACTGACGCCCCCTCCGGGACCCTCTCCCCCCTGCGCCTGAATTCCGAGGAGGGATGTCATGCTGAGGAAGCGAAGCGACCGCAGGGGCGTAGTCCTGCCGCTCGCGTATCCAGGAGGGAGTATCGAAGGACCGTCGCCGACCGTCATCAACACTTCCCCTTGGCCCTCCGGAAGATGCCGTTGGTACGGATCCTGGGAGGCCTGAGTGAGCTTGAGGATTTGGGCCGATAACGGCTGGCTCCAGGCCCACGAAACTTCTCCCGCAGAAATCGCGCGCGAGTTCGTCGACCTAAGAGAGAATCTCCGGAACCGGATCACACACTGGCTCGTTACGGAGCATTTGGAGCTCACCCGGAAAGGCTGATTCATGCCACGCTGTACTCCCCAATCCGGCGCCCTCGCGGTATTCTTGGGCGGTGACCCCTCTTCATGATTCCCGAGGCCCCGAATGTCCGACGACAAACTGAAGCCGATCAAGCCCGCCCGCGTCGCTGCCGAGCTGAAGAAGCTTTCCGAGGGCCGGAAGAGCGGGCAGTACGATAAGGACGAATACGAGCACCGCTTTGCCCGGATGGTGGGCGAGCTCAGAGACCGCAGCATCGACGGCAGCCGGGCCGAAATTCTCGCCGCGCTCACACCACTCAAGGCGGACGGCACTCTCGATCCCGGCGCTTGGGAGAGACTGACGAAGTCGCTCGGGCTGGTGTAGCCAAGCGGGGAAGTGGGAAGGGGGAGGGGGGAAGGGGGACTGTTTGGCAAGCCCCTTCCCGCTTCCCGTTTCCCCCCTCCCCGCGTCTGCTAGATTTCCCCGCATGCCCCGTCGTCCCACCCCTAGCGTACTCATCGCCGGCGTCCCCGTCGGCAGCTCTCATCCCGTCGTGGTCCAGTCGATGACCAACACCGACACCGCCGACGTCGCCGGCACCGTCGCCCAGGTGGCGGCGCTGGCAGAGGCGGGGAGCGAGCTGGTCCGGGTGACCGTCAACAACGACGAAGCCGCCGCCGCGCTCCCGCGGATCGTCGAGGGGCTCGACCGGCTTGGCCTCAGGGTGCCGATCATCGGGGATTTCCATTACAACGGTCACCTCCTTCTCACCCGGCACCCCGAGTGTGCGCGCGCGCTCGCCAAGTACCGGATCAATCCCGGCAACGTCGGCGGCAAGCGCCGCGACGAACATTTCCGGGCGATCATCGAGGTCGCGATCGCCAACGACAAGCCGGTCCGGATCGGGGTCAACTGGGGGTCGCTCGACCAGGACCTCCTGACGGCGATGATGGACGCGAACGCCGCGCGACCCGATCCGCTCGACGCGCGCGACGTCACCATGGAGGCGATGGTGGAGAGCGCGCTCCGCTCGGCCGAGCTGGCGGAGGCCACCGGACTCGCGCACGACCGGATCCTGCTTTCGGCCAAGGTGTCCGGCGTGCAGGATCTGGTGGACGTCTACCGGCGGCTCGCCGCGCGGTGCGACTACCCGTTGCACCTCGGGCTCACCGAGGCGGGGATGGGGATGAAGGGCATGGTCGCGAGCGCGGCCGCGCTCGCGATGCTTCTTCAGGAAGGCATCGGCGACACGATCCGAGTGTCGCTCACGCCGATGCCGGGCGGCGACCGGACCGAAGAGGTGCGGGTCGCACAGCAGATCCTGCAGTCGCTCGGACACCGAAGCTTCACGCCGCAGGTCACCAGTTGTCCCGGCTGCGGGCGGACGACCAGCACACTCTTCCAGCAGATGGCGCAGGACATTCAGGGGTATCTGCAGGGAAGGATGAGGGAGTGGCGGCTCACCCGGCCGGGCGTCGAGGCGCTTCGCGTCGCCGTCATGGGGTGCGTCGTCAATGGGCCGGGCGAATCGAAGCATGCCGACCTCGGCATCTCGCTTCCCGGCACCGCGGAGGAGCCCCGGGCGCCGGTCTACATGGATGGGAGCCTCCTGACGACGCTCAAGGGGGAGGCGATCGTTCCCGAGTTTCTGGCGATCCTGGATGACTACGTTGCCCGACGGTATCCCGCCGCCCCGGACCCGGCGCGGTGATTCTCGCCGACCCGACGTTTTTCCAGCAGCCGCTCCGCGCGATTCCGGCGCTTTTCCTGGCGGGCCTCGTCACCAGCGTGACGCCCTGCATCTATCCGATGATTCCGATCACGGCGGGAATTCTCGGGGGCGCGGCCGCCGCCACCCGGAGCCGGCGCCGCCAGATCGGCTACACGCTGCTCTATGCGCTCGGGCTGGCGCTGGTGTACGCGCTGCTCGGATTGCTTGCCGGTCTCACCGGGACGCTGTTCGGGACGGTGAGCGCCAACCGGTGGGCCTACCTCGCGATGGGCACGCTGCTGCTGGTCGCGGCCCTCGCGATGCTCGACGTCTTTCCGGTTTCCGCGCCAACCAGGCTCGTTGCGTGGGCCAGCCGGTTCGGGGGCCAATCGCCCTGGTCGGTTTTTCTGATGGGAGCAACCTCGGGACTGGTCGCCGCCCCCTGTGGGGCACCGGCCTTCGCCGCCGTCCTTACATTCGTTAGCGGTACCGGCAGCGCGCCCCTGGGCTTTCTCTATCTTTTCGTCTTCTCGATCGGGATGACGGCGGTGCTGATCGCGGTGGGGGTCTCGGCCGGGACACTGGCGGCGCTTCCACGAGCGGGGAAGTGGATGGCGGTCATCAAGAAGGTATCGGGCGTGCTGATTCTCGTCATGGCGGAGTACTACTTCGTGAAAGCGGGGCAGGTGTGGTGAGAACGGTGAGCGGTAAAGGCCTTTGGGCGCTCCTCGTCCTGCTCGGTCTCGGTGTGGTTCAACCTGCCGCGGCACAGTTCGAGGCGGGTATCCCGGTGGGTACCAAGGCCCCCGCGGTCACGATCAACGATCTCGACGGGAAGCCGGTGAACCTGGGCGCCGTGCTGGGGAAGAAGCCGGTGCTGATCGAGTTCTGGGCGACCTGGTGTTCCCTCTGCAAGGCGCTTCTGCCCCAGCTCGAGGCCATCCGGAAGACCTATGGCGACAAGGTGGAGCTGATCGGGGTGAACGTCACCGTCAACGACTCGAAGAGCCGGGTGGGACGCTACCTCGACGAGCACAAGCCGCCCTTCCGGGTGCTCTACGACGAGAAGGGGGTCGGTGCGAGAGCGTTCGATGTCCCCGGCACCTCCTATGTCGTGGTAGTCGATCGGAGCGGAAAGGTCGTCTACACCGGGTCCGGCGATAAGCAGGACCTGGTGAGGGCGGTGCGGAAGGCCTTTCAGGTTCCCTGATGGTCTGGTGGTTCGCCATGGCCCGGAGTCGAGGCTTTGGAGGACGGTGGAGCAATAAGATGCATTCGGAGTATAGAATTGTTCCCGAAAGTGTTGCTCCGTTTATGGTTAGCACATTCTACCTCAAATCAGGCACAAGGATTGCCAGAACAGCAGGCTGGAGGACGGTGTCAGGTATTTCGGCGTTCGTCTTTCCGGGATAAAGATCGCCCAAGACGTAGTGGGTAGAGCGGTTCGGTCTATTGACCGGATTGTAGCCCAGGGTTATCTTGGCCCGTTGTAGCCAAAAGCGACCCCCAGACTGGATTCGGGGGATGTCCAGGACTCACCGGGAAAGCGGCGCGGAATTTTTTCCGCTCTCTCGATGCTCACCCGTGGTGCGTGCTTGAATGGTGGAGTGCGCTTTTGTGCGCGCCTTAGGCAATCGGTTTCACGAGCAGGAGTCGCAGGGAAGTGGGTCCGGGTTCTCTAACTTCATCAGGGGGAGTAATGAGTAAGCTCTATCGTTCAATGCTGTGGTCCGGGCTGGTCGTAGCCGGTGCCGCGGCGTGCGGAGACGACGTCACCGTAGCGCCGCCGCCGACGCCGACCGTCCGCAGCATCAGCGTCGCACCCAACGGTGTGACAGTAGGAATCGGCGCCAACATCATCACCTTTAGCGCCGCCGTGAACGCCGATGCCGGCGTCACCAATCTGGCCGTGACGTGGTCCACCAGCGACGCCACCAAGGCCACGATCAGTCAGACCGGCCAGGTGACCACGCTGGCCGCGGGCTCGGTGGCGATCATCGCCTGCTCGCAGCTGGCTCCGTCGGTCTGCGGTAACGCGACGCTCAACATCGCGACAGGTGCGGTCACCAGCGTGACGGTTACCCCCGCGAACGCAAGCTTCGTGGTGGGGCAGCCTCCGGTGACCTTCACCGCGTCGGTGCAGGGCACCAATAATCCGGCCCAGACCGTGACATGGAGCACCGCCTCCGGTGCCTCGACCGTCGTCAGCGTCGGCGCCACCACCGGTATCGTCACCATCGTCGGTGCCGGAACCGAAGTCGTCAGGGCCTGCGCCACGGCGGCGCCGACCGTCTGCGGCAGCGCGTCGGTCACCGTCTCGACCGTCGCGTCGACGCCGGCGGTCATCAGCATCAAGTCGATCACCGTCGGCAATACCATAACTCCCGTCATCCTCACCAACGTTGCGGGTCAGATTGACGTGACGCTCAACCTCGACGCCGGTACCCAGACTGTCACCAACGTCCAGGTGCTCATCGACGGCGTGGTCGCCTGCCAGCAGGGCTTCAGCGGCATCCAGGCGCAGGCCGCCAAGGCCCAGGCCGCGGCGCTGCTTTCGGATAGTGCGAGCGCCGCGCTGGTGGTCGAGATCGTCTGCAGCATCAACACCGCGGCGTTCGACAACCTCACTGGTGTTCCGCTGTACTTCAACGGTCCCCGGCTGGTCAGCGCCCGGGTCAACCTGGTGGGCAGCGCCCCGGTGGCTACGCCGAGCACCACGCTGATCTTCAACAACCAGAGCGGTTTCGTCGTCCTGCTAACCAGCAGCAACGCTCCGGATGCCAATTCGGCCATCAACCCGATCACCGGTCTCCAGTGGCTGGGTGGCAGCGTGACGGTCAGCTTCATCGGCGTCAGCTATGTTGCCGGCGGCGTGACCATCTCGAACGCCAGCTTCCCGCTCTTCGGGAAGACGATCTCCGCGGCGCTCACCGCCGGCCTCGGCTCGGTGACGTTCACCGATGCCACCACCTGGTCGGCGACCAACCTCGGCGTCGGTAACTACCTGTCGCCGAAGGCTGGTGAGCCGGTGCCGGTTGGAACGGCGGTCCTCAGCGACGGCCAGACTGTGGTCGTTGGCAACGCCATTCTGAACCTTGGTGCCGCCCCGGCGGGTAGCTCCACCTTGGCGCCGTTTGGGACCATACGCCTGGACAACGTCGGGCCTGGCGCCACTCCGGCCAACCCCGATGATATCCCTGACGGCATCGCACAGCTGGCGATCACCAACGCCGCTATGGCGGCTGTCTGGGTCAATGCCGCAACGTCCTTCGCGGCCGGGAATGCAGCGCTGGGTGTCGCCTCCCTGGCGACCCTGAATGCGTCGACGGCTGGTGTCGATGTCGAGGAGGGCGTGGATGCAATTGCGGTCACGTTCTTCGCGACGGCGGCCGGAGCTGCTCTGCCCGCTGGCTGCAGCACGACGGGCCTGACGGCGATCACCTTGGGCTCGCAGCTTGTCGAGACCACCATAAGCTTGTCCTATCGCGTTCGAGTCATCTTCAAGGATGCGCTGGGTAACGTGTCCTGCGCGAGCCTGAATCCGGGCGGCGTACCGGGCGCACAGTTTGGCGCCGACTTCACGGCTCCGACCGGAACGGTAACTGCTGGTCCGGCGGCGGGCCCCCCGGGGCTGAACGTCGATCCGGGCAACTTTTCGGTGACGGCGTCCGATAACGCTTCGGGCTTCCTCGCCACTCCGTTGCTGGTCATCATGTCCCGCTTGAACGTCGGCGGAACGACCACCTGCGTCATCGGTTCGGGCACGGGTTGCGTTACCCCTGCCGCACAGGCGTTGACGTTCGACGCGACCGGTGCGGCCGGCATCATCGAGGGTTACTACACGACGTCGATCACCCTCGTCGATCAGGCCGGCAACCAGACGGTGCTGGTGACTGCGCGTCTCTACGAGATTGATGTCACGGTTCCCGGCTTTGCCGGCGGCATTTCTCTGCCCGCGCTGATCGCCGGTGCTGCGACCAACACCTTTTTGGCGACGGCCACCGACAACCTGGATCTCAATGCGATCTTTGGCAACGTGACCTACCCGCTCGCCACTCTGCAGTATCCCTCGCAGACCATCGGCGCCTGGGGCCCGCCGCTCGAGACCAGCGTCGCGGTCGCCTATGCCGTGGCGAACTGGGTCCGCTGCATCAACGCTGCCGGCAGCTTCGCGGTGGCGAGCGGCCCGCCCACCGGCATCGCCCTGACGGTTTCCGACCAGACGATTTTGAACGCGACAACTCTGGCTTCGGCGGCGTTTGGGGCGAACGCGCAGCCCTGCGTGGATCCGCCTTCTGCGGTTACCGGTAGCGTCGGCAACATCCCCGCTGCCAGCATCCTCTCCTTTATCCAGAACGCGCCGGCCTACGGCACGGGTCTGACGCAGGTGGACATCGACGGCGCCGGTGTGGTCGCCCCTTCCTCGACCACGGTGACGTTGACCGCGGTGGCTGACGTTGCGCTCAGCTCGTCGGCCGATCCGTTCACTCGGGTGGACTTCTTCTACCTGAGTGGTGGTGTGCAGATCAAGATCGGAACCGCCACGGTAGTACTGGCCCAGACGAGCACCAACCGGACCTACACCTACACGGTTGTGTGGGATCCGGATGCGGCGGTGCCAGTGGGTGCCGTTACGGTTGTGGCGCTCGGCGTGGATGCGCTAGGTGACGCAGTACTCACCGTCACGCAGACCGTCACGACCGTCCCGTAATCTCGGAACACCGAGCGTACGGAACCGCTTGAACCAGGAGGGTCCGGCCGAAAGGTCGGGCCCTCTTGGGTTTTCAGGGTACTGGGTGCTGGGTGCTGGGTGCTGGGGATTGGGATTCTACGTCAGGCTCGGCGTAGCACCGCCTGTTGGAGTCTCCTGGTCAACCGTCCTGCTGATGAATGGAGTCCTCTGATCTCAGTGAGCGCTTCTCCGTGCAAATACCCCAGGTCCTTCGCCAGCCGAAAGCTGTATTCCAGCTCGCCAAGAGAACCAAGTGAGATATCAAGGAACCGCGCGAAGTCTTTTGCCCCGCGTTTCGCGGCACCCTCGGCAATATTTGCCGGCGCCGAGAAGGCGGCTCGACGGACTTGGGACGTGAGACCGTACTGTTCCACTCGTGGCCACGTGTCAGTGGCGCGATAGACGGCCAGCGTAAGGGCGTGGGCAGCTTGCCAAGCCCTTAGCTTTTCATGGGGGGACATTCTCTAATCTGGAGATCCATTAAACAATTCCATCGCCGGAGAATTGCGGTGCGGCGCAATTTGCCGTGACACAACTTCTCTTGGCACCAGCACCCAGCACCCAGCACCCAGCACCTACCCAGCCACATCCGGCGGCCCGCCGCCTCCCGCCGCCGCCTCCCGGGCAAACCCCGGCCGGCCCATGGCCGCGAAGGTGAGCCGTTTGCCCAGCTCCACCCCCGGCTGGTCGAACGGATTCACGCCGTACCAGGCCCCGGCGAACCCGGTGGCGATCTGGTAGAACATGAGCAGCTCCCCCACGGTCTCCCCGGTGAGGGACGGTACCGAGAGGGTCAGGTTCATCCGTCCCATTCGGGCGAGCGCCGCGGAGGTGGCTTCCTGCTCGGCGAGGAGCAGCTCCCCCATCGTGTGGCCGGCAAGGTACGCGAGCTCCTCGGGCAGCCCGGCCCGACCGGGGATGGTGACCTCCTCGGTGGCATGCTCGACCCGGACGAAGGTCACCACCTTGTCGAAGGGGCCCTCCATGTAGAGCTGCACCTGGCTGTGCTGGTCGGTGGCGCCGGTGGCGGCGACCGGCGTCGGCCCCGTGTGGATCACCGCTCCCCGCCGGTCCACCCGCTTCCCGAGGCTCTCGGCCCAGAGCTGCGCGTACCAGGCGGCGAATTCGCGGAGCCGGTCGGAATACGGCATCAGCACGTGAATCCGGGCTCCGAGCCATGCATCCGCCGCCCAGTGGAGCGCGGCGTGGAGCGCCGCGGGGTTCTGCAGCAGGTTTTCATTCTCCGATCGCTCGATGGCCCGGCGCGCTCCCGCAACCAATCCCACGATGTCGATCCCCACCAATGCGGCCGGGAGAAGCCCCACCGGGGTGAGCACGCTGAAACGCCCCCCGACCGAGGGCGGGACCTCGAGCGCGGCGATACCGTCCCGGAGGGCGAGTTCCCGGAGCGGCCCCTTCGACGGATCGGTGGTGAACGCCAGGTGCCGCGCCGCCGCATCGGGGCCCAGCGCTTCATCGAGCCAGGCCCGCACCACGAGATACTGGGCCAGCGTTTCCGCGGTGCCCCCCGACTTGCTGATGACGTTTACGAAGACCCGTCGCGGGTCGATCCGCCGGAGCGCCGCCGCGATGGTGGTCGGGTCCACGTTCTCGAGGATGGTGATGCGCGGGTAGTACTCGCGGGCTTCGTCGTCGAGCTCGTTCCACGCCGGCGGCCGCAGTGCGTTCACCAGCGCCTTGGTGCCGAGGGCGGAGCCGCCGATGCCGAGCACCAGCACGTGATCGTAGGCCTGGCCGACGCCTTCGGCAAACTTTCGAATGGCCGAGACTGTCTCCGCCTGCTCTCCCAGGGTGAGAAAGCCGTATTCGCCTTCCCGCCGGCGGGCGCGCACCTCGCTCAGGATCTCGGGAAACCGCCGCGCGAGGTCGCCGAGGCGGGCGCGGGGCAGGCCATGCTCGCCATCCAGCTTGTCCGCGAGAATCCGGCCGTAGTGGAGCTTCATCGGGGAACCTCCAGGGTCTGTCCGTCGAAACCCGGCTCGACCCCCTCGGGAAGACGAGCTGCCAAGTCGGCGTGGCCGGTCTCGTGGGTCAGGTGGGTGAGGATCGTCCGCCGCGCGCCGATCGCGCGCGCCGTGTCGATCGCCTCGGGGATGCTCAGGTGGGTGGGGTGCGGGCGCCACCAGAGCGCGTTGAGCACCAGCACGTCGACGCCCCGCAACAGCTCGCGCTCCGGCTCCGGAACCTGTTTCACATCGGTGAGGTAGGCAATGGGTCCGATGCGGAAGCCCAGCACGGTTCCGTGCCCGTGGGCGAAGGCGAGCGGGAGGACCGGCGTCCTGGCGATGTCGGTGATGCGTCCGGGCACCAGCTCGGTGAGATCGAGCCGAGGCTTCGAGGTGCCGGCATACGGCTCCTGCTCATGGTCGAAGATGTAGCGATAACTCTCGCGGAGGTACCCCGCCATGCCGGACGACGCATACACCGGGAGCGGCGCCCGCCGGGTGACCGAGAAAATCCGCAGGTCGTCGATACCGGCGACATGGTCGGCATGCTCGTGGGTGTAGAGCACGGCGTCCAGGCTGGTCGTGCCGGCGCCGAGGAGCTGCAGCCGGAGCTCGGGCGGAGTGTCGATGAGCAGGGTGGCGTCCCCGCGCTGGATCAGCGCCGCGGTCCGGGTCCGGCGGTCCCGCGGATCGGTCGAGTGGCAGACGGCGCAGGTGCACCCGATCTGCGGCACGCCGAACGAGGTGCCGGTGCCCAGAAGAGTGAGCCGCATGTCCGCTATGCGGACTCGATCTTGAGAAAGTTGGTGGTGCCCGCCATGTCGAACGGCACACCGGCCGTCACCACCACCCGCTCCCCCGGTTCGGCCAGCCCCATTTTCCGGATGATCGCCTGGGCCACCGGAAAGGTCTTGTCGTAGTCGGGGTAGTGATCGATGCGCGCCGGGATCACTCCCCAGACCAGCGCGAGATGACGGAAGGTTTCCTCCTCGGGGGTCGCGGCGAGGATCGGCACGGTGGGCCGGTAGGAGGCGACGGTGCGGGCGGTGAATCCGCTCGAGGTGAGACAGACGATCAGCGGCACCTTGAGCAGCTCGGCCGCGGCGCACACCGCGACCGAGATGGCGTCCTCGGTCCGTGCAGTCACGTGCGGCTGCCGCAGATGCACCGCGGAGCTCTCCCACGCCGGCTCGTCGCTCCCTTGGCGCCGGTGACTCTCCACCTCCAGCGCGATCCGGTCCATCGCCTTGACCGCTTCGAGCGGGTAACGACCCACCGCCGTCTCGGCCGAAAGCATGACGGCATCGGTGCCGTCGAGAATCGCATTGGCCACGTCCGACACCTCGGCGCGGGTGGGCCGCGGCGCCACGATCATGCTCTCCAGCATCTGCGTTGCCGTGATCACCGGCTTGCCGTGCCGGTTGGCCTCGCGGATCAGCCGCTTCTGCACCAGGGGCACCTGCTCGAAGGGCAGCTCGACCCCGAGATCGCCGCGGGCCACCATGATGGCATCGGCGCTCTCGATGATCCCCTCCAGGTGCTGCAAGGCGGTATCCTTTTCGATCTTGGCGATCAGCTTGATCGATTTGGGCAGCAGCCGGCGCATCGCCTCCAGGTCGTCGGGACGGCGCACGAAGCTCATCCCGATGTAGTCGACGCCGAGCTCGGCGGCGAGGAGGGCGTCCTCCCGGTCCTTCTGGTTGATCGCCGGGGCCGACACCTCGATGCCGGGGAGGTTCATCCCCTTGTGGGCTTTGAGTACCCCCGCGTAGCGCACCGTCCCCCGCACCCGCGCGCCCGCCACTTCGGTGACGTCCACGGTGAGCAGTCCGTCGTCCAGGAGGATACGGCTCCCCGGACGCACGTCCCCCGCCAGCCCCGCGTAGGTGGTGGGGATTTCCCCTTCCTCGGCGGAATCCTCGGGGGCAAAGGTGACGAGCTGCTTGGCGGTGAAGGTCAGTGGCTCGGGAAGATTGCCGACGCGGATGCGGGGTCCCTGCAGGTCCACCAGAATTGCGCACGCGCTGGGGCGCTCGCGCAGCACGGCCTTGAGACCGGTGATCCAGCGGGCGCGGATCTCCGGCGTCCCATGACTGGAGTTGATTCGGACGACGTTGACCCCGGCGTCGAGCAGGGCGCGCATCTGGTCCGGCTCCTCCCAGGCGGGGCCCAGGGTGGCGACGATCTTGGTGCGGCGGATAGCGGCGCTTTTACTGGCCAAAACGGAGAGAACTCGTCTCAAAGGTGCCAGAATGTAAGCGGGTCGACCTCACGTCCGCACCATGGTCTCACCGGCGACGACGCTCAGGCGGACGGTCGCGTCGAGAAAGGCCTCGCCGGAGCCCGCGTGCACCGCGGGATCCACCTCCCACGCGACCAGATCGGCCGCGGACCCGGGTGCGAGTCTACCGGTCCCGGGGAGCCATCCCGCGGCGAACGCCGGCCACTCCGGAAGCCGTCGGCTCACCCGCCGGGTCGCGCACGATCCTTCCTCCGGGCGGATCGGACGTCTCCCGAGTGATCCCGGCCTTGTGGAGCGCCTCGCTGTTGACCCAGGCCGCATGCACATCGAGCGAATCAAGGAAAACGGGTCCATCCGTCGCCCGGCGTTCCCGCGGCGATTCTCCTGAGCGCTTCGTCGTGTGAACCGGCTCCCGTCAGGTCCACCTGACCCCGTTTGAGCGCCCATTGCGCGAAGTGCGTGTGGCCATCGATGAACCCGGGGGTGATGACGGCGTTCGGGAGGTCCCGGGACGACCCTCCTCCCGACCACCGGTCCCGACTGCTTTTGTTGAAAAACCTTGTCCACGCTATTCACATCGCTTTTCCCTGTAGAGCGTGGTATCCGGGATTTCACCGGGAGCAGGTTTTCCACATGATTGTGAAGGGGTAGCAGAAGCATGTTCCTGGGGTTTTGACGACTCCACATTCCTGTGAATTCACGGGCTTTTCCACACGTGGAAATGGGAAGAAACCTCAGCCCGGAAGGGCAAATTCAAGCCCTGGATGGTGATCGGCACCAGCCTGATTGTCAACATTCGGTGTCACTGGTAAGTCTTTGTTCCACATGACTTACACATAATTGGTTCATGTGGAAAATCATGGGATGGTGTGGGCAGTGACCGTGCGGTTTGACCGTCACGGCGGGCCGATCTAAATTGGGCAGTCCCTTCAACCTAGCTCACCTCGCGGGCGGACCCGAACCATGCTAAACGCAGTCGATCAGCGCGCCGTTGGTCACTTCGGACAGGCGGTCGTGAGAGGGCCTTCCGGTCTCAGCGTCGCGGACCCGTCCGTTCTTCAATCCGAGAAGATGGACGCCCTGGTTCGGGAGGCGGTCTTTGGGGATGCGGCCGCGCAAGCGGAGGCTCGCCAGTTGATCTGGGAGCTGGGCCAGGCGGCGGGAGTTCGAGCCGGCACGATCCACGATCTCTACCTGGCGCGGGGGCGGGGCGAATGCGGCGGCTTCACCGTCCCGGCGATCAACCTGCGCATGCTCGCGTACGATACGGCGAGAGCGGTGTTCCGCGCGGCCCGCCTGCGCGATGCCGGCGCGATCATCCTGGAGATCGCCCGCTCCGAGATTGCCTACACCGATCAGCGCCCCGCCGAGTACGTCGCGGTCGTGACCGCGGCGGCGCTTCGCGAGGGATACCGGCTGCCGGTGTTCATCCAGGGCGACCACTGCCAGGTCAACGCGAAGAAATACGCCTCGGACCCGGAAGGGGAAGTCGGCGAGGTGAAGAAGCTGATCGGCGAAGAGGTGGGCGCCGGATTCTTCAACATCGATATCGATACCTCCACGCTGGTGGACTTGGAGCAGCCGACGCTCGATCTGCAGCAGCGCGCGAATTACCAGCGCGCCGCTGAGATCACTGCCTTCATCCGGGGCATCGAGCCGCGCAAGGTGACGGTGTCGGTGGGGGGCGAGATCGGCGAAGTCGGCATGAAGAACAGCACTGTGGAGGAGCTTCATGCCTTCATGGACGGTTATGACCGGTCGCTGGCGGGCCGGGGCGGATCGCTCGCCGGACTCAGCAAGATCTCGGTGCAGACGGGCACCTCGCACGGCGGCGTGGTGCTTCCCGACGGGACCATCGCCGAGGTGAAGCTCGACCTCGCCGCGCTGGAGGCGCTGAGCCGCGCCGCACGGGAGTCGTACCGCCTCGGCGGGGCGGTGCAGCACGGGGCGAGTACCCTTCCGCCCGGAGCCTTCGGCAATTTCCCCCGGGTGGAGACCACGGAGATCCATCTCGCGACTAACTTCCAGAATATCGTGTTCGACCATCCGCGGCTTCCGTCCGATCTCCGGACCAGGATGAAGCGGTGGCTCGATACGAATGCGGCCGGCGAGCGGAAGCCGAACGACACCGACGAGCAGTTCTATTACCGGGCGCGCAAGAAGGCGATCGGGCCGTTCAAGCGGGAATGCTGGGATTTGCCGGCCGACGTGCGGACCGCAATCGCCGCCGATCTGGAGAAGACCTTCGGATTCCTCTTCGACCAGCTCAAGGTCGGAGGGACCGCGGGGCTGGTGATGAAACATGTGCAGGCGCGGGCGCTGAGCTGGGACCAGCTCCACCGGGCGGAAGGCCGCGCGGTGGATGACGCCGAGGCAGGGGAGTAGCTCCACTTCAGGGAGGTACGGATGTCCCGAAAAAACAATCGCGGTCTGGTGGTAATCGAGGGCGGCGGTGGCGCCGGCGGTCTCCTCTGGCTGCTGGTGGGTGGTGTGGTCGGCGCGGGGCTCGGACTGCTCCTGGCGCCGCATTCGGGGAAGAAGACCCGGGCGCTGATCGGCGAGCGGCTGGCCACGCTCAAGGAGTCGGCGGAGGAAGCGTTCGACCAGCTGAGTGAGGAAGGCGAGGAGCTGCTGGAGGCCGACGAGGAGGAGGAGGAGGAGGAGGAAGGAGCGTCCCTGTCCGGGGAGACCGGCGAGGACGAGGACACAACGTCCGCGGAGGAAGAGCCCAGGCGCCAGGCGCCGACCGCCCGCGCCGAGCTGGAGCAGCGCCTCGCCCGCGCCCGGGCGCGGCGGCATCGGGAGCTCGCGGAAGAGGACGAGGAGCCGGTCGCCTGAAGGACACCCGGCAATACGCCTGGTATCGATCGTTCCGGGGATTCGCCTGGCGGACCCTCCAGGCCGCCGACGAGAACAGCGTCCCCTTCCTGGCCAGCGCCCTCACCTTCGACGCGATTCTCACCGCGATACCGTTCGTCCTGCTGCTGTTCGCGGGACTGGCGAAGGTGCTGGAGACCGTAACCGGCAGCGGGCCGGTGGATCCGCAGGCGCTGTTTGAGCGCTTCCTCCCCCCGCACGACCGGCGCCCCGGCAGCGACCCGTTCTCCGCGGTCGAGGCGATCCTCGGGAAGCTCACCCGCGCCGGGCAATCGCTTTCCCTGGTGGCGCTCCCGGCGTTCCTCTGGTTCAGCACCCGATTCTTCGCCAGCATTCGCACGGCCCTCAACGCCATCTACGACGTGTCGGTGCGGCCGCCCGGCGGACATTTCGTGGTGCGCTATGTCCTCGGGAAGGCGCGTGACCTCGGGATGGTGCTGCTGACCCTGGTGTTCTTTCTCGCCAACGTCCTCCTCACCGTCGGCCTTTCGCTGCTACAGGACTATTTCAGCACGCACGGGCGGGGCGGAGACACCGTCCTCTCCACCCTGGAGCAATGGCTCGCGTACGCACTGGGCTACCTGTTCCTGATCGTGCTGTTCTTTTTCCTCTACCGGCACGCCTCGCTCCGCCGGGTGCGCTGGCCGGCCGCCCTGGTGGCGGCTCTGTTCATGGCGTTCGCCTTCGAGGTCGCCAAGCAGCTCTACGCGCTGTATATCCGGGGGGCGACGGGCTACGGGGCCGCCACCCTCGATGCGTCCATCGGCGCCATGCTCCTCTTCGTGGTGTGGCTGTACTATTCGGCCCTGGTCTTTCTCCTCGGCGCCGTCGTGGCGGAGACCTGGGAGCTTCGAGCGATGCAGCGGAAGCAGCGAGGCATCGCGTAACAGCAGGCAGCAGGCAGCAGGCAGCAGGCTGACGGCCACCTCTCACCTCCCACCTATAACTCTTGAACTTATGCGCCCTACATTGCTCCTCCTGCTCGCGATCGCCGCTCCGCTCCAGGCCCAAGCCCCCTTCGACTGGTATGGACGGGGGCCTTACCGGCCGGCGGTGCCGCGGGTCGATTCGCTGCTGGGGCACAGCTTGGGCACCCGGCACACGATGTATCACGAGCAGCAGCGGACGCTGGACCGCCTGATCGCCGCGGCGCCGGAGCGGGTACGCACCGAGATCATCGGGACGACAGCCGAGGGAAAGGTGATGCGGATCCTGATCATCTCGGCGCCGGAGAACCTGGCACGGCTGGATCAGATCCGGGCGGATATCGCGAGCCTCGCCGATCCGCGGAAAACGACGGCGCCGCAGGCCGCCGAGCTGGCCGGGCGCAATCCCGCGGTCGCGCTCCTCTCGCACTCCATCCACGGCAACGAGCCTGCCGGCTTCGAGGCGGTCATGCAGACCGCCTACCAGCTGCTGGCCTCGGACGAGCCTGCCACACTCGAGATTCTCCGCAATGTTGTGACGGTCCTGAATCCCTCCCAGAATCCCGACGGCCACGAGCGGTTTGCCGCCTGGAACAACTCGGTCGCGGTGGCGAGCGACGAGCCGGGGGCGCTCGAGCAGATCGAGCCGTGGAGCGTCTGGGGGCGATACAACCACTACCGGTTCGACATGAATCGCGATTTCGTCGCGCAGAGCCAGGAGGAGACGCGGGCGCTGATCGGCGCGATGGTTCGCTGGCACCCGCAGCTGGTCGTCGATCTGCACAGCACCACGAGCCAGTACTTCTTCCCGCCGACCTCGGATCCGCTCAACCCGAATCTTGGCCCGTACCAGAGGAAGTGGGAGGACAGGTTCGGACGGGGCAACGCCGCGGCCTTCGATCGCCATGGCTGGCAGTACTACACCCGCGACATCTTCGATTTCTACTATCCCGGGTACGTGGACATGTGGCCGTCGATGTCCGGCGCCACCGGCATGACGTTCGAAACCGACGGCGGCCCCGAGATTCGCCTGCGCAAGGACGATGGCACGGTGACGACCTTCGCCGACGGGATCGCGCACCATTTTGTCGCGTCGCTGGCGACGCTGGGGGTGCTCGCGGCCGGCAAGGAGGAGCGGCTCCGCGACTACCACGATTTCCACGCGACCGGCATGGCCGACGCGCGGGCTCGTTCCATGAAGCGCGTGGTGATTTCTCCGACCGGGGATCCCAGCCGCGCCCTGCAGGTGGCCAGGCTGCTGTCCCGGGGTGAAATCGAGGTGGTGCGCACCACCGCGCCGTTCACCTCCCTCTCGGCGCACGACTATCTCGGCGGAGCCGCCGCGCGACGGACTTTTCCGGCGGGGAGTTACGTGATCGACATGGCGCAGCCGCAGGCCCGGCTTGCGATGACCATGCTCGAGCCGCGCGCGACGCTCGACTCGGCCTTCGCCCGCCGCCAGCTCGACAAGTTCGAGCGGAATCGCCGACGCGGTGAGGAGGCGAGCGAGGAAGAGTATGAGTTCTACGACATCACCGCCTGGTCGATGCCCTATTCCTACGGTGTGGATGCCGCCTGGACCGAGGATGTCGTCGCCGTCGCGGGGGAGCCCGTCACGGTCGAAACGATGCTCCCTGCCGGGACGGTGAGCGGCAGGGGCCAGTCGGGATACGTCTTTGGGGGGGGGCAGGAGACCAGCACCCGGCTCGCGCTCAATCTGCTCCGCGAAGGATTCAAGGTCGCGGTCGCGAGCGCGCCGGTGGGCGCGGACGGACGCACCTGGCCGGTCGGGACCTACATCGTCCGGAGCCAGCGCAATCCGGCGACCCTGCACGAGAGGATCCAGGCGCTCGCTGGGCAGGTCCGGGCCCAGGTGGTCGCCGTGCAGTCGGCGTACGCCGAGAGCGGACTCGGAATCGGCAGCGAGACGGTGATGGCGCTCAAGGCGCCGAAGATCCTGCTCGCGGCCGGTGACAGCGTGGCGCAGACGTCCTTCGGCGGCATCTGGTACTACATCGAGAAGGAGCTTCAGCATCCCGTCGTGCCGGTGGACCTCGGCAACCTCGGCCGGGTGAATCTCGCCGACTACAACGTGCTGATTCTTCCCGACGGGTCGGGCGCCGCCATGCTCCGCCGCGCCGGTAACGCGGAGCGGATCAAGAACTGGGTGCGGGAGGGCGGCAGCATCATCGCGATCGGTGGGGCGAGCTCGTTCCTCACCGCCAAGGGGATGGAACTCTCGACCGTGGGTGAGGTGGGCGACACTGGAGACGCAAAAGACGCAAAAGACGCGAAGGACGCGAAAACGCCCAGTGATACCAGCCTGAGCTCGACCGCGCTGCCCGGTCCCCCCTTGGTGTCGCCGACTGCCGGTGGAGGGAAGAAGCCCGAATCGCTGCCTGGTCTCATCGCGCGCGCCACGCTCGATCGAACCCACTGGCTCACCTACGGGTACCCCAGCGATCAGATCGGTGTCCTGGTGTCGGGCGGGACGTTCTTCACGCCGTCGAAAAAGGGCGACAATCCGGTCTCCTTCCTGGGGAAGGATCTGGTGCTCTCCGGCTTCAGCTGGCCCGGGAACACCGAACGGCTGCTCAACGGCGCCATCTGGGCCGCCGTGGAGAATGTGGGGCGGGGCAAGGTCATCCTGTTCGCGGATGATCCGCTCTTCCGCGCCTTTTTCCGGGGGACGGCGGGGTTGTTCAACAACGCGCTGCTGATGGGGCCGGGGAGATAAACAGCGTGAACGGTGAACCCAGTTGTCGTGGTCTTGGCTCATGCGTTAGATTCCGCTTGCCCCAGGTCCGAAGGGTGCCGGCGCGCGAACCGCGTCAGGACCTTGCCGGTAGCAGCGCTAAGCGATGTCCGGTACAGCTTCGGGGAGCCTGGGGTACTTTTCTTTGCTGGTCAGAGGCAAGGAGGCAAAGCGGCTACGTGGTGGACGGTCGTACGGCTCCTGCAGCCCCACTCTCCGTCGCGCGGTTGCTTACTTTGCCTCGTTGCCTCCTAGCCTCCTTGCCTCTGTCATGATCGCCCTCGCCCGCAAGTACCGTCCCCGCCGTTTTGCCGATCTGCTCGTGCAGGATCATGTCGCGACCGCGCTCCGCGGGGCGGTGGCCAAGGGGCGGGTCGGTCACGGGTATCTCCTGACCGGACCGCGCGGCACCGGCAAGACCACCGCCGCGCGCATTCTGGCGATGGCGCTCAACTGCGAGCGCCTCGATCCGAAGCATCCCACCGGGGAGCCCTGCGGCGCCTGTTCGAGCTGTGAACGGGTCTGGAGCGGCTCGGCCAACCTCGACGTGGTCGAAATCGACGCGGCGAGCAATCGTGGCGTCGACGATGCGCGCGACCTGCGGGAGCGGGCGATGTACGCCGCCTCGCAGGAGGGGCGGCACAAGGTGTACATCGTCGATGAAGCGCACATGCTCACCCGCGAGGCGTGGAACGCGCTCCTCAAGATCCTCGAGGAGCCGCCGCCGGGAGTGGTGTTCGTCTTCGCGACGACCGAGCCGCAGAAAATCGCCTCCACCGCCGCGCCGGTTCTCTCCCGCCTGCAGCGGTTCGATTTTCGCCGGATCGGCCCCGGCCCCATTCGCGAGCGGTTGCGGCAGGTGCTCGATCAGGAAAAACTCTCCGCCGAGGATGATGCGCTCGCCCTGATCGCCCGGTACGCCGACGGCGGCATGCGGGACGCTCTCTCGGTGCTCGACCAGTGCCTGTCGTTCAGTGAAGGACCCATCACAGCGACGGCGGTGCGGGAGGTTCTCGGCTTGATCGGCGACGAGCAGTACGCCGAGGTGCTCCGGCTCGTGGCCGAGAAGGACACCGGCGCGGTCTTTCCTCTGGTGGATGGCCTGGTGAACGCCGGCGCCGACCTCGCCGAGTTTATGACCGGCACCGCCGACCTGCTGCGCGCACTGCTCATGGTACAGAGCGGCGCCACCCCCGACGGGCTCACCGAGGTCATGCGGTCGGCGATCGAGCGGGTGCGCGGGGTCCTGCTCCCCGCGGACATCGTCCGAATGCTTGCGCTACTCGCGGAGGCGGAGGGCGCCATTCGTCGCTCGTCGAGCGCGCGGCTCGTCGTGGAGACACTGCTGCTCCGCTGGACGCTGATGGATCGCGTGGTGGAGATCGAGGCGATGCTGAAGGGCATGCCGGCCGCGCCAGCCGTCAGCCGTCAGCCATCAGCCCCCAACCCCCAACTCCCAACTCCCAGCCCCCAGTCGCTTACGCTTTCCGCCCTGCAAGCAGCCTGGCCCGACATTCTCGCCGCCGCCGGCGACCGCAGCCGTCTCCTCGGCCAGGCCCTCGCCGCGACCACACCCGTCGCCGCCGGGACCGGAGAGGTCCGGCTTTCGGCCGCCGCGGACCAGGCGATGCTGACCGAAGGGGTGCAGCGTCAGATTGGCCTGGTCGAGGAGCTGCTGGCCGCCCGGTTCACCGGGCCCATCAGGGTGCGGCTGGCCGTCGAGGCGCCGCCGGGCGGCGCCGCCGAGCGGCCGAAACGCATGACCGATGAGGTCTTGCGCGCGGAGCGTCTGGAGCGGCTCCGGCGTATCGATCCGGCCCTCGACACAGCGGCCAATGAGTTAGATTTGGAGATCGTAGACGAGGGATAACATGGCCGATCTCCAGCAGTTGTTTCAGTTAGGGTCGCAGGTTCAGGGGCGTCTCCAGCAACTGCAGTCCGAGCTCGCCGACCGCACCATCGAAGCCACCGCCGGGGCGGGGCTGGTGCGGGTGCGGGTGGACGGGCGGGGTCTGCTGCGCACCCTGACGATCGACCCCGAAGCCTTCGAGGGGCGTGATGCCGAGCTGCTGGCCGACATGATCGTGGGTGCTATCGCAGAGGCGCAGCGCCGCGCCAGCGATCTGGTCCAGGCCGAGATGCGAAAGCTCTCCCCCAACCCGCTCGCGGCGCTCTGAGGCCGGTGGGGGTCATCGACGAGCTGGTGACCGAGCTCGCCCGGCTGCCCGGCATCGGCCAGAAGACGGCGCAGCGGCTGACCTTTCATCTCCTCCAGCAACCGCGTGAACGCGCCGACCGGCTTGCGGCGGCGCTCGCGGCCGTCGTCGCCCGGGTGCATCCCTGTCCCGAGTGCGGCAATTTCACCGAGGACGAGCGCTGCCCGGTGTGCGCGGACCCGCGCCGGGACGCCTCGATTCTCTGTGTCGTCGAAGAACCGTCGGCGGTTCCGGTGGTGGAGCGCGCCACCGCCTTCCGTGGCCGCTACCTCGTGCTGGGCGGGCGGCTTTCGCCGCTCGAGGGCGTGGGTCCGGAGCAGCTCCGGCTCGACCTGCTGCGCCGCCGTCTGGCGGACGGTGTCGTCCGCGAGGTCATCCTCGCCACCAATCCATCCCTGGAGGGCGAAGCGACGGCCACCTACATTCACGATCTGCTTGCGGGCAGCGGGGTGCGGATCACCCGCCTCGCCCGCGGACTGCCGGTCGGCGGAGATCTTGAATACATCGATGGCGTCACCCTGAGTCACGCGCTCGACGCGCGCCAGGAGGTTCGGTGACCGCGCCCCGCACGCTCTTCGTTACTGTTGCGACGGCGGCTGGACTGCTGGGCGGCTGGATGCTGGCCCAGAAGTACCTCGGCGCCTACAAGGCGGCGCTCTTCAGCCCGAGCCTGCGGCGCCGCCATGCGGCGCTCGGATTCCTCGCCGGTCGGGCGACGCCCGAGACGGTGCGGCTGCTGCGCGATTACCTGGGCTGGGAGCGCCATCCGGTGCTGCGGCGCCGGGGGCTCCGGGTGGTGCGGGAGCTGGAGCTGGCGCTGGGATGAGCGGCGCCTCGAGCTGGTCGTTCCGGGAAGAGGATGCCGCCCGGATCGGGGTGCTGCTGAATAGTCTGCTCCGCGAGGCGAACGCGCGGACCGCACTCCTCGTGGACCGGACCGGGCAGATGCTGGCGACGGTGGGTGAAGCGCCGCAGTTCGATCCGGTCGCGTTCGCTTCGCTCACGGCAGCCGACTTCAGCGCCAACGACCAGCTGGCCCGGATGCTCGGCGAAAACGAATTCGGTGCGCTCTTCCACCAGGGCGAGAAGGACTCGCTGTACCTGGCGGATATCGCGCGGCGGGTCATTCTGGTGGTGCTCTTCGACAACCGGACCACGCTCGGGCTGGTGAAGCTCCGGGTCCGGGGTGTGGTCGAGTCGCTGTCCGCGCTCTTCATCGCGATGTTCGCCCGCGAGTCCGCGGGCGAGCGGCGGGTGGAGACCGGCTTCGTGGGCGAAGCCGAGGACGAAATCGACAAACTCTTCGGAAGCTGAGGCCGCGCCCGCATGTCGCTGATCAACTACGCGTCGCGCGAGATCAACTGCAAGCTCGTGTACTACGGGCCCGGGCTCGGCGGCAAGACGACCAACCTCGAGTACATCTACGAGAAGGTCGCCCCGGCGAGCAAAGGAAAGATGATCTCGCTCGCCACCGAGACCGAACGCACCCTCTTCTTCGATTTTCTGCCGGTCGATCTCGGCACCATCCGCGGCTTCAAGACCCGCTTCCACCTTTATACCGTCCCCGGGCAGGTGTACTACAACGCCTCGCGGAAGCTCATTCTGAAGGGGGTCGACGGGGTGGTGTTCACGGCCGACAGCCAGATGGAGCGGATGGAAGCGAACACCGAGTCGATGCAGAATCTCTACGACAACATGACGCAGCACGGGATCGACCTGACCCGGCTGCCATTCGTGGTCCAATACAACAAGCGCGACCTGCCCAACGCGGCGCCGCTGGCCCAGCTCCAGGACGCGCTGAATCCCGGGTGGCCGGTGGAAGATCCCGCCCGGCAACGGCCGCTGCCCGACCCGGCGCGCCCCGGCGACATGCTGATCCAGGAGATCGACGGGACCTGGATCGAGCGGGTGCCGTACTTCGAGGCGGTGGCCCTGCGGGGGGACGGGGTGTTCGACACGCTGCGGGCGATCTCGAAGCTCGTCCTCAAGACGCTTGGGTAAGTGGACAGTGGTCAGTGTTCAGAGCTCAGTGAAAAACCCCTGACCACTGACCCCTGACCACTGACCCCTCATTAAAATGAACTGGACCCTCCCGAACATCCTGACCGTGGCCCGCATCGCCATCACTCCGGTGATCGCGCTGCTGCCGTTCATCGAGGGGTACTGGCCCAAGATCATTTGCCTGGTCATCTTCATCGCCGCCGCCGTGACCGACATCATCGACGGCAGGCTGGCCCGCCGCAACAACCAGGTGACCGACCTGGGGAAGATGCTCGACCCAATCGCCGACAAATTGCTCCTCCTCGCGACGCTGGTTCCCATCTGGTGGATCTCCCGGCAGCGGCACGACCTCTACGACATTCCGATCTGGGGCAGCATTCCGCTCTGGGTCTGCCTGCTGATGTTGGGACGCGAAGTGGCGATGACGATCTTCCGCTGGTGGGCCAAGCGCCAGGGGGTCGTCATCTCGGCCCAGGGGCCCGGCAAGCTCAAGACTGTCATGCAGAGCATCTTCATCGGCGGCACCATCGCCTGGTTCGCGTTCAAAAGCGCGATCAAACCGATGGGGTGGGAGCGGGAGCGCGCGGCGCTCTGGTGGAATCAATTTCACGGCGGCTTCGTCGCGGTCACGCTCGGGATCGCGGTGGTGCTGACCATCTATTCGTTCGTCATCTATCTCTACCGATATCGGGGGCTGTTCAGCCAGCAGGGGCGGTAATCCCCCCCCCCCGCGCAGGGCCGGGAAGCGCCGTTGCGGTCACCCCGGTGACCCGTCCAGGTCCAGGTCTGCGGCGGCAGCTGCCAGTCGGCGATCGAGCGTCCAGAGCGGCAGACGGGCGAGCACCGCCGTGGCGAGCACATGAACGTCAATCCAGCCAAGTCCACGACCCGCCAGACGGCGCGAGTGCAAGAACCCCAGCGCCTCGTCGTGGGAGACCTCCGGTACATGCGGAAGACGCCCCAGTAGCGCGAGCAATGTCCTTCGGTTGTGTAACGACCCGCACACCAGCTCCCCAATCACGAAGGGATGGCAGGCGACTCGGGCGTCCTGGAGCAGGGCGGCCAGGGCAGCATTTCCGCGCCGCAGGTGGTCCACCCACACCGACGTGTCGACCAGGATCATGCCGCCGGACCGCGTTTCGAGCGCCGTCTCGGGGCGGACTTCAACCCCGGCTCACTCCCGCCCAGCGCGCTGAGGCGGCGAGCGCTCTCCCGGGCGATGAGCGCCTCCAGTCCGGCATGGACCAGGGCGGTCTTTTCCTCGATGCGGCTGAGCCGGCGCGCCTCCGCGAGGAGCTGGTCGTCGATATTGAGGGTGGTTTTCATATGTATCAATATGTATGAATTGACCATATCTGGCAAGCGCCCCCGAGGCGAGCGGCGTCTGGATCTCGAACTCGCCGCTTCGCTTCGCTCAGGGTGACCAGCCGTGTTCTCCAGCGGGCGCAGGGAGCGGGCTGACGACGGGGGTGCTAGTGAGTACCGCGAACTCGAGCGCCCCCGGAGGCCAGCCCGCCCCGAGCCCGTGGAGCGACGCTAGCTTTCCAGGATGAACCTCGAGCTCGTGACCATCGGGACCGAGCTGCTCCTCGGCTTCACCATCGACACCAATTCCGCCTTCGTGGGACAGGCGCTCGCGGCCGCGGGTGTGCGGGTCGTCCGGCGCACCTCGGTTCCCGACGAGGCCGACGCAGTGCGTGATGCAGTGCGCGAGGCGCTCGCGCGAACCCGGCTCGTCCTCACCACCGGCGGGCTCGGCCCCACCCGCGACGATCTCTCCAAGCATGTCGTTGCCGGCCTCTTCGATCTCCCCCTCGACTTCCATCAGGACATCTGGGACGATCTCGCCGCCCGCTGGGCCCGCATGGGGCGGAAGCTGGGCGAGCGCAATCGCGGGCAGGCCGAGGTCCCGCGGGGCGCTGTGGTGCTCCCCAACCGCTGGGGGACCGCTCCGGGACTCTGGTTCAGCGGGGACCTCGGCGAGGTGATCATGCTTCCCGGAGTCCCCAGCGAGATGCGCGGTCTCGTCACCCACGAGGTCGTACCGCGGCTTGCCGCGCGTGCCGGCGCGCGCGTGATACGATCGCTCGTGGTGCGGACGACCGGAATCCCCGAATCGACGCTCGCCGAACGGGTCAGCGATCTCGAGGACACCCTCGGGCCGCTCACCCTCGCGTATCTCCCGGGCCTCGAGGGAGTCGATCTACGCCTGACCGCCTGGGACACCCTTCCCGAGGCCGCCGATGCAACACTCACGGCCGCGGCAGCGAAACTCGAAGCGCGGCTCGGCGATCACGCCTACGGACGGGATGAGGACGACCTCGCCGCCGTGCTGCTCGAGACCTGCAGGGCGCGCGGACTCACGATCGCAGTCGCCGAGTCGTGCACCGGAGGCCTCGTCGGCACCCGGCTCACGGAGGTGCCGGGAAGCTCGTCGGTTTTTGTGGGCGGAATGATCTGCTACGCCGATTCGCTCAAGGAGGAGCTCGGCGTCCCCGGGCGAATCCTCCTCACGCATGGGGCCGTAAGCGAAGAGACCGTGCGCGCGATGGCCACCGCAGCACGGGAGCGGTTCGGGACGTCGCTCGCCGCCGCGGTCTCCGGCATCGCGGGCCCGGATGGCGGCTCGGCGGAAAAGCCGGTGGGCACGGTGTGGTTTGCGTTTGCCGACGCCCACGGCCTCGAGACCGCGCACTACGTCTTTCCCGGGTCCCGCCGCGACATCCGGGCCCGGGCGGCCCAGTTCGTCCTGCTCGGCCTCCTGCGGCGCTGCAGATTAGCGGGCGGCTGACTTCCCGGAGTGGCTAGATTACGAGACATATTCAGCCTCCGACCTGGACCATGGTACCAGACGATGCAAAAGGGATTTGAAGAAGACGCGCTCCCCGAGCAGGCGCCCCCCGTCGGGACCGCTCCGGAGGTGCTGCCGGCCGAACTCCCTGAAGGTGCGGTCCGCCGGCTGGAAGATCAGCTGCGCGAAGCACAGGAGCGGCACCTGCGGCTCGCCGCCGAGTTCGACAATTTCCGGAAACGAGTCGCCAGGGAGCGAATCGAGATCGCCGACCGCGCGCAGGCCGCGTTGGTGATGAAGTTGCTCGACATCCTGGACGACGTGGACCGCGTCGCCGCCAGTGATCCCGGTACTCCGGCGGCGTCGCTGATGGAGGCGGTGCAGCTGGTCGACAAGAAACTCCGCAAGGAGCTCGAGGCCGCCGGCATCGAGCGAATCGACCCCGCGGATCAGCCGTTCGATCCCGCGTTCCACGAGGCGGTTTCGGTGCTGGTGCCGCCGACGCCGGAGCAGGATCATGTGGTGGCCGCAACCTTCCAGGTCGGCTACCGCTTCAAGGGATCGCTGGTCCGCCCCGCGCGGGTGCAGGTGTACTCGTCGGGAGGCCAGCACTAAGTGGCCTCAAAGGATTTCTACCAGCTCCTCGGCGTCTCCGAGAAGGCGACGCCGGAGGAGATCAAGAAGGCCTACCGCCGGCTCGCCAAGAAGCATCATCCCGATGCCAATCCCAACAATCCACAGTCCGCAGAGCTGTTCAAGCAGATCTCCGAGGCGCACGGCGTGCTGTCCGACGCAGAGAAGCGGAAGAAGTACGACATGATGCGGCGGCTCGGGGCCTTCGATCCCACGGCTCGCAGGCCCGCTCCGCAGGGGGCCGGTGGCGGGGAGACCTTCGACTTCGGTGACTTCGGGTCGATGGGGCTGGGAGACATTTTCTCGTCGATCTTCGGCCGGGGCGGGAGACGCGAAGAGCCGAAGGGGGAGACGATCGAGGCGACGCTGGAGATCCCCTTCCGCACCGCGGCGCTGGGCGGGAAGGTTCCGATCTCCCTCTCCATGAACGATACCTGCGCCACCTGCGGCGGGAACGGCACCGCGCCCGGGGCGACCCTCTCGCAGTGTCCCGAGTGCGCCGGGCGCGGGACGATCTCCTTCGGCCAGGGCGGCTTCGCGGTCAACCGGCCCTGCCCGATGTGCCGCGGTCGGGGAAAGATCCCCTCGGAAAAGTGCCCCACCTGCGGTGGCGCGGGAGAGACCCGCACCGAAAAGCGGGTGATGATCACGGTGCCTCCCGGCACCGAGACGGGACTCAAGATCCGCCTCAAGGGACAGGGAGAGCCGGGCGGGGGCGGGAAACCTCCGGGCGATCTCCTCGTCACCTTCCAGGTCCAGCCGGACAAATTCTTCCGTCGCGATGGCCTCGACCTGGTCTGCGACGTCTCGATCAACCTGGCGCAAGCGGCCTTCGGCACCCGGCTCCGGGTCAAGACGCTGGACGGCCAGAAGGTGCTGCTCAAGATTCCCGCCGGCACCCAGCCGGGACGGAAGTTCCGCATCAAAGGGCAGGGCATCGCCAAAGGCGAGCGCCGCGGCGACCTCCTCGTCACGGTGCAGGTGACGGTCCCCGACCAATTGAGCCCCGAGCAGGCCGAGCTGCTCAAGAAGTTCGCCGAGGCGACGGGGATGCAGCACTAGGCTAGGCACCGCAGTATTCTTTCGCAGCGTCCACCAACATACCGGCCAGCACCACCACCGACTCGAGCTCCACCCATTCGACCGCGGCGTGCGCGCCGCCCCCCCTGGCGCCGATGACCACGGTCTCGATCCCCGCCTCTGCGATCAATGACGCATCCATCCAGTAGCTCGCGCCGGAAACCGCCGGCGCTCGGCCGAGGCGCCGGCGCGCGGCAGCCAGCACGGCGCGAGCGATGGTGCTCTCCGAGGAGCCTTCGTAGGAAGGACGCGCGAGGAGCATCCGGGTTTCCGCCTCAAAGTCGGCATCGGCCGCGCGGAGCTCGTTGACGATCGCCTGGATTTCGCCGAGGACGCTCTCGGGTGATTCCCCTGGTACGGTCCGCCGCTCGATCTGCAGCACGCAGCTCGCGGCGTAGGTGCTGAGGCCGGTGCCGCCGCGCAGTACCGCGGCGTGCAGGCTGGGCGGGCCCAGCAACGGATGGGGAGTCCGGGCCCGCAGCTCGCGCTCCAGCCGGTCCAGCCCGGCGAGGAAGCGGCCCATGCGGAGATTGGCGTCGATGCCCTCCTGGTAGCGGCTTCCGTGCGCGGCGCGGCCCAGCGTCGTGACCTCGATCCAGCAGAATCCCTTGTGCGCGATGTACACGTCGAGCTCGGTCGGCTCGGTGACGATGGCGGCGTCGGTATGGATCGCCTTCAGGAGATCCAGCATTCCCAGGCTCTCGGTTTCCTCGTCGGCGACGGCGCACACCACCACGTCGCCGCGGAGCCGGGTGCGCGAGTCGCGCAATGTCTTGATCGCGGCGAGGCAGGCCGCGAGCCCGCATTTCATGTCGTAGGAGCCCCGTCCGTAGAGCCGTCCGCCCCGCACCTCGCCGCTGAATGGGTCCTCCATGCCTTCCACGCCGACGGTGTCGAGGTGTGCGTAGAGCATGAGCGATGGTCCGCCAGCCATCCCCGACAGCGTTCCTGCGATGCTGACGCGCCCGGGAAGGGGTTCCCGCCGGGTGATCGTGCAGCCGAGGCGGCTCAGCTCCTCCGCAACCCAATCCGCGAGCGGCGCCTCCCCCGGTGCGTCCGGCGCGAACGCCGGATTGATCGAATTGGTTTGCACCAGGTGAGCGAGGGTCTCTCGGACGTATTGAGCGCTGGGCTCCGGCATGGGCACCCCCTTGCTCCTACGATAACTGAGTGATACTATAGAATCAATGGATGATTCTACAGATTCATGGCTGCTCCTGATCCATCAGCTGCCGCCCAAGCCGGACTATCTGCGCGTCAAGGTCCGGCGCCGGTTGCAGCGGCTCGGCGCGGTGCCGCTGCGCGGCTCCGTCTATGTCCTCCCCGACACCGAGGAGTCGCGGGAGGACTTCCAATGGCTGCTCGGCGAGATCAAGGCCGAGGGGGGCGAGGCGATGCTCTGCCGCGCCGCATTTCTCGAGGGCGTCAACGATGAGGAGCTCCGCGCAATGTTCAAATCGATTTCCGGCGCGCAGGCGGAGAGCGGGTCCGCCGGCGCAGAGCGGCTGGAGCCCGGGCGCACCTGGGTCACCCGGCGCAATGTGCATGTCGATCGCATGGCGAGTGCCTGGCTCATCCCCCGCTTCATCGATCCGAACGCGCGCTTCAAGCTCGTGGCCGCGCGCGGCCATCGGCCGGAGCCGGGCGAGCTCAGATTCGACATGTACCAGGCCGAGTATACCCACGAAGGGGAGCTGTGCACGTTCCAGGTCCTGCTCCGCCGCTTCGGCCTCACCGATCCCGCGCTCAACGCGATCGGCGAGATCGTCCGGGACATCGATTGCAAGGACTCCAAGTACGGGCGGGCCGAAACGGCGGGCATTGCGGCGCTGATCGGCGGCATTGCCGACGCGACGGCGGACGACACCGAGCGCCTGGCTCGCTCGGGTCCGGTCTTCGACGGGCTGCTAAAGCACTTCAGCACGCGACGGATGTGACGGGCCCAGCGGCCGGCCGTCCGGCACTCGGATCTTTGACAGGGTACTTCCTCGGGCTGGGAAGTATCGGATTCGGTGGGCCCATCGCGCTGGTGGGGTCGATGCAGCGCGACCTGGTCGAGCGGCGGCAGTGGTTTTCTCCCGACGAGTTCGCGCGTAGCCTGGCGCTCTCCCAGCTCGCGCCCGGCCCCCTGGCGGCGCAGGTCGCGTTCTGCCTCGGGTATCTGCACTCCAGGCTTCGCGGCAGTGTCGCGGTCGGCCTCGCCTTCATCCTGCCGTCGTTCCTGCTGACGGTCGTACTCGGCGTCGCGTATGTGCGGTACGGGGGCATGCCCTGGCTCGCCGCCGCGTTCTATGGGGTCGGTGCGGTGGTGCTGGGAATCATCGTGGTGTCCGCCTTCCGCTTGGCGCGGACCACCGCCGGAACCGACCCGCTGCTCTGGGGCATCGCGCTGGTCGTGGGGGTAGCGACCGCCTGGCAATCGCGGGAGCCGGTATGGCTCATCGTGCTCGCCGGCCTGGCCGTGGTGCTTCGCACCGCCGCGCGAAAGTCCGGGGTGACGCTCTCGGTCTCGCTGCTTCCCTCGCTCTTCTGGTATTTCGCCCAGGCGGGGCTGTTCATCTTCGGGAGCGGGCTCGCCATCGTCCCTTTCCTGTACTCGGGAGTCGTGACGGAACGCGGCTGGCTCACCGAGCGGGAGTTCCTCGACGCCATCGCCGTGGCCATGATCACGCCGGGTCCCGTGGTGATCACCGCGGCGTTCATCGGATACCTCGTCGCAGGAACCGGCGGCGCGATGGCGGCCACGCTGGGAGTATTCCTCCCGGCCTACCTCCTCTCGGTGCTGTTGCTGCCGGCATTCAATCGGTTCGCCGAGCGCCCGCTCGTGGTGGATTTCGTCCGCGGGGTCACGGCGGCGGCGGCGGGCGCGATTGCCGGCGCCTGTGTCGTGCTGGGTCGCCGCGCCATTCTCGACCTCCCGACGCTGCTGCTCGCGCTCGCTGCGCTGGGCATCGTGGCGTGGAAGCGGGTGCCGTCCGGGCTGGTGGTGCTGGGGGGCGCCGCGGCCGGACTCGCCCTGCGCGCAGGAGCCTGGAGTTGAGCGCGACCCTGCTCCTCACGGCAGCGGACGTGCGGGCCCTGCTGCCCCTCCGCGACTGTATCAGCGCCGTCGAGGCGGGCTTTCGGCGCCAGGCAGAGGTCGTGTCCCCGCAAGGCGTGCTCGGGATTCATGTGGGCGCCGGAGGATTCCACGTCAAGGCAGCGGCGCTCCGGCTCGCGCGTCCTTACTTCGCGGCCAAGCTCAACGGCAACTTTCCTGAAAACCCGGCGCGTCACGGGCTCCCGACGATCCAGGGCGTGGTGGCCCTCTGCGACGCCGAGAACGGCCGGTTGCTCGCGCTGCTGGACTCGAGCGAAATCACCCGGCTGCGAACCGGTGCGGCCACCGCGGTCGCGGCCAAATACCTGGCGCGGCCAGACTCGGCCACTCTCACGCTGTTCGGGTGCGGCCGGCAGGGGAGGGCGCAGGTGGAGTCACTGGTCCAGATGCTTCCGCTCACCCGGGTGTACCTGCACGACCTGGTTCCCCAGGCGGCCTACGCCCTAGCGGAGTGGATCAAGGTGCGCCTGGGTATCGACGCGGTAGCAATGGCAGCCGCGGAGGCGCTGGCCCAAGCCGGCGAGAGCGATGTCATCGTGACCTGCACGCCCTCCCGGCGGTTCTTCCTGACGCGGGCGATGGTACGACCGGGAACCTTCGTCGCCGGCGTCGGCGCGGACGACGCCGGAAAACAGGAGCTCGAGCCCGAGCTGCTGGCGGCGGGCAGGCTCGTGGCCGACATTCTCGAGCAGTGCGCCACGATCGGTGATTTCCACCACGCGCTCGCCGCGGGAGTCATGCGCCGCGAGCAAGTGCATGCAGAGCTCGCGATCGTCGTTGCGGGGAGGAAACCGGGAAGGGTGGATCGGGAAGAGATCACCGTGTTCGACAGCACCGGGACCGCCCTCGAGGACGTGGCCGCCGCGGCGCTTACCTACGAGCGTGCGGTGACTGGCGGATGGGGTATGACGGTGTGTTTCGCGGGAGAATCCGATTTCAGGGAGGCATCATGAAGTGGGTCACCCGAGCGCGTCCCAAGATCGACCGGGTGGCCTGTCCCTGGCTGATCCGTCGCTTCATCGATCCGGAGGCGGAGTTTCTGTTCGTTCCGCCCGATCAGGTCCGCGCGGTGGCGGAAACGACCGGCGCCATCCCGTTCGACGTCGAAGGGGTAGAGCTGTCGCACGACGGACCGCGATGCAGCTTCGATCGCTTCCTCGAGCGCTATGAGCTGACCGACCCGCATCTCCAGGAGCTGGCGACGATCGTCCGGGGCGCCGACACCGACCGGCTCGATCTGGCCCCCCAGTCGGCAGGACTGCTGGCGATCTCCCTTGGCCTCTCGCGCAATTTTCCCGACGACCATCACATGCTCGAGCACGGGTTGGTGCTCTACGACGCACTGTATGCCTGGAGCCGGTTCGTCCGGGAAGAGCGGCACACCTGGAATCCCCAGCGGGGGGTGCTCCCTAGCTCCCTAGCTCCCTAGCTCCCTACTCCCTGTCTTATACCGCTCGATCATGGCCTTGTGCGTCGCGATCTCCCTTTCGCCTGGCGCGGGCGACCGCTGGGTCCATGCTCCTTCGGGTGACAGATCCCACGCCTGCCGGTTGTCCTTCCACATAAGCTCCAGCAGCTCCCGCACCGTGTCCCGATGCGCCGCCGTCTCGAGCGGCACCGCCGCTTCGATCCGCCGGTCGAGATTCCTGGGCATCCAGTCCGCCGAGCCGATGTAGACTTCCGCATCGCCCCCATTGCCGAAGTACCAGGCACGGGAGTGCTCCAGGAACCGACCAACGATGCTCACCACCCGGATCCGCTCGCTCACCTGCGGCACGCCGGGGCGGAGGCAACAGATGCCGCGAATCAGGAGGTCCACGGTGACGCCGGCGCGGCTCGCTTCGTAGAGCAGCGCGATCATCTCCGAGTCCACCAGCGCGTTCATCTTGGCGAAGATTCGCGCCGGTCCCCCCGCCTGCGCGTGCTTGATCTCCCGCCGGATCATTTCCTTCAGTCGCTTCCGCATTCCTCCCGGCGCGACCACCAGCTTCCGGTATCCCTGCGGGCTCGCAAAGCCGGTGAGCACATTGAACAGATCGGAGAGGTCGGCGCCGAGGTCGGGATCACAGGAGAACACCCCGAAATCG
Source organism: uncultured Gemmatimonas sp. (assembly GCA_964439025.1). GTDB lineage: Bacteria > Gemmatimonadota > Gemmatimonadetes > Gemmatimonadales > GWC2-71-9 > JABFSM01. Next base: position 60,940 of record CAYTMW010000002.1, on the reverse strand, counting down.
GTGTAGAGCCGCGCCGTCCGCGGGGCGTAGTTGCCGGTGCCTATGTGCACGTAGCGGCGAATCTGGTCGCCTTCACGACGCACCACGAGGATGACTTTGGCGTGCGTCTTGAGGCCGGCCACGCCGTAGCTCACATGCACCCCCACCTCCTCGAATCGCTGCGCCCACCGGATGTTGTTCTCTTCGTCGAAGCGCGCCTGCAGCTCGATCAGTACCGCCACCTGCTTCCCCCGCTCGGCGCCCGTCACCAGCATCCGCGGGATATGCGAATCGCCGCCGGTGCGGTACAGCGTCATCTTGATCGCCAGCACGTCCGGATCTTCGGTGGCGGTCTGGATGAAGCGCTCGACGCTCGCCGCGAAGCTCTCGTACGGATGATGGACGAAGACGTCCCCCTCGCGGATGACGTCGAACATGTTCCTGCCGCCGGCCAGCCGGGCCGGTGCGACGGGAATGACCCCGGGGTCGCGCAGCTCGGGAATCTCGAGCGCGGCGATGGTCAGGAGGTCGGTCGCGTTGAGGAGCCCCGCCACTTCATACATGTCGTCCGTCGAGAGCGGAACCCCGTCGTTGCCCTTGTCGTCGTTGAGCTCGGCCAGGAGCAGTCGCCGGAGCGATTCGGGCATCCCCGGATGGACCTCGAGCCGCACCACCTCACCGAAGCGCCGATTCCGGACCTCTTCCTGAATCAGCTCGAGAAGATCATCCGCCTCGTCAGGATCGATTTCGAGATCGGTGTTGCGCGTGATCCGGAAAGGATAGCTCCCGAGGATCTCGATACCCGGAAACAGCGCCTCCAGGTTGGCCGCGATCACCGTCTCCAGCGGAGCGAAACGGTTGGTTCCCGGCAGCGGAATCCATCGCGGAAGAATCCTGGGAACCTTGAGCCGGGCAAACCGCTCGTCGCCGCCGTCGCCGCGCAGCACGACCGCGAGCGAAAGCGAGAGATTCGAGATGTACGGGAAGGGATGGGCCGGATCGACCGCGAGTGGGGTCAGCACCGGGAAGACGTTGTCCGTGAAGTAGTGGTGGAGGTACTCCACGTCCTCCGGGGCGATCGTGTCCGGGTCCATGACCAGCTCGATGCCGTGCACCGCCAGGGCGGGAACCACATCGGTGCAAAGACACTTCCCGTGCTCGGCGAGCTGCCGCCGGACCTCCGACGCGATGGTGCGCAGCTGCATCTCGGGGAGCATGCCGTCCGGGGTGAGCTCGATGAGATGGGCGAGCACCTGTTCGCGGATGCAGGCCACCCGCACCTGGAAAAACTCGTCGAGATTGTTGGCGAAGATCGCGAGGAACTTCACCCGCTCAAGAAGGGGAGTCCGCGGGTCCAGCGCTTCATGCAGTACCCGGCGGTTGAAGTCGAGCCAGGAGAGCTCGCGATTGATATAGAGCGCCGGACCGCGGAGATCCGGAGATGTGGCGAGAGGGGGGGCGAGACGTTCCTCGATCATGGTGGGAAGATACGCTGGCCCCCGCCCCGGACTTCATGGCCCGATTTCATGCAAGCTCACCGAGATGAAATATACCCATAGGGGGTATTATGGTTGAGCCGCGGGCTTCAGGTACTGATCCATCCAGTCGAGCAGCGTGCTCCACCAGAGCCGGCGGTTTCTCGGCTTGAGCACCCAGTGCCCTTCATCGGGGAAATAGAGGAACTTCGCCGCCACACTCCGGACCCGCAGCGCCGTAAACGCCTGCAGCCCTTCGGACAGATCGAGCCGATAGTCGAGCTGGCCGTGGGTGATCAGCATCGGTGTTTTCCATTTGTCGGCGAACAGGTGGGGCGACCAGCGATCGAGCATCGCGCGGGTCTCGGGGTTGGTGACGCCGCCCGCTCCGAATTCGTAATTGGGGAACCAGAGCTCCTCGGTGGCGCCCTGCGCGCTCGGGAGGTTGAAAATTCCGTCGTGCGAGAACATCACTTTGAAGCGGTCGGTGTGCCCCTGCATCCAGTTGATCATGTAGCCGCCGTAGGAGGCGCCGGCCGCTCCCATGCGGGTGCTGTCGACGTAGGGCAGGGCGGCGATGACATCCAGCCCCTTCATCAGGTCCTCGTACGGATAATCGCCCCAGTGCCGGGAGATGCTGTTCACGAACTTCTGTCCCCACCCGGGTGAGCCGTGGAAATTCACCGCGGCGACGACGTAGCCCCGCGCGGCGAACATCTGATAGTTCCAGCGCGCGCTCCACGCATCGAGCATCGCGGCCTGCGGGCCCCCATGCACCACGTAAATGACCGGATACTTCCGCTGCGGAGAGAATGCAGGCGGCTTGAGGAGCCATGATTGGACCGAGTCGCCCATGGCGCCGACGAAGCTGAAGGTCTCGAGCATTGGCAGGTCGAGCTCCGCGAGCGCGGCTGAATTGAGCGTGGTGAGCTGCCGCAGCCCGGTGCCGTCGATCCGGACCGTGAACACCGCGGGCGGGAGCGTCGCGGTCTGCCGGAGAAAAACCACCTGGTCACCCCTGGAAAGGACGCGCGGATTGGCGTTGACCCCGCCGCTCACGATCAGGGTGCGTTTCCCCGAAGCGAGCTCCATGCGGTAGAGATTGTGCGCGCCGCGCTCCTCGATCTCGAGCACCATGGCCCCGCCGTCCGGCGTCCACGCGAATGCGTGCACGTTCTGGTCGAGGTCGGCGGTCAGGGCGCGGTGCCGCCGGGTGCCGCGGTCGTAGAGCATGAGCTGCTGGCGGTCCGACTCGAACCCCGGCGTCTCCATGGAGAGGTACGCGATCTGTCTGCCGTCCGGCGAAAATGCCGGCGAGTGATCGTTGCCCGTGCGGGTCGTGACCTGCTCGGGCGTGCCGCCGCCGCTTGCCAGCACGAAGACATCATTGTTGGTGCTTTGCGCGACGTCCTGGTCGGGATTGTAGACGATTGCGAGCTCGTTTCCCGCGCCCGACACGGCGATGTCGGCGCCGCCCAGCGCAATGGGAGGCACGTCGCGATCCATCGGCGTGAGATCCTTGACCGACGTATCGCCAATGCCGATCCGGAAGAGATGCGAGCGCTGTCCCACCCGCCATTCGTTCCAGTGCCGGTACATCAGGTCGGTCCAGATCTTTGCCTGGGTCGGGAAGGCGCCGTTCCTTCGATCGATCTCCTGTCCCTCGATCGGCCATTTGACGTCGGAGACGACGTAGAGCGCCTTCCCGTCGGGGGCCCACAGAAAGTCGTTCACGCCACTCTGGAGCGTGGTGAGCCGCGACGGTTCCCCGCCCCCGGACGGCACGGTCCATACTTGTGACCCGTCCTTGCGGGTGGAGATGAAGGCCAGGGAGCGCCCATCCGGCGACCATCGGGGCGAGAAATCACTGCCCGGCCCCGACGTGATCGCCCGGGCGGGACCGCCTGCCGCCGGAACGACCCAGACGCGCGAGATATTCCGGTTGTCCTCGAGCGACGGGACCGAGACGCTGAACGCAACGGTGGATCCATCGGGGGAGGGACGCGGATCCCCGGCAATCTGGAGGGCGAGGAATTTCTCGAAGGTGAGCGGCTGTTTCGACTGAGCGAATAGCGAATAGCGAGTAGCGAGGAGGAAAACTGCCACGAGGGCGGCGATCCGGATCTGTGGTCTCATGCAATGACTCCTCCACCGAGGACTCTGCCCCCGGCATCGTAGAGAACCCCCGACTGGCCCGGTGTCACGGCCCGCAGAGGCGTGTCGCTCTCGAGTGTGAGCGCACCGTCGCCGTCCGCGGTGATGCACGCGGGGACGGAGGCGGCGCGATATCGAATCTGGACTTCGCAGCGGTCGCCGGCCCCGAGCGGATCGCCGAGCCAGTTGAGCTCCTCCAGCCGCACATGATGGCTGCCGAGCTCTTCGGAGTGGCCGACGACCACCGCGCGATCCCCGGGCCGGATTCCGAGGACGTAAAGGGGCCGGGACTTTCCACCGGGCAGACCGCGGCGCTGCCCCACGGTATAGCGGGCGAATCCGCGGTGCTCACCGATGACGTCACCCGCGCGGGTGACGAAGGGGCCCGGAGTGAGCGCCGGCGCGTCGGCGGGAAGGTGCTGCTCCAGGACGCCGACGTAATCGTCGTCGGGGACGAAACAGATCTCGACCGATTCGGGCTTGTCGGCGGTGACGAGGCCGAGGCGGCGCGCGGCGGCCCGGGTCTCCGCCTTGGTGATCCCGCCGACGGGGGTGAGCATCCGGGCCACGACGGCCCGGTCGATCCCCCAGAGGAAGTAGCTCTGGTCCTTGCTCCGGTCGCGCCCCCGGTAGAGTGCGCCATCTCTCGCCACGGCGTAATGCCCCGTAGCGATGTGGTCGCATCCGAGCGAATCCGCGTGGGCGAGGAGATCGCGGAACTTGGTGAACGAGTTGCAGCGGACGCAGGGAATGGGGGTGCGCCCGCGGCTGTACTCCTCAACGAAATTCTGAATCACGTGGCGCGAAAAGCGGTCTTCGAGATTCAGCACGTAGTGGGGGAAGCCGAGCTTCGCCGCGACGTCGCGGGCGTCATTGATCGAGTCGAGCGAGCAGCAGGGCCGGTCGGGAACGCTATCGCCGTAACAGAAAAGCTTCATGGTCGCACCGACGACATCGTAGCCCTGGCCGACCAGGACCGCAGCCGCGACCGAGCTGTCGACGCCGCCGGACATGGCGACGAGGACCTTGGACGGCCGGCTACGCACGGCCGAGGACCACCGAGAGCTGCCGTACTTTCTCGACCACGCGGGGAAAGACCTCGGCGGCCCGCTCGATGTCCGCGACCGCAGTCCCGTGCCCCAGGCTGAGCCGGATCGACCCCAGCGCGAGGGCGCGGGGAACCCCCATGGCGGTGAGCACGTGCGACGGCTCCATCGCGCCGGTCGAGCAGGCGGAGCCCCCCGAGGCCGCGACGCCGGCCAGGTCGAGGTGCATCAGCAGCGCCTCGCTGTCTGCTCCGGGGACGCCGATGTTGAGCACGTGCGGCGCGCGCGGGGCCGCCTGCCCATGCACCACGACGTCGGGGACCGCGGCGCGCAGGCGTTCGATGAGGTTGTCGCGGAGCGCGGACAAGCGAGCGGCTTCGGTGGACTGTTCTCCGGCGGCGAGGGTGGCCGCTCGGCCGAGGGCCACGGCCCCGGCGATGTTCTCGGTGCCGGGCCGGATGCCGAACTGCTGGCCGCCGCCGTGGAGGATCGCCTCGATTGCCTTGCGATCGCGCACGATCAGCGCGCCGATCCCTTTTGGCGCTCCGATCTTGTGGCCGGAAATGGTGAGCAGGGTGCAGGGGAGGTCCCGGAGCGCCACCGGCACCTTGCCGAACGCCTGCACCGCATCGCTGTGCAGGAGCACGCCGGCCTCCGCGCACTGCCGCGCGATCTCCTGCACCGGCTGGCACACGCCGGTCTCGTTGTTCACCCACATGACCGACACGACCGCGGGCTTTCGGGCGAGCGCCGCATCGAGCGCCTCGAGATCGAGCTGTCCATCCGAATCCACCGGCAGCAGAATCTCCTCGCCCCCCAGGTGCTTTACCTGATGGGCTGCGGCGAGCACGGCCTTGTGCTCCACCGCGGACACCGCCGCGAGCATCGGACGTCCGTGGTGCCGCGCCGCGAGCGCCGCCCCGATGACGGCGAGGTTGTCGGCCTCGGTGCCACCGGAAGTGAATACCACCTGAGTCGGCTCGGCGCCCACCGCAGCCGCCACCTCGCGTCGCGCCTGTTCCAGGCCGGCGCGCGCGGCGCGCCCGAACCGGTGGGAGCTGGAGGGATTGCCGAAGTTCCCCGTCCCCAGATAGGGAAGCAGCGCTTCGAGGACCTCCGGTCGCACCGGGGTGGTGGCGGCGTGGTCGAGGTAGACGGGGTCCAGGGGCATGGGGGGTAAATCTAATTCGGAGGTCGGAACCTGGGGGTCAGAGATCAGTGATCAGAGAACAGGGGGAACACCCCTGACCACCGACCACTGACCCCTGACCACTCACCCCTTAGGTTTGAGCTATGCCAGTCGACATTCTTGCCATCGCCGCCCACCGGGATGACGTCGAGCTCACCTGCGCAGGCACCCTCCTCAAGGCCCGGGATCAGGGCCATGCGACCGGGATCCTGGATCTGACCGCGGGAGAGGCGGGGACGCGGGGGAGCGCCGATCTCCGTGCCAAGGAAGCCGAAGCCGCGGCGAAGATTCTGGGGGTGTCCGGGCGGATGAACGCTGGGCTCCGGGACGCCCACCTGGCCAACGACGAAGCCTCGCGCCGGATCGTGGTGGAGGCGATTCGTCATTTCGCTCCTCGCATAGTCATCCTGCCGTTCCCGGTCGGGCGGCATCCCGATCACCGGATCGCGTCGGAGCTGGGGCGGGACGCCTGCTTTCTGGCGGGGCTGGGAAAGTACCCGGCGGAGGGCTCTCCCCACCGGCCGTTCAAGATCCTGTACGCGCTGTCGTACCGCGAGGATCCCCCCAAACCGACCTTCCTGGTGGACATCAGCGCCCAGTTCGAGCGCAAGATGGCCGCAATCAAGTGCTATGCGAGCCAATTCGACGCGGCGGTCAGCGCGGGCGAGATCTTTCCCACCGGACAGGACCTGTACAGCAGAATCGAGCACCAGAACGGCCACTACGGGTCCCTGATCCGGACCCGCTACGCGGAGCCGTTCTATACACATGAGTCGGTGGTGGTGGAGGACGTCGTGCAGCTCGGAGTACAGAGCATGTGACCTGTAACCCGTGACCAGTAACCAGTAACCAGTGACTAGTAGCCATCTACAGGTCACCGGTCACAGGTCACAGGTCACAGGTCACAGATCACCGGTCACCGGTCACAGGTCACAGATCACCGGTCACAGGTCACCGGTCACCGGTCACTCGTGTCGCAGCGCCTCCACCGGATCCATCCGCGACGCCCGGTTCGCCGGCAGCATTCCGAACACCAGCCCGATCCCGATCGAGACCATCGCGGCGACCACCGCGCTCCAGAGCGGCACACCAGACTGCATCGCCAGCACCCGCTTGACCAGTTCCCCCACTCCCAACCCGAAGAGAATCCCGATCAGGCCGCCGATCAGCGTAAGGGTCGCTGCCTCCACGAGGAACTGCCACAGGATTTCCTTGCGGGTGGCGCCGCAGGCCAACCGGAGCCCGATCTCCCGGGTGCGGTCGGTGACCGACACCATCATGATCGCCATCACGCCGATGCCGCCCACCAGGAGGGCCACGCTCGAGATCGCCGTCATCACCAGGAAAAACATCGAGGTGAGCTGGTCGATGACCTCCAGGATCTGATCCTGGGTGATGAAGTCGAAGGTATTCGGCATGCTCGGCCGGAGACGGCGGACCCGCCGGAGCGCGACCGTGGCCTGGTCCTTTGCCTCGGCGACGGAGATGCCCGAGCGGCCCAGCACCACGATGAAGAGGTCGTTGGTGTCGCTGTAGTTGAAGGCGTGCTTGGCCACCTGGTACGGCACGATCGCGCCCACGATGAAGCCGGGCGCCTGGAAGGCGTTGTCCGGGGGCTGCCAGAGGCCGATGACCCGGAACGGGGTCGAGCCGATGCGGACCATCTGACCCAGCGGGTCGATCCGGCCGAACAGCCTGCGGGCGGTCTCGATCTCAAGCACGGCCACCTCGGTGCCGTGCAGCTCCGCCGCCGTAAAGAAACGACCCGCCGCCACCGTGCCCCCGGAGATCTCCATGAACGCGTCATCCGCCCCCTGGATGACGACCGCCTGGGTCCGGCTGCTCTGGTACTCGATGCGGTTGAACGACTGGTTCCAGAGACCCGCGTGACGGATGTCAGGGGCGCGCGCGATCGCCCGGGCGTCTTCCTCATCGAGCACCGGGCGGATCCGGACCTCATAGGGGAGGTTGTCGGGATTGAGCGGCGTCTGGGAGAAGAACCGCATCACGTAAAAGGCGTTTGGGGATGCCGCGTTGAGCGAGTTGAAGATCTGGGTCTTGACCCCGTCCACGATCGACGCCATGAGCATCACCGTGGAGACGCCGATCACCACGCCGAGGATGGTGAGGAACGACCGGAGCTTGTTGGTTCGAAGGGTGCTGAGGGCGACCGCGACGCCCTCATCGAGATTCCTCAGGATCATCCGTTATTCCTGGCGAAGTGCAGTGATCGGGTCGAGCTTGGCGGCGCGGCTGGCCGGGTAAACGCCGAAGAGAATGCCGCTCCCGGCGCCCAGCGCGAGGGCCACGCCGACCGACCATGCGGTCACTCTGGCCGGCAGCGGGCTGATCGACGAGATCACGAAAGCCAGCAGCCCACCGCCCAGAATCCCGAAGATGCCCCCGAGCATCGAGAGGAGCACCGCTTCGACCAGGAACTGACGCCGGATGTCCCGCTGCCGCGCGCCAAGCGATTTCCGGATGCCGATCTCGTAGGTGCGCTCGTTGACCGACATCAGCATGATGTTCATGATCACGATGCCTCCGACCACGATACCGATGCAGACCACGGCGGGGATGATGGTGAACAGCACCCCGGTGAGCGAGGTCCAGAACGCCACCAGTGCGTCGGCCTTGTCGAGGGTAAAGTCGTTCGGCTCGCCGGGACGGAGGCGGTGCGCCACCCGCATCGCCTCCTCCGCGCGGGCCATCGCGTCGGGCAATTGGGCGGGATCATGCAGCTTGACCGACACGGTGGTCGTCAGCCGGCGTCCATGCAGCGCCTCGAAGGTGGTGAGCGGCAACAGGGCGAATCCGTCGAAGGATTGCCCGAGCACGCGCCCTTTTTTGGCGGTCACCCCCTTGATCGTGATCTCGCTTCCGGCAATCCGGACCTTTTTCCCGACGGCCCGGGCGGGATCCTCGAACAACTTGTCCGCGACCTCGGGCCCGACGACCGCGACCAGGCGGCGCTCGGTCACGTCGGGCTCGGTCAGAGGATCGCCATGCGCAATCCGGTAATCCTGCACCACCTGGTAATCAGGGGTGACGCCGAAGATGAGCACGCTCCCGACCGTCCGGTTGCGGTACGAGATGTCCGCGAACGGGGGGGGCCAGCCCGACTGCAGCGACACCGCCTCCGCGTCGGTGATGGCGGCGCGGACGACCAGGGCGTCCTCCTGCGAAATGATCGGGCGCTTGTTGATTTCGCGGACGGTCGAGTCGTCCAGGTTGCCTATGGCGATCGGGGAGCGGCGGACCTGGAAGGAGTTGGTGCCGATCATCGCGCCGCGGAGATTGTCGCGGACGTAGGAATTCATCCCCTGGATGATGGCCACGACGGCCACCAGGAACCCGACCGAAACCATGATGCCGAGCAGGGTGAAAAACGAACGGAGCTTGCTGGTCCGGATCGCCTCGAGGGCGAGGAAGAAAGCCTCTTTCAGCGGCATGAGGAAAACTAGCTGTGGGAGATGGGGATTGGGTGTTGGGGATTGGGGTCTCCCCCATCCCCATCTCCCAATCCCCGGCCGCTATTCGTACCGCAACGCCTCCACCGGATCCAGCCTGCTCGCCTTGGTCGCCGGGTACATCCCGAAGAAGACGCCGGTGATCGCGGACGCCAGCAGCGCCGCGACGACCGACCACATCGGTACCGCGGCGGGAACCGGTGTGAACGAGGCGATGGCCCAGGCGATCAGCGCGCCGACGGCCAGCCCGATGGCGCCGCCGATCATGGTGAGAGAGGAGGCCTCGACCAGGAACTGGAAGAGGATTTCCCGCCGGGTAGCGCCCAGCGCCTTGCGGACGCCGATCTCGCGGGTACGCTCGGTGACCGAGATCATCATGATCGCGACGACCCCCACGCCGCCGACCATGAGTGCGACGCTGGAGAGCGCGAGCATCACAATGAAGAAGCCGCCGGTCACTGCGTTGAAGGTTTCCATCAGCTTGTCCTGGCTCACCACCGCAAAATTGTTCTCCTGACTCGGCCGGAGCCCGCGCCTGGCCCGGAGTGCGGCAATGACCTCGTCCTGCGCCTCTGCGACGGTCGCCGCGTCGGTGGGGAGGACCACGAAATCCAGCCATCCCTTGAACCAGTCCGCCACCTTGGTGAACGTGGTGTACGGGATCATGGCCATCGAGCTCGTGCCGCCACCGAACAGGCTCGCCGCTTCGGCATAGACGCCGATGACCTGAAAGGGCTGCCCGTAGATCTTGATCCGCTTGCCGATCGGGTCAAGGCCCGGAAACAGCGTTTCTCCCAGCTTGTCGTTGATGACCGTCACGCTGGACCCCGCGGCAAACTCGATGTCGGTCCAGTTGCGACCGGCGGTGATCGTGCCGCCTGAGACCCGCGGCCAGTTAGTGGTGTAGCCGATGAGCTGCACGCTCGAGAGCTTGAGGTCCCCATAGCCCACCGGACCGCTGGTCGACTCCCGGTAGCCCACATCGTTGATCGACGGCAGCGTCCGCAGGTGCGCGGCTTCGTCGGTGGTGAGCCAGGGATTGCGGCGCCAGGGGGACATCTCATCGGAGCCGTCCGAGATGTTAAGCCCGCCCTGGAAGAAGCGGAATACGAAGAAGGTCTTGGGCCCGAGCGTTTCGAGCTGCGCGGCGACCGCGCGGTTGATGCCGGTGATCGCGGAGGCCATCGCGATGACCACCATCACCCCGATCGCGACCCCGAGGATGGTGAGCGCCGCCCGAACCTTGTTGGCGCGCACCGAGTCGAGCGCCATTCCCATGCCCTCGAAGATGCGCGCGCCGCTGCCGATGAGCCCTCTGATTTTTTTCATTCTGCCCGGAGCGCGGTGATGGGATCGAGTTTGGAGGCGCGGCTCGCGGGGTAGATACCGGCGATCATGCCCACCGCCACGCCGAGGGACACGCCGAGGAGCACCGACCAGGGCGCCACCGCTGCGGGGAGCGGCGTCAGGGAGCGCACCGCGAACGCCAGGCCGATGCCGGCCAGGATGCCGATGCCGGCGCCGACGGTGGAGAGCGTCGCCGATTCGACGACGAATTGCGCCAGGATATCGCGGCGCTTGGCCCCCAGCGCCTTGCGGATGCCGATTTCGACGGTGCGCTCGGCCACCGCCATGAGCATGATGTTCATGATCACGATGCCGCCCACCACCAGGCTCACCGACACCAGCATCGGCAGCGCGGTCATGAGAATCGCCGAGATCTTGTTCCACCCCTCGAGGGCGCCCTCGGCCGTCTGTGTCGCGAAGTTGTCTTCCTGCCGTGGCTTGAGCCGCCGCTGGATCCGCATCGCTTCCTGCGTTTCGGCCACCGCGGCCTTCATCCCCGCGACGTTGTCCGCACGGACGTGCAGTTCGTCCATGAAGCCGGCGCGGCAGGCCACCCGGTGGGCGGGGGAGTCGAACGGCACCACGGCGAACTTGTCGAGCGAGATCCCGAAGAGGGTGCCCTGCTTGGCCATCCGGCCGATCACTCGGTACGGAAGCCCCTCGATGGCGACACTCTTCCCGATGGGATCGGCGCCCTTGAACAGTTTCTCCGCGATCTCCCATCCGATCACCACCACCGCCAGCCCGGCCTCAGCCTCCTGCGGCGTGAAGACCCGCCCCGACTCGAGATCGAGATTCTTGATCCGGAACATCGGCGCATCGGCGGTCCAGACGTCCACGTCCTTTGCGGTGGTGCCGTTCCACATCAGCGGGAGCCGCTCGCTGCAAAAGCGCGAGAAGATGGCCGGCGTCTGCATCCTCGACTCGACGAAGTCGGCCTCGACGTAGTTGATGCGGGGCCGCCGCGACCACTCGCGCCACTGTTCCTCCGACGCGTTGCTGAAATTCGGCATCCGGCGGAGCTGAAAGGTGTTGAGCCCCACCAGCTTGTTGGCGAACTGGTCCTCCATATACACATTCATGCCCTGGACGATCGAGACCACGGCGATCAGGAAGGTGACCCCGATCAGCACGCCCAGCAGCGAAAAGAAGCTCTTCAGCTTCTGGGTGCGGATCGTGGTCAGCGCCATGCCGACTGCGTCCCGGAGCATCATGTCAGGCCGCCGCGTCCTGACGTCGTGTGTCGCTCGCCACCCGCCCGTCGCGCAGCAGCACCACCCGCTGGGCGTGGGCGGCGATGTCGGCTTCGTGGGTGACCATGATGATCGTCTGCCCCTGCTGCTGCAGGCTCTCGAAGACCCGCATGATCTCCTCGCTGGTCGTGCTGTCCAGATTTCCGGTGGGCTCGTCCGCCAGCAGGATCGCCGGCTCGTTCACCAGCGCCCGGGCGATCGCCACCCGCTGCCGTTGCCCGCCGGAGAGCTCGTTGGGCCGGTGATCCATCCGGTCGCCCAGGCCGACGCGGGTCAACGCGGCCTTGGCCCGTTCGCGCCGTTGCCGGGCGCTGGTCCCGGCGTACACCAGAGGTAACTCGACGTTGGCCAGCGCCGACGCCCGCGGCAGCAGGTTGAAGGTCTGGAAGACAAACCCGATCTCGCGGTTGCGCACCCGCGCCAACGCGTCGTCCGGCATGCGCGAGACTTCCTGCCCGTTGAGCCAGTACTCTCCCCTCGACGGCGTATCGAGGCAGCCGATCAGATTCATCAGGGTGGACTTGCCGCTCCCCGAGGGTCCCATGATGGCCACGTACTCATTGCGCCGGATCTCCAGCGACACGCCCCGCAACGCCTGCACCGTCTCCACACCCATTTCATAGGTGCGGATCAGGTCGCGGATCTGGATGACGAGGTCGCTCACGGGGTCTTCTTCTGGGCGTCGCCGCCCTTCAGGTCCTTGGCCTGCCTGACCTTGGTGCTGTCCTTGAGATCGCGCACCGCCTGGTAGGGGCCCGCGACGACAGTGTCACCCGCCTTGAGCCCTTCGAGCACTTCGAAGTGCTCATCGCCGGCGATGCCCACCTTCACGGGCCGGAACATCGCCAGGCCGTTCTCCACCACGAACACCCCTTCGCGATCCTTCGGCTTCTTGCCGCGCTCGGTCGCGCCGACCGCCGTGCCGTTGCCGCCCTTCACTTCGTTTGGCACGTCCTCGTGCGCCCGCACGGTGAGCGCGATGATCGGAATCGAAAGCGACTGCTTCCGGGTATCGGTGACGATGCGCGCCGTCGAGGAGAGATCGGGACGGATTCCCGCCGGCGGCTGGTCGAGCGTGATCTCCACGTCGAAGTCCACCGCGCGGTCGGTCGATCCGCCGCTCGCGCCGCCGGTCTGCGAGAGCTTGGCGCTATTGCTGATTTTGGTCACGCGGCCGACGAAGGAGGTGTCGGGGAAGGCGTCGATGCTCACCGACACCGAGTCGCCGAGATGCAGGCGGACCACGTCGGTCTCGTCCACCTGCACCCGGGCGAGCACCACCGACAGATCGGCGATCGTCATCAGGAGGCCGGTTTCCCGGGAGAAGGTGCCGGGCACCGCGACTTCGCCCTCCTCGACCGCAAGGCGGACCACCCGGCCGGCGATCGGCGCGGTGAGGCGCGTCTTGGAGAGATTGCTCCGCGCCTCCGCGAGCGCCGCGCGCGCCTGGTCCACCCCCGCCTGCGACGCCTTCAGGTTCGCCTCCGCCACGTCGAAGGCCTGGACCGCCTGCTCCACGGTTTCGCGCGCGATCAGTTCGGCGTTCGCCTTCTGGATCTCAAGCGAGCGGTCCCGCTGGCGACGGGACTGGTCCCGGTTGGTGCGGGCCTGCGCCAGCGACGCCTCCGACTGGGCCACCTGGCCCTCGAGCCGGTTCACCACCGAGAGGTACTGGTCGGGCTCGATCTGGATGAGGAACTGGCCCTTCGTGACCATGTCACCCTCCTGGACCGCGATCCGTGTGATCCGCCCGGTGATATCGGAGCTGACATCGACCTTGGTCTCCGCCTCAATCTTGCCGCTGGCGGTGACCGCGGCGACGAGGTCGCGGCCAGAGACCGGCTCGAGCCGAACCTCGGTGGCGCGGCTGCCCCTCTTGGCGGCCGTCAGGGCGAAGAGGCCGCCGCCAACCACGACGACGATCGCGAGGCCCAGAGTCCACTTGGCACGACGTGACATGATCGATCCTCTTTCAGCGCAGTGGGCGGCCGACCGCGAGCTCGAGCGCCGCGATGGCCTTGTGGTATTCGTAGATCGCGTTCACATGATCCCCTTCGGCGCGCGTGACGTTGTTCTGCGCGTCCGACACTTCGAGCGAGGATCCGGCGCCGAGCCGGTACCGGTCCCTGGCAAGGCGGAGCTGCTCGCGGGCCGACTGGCGGCTCTGCTCCTGCACCTGGATCGAGAGGTACGCATTGGTGACGCCGAGGAAACGAGCCGCGACCTCCGCTTCGACCTGGAGTCGCCGCGCGCGGACGCTCTCCGCGAGATCGTCCTCCGCCGCCTGTGCCTGGGCCACCTGGAGATTCCGGGTGAAGCCGTCGAAGATCGGCAGCGAGATGCTGAGCCGTGCGGAGAAGGGCTGCTTGACGAAGCTGAAGGGGAAGACGCTGTTGTTCTTGACCAGCTGGTCGCGAACTCCCGGAAGCAGCGCGTCGCCCGTCGCGTCGAGATTCGAGAACGCGTTGCAGTCGGGGATGATGCCGCCGTTCGGGAATCCCGTCACGCCACCGCCGGGGAGCGACCCGATCAGCGCGTTCTGAAAGCGGCAGTTCTCGGCGCTGCTCTGGGCACTGCCGAGCCGCTGGTCGAGCAGCAGGCCCTCATTGGTGAATTCCTGGGTGAAGCCCTGGATGCCGGCGGTCAGGCTCACGGTCGGGAGGAAGCCCGACTTGGCCGAGCGGACGCCCCACGTCGCCGCGTGCTCCCGGGCGCGGAACGCCTTGAGCGACGGGTTCTCTTCCTGCGCGAGGGCGAGCAGCTGCCTCTGGTCGAATTGCGGCTCGGTGACCGGGAACGAATCCGCGAGCGCGATCGTCTCGGGGAGCCCGGGGAGCGACACGCCCATCCGGCGGAACAGCTCGAGCTTTGCCTCGTTCTCCGTCTGCTGCGCGCGGAGCAGGGCGACGTCCGATTGTCCCTTGAGCACCTCCGCCTGCCGCACGTCGAGCATGGTGCTCTGGCCGACGGTGTACTTGGCCCGCGCCAGGGCGAGAAAGTCGGCGTTGCGCTGCACCTGGACCCTCGCCACTTCGGTCTGGGCCACCGCCTGCAGGGCGCTCAGGTACTGCACCGTGACGTCATTGCGAAGCTGCTCGGCGGCACTGGCGATGTCGGCATCGGTCGCGCGGCGATTGGCCTTTTGCTGGCCGGTGGCAGAGAGCTCCTGTCCCGACAGCTGCCAGGCGAAAAAGAGCGAATAGTTGGAGCTCAGCGACGGGGAGGACTGATTGAACGTCGAGCCGCCGAAGGTCGAGGCGCCGGAGCCGGTGTAGCCCATGCCGCCGCTGACGTCGAGCGACGGCAGTAGGTTCGCGTAGGCGTTCCGAACCGCCCAGTTGGCCGGGCCGGCATCATTGAGGAACTGCCGGTACGCAGGGCTGTTCCTGCGGCCCAGCTCGAGCGCTTCCGTAAGGGTCAGACGCGCCGTCGGCGCGGCGCGGGTCGGGGCGACCGGTGCCTGGACGGCTGGCACCTGGGCGAAAGCACCGGTCGGCGCGACCAGGCAAAGTCCAAGAAGGGCGCGGGCCCAGCGAGTCATGGTGTTCTTCCTTGTGTTTCGGGCGGTCGTTGAACATCGCATAGAACGGGGGGACGTCACAAAAGGTTTCAGCTTGCGACAAACATAGTCTAACATAATGATACACCAACAGTTACGTTTCGGCGAGTTCGCTCTTCACCGCGCTCTTCCCCAGAGCAGGACGGGCGAGCTCCTTCTCCAGGGTGGCGAGGATGGCCTCGTAGAAGCGGGCACCCTTCTCCGCCGTCGCGGGGAGGTTGGGGGGGACCATCGTGAGATCGACGAGGTCGGGAGCCAGATGGAGCATAAGGGAGGTATCGACCTCGCCTCCATGCCACGGGCCGCGGCTCGATTCGCGCAGCGGCGCGAGCACGCCCAGGGAGAGAATGTCCGCGACGCGGACCCGGCCGCTGGTGCGGATCGTGGAGAGCGCTTCCAGGTGCTGGTCCGCTGCGTGGGCGGTGAGTATGAGCGTATCGCGCACGCCTGCCTTCTCCTCCCAGATCGCGATAAGTTCGTTGATCGCCCGGTGCAGGGTCTTTCGCGTCAGCGCTGACGGGCCGCAGTTCAGCGAATCCGGGGTGGCGTGGACCCCGTACTCCAGCGCGGGGGCACGCGCGATGCCCGTCCGCATCGAGAGATCGTCCGCGAGCCGCTCCAGGATGATGGTGTCGCACCCGAGCGGGAGATGGGGTCCGCGGTTCTCGAGGGTTCCCGCCGGCACCAGCAAGCGCGGCGTGTCGGTAAGGATTCGGGCGGCCTGCCCGGGTGACATCTCCTTCAACCGCAGTGGACGCGTCATCTGAACGCTTCCTTTCCGTGGTGGGTCTTCTCGTTCGCCGCCGCGGCCATCGCGTCGAGCGAGTGGTTGCGGGCTCCCTCCCGGGGAACCGCTCTCGCGGCCGTTGTGCTGCTCGCCGTCACCATGCTGCTCCGGCGCAGGGGATGGCTCACACTCCCTGTGGCGCTGACCGCGGTCCTCCTCGGCGTGACGCAGTGGAGACTCGAACGGCTGGCAAACTCCTGGCCCGCCGAGCGCGAGCGCCGCATCGAATCGGCATCGGGGCGCCTGGCGAGCGAGCTGCACCGGGCGAGGCTCCTCGCCGACACGCTGGCGAGCCGCGCGATTCATCTCGCCGGGCTGCCCCGGGAAGAAGGATTCACCGCCGTCGAGCGGCTCGTCCCGATTCGTGGCCTCGAAGCCGGCGTCGCGATCTACGAGGCGAGCGGCGCTCCCCGCGTCTGGGGCGGCCGCTTCCGACTTCCCCCCCTGCCGGATGGCGACTCGGTTGACGTTCGCCTCACTCCATACTACGCGGTGCTGGAGGTGCGGCGCCACGCGCCCGGTGGACGCATCGCCATCGGCGCGGTGCTCCTCGGAGCAGATCCGGCCGTCCCGGATCAGGACCGCGGACTGGCCGCCCGCTTCCGCGAGCGCACCGAAGTCGGTTTATCGATCACCGCTCCGCAGGTCGCCCCCGACAGTCCGGATGTGTTCGACTACGAGCAGCCGACCACCGGCGGAACCCGGGTGCTCTTCAGCGCGCAGTTCGTTCCGCCGGAACCGGGCGAGGCTATGGCACGCACCCGGGGGGAGGGGTCCCGTCGTGTGGCGTGGGCGTTGCTGGCGTCCCTGGTGCTCGCAGCGTGGCTGGTCCCTGCCGGCGCTGGACGGGTGGCGCTCGCGCTTCTCCCGCTCGGGCTCGCGCTCCGCTCACCCCTCGGGTTTCTCCTCGGCCTTCCGGCTCCATTTGACCCCGCCGTGTTTCGAAGCGACGTCCTCGGTCCGGTCTCCTCGGCGGCGGGCCCGCTCGCGCTCGTGGGAATCGTCATCGTACTCATTGGCGCGCTGCTCTGGGAGCGGGCACCCGTCAGGAACTGGCCGGGCGTCATCGTCGCGATCCTGCTTCTCGTCGGCGCTCCCTATCTCATGGCCGAGCTCGGACGCGGGATCATTCCGCCGTCATCCGGCGTGTCGATCGGACTCTGGCTCGTATGGCATCTCACCCTCTTCCTGATATCGGCGGGGCTGATCAGTCTGGCGGTGGCGCTGCTCCGCGGACGGGGGCTGCAAGACAGCGGATGGTGGGCGCCGGCCGCAGGCGCCGCGATCGCGCTCGCGGCCGCGGCGATCGGCACGACGGTCTGGAATGCCCGCTATGGCTGGCCCGACTGGTACACCCTGCTCTGGCTCCCCCCGCTGGTGCTGGTGACCCGGCCCGCAGCACGCCGCGCGACGATCGTCGGCATCGCGGTGGTTGCGGGGAGCGCCGCGGCGCTCCTGGCGTGGGGCGCGGAGATCGAAGGGCGGCTCGAAGCGGCGCGCGCCGACATGGCCGCGCTCAGCGATGCGCCCGACCCGTCGGCGGAAGCCAGCTTGCGGGCGTTCGGGCGTACCGTGCTCGGCAGACCGGCACCGCGCTCGACTCCGGAGCTTTACGCGCTCTGGCGATCGTCGCCCCTCTTTCAGGCGGGACGGCGCGGGGTCCTCGGAGTCTGGCGCCCGGACGGCACACCGCTGGTTGAGCTCGGCCTCGACCAGCTCGACATGCCGCGCGACACGGTGGCTGAGCGGGTGCGCGCCATGGCGCCGGCCGATTCCCTCACAATCACGGCCGTGCACCGGGAGCCCGCGGCCTCCTCCCTGCTCCTGGTTCGCCGCGATGAACACACCGTCGTGAGTGCTGCTCTCGGTCCGAAATCGGTGCTAGTGCCGCCGTCACGACTCGGACGGCTGCTCGCGAGCGAGGCGCCGCACTCACCGCTCTACCGGCTCACGCTCTCGCCGGCGCCCTCCGCAGTGCCGCCGTCGCAGGGCCTGGCGCTCTGGAGACGGGAGGGGTGGGTGGCGCGCGGAGAGCGGACGGTGTCGATCGCCGGCGTCCCGCGTGACATCACCGGCACGGTGCGGCTGGGATCTCCCGCCTCGCTGGCGGTCCGCGGCGCGCTGGTCATCGCGCTCGACGTGGCGCTGCTCGCTCTGCTCTGGTCCTTCGCGGCGATTCTGGGGGGACACGCGCCCCGCCGTCCCACGTGGATGCCCGAGCTCCGATCGTATGAAGCGCGCCTCGGCGCCGCCCTCGCGGTGTTTTATCTCACACCGACCGTGCTGTTCGCGGCGTGGGGCGTGAGCCGCCTCGGGGCAGAGGTCGCCGGGAGCCGTGACCGGATGATCGAGCAGACCCTCCGCGATATCGTGCCGCCGGGGGTGGCGCTGCCCCCGGCGCCTGATCTCGGGGGGGCGTTGGGCTCGCTCGCGGAGCGGGTCGATGCCGACCTCGCGCTTTACCAGGCGGGAGAGCACGTCGCCGGCTCGAGTGGCGGTCTGCTCGAGGCGCTGGGCGTGCTGCCGCCGCTGATGGATCCGGAGGCGTACCACGCGATCGAAATTCATGGCGGTGAAGTGGCCTCGACCCGCGGTCCCTCGCGGGCGGTGGCGAGCCGGGTCGGCTACCGCGCGGTGCGCCTGGCTGCTTACCGCGCCGGCGTCCTCGCGCTGCCGCAGACCGCCGCGGATCCGATGCTGGGGAGCCGCCAGCGCGATCTGGCCATGCTGCTGTTGCTCGCGAGCCTCGCGGGCGTCGCTGCGTCCCTGCTCGCGGCGCGGGTGTCGGCCAAAGCGCTGTCTCGCCCGGTGGCCGAGCTCCGCGACGCGGCACTCGCGTTCGGCCGGGGCGAGCCGGTGCCGCCGCTGGAGCAGCCGCCTTCGGCCGAGTTCGCGCCGGTCTTTGCGGCGTTCGACAAGATGACCGCCGACGTGCGCCGCGCTCGCGAGGCGCAGGAGCGGGTCGCGCGGATCGTCGCGTGGGGAGAGATGGCCAGCCAAGTCGCGCACGAAATCAAGAATCCCCTCACGCCGATGCGGCTCGGGGTGCAGCATCTTCGGCGGGTGTACCAGGACGGCCGCACGCCGATCGGCCCGGTGCTCGAGGACACGACCCGTCGCATTCTCTCGGAGATCGACCGGCTCGATCGCATCGCGCGTTCGTTCAGCCGGTTCGGCGTCCCCGCGTCGGAGCGCGGACCCATGGAAGCAGTCAAGCTTCCGTCCGTTGTCCGCGACGTGGCGGACCTCTACCGGCTGGGCCCAGAGGGCGCGGAGATTGTCGTCGAGAGCGAGGCGCCGGTCCTCGCGGCGGCGCGGGTCGACGAGGTGAAGGAAGCACTGGTCAATCTCCTCGAGAATGCCCGCAATGCGCGGGCGCGCCAGATTCGCATCGCGATCAACGGGACGACGCTCGCGGTACACGATGATGGCTGCGGGATTCCGCCGGCGCTCCTACCGATGATTTTCGAGCCCCGATTCTCCACGTCGACGAGTGGCTCGGGACTCGGACTGCCGATCGTCAAGCGGCTGGTCGAGGGATGGGGTGGCAGGGTGGAGGTGAGCAGCTCCGAGGGCGGGGGTACGGTGGTCCGCCTGCACCTGGTCCCCGCCGCCCAGGGCCGGGGTGGCCCGGGACCTGCCCCCTGACCTTCAGACCATCCTGACAAGGTGGCTTCATGAACGTCGACCCGATTCCGAAAAACCTGATCGCCGTCCACGATCTGTTGACGGAAACCATTGCCATTGCTCAGGATAACGGGCACGGGTTCAACTACGGGTTTGCGTTCTTCCCACGGACCGGGCGTTTCGAAGCTCCGGTTTTCGGGGTCGTCACCCGTGGCGGCGAGTCCACAACCCTGACCTACCGGATGCTACACGCCCTGCTGGGCCAGACGGTCCATATTTCGGGAAGGGTCCCTGCGACGGTGCGTGACGGGATGTCGTTCGGACCGGGACGGACCCCGCCTCCGGCGCTGCTCGACCAGCCGGTGCTGCACGTCTCGCTCACCTGCTCGATCGGGATGACGCCGGACGATCACGAGCGGACGATGCCGCTCGAATCCACGGTGTTCGCGGGCAATCTGCGCGCACCGATCATTCTCCTGATCGACCAGCGGCCGGCGGGCTGGCCACGGTAGGAACAGCTAGGGGGTGGGCAGTAGGCAGTAGGCAGTGGGCAGTAGTGAACTGCGCTTCGCTACTCACTTCGGTCTACCTGCCAACTGCCTATTGCCTATTGACTATTGCCTGCCAGTTACGCGCGCCGAGTGGCAGCTTTCATCTCGCGAACGAACTCCGAAATATCCTCTCCCTCCGCGAGCCTTCGAACTACGGCGGAGCCGCTGATCGCTCCCGCGGCGCCCATCGCCAGAGCCGCGCGGACGTGCTCGGGCGTCGAGATGCCGAAGCCGAGCACCGGGGGTGGAGCCCCATGCTTCTTGAGGCTCGCGATCAGGCCGCTCTGATCTCTGCGCAGCCGCTGGTCGGCGCCGGTCACCCCTTCGCGCGATGTGACGTAGGTGTAGGCCTCGCCTGCCGCCGCGATGACGGCGAGCCGGGCATCATCCGCGTTGGGTGGCGCGATGAAGACCGGCGCGATGCCGTGCCCACGGGCCGCCGTGGCCACCTCCGCGGATTCGGCAACCGGCAGGTCGGCGACCAGCACCGAATCCACACCTGCCGCCGCCGCCGCTTGATAGAATCGCTCCGGCTCACGATGGCAGACGAGGTTGGCATAGACGAGCAGTCCGATCGGAAGCTCGGGGAACTCCCTTCGCACCTCCGCCACGATGCGCCAGCAGTCCGCCTGGCGTACGCCAGCCAGGAGCGCGCGGGCCGCTGCGGCCTGGATGACTGGTCCGTCGGCAATGGGATCGGAGAAGGGAAGACCGAGCTCGAGCGCATCCGCTCCCGCCAAAGCGAGCGCGCGGATTGCCGGCAGGCTGCGGGCGGCATCGGGATCACCCAGCATCGCGAATGGAATGAACGCCCCCTCACCCCGCTCGCCGAGCCGGCGGAACATCGTCGCGTAGCGCGCGCCGCGAGTCACCGTGCCGGTCATGCGACACCTCCCGCGGCGGAGGTGTGACTGAGCACAGTCTCGAGATCCTTGTCGCCCCGGCCGGAAAGGTTGACGAGGATCGTCCCGGGCGGAGCAGCCTGCTTCGATTCGCGCAGGGCGACGGCAAGGGCGTGGGCGGATTCGAGCGCCGGGATGATGCCTTCCGACCGCGCGAGCGCCCCGAACGCGGCGAGTGCTTCGGTGTCGGTGCACGTGGTATAGCTCGCCCGCCCGGTGTCCTGCAGATACGCGTGCTCGGGGCCGACGCCGGGATAGTCGAGGCCGGCGGAGATCGAGTGGCTCTTGCCGATCTGTCCTTCGTCGTCCTGCAGCGTGATGCTGTACGCGCCGTGCAGCACGCCGGGGCGTCCGGTCGTGAGGGTCGCGCAATGTCGCCCGGTCTCCAGCCCGTCGCCCGCCGCTTCCACGCCGAGGAGGCGGACCGCCTCGTCGGCAATGAACGCCGTGAAGATTCCCATCGCATTCGACCCGCCGCCCACCGACGCAATCACCACTTCGGGCAGCGCGCCTTCCGCCTCGAGCATCTGTTCCCGGGCTTCATCGCCGATGATGCGCTGAAAGTCCCGTACCATCAGAGGGAAGGGATGGGGACCGGCGACGGTCCCCAGGAGGTAGTGGGTATCCTCGTAGCTCGCCGACCAGTCACGCAGCGCCTCGTTGATCGCATCCTTCAGCGTCTGCGAGCCGGTCATCACCGGAACCACTTCCGCACCCATCAGCCGCATCCGGAAAACGTTCTGCTTCTGACGCTCCATATCGACCGCGCCCATATAGACGAGCGTCCGCAGGCCGAGCACTGCCCCGGTAAGCGCGGTGGCGACGCCGTGCTGGCCCGCGCCGGTTTCGGCAATGAGGCGGCTCTTGCCCATCCGCCTGGCCAGAAGCCCTTGCCCGAGCGCCTGGTTGGTTTTGTGGGCGCCGCCATGCAGGAGATCTTCGCGCTTGAGGTAGATCTTCGAGGTGGATGCCGCCGCCAGATTCCGGCAGCGATAGAGCGGCGTGGGCCGCCCGGCGTAGTTTCGGAGGAGATCGTCGAGGTCCCGCTGGAAGGCCGGATCTTCCTTGGCGGTAAGGAAGGCCGCCTCGAGCTGCTCGAGCGCGGGCATGAGTATCTCGGGGACGAAGCTTCCCCCGAAGCGACCGAAGCGGCCGGCGAGTTTCATGCGATGTCGTCTCCGCGCCCGGGAAGGCGCCTGCGCTCGGTGAAGAAGTCTCGGAGGAGACGTGGGTCTTTGCGGCCCGGTGCTGTTTCGACACCAGAGCTCGCGTCCAGGGCCCAGGTGCCGACCGCCGCCGCGGCTGCCACGTTCGCGGGACGAAGGCCTCCCGCGAGAATGACATCGGATCGCTCGGGGTATTCATTCAGCAGCGACCATTCGAAGCTCCGCCCGGTACCCCCCAGCCGTCCAGCCGTCCAGCCGTCCAGCAGCAGGCGATCGGCTCTGCCGCGCTCCGGAATCCCGGCGCGAACTCGCTTGGCCTTCCAGACGGCGGTCGACAGGGGGACCTGTGCGCGCACCTGGGCGACCTGCTCCGGGCTCTCCCCCCCATGGAGCTGGACGGCGGCGAGGTTCAATCCGGCGGCCAGCGCCGCGATTTCGCTCGCAGGCTGATCGGCGAACACACCCACCCACTCGAGCGGGTTGCCGGCAACGACTCGCCGGGCGTCCTCCGCGGTAATCCGGCGCTCCGACACAGCGGCAAACATGACCCCGCCGTGGGTGGCGCCTGCCGCGAGCGCCGCGGCCGCGTCTTCAGGAGTGGTCAGTCCGCAGATCTTGGTGCGGCCGTAGACCAGGCTCCGCACCGCGCCGTCGAGATCGGGCTCCCGCATGAGCGCGCTTCCGACCAGGAACGCGTCCGCGTGCCGGCGCAGCGCGACGGCCGTGTCCCGGGTGGCGATCCCCGATTCCGCGACGATCAGCCGGTCCGCGGGAATCCCCGGAGCGACGCGGGCGGTCGTCTCCAGATCGACTTCGAGGCTGTGAAGATTCCGATTGTTGATGCCGATAATGCCCGCGCCCAGCGCCACCGCGCGCGCCGCTTCGGCCTCGTCATGCACCTCGGTGAGGACGTCCATGGCGAAGCGGGCCGCTTCCGCCGCACACGCGCGCCAGGTTCCATCGTCGATCGCGGCCAGAATCAAAAGGATCGCGTCGGCGCCGTGGACCCGCGCCTCGACGACCTGGTACGGCTCCAGGATGAAATCCTTGCAGAGGAGCGGCTGCGAGAGCCTCGCTCGGACTTCCTCCAGACGCTGGAGCGAGCCGCCGAAGAACTTGGCATCGGTCAGCACCGAGACGGCGTCGGCATGCCGTCCATAACTTGCGAGCACCGGCTCGAGGTCGGCGCCGGGACGGATGACGCCCGCGGACGGCGAGGCGAACTTGATTTCGAGGATGAAGCCCGGACGTCCCGCGCGGAGCGCAGACGAGAAACTCCGCCCGGTGGGCACCGCGCGGGAAAGCAGCGACTCGAGGGAGGCAGCCGCTTTGCGCGCCGCGACCTCTCTGCGCTTGTGGGCGAGAATCGCGTCAAGCGCCATGCGAAAGCTCGGCGAGGCGGGAGAGCCGGCGGGCACAGCTCCCGCCGTCGAGGGCCTGGCGGGCGAGCCGAGTGCCCTGTCGCAGCGTCGGCGCGGTACCCGTTGCCCAGGCCAGCACACCGGCATTGAGGGCGACGGCATCGGCGTGCGTCGGTGGCCCTTTGCCCGCGAGCAAGGCGGAGAGCCACGCCGCGTTCTCCTCGGGGCCGGAGCCGGCCAGCGCTTCCACGGGCGCCTGGGAGAGACCCGCGTCGGCGGGTGTGATGGTCACGTGCCGGATCTCGCCACCCTGCAGGAGCACCCCGGTCGTCGGCCCGTGCAGCGCCACTTCGTCGAGGCCGCTGCCGTGCACGACGAGGGCGACCTCCCGTCCGAGGAGCTGGAGGGTCCGGGCCGCTGCTTCGCACAAGGCGGGATCGTAAATCCCCATCATCTGCCAGGGAGGCCGCGCGGCGTTGGCGATCGGGCCGACCAGATTGAACACCGTGCGGACGCCGAGCGCGCGCCGCACCACCGCGGCGTTCCGCACGCCGGGGTGGTACTGTGGCGCAAAGATGAAACAGATGCCGAGCTCGTCGAGACAGCGGCGGCCCACGTCGGGCGGAGGATCGAGGCGCACACCCAGCCGCTCGAGCACATCGGCCGAGCCGCAGCGCGACGAGACCGAGCGGTTGCCGGTCTTCGCGATCGGAATGCCGAGCTCCGCGGCCACGAACGCCGCGGCGGTGGAAATGTTGACGGTAGAGGCGCCGTCTCCACCGGTGCCGCAGCAGTCGGCGTACCGGTACTCCGGGCGGGGAAAGGGGAGCGCGGCGAGGAGAAGCGCTTCCACGGCGCCGGCCATCACTTCGGGCGTTTCTCCCCGTGTCTTCAGCGCCACCAGCACCGCCGCCATCTCGATCTCCGAGTAATCGCCCGCCAGGAGCTGACGGAATGCGGTCATACTCTCTTCGCGCGAAAGAGGACGGCGGCTGAGCGTTTCGAGCACTTCACTGGCGCGCATGAGTCGCCCACCGCATCACGTTGTCGATGATCCGGCCTCCATCGGGGGTCAGAATGGATTCGGGGTGGAACTGGACGCCGAGCTGCGGCGCGGTGCGGTGCGCCACCGCCATCACGATGCGGCCGGACTCGGCAACTGTGTCCAGGACCGGGGGCATCACCGAGGCGGCCAGTGAATGGTAGCGGCCGACAGGGAACGGGGAGGGGACGCCGTCAAAAAGGATGCCGCCCGCATGCCGCACCCGGGACGTCTTGCCATGCACCACCTCGCCTGCCGGGCCGACCACGCCGCCGAACGCTTCGATCATCGCTTGGTGCCCGAGACAGACTCCGAAGAGGGGGACGCCGGCGTCGGCGGCGCGTCGCACCAGATCGATGCAGCACCCCGCGTCCGACGGCGTGCCGGGACCGGGAGAGAGCACCAGCAGGCTGGGTCGACCTCCCTGCGCCCGCGCCAGGACGTGTTCCGACGTCGCGGTGTTCCGCCACACTTCGACGTCGGCTCCCCGGCGGGCGAACTCGTCCACCAGGTTCCAGGTGAACGAATCGAAGTTATCGACGAAGATCAGGTGGAGAGCGTCAGGCATCGGAGGTTCCCGCTTTCGCGATGGCGCGGAGCACCGCCTCCGCCTTGCGCCGGGTTTCCTGGGCCTCCAGCGCAGGATCGGAATCGAAGACGATTCCGGCGCCGGCCCGTACCCGCGCGACGCCATCGCGCACCACCGCGGCGCGGATGACGATCGCCGTGTCCATCCCGCCGTCATGATTGAGATAGCCGACGGCTCCGCCGTACGCGCCCCGGCGGGTCGATTCCACCTCGCGAAGAATCTGCGCCGCGCGGATCTTCGGCGCCCCGACCAGCGTGCCCATGTTCATCGCGGCCGCGTACGCGTGGAGGGCATCGTGACCGTCGGCGAGCACCCCTTCCACCTCCGATACCAGGTGCATGACGTGGGCGTAGCGGTCCACGGTCAGGAGCCGGGTCACCTGCCGCGTGCCGGGACGGCTCACCCGGGCCACATCGTTCCGGGCGAGATCGACCAGCATCATGTGCTCGGCGGTTTCCTTTTCGTCGAGGCGAAGGGCGGCTTCGCGGCGGGCATCGAGGTCGGCGTCGATTTCGCCGGAGGCGGTACGGCCGCGCGCCGCCGTGCCGGCGATCGGCCGGATAGTCACGCGCTTCGGCGCGCCATGCACCTTCACTGCCGTTTCCGGAGAGGCGCCGAAGACCACCGAGCTGTGTCCAACCACGTAGAACAGGTAGGGACTGGGGTTTGCCCTGCGAAGCTCGGCATACGCGCTGAGGGGATCGGGGCAGGGCGCCGTGAAGGTCCGCGACGCCACGATCTGGAAGACATCCCCGGCGACAATATGCCGCTTGAGGCGGAGGACGAGCGATTCGTACTCCTCGTCGGTCATATCAACGGGGAAGGGGGAAAGGGGAAGGGGGGAAGGGGAAACGGGTGTACGGTCCCCTTCCCGCTTCCCCGCAGCTTCCGCTGCCAGCACCAGCTCCCCGATTGCGCGCACCGCATCATGGTAGTTGGCGTCGGCGCCCGCGCCGCCGTACGCATTGGCCACCAGGAGAGTTCGGTGCCGCAGGTGATCGACGATAATCATCCGGTCCGGCACCACGAACTCGAAATGCGGGGTGACTGCCGCTTCGGCTTCACCATGGGGAAGTTTTTCGAAGAGCTCGACCAGGTCGTAGGAAAAGACGCCCGCGGCCAGATGGCAGGCGTCGATCGGGTGCGCAAGGAGGCGCGGGCCAAACACGACGGTCCGGAGGGCGTCGAGGGGTGAGAGCAGCTTGGCCCGCGCGGCTTCGTCGCGTTCTCCCGCCGGCGGAGGTGGGAAGACCGCGGTGACGACTTCGCCCTCGATTGTCACGCTGAGCCTTGCCATGAGCGCAGCCGAAGGGGAAGCGAAGCGGCCGATCGCTGCAAGGCGCTCTGCGATCCACGGAAGCATCGAGCGGCCATTGGCCGAAAGGGCCTCGACCGTGACGCTGCGGCCGATGCAGGTGAGGCGGAGCGCCGCACCCACCCCGAGCAGGCTTCGCTCACCCGCACCCGCTCCGGTTTCCGCGGATTCGAGCAGGAAGGTTCCCGGACGCCGTCCCCCATCTGACAAACGCCGGTACAGGGCCAGCGGGTCGGGACTTCCGGTCAGTTCGCGCACCAGCGGGAGGACCGCGCCATTCTCCAGCGGCGTCGTGCCCATCACATCACCTTGCCCACCGCGTCGGCGATCGGGCGAAGCTCGCGCATCATCGCGGCGAACTGCTCTGGAAAGAGGCTCTGGCGGCCATCGGAGAGCGCATTGGGCGGATCGCAGTGCACCTCGACCAGGATGCCGTCGGCGCCGCATGCCAGGGCGGCCTTGGCCATCGGCGCCACCAGCTCGCGCAGTCCGGTGCCGTGCGACGGATCCACGAGCACCGGCAGATGGCTGCGCTGCTTGATGAGGGGAATCGCGCTGAGGTCGAGCGTGTTGCGGGTGGCGGTCTCGAAGGTGGTGATCCCGCGCTCGCACAGAATCACGTTCGGGTTCCCTTCCGCCAGGATGTACTCCGCCGCGAGCAGCAGGTCATCCACCTTGGCCGCCATCCCGCGCTTCAGGATCACCGGCTTACTGCTTCTTCCGAGCGCCTGCAGCAGCCGGTAGTTCTGCATGTTGCGCGCGCCGGCCTGAAAGGCGGCGGCGTACCTCTCGACGAGCTCCACATCTGCCACATCCACCACTTCGGTCACCGCGGGAAGCCCGGTATCCCGCGACACGTCCTGCAGAATCGCGAGACCCTCGGTGCCAAGGCCCTGGAAGGAGTAGGGGCTGGTCCGGGGCTTGTACGCGCCGCCGCGCAGGGCGTGGCCGCCCCCCGCCCGTACCGCGTGCGCGGTGGCCAGCATCTGCTCCCGCGATTCCACGGCGCAGGGTCCGGCGATGACGGTAAATCGCCCGCCACCGATCTGGACACCGCCGAGATCCACGATGGTGTCGTGCGGATGCATCTCGCGCCCGACCAGCTTGTACGGCGCGAGAATCGGCTTCACGCTCTCCACCATCGGATCGCTGTCGAGGTGCAGGCCTTCCAGCGCGCGCTCGTCGCCCAGCGCCCCCAGGACCACCCGCTCTTCGCCGGGCATGTAGAGGGGGCGGAGTCCGAGAGCCGTGATCCGTGCCATCAGCTCTTCGGCGTGCTCTTTGGTGGCGTGCGGCTTCAAGACGATGATCATCCGGACATCTCGCGCGAGTTGAGAGAAACGGGAAAGCCCACCGCTCGTGCGGTGGGCTTCGTGAATTGCCGTCGTCTGGGTTGCTAGACTATGCGCACGAGGGCCCATCGCGGGAGGAACCGCGCCAAGGCCACCAGCTCTGCTGCACAGGGAATCGTCGCATGACCCGGGAAGTATCTCCACCCCGGGGGGATTCGTCAAGCGCGGACATTACTGCTTCGCCCGCGTCAGCTCCTCGAACGGAGGATACCCGCGCAGCGACGCGAGATCCTGATCGCGATGCAGCCAGAGGTCGTACTCCCGCCCTTCGGCAAATGCGGCGCGGAGGAGGACCACGGCCGCATCGCGATCGCCGAGTGCGGCGGCGATCCGGGCGCGCCAGACAGTCGGAACGCCGAAGCTGTAGGCACGGGGAAGGGCGGCGAGCCGGGTGTTGATCTCCTGGGCGCGCGGACGGTCGCCCCGTCGCGCCGCGAGCACGCCCCGGAGACCGAGCGCGTCTGCCGATGGCGCGCTCGGACCAGCGAGAAGGCTATCGAGCGTAGGGATCGCATCGGTCACGCGTCCGAGGGCATAGAGCGACGTCGCTCGCTGCAGGCGAGTTCCCGTGGGGTCGCCGTTGCCGGCGGGGCGGTCCGCCCCCAATAGCAGGCTTCGCTCCCAGAACCGCGCCGCCGGCTCCCGATAGCCATGGGCCCGGAGCTCTTCGGCCACCTCCCCGAGGAGCGTCGCCTCCGACGCGGCGGGATCGGCTGGGAGTCGGCCGGCCTGACGGAGGAGCGAGTCGATTTCCCCGGCGCGCCCCAGTGCGGCGAGGGCCCGGAGCGAGGGAAGCAGGGCGAACACGCGCATAGGGTTGGCTTGCTGCGCGTCCCTGCCGGTCGCGAGCTCTGCGTCGTGGTCCCCCAGCAGATGCTGGATGGTGCCGAGGAGATCCCAGTAGGACACCCAGCCGAGCATCGGCCCGCCGCGGGTCGGAAGGGATTGCAGCGCGACGAGGGCCTCGCCGAGATGTCCAGCCTGCAGCGCCTGCAGCGCATGGTTGTAGACCGCCTTCGACGCCGGCTCCTCGCGCGCCACCAGTCGCACTGCGCGCAAGGCGGCTTCATGGTTTCCCGCCATCAGCGCCCGCCGATACTCCACCCACCGCACCTGGTGCGGACTCAGCGAGCGGGACCGCTCGAGGATGTCGAGCACCGAGTCGGCCGCGGCGAACCGGCCGAGGTTGGAGAAGCTGATCGAGGCGATCACCAGCGGCGCCGCGAAAGTCGAATCGATCTCGAATGCGCGGCGGGACCGGCGCGCCGCCTCCTCGAAATCGTTCCGCACGTAGGCCTCGAGCCCTTCGCTCGCCTCAAGGTATGCCGGCCAGGTCGGCGGGCGGGCCGGCCGCCCCACGAAGGCGATCAGCCGCTCGTCGAGCGAGGACGCCAGAAATCCCATGAGCCGCGCGCGCGCTTCGGGGAGAACGGCCTCCGGAGTGGCAGACGGACTTTTCACCGGGTCGATCGGTCCGAGCACGCGGCCCCGGACGGCGTCGTACACCTGGATGTGCAACACCAGCGAGTCGTTTTCGATGGTGTAGCTCCCCGAGACCTGCTGTCCCGCGCCGGTCACGCCGGCAAGCGTCGGCGCCGACTCCGCCCCGGGGCGCTCCGCCAGCACGCGGTCGATGGTGCGCGAGGCCTGGAGAGCGGCATCGCTCGGAACCACTTCGAGCAGCCCGGTTTGCTGCAGACCGGCGGTGAGCCAGTCGGCGGCGATCAATCCCAGCCGGTCGAGCGCGGGAAGCCCGGTCCGGTTGACGAATGCCGTTACCACCACGCGGTTGGGATGCGGCCCGGGGACGGCCGGGGGATTCACGTTCCGGGCCACGATCGCGCCCACGACCAGCGCCGCGGCGCCGACAGCCAGAATTACTCGCCGTCTCCGCACCGGTGCGCGGAGCGCCTCGGCGAACGCCAACGTGCTCGGAAAGCGCTCCGCCGGATCCCGGGCGAGAGCCCGGTCGAGTGCGCGCTCGATGCCGCGGGCCACCGCGGGGCGAACCTGTCGCAAGGCTCGCAACGGCCGGGACGCACGCCGCACGGCGGGAAGGGCCGGGGAGGGACCGGTGACCGGCGCCTCTCCCGCCAGCATTTCGTAGAGCAGCAGCCCGAGGGAATACACGTCGCTTCGCGCGTCCACCGGCTCGCCGGCAAGCCACTGCTCCGGGCTCATGTAGCGCGGCGTCCCGAGTACCATATGCTCCGAGGTGAGCGTGGAGGGGACCGCCGCGTCGCGGCCGCGCGCGATGCCGAAATCGCTTACGACCGCGTGCCCCTCTTCGATCAGGATATTCTCGGGTTTGATGTCCCGGTGCACGATCCCGCGCTGATGCGCGTAGTCGAGCGCGCCGGCGACATCGACCGCAATGGCGATCGCCTCGGCGAGCGGGAGGTGGGAGCGCTGATCGAGGAGAGTCCGCACCGTGGGACCCTCGACGAAGGGCATCACGTAGTAGAGTAGTCCGGAGGCTTCGCCGGAATCGTGCAGCGGGAGAATGTGGGGGTGGGTAAGCGTCGCGACGATCTCGATCTCGCGGAGAAACCGTTCCCGACCGAGCACCCCGGCCACGGCCGGGCGAAGCACCTTGACGGCGACCTGGCGGTGATGCTTCAGGTCCTCCGCGAGGAAGACCACCGCCATACCCCCGCTCCCGAGCTCCCGGATCAGGCGATATCGGTCACCCAGTGCCTCGGCAAACCGCCGGGAGAGATCGGGCTCGGGACCCGGGTGTCCTGTGCCGCCGTGCATGGGGTAGGATACCAAGGCACCGACTCCGGGGCTACATTCGCGGGGTTCGCCCCTCAAGGTGACCCGCTCATTCTACCGGGAGACGGCCATGGGAATCCATCGCATCAACCGATTCTTCGTCGAGGAGTTCGACAGTCCGGGCGACCTTCGCTTCCGCATCGAGACTGACATCCGGATCCCGCGCACGCCGGAGGACATGGGGTTTCTCCGGCGCCTGCGGAACGCGGTCGAATCGTCCCGGCACGAGGTCGTGCGAGACCTTCTCCTGGAGCGGCTGAAGCGGCCGGTGAAGAAGCGGGAGGATGTCTCGGAAGCCGACCTGATCCGGGTACGCCGGTTGGTGACCGGAGCGCTCAGCAATCCCCGGAAGCGACTCGCGCCGGAGCCGGCGCCGGGCGGTGCCAAGCGCAAGTGAGCGCCACCGTGCCCGGCACGGCGTACACGATCCCGGCCGGCACCGACATTGGCCACGTCCATCTCAAGGTGGCCGATCTCGATCGCGCGCTTCGATTCTACCACGGCGTGCTCGGCTTCGAGGTGACTCAGCGGTACGGCCCCGACGCCGCCTTTCTCTCCGCGGGCGGGTACCACCATCACATCGGGCTCAACACCTGGCACAGCGCGGGGGGTGAGCCCCCTCCGCGCGATGCGACCGGGTTGTACCACCTCGCCATCCGGTATCCGACCCGTGCGGCGCTGGGCACGGCGCTCGGCCGTTTGCAGGAGGCCGGGGTGCGGCTCGATGGAGCCAGCGATCATGGTGTGAGCGAAGCGCTCTATCTCAGGGATCCCGACGACAACGGGGTGGAGCTCTACTGGGACCGGCTGCGGGACGACTGGCCCCGCGACGCCGAAGGGCGGCTGGCAATGGGAACCGGACCGCTCGACCTGCCGGGGCTCCTCGCCGCCGCCGAGGCGCGCTCGCCTTAACCCGCCGGGCCGAGACGCTTCACCGCATCGGAGTGCGCGAGCACAACCGCCGGTGACTCTTGCAGTGCGCGACGGTACTCCCGGTGGAAACCATCCCCCGACGTGTCGGGATTCAGCAGGGTGCGCGCCTGCTGAAGGAGCGCTTCCGCGACGTCCGGAGGCGCGGGTTCGCGCGAGTCCATCAGCACGTCGATCTGCACCACCAGCTCCGACACTGGATGCAGCCACGCGAACCAGGGATCGCTGATCACCAGCTGCAGCAGCTGAGAGTTGGTCTCGATCCGGCCTCGGGCGCGCTCGTAGCGAAGCTTCTCTTCATCGAGCAGCGCTTTGTGGACTCCGAGCAGCGCGTCCCGGGCAGTGTTCAGCCGTTCACGCAGCAGGGCGGGGATCTCGGCGCGGGGCCGTCGGGGAGGAGTGGCCATCAATGAAGTATATCTGCGAGCTGCGACGAGATGGAGCGGAGGGGAATCGAACCCCTGACCCCCTGCTTGCAAAGCAGGTGCTCTCCCAACTGAGCTACCGCCCCGAACCGCCACTCAATATAAATTGGTGGCGGCCGGACAGCCCGGCCGCACCACTTCGGCATACCGCATCCCAAGGATAGGATCGCATGGCCCGGCTGCCCGGCGTGCGCATTCTCAATCAGGCGCAGGTGACGGAGCTCCTCCCCATGGAGGAGTGCGTCGAGGTCATGGAACGCGCGCTTCGGACGCTGGCAGAGGGCGGCGCGACCCTCCCGCTCCGCACCGTCCTTCGGCTCCCGGACGGGCGGGGGATCTTCGGCGTGATGCCGGCGCATCTCGGGTCTCCCTCCGCTTTCGGGCTCAAGGCGATCGCGGTCTTCCCGGGGAACGAAGGGACTCGGCTGGATTCCCATCAGGGGCTGGTCCTGCTGTTTTCCCCGGAGACCGGCGCCCCAATCGCGATCATGGATGCGAGCAGCATCACCGCCATCCGGACCGCGGCGGTCAGCGCGGTGGCGACCCGCGCCCTGGCCAATCGCGACGCCGGCGACCTCGCCCTCCTCGGAAGCGGCGTCCAGGCGCGCAGTCACCTCGAGGCGATGGCGGTCGTGCGGCCGCTGCGCCGGGTGCGGGTGTGGAGTCCAAATGCAACGCGGCTTGCGGCGTTTGCCGCCTGGGCGGGCGATCGCTTCGGCGTGCCGGTGGAGACCGTTGCGTCGGCCGAAGCAGCGGTGCGGGGCGCCGACCTCATCTGCACCACGACGGCTTCCCGCACACCCGTCGTCGACGCAGGCTGGCTCGGCTCCGGTGTTCACATCAACGCCGTCGGGTCCAGTATCCCGACCGCACGGGAGCTGGACTCGAATACGGTGGCGCGGGCGAGGCTCGTGGTCGACCGACGGGAGTCGGCCCTCAACGAAGCGGGGGATTTCCTCATTCCCAGAGCCGAGGGCGTCATCACCGACGCGCACATCGTGGGGGAGCTCGGCGAGGTCCTGCTGGGGACGGTGCCGGGAAGACGCTCCTCCGCGGAATTAACCGTCTTCAAGTCACTCGGCCTCGCGATCGAGGATCTCGCCGCCGCCCACCACGTGCTGCAGAAGGCGGAAACCCGAAAGATCGGCCTCGTCGCCGATCTGGGCGGACTCCGGCAGTAGGGTGATAAACTTCCGGATCAATCCGTTCTTCGTGCCGGGAGTGGTGCCGCATCCGCCTCGCCGCGCCGTCCGTGAATTCCACCGTGGTCTGCCCGGATATGAGGTCACCCCGCTGCATCGGTGTGACGGACTCGCCCGCGCGCTCGGTCTTGCGCGGGTCATGGTAAAGGATGAGTCTTGCCGCTTCGGCCTCGAGGCGTTCAAGGCGCTCGGCGCGTCATGGGCACTGGAGCGTCTCCGGGCCGGGCGCTCCGATCCCATGACCGTCACGACCGCGACCGACGGCAACCACGGACGCGCAGTGGCCTGGGCAGCGCGACGGCTCGGTTGCGAGGCGGTGATCTTCATTCCCGCGCACTCGGCGGCGGCGCGGGTCGACAAGATTCGCCGTGAAGGCGCGCGCGTCGAGCTGGTGCACGGGACATACGACGAAGCCGTGGCGAAGGCCGAAGTAGCGGGGCGGCAGAACGGCTGGCAGGTCGTCTCGGACACCGGCTATGCGGGATACCTCGAGATCCCGCAGTGGATCGCCGAAGGGTACGCGACACTCTTCGAGGAGGCGGCCGAGCAGGTCGAGAGCGAAGGACTCGAGCCACCCGATGTGGTGCTGGTGCAGGCGGGAGTCGGCTCCCTGATGCACGCCGCGGTGGATCACTTTCGCGGCTTCGTGCGGCAGCCACGGATCGTAGCGGTGGAGCCGGGCCAGTCGGATCCGCTCTTTGCCTCGATCAGCTCTCTCGGTGGAAGCCCCACACCGTCCGCCGGGACGCAGGACTCCATCATGGCGGGACTCAATTGCGGGTCGGTGTCGCTCGTGGCCTGGCCGACGGTTCGCCGGGGGGTGGATCTGTTCCTGACGATCGGCGATCGGCATGCCGAGGCGGCGATGCGGAGGCTGGCGACTCCCGCGGAAGGCGACCCGCCGATTATTTCGGGAGAGTCCGGAGCTGCGGGGTTGGCGGGGCTTCTGGCGCTGTTGGAGGAGCCGCAGCTCGCTCCTGCCAGAGAGTTTCTCCGCCTCGGGCCGACCACGAAGGTGCTGGTGATTAATACTGAAGGCGCGACAGACCCGGTCGGATATGAAAGAATTGTGACCTGTGACCTGTGACCAGTGACGCTTGTCCCGTTCACCGTTCACGCAGTTAAACACATTGCCCAGGAGTAACTCCATGCTGCTCCCCCCCATCAACCTCAAGGCCTGGATCGAAGAGCACCGGAGCCTGCTCAAGCCTCCGGTTGGCAACAAGATGATCTGGCAGAATTCCGAGTTCATGGTGATGGCGGTCGGCGGACCCAACCAGCGGAAGGATTTTCACGTCGAGGACGGCGAGGAATTCTTCTTCCAGGTCGAAGGCGACATCACCCTCCGGATCATCGAAAACGGCGCGGTGCGCGAGATCCCGATCCGCGAAGGCGAGATGTTCCTGCTTCCGCCCAACATCCCCCACTCCCCGCAGCGGCCGCCGAACACCGTCGGCCTGGTGATCGAGCGGAGACGCGCGGAGGATGAGCAGGACCATCTCCGCTGGTTCTGCGAGTCCTGTGGCGAGATCCTGTACGACGCCAACTTCCAGCTCGTCGATCTGGGCAAGCAGCTCAAGCCGATCATCGAGCAGTTCTGGGCCGACGAAAAGCTCAGGACCTGCAAGAAGTGCGGGCATGTGATGGCGGCGCCGGCACCGGCGGTTCCCGCCAGGTAGTGCTCGCGATCGACCTGCACACCCACATCCTCCCGGAGTCGTGGCCGGACCTCGCCGCCCGCTACGGCGCGGGCCGATGGGTGTCGCTGGAGCACCATGCCCCCTGCCGCGCGCGAATGATGGTGAACGGCAAGGTATTCCGGGAGATCAGCGACAACTGCTGGCTGCCGTCGCGCCGGCTGGAGGAGTGCGACCGCGACGGAGTGCAGGTCCAGGTGCTTTCGACCGTTCCGGTGCTATTCAGCTATTGGGCTCGGCCCGAGCACGGCCACGACTGGTCTCGGTTTCTCAACGACCACCTCGCCGGGGTGGTCGCGGCGCATCCGCGCCGGTTCATCGGGCTCGGCACCGTTCCGCTTCAGGCGCCCGAGCTGGCCGTGCGGGAGCTCACCCGATGCGTCCAGGAGCTGGGTCTGGCGGGCATCCAGATCGGGACGCACGTGGGGGAGTGGAATCTCGACCATCCGGCGCTCTTCCCGGTGTTCGAGACCGCAGAGCGGCTGGGAGCGGCGGTCTTCGTGCATCCGTGGGACATGCTCGCGCCGGAGCGGATGACGAAGTACTGGCTCCCCTGGCTGGTCGGGATGCCGGCGGAAACGGCGCTGGCGATCTGCTGCGTAATCTTCGGCGGCGTGCTGGAGCGGCTGCCGAGGCTTCGGATCGGATTTGCCCACGGCGGGGGGTCGTTCCCGGGAACCTACGGCCGGATCGCGCACGGATTCGAGGTACGGCCCGACCTCGTCGCGGTGGACAATCCGCATCCGCCCGAGCGCTACCTCAAGCGGTTCTACGTGGATGCGCTGACCCACGACGCGGACGCGCTCCGTGTTCTCCTCCGTCTCCACGGTCCCGAACGGGTGGCCATGGGCAGCGACTATCCCTTTCCGCTCGGCGAGTCGCCGCCCGGCAGCCTGATCGCGGAAATGCCCGACCTCGATCCTCCCACCCGCGCCCGGCTGCTGCATGGCACGGCCCTCGAGTTTCTTAACCGCGCCGCGGTGGACTTCCAGTGAGCGCCGCGCACGCCGCGCCGGTGTTCCCGGACGAGGCCAGGCTGGAGCGCTGGGCCCTGGAGCGGGACGCCCGCGACCCGCTCGCATGGTGCCGGGCAGAATTCGAGCTCCCGGTGGATGACGACGGATCGCCCCTCATCTATCTCTCGGGGAATTCACTCGGCCTCATGCCCCGCGAGGTCCGGACGGTAGTCGGGAGGGAGCTGGAAGCCTGGTCGCGGCGGGCCGTGGAAGCACATCTCGACGGGGCGAATCCCTGGTACACCTATCATGAGCCGCTGCTGTCGCCCATGGCGCGCCTCGTGGGAGCCCGGCCCGGGGAAGTCGCACTGATGAACTCGCTGACGGTCAACCTCCATCTGATGATGATTTCGTTCTACCGGCCGACGTCGGCGCGGTGGAAGATCCTCATGGAGGAGTCGGCGTTCCCCTCGGACAACTACGCCGTCGCATCACATCTGGCGTCACGCGGAGCCGATCCTGTCGAGGGGGTGATCGTCGCCTGCCCGCGCGCGGGCGAGTCCAGTCTCCGCACCGAGGACCTCGAGGCGCTGCTGTCGACCCGGGGGAGTGAAATCGCGCTGGTGCTTCTCCCGGGTGTGCAGTATTTCAGCGGGCAGCTCCTCGACATGGAGCGCCTCACCCGGGCCGCCCATGCTGCGGGCTGCGTCGTCGGCTTCGACCTGGCGCACGCGGCGGGCAACGCGGTGCTTCGGCTCCACGACTGGGACATCGACTTTGCGGTCTGGTGCTCGTACAAGTACCTCAACGCCGGACCCGGTGCGGTGGCGGGGTGCTTCGTTCATGAGCGGCACGGCAGCGATCCGGCGCTGCCCAGGCTGGGCGGGTGGTGGGGCAACGATCCGGTGACACGGTTCCAGATGCATCTCAACTCTCGCTTTGTGCCGGTGGCCGGGGCGGCGGGGTGGCAGCTCAGCAATCCGCCGATTCTCGCGCTGGCGCCGCTCGGGCCTTCACTGGCACTCTTCGACCGGGCAGGCATCTCCGCGCTCCGCGAAAAGTCCGAGCGTCTTACCGGATACCTCGCTCAGCTACTGTCGGAGCTTCCCCACGATCGCATCCGGCTGCTGACGCCAACGGAGCCCGGGGCGCGCGGCTGCCAGCTCTCTTACCAGGTGCAGCGTGGCGCCAGGGAGCTGTCCGACGAGCTCCGGCGCAGGAAGATCGTGGGAGACTTCCGCGCTCCCGATGTCATCCGGCTCTCACCGGTCCCCCTCTACAACACCTTCCACGAAGTCTGGCTCGTCGCCGAAGCATTGCGCGACCTCGTTTCGGCCGGATGAACGACTTCGTCATCGTGGGCGCGGGACTCGGCGGGTCGCTGATGGCGACGCTGCTCGGCCGGGCCGGTCACCGGGTGGAGCTTCTCGAGCGGCGGCCCGATCCGCGAGTGGGGGCGGTCGAAGCGGGACGCTCCATCAACCTCGCGATCTCGGCGCGCGGCCTCCACGCCCTCGGGGAGGTCGGACTGCGCGAGGAAATCCTGGGTATCGCCACGCCGCTCCATGGCCGGATGATCCACCCGCTCAGGGGGCGGCTGGTTTTCCAGCCGTACGGCACCCATGGCCAGGCGATCAACTCGATTTCCCGTCTTGCGCTCAACCAGGCGCTGCTCGGCGCGGCGGAGAACACGGGAAACGTCCGGCCTCGCTTCCAGCGCCGGTGTTCCGATGTGGATCCTGCGGCAGGCCACGCCGTCACGGTGGACTCCCGGACGGGCGGAGGAGAGGAGCGGCATTCAGGGGTCATCGTGGGCGCCGACGGCGCGTACTCGGCGGTTCGCGGGCATCTGCAACTTCGCGAGCGCCACGATTTTTCACAGTCCTACCTGACCCACGGCTACAAGGAGCTGTATATCCCCCCTGCGGCGGACGGCTCGCCTCGTCTCGAGCGGCACGCCCTGCACATCTGGCCGCGCGGGGGATTCATGATGATGGCGATGGCGAATCTGGATAGCTCCTTCACGGTGACCCTGTACCTCGCGTTCGAGGGACCCGAGAGCTTTCACTGGCTCCGGACGCCCGATGACGTGTCCCGCTTCTTTGTGCGCGCCTTTCCCGATGCGGTGTCGCTGTTGCCGGGCCTGAGCCAGGATTTCTTCGGGAATCCGACCGGGACGCTCGTCACCATCCGCAACCGGCCCTGGCACCACGAGGGCGCCGTCGCCTTGCTCGGCGACGCTGCCCACGCCATCGTGCCGTTCTTCGGGCAGGGCGCCAACGCCGCGTTCGAGGATTGTCTGTCGCTGTCGGCGGCGCTCGCCCGGTATTCGGGCGATTGCTCCCGGGCATTCCCGGCGTACGAAACGGAACGGCGCCCGAACGCCGACGCCATCGCAGACCTCGCGATCGCGAATTTCCACGAGATGCGGGACAAGGTGGCTTCGCCCCTCTTCCGCCTCGAGAAACGCGCCGAAGCGCTGCTGCACCGGAACTTTCCCGATCGGTTCGTCCCGCTCTACACCATGATCTCGTTCACCCGGATTCCCTACGCGGAGGCCCGCGACCGCGCGGCGAGACAGAAGCGCACGGTCAAGTTGATGGCGCTGGGGATTCTGGTGATCGGGCTGTTTCTATTCTGGCTGTTGGTGCGCTAAGATGTCAGACGACGGGGCGGGTCCCGTTCACCGTTCACAGTTCACCGTTCACGCAGTTGAAGGTATGACTCTCACCTACTCGAACTATCTCAGTCTGCCCGCGCTTCTCGAGCTGCAGCGGCCACGCTCCGAGCCGCCGGAGCACGACGAGATGCTGTTCATCGTGATCCACCAGGTCTTCGAGCTCTGGTTCAAGCTGCTCCTGCACGAGACCGAAAAAGTGGGGCGGGAATTTACCGGCAACGATCTCTACGGGGCGATCGCCACGTGGAAGCGGATGCGGACGATTCTCAAGACTCTGGTCGGCCAGCTCGACATTCTCGAAACGATGACGCCGATGTCGTTCTCCTCATTCCGTGACCGGCTCGACACCGCCTCCGGGTTCCAGTCTTTCCAGTTTCGGGAGGTGGAGTTCTCGCTCGGGTACAAGCGAGCGCAGGTGACCGACGCGATCCCCGACCGGGAGGGGCAGCGCGCTGCCGCGGAGCGGCGGCTCGGGCAGCCGTCGGTGGTGGATCACTTCTACAAGTTCCTGGCGCAGCGGGGGCTCAAGGTTCCGGAGGAGCTGTTCCAGAAGGACGTCAGCCTCCCCACGCAGTCGAGCGAGGCGCTGCAGGAGGAATTGTTCCGCGCCTACCGGGAGCAACCGGAGCTGGTCATCCTGTTTGAGCTGATGACCGATTTCGACGAGGGGCTGCAGGAGTGGCGCTACCGCCACATCAAGCTGGTGGAGCGGACCATCGGTGCGAAGAAGGGTACCGGCGGGTCGCCTGGGGTGGAGTTCCTGAAGCAGTCGCTGTGGAAGCCGTTGTTTCCGGATTTGTGGGCGATACGGCATCGGATGTAGCGTGATCATCGACATCTCACCGCCCCTCAACTCCTCCCTGGCCGTGTGGCCCGGCGACACTCCTCTCACTCGCGAAGTCCTCCTCGATATCGCGCAGGGTGCGAGCGTCACCCTTTCGACGCTGCGTGCCACGGTGCATCTCGGTGCGCATGCCGACGCGCCGAGCCATTACGGCGACGGCGCGCCGGACATCGCGAGCCGCTCGCTGCACTATTACATCGGCGCTTGTGAGGTTATGCGGGTTCCCGTGGCGCGGGGAGAGGCGATCACGCCGGCGATGCTACCGAGGGAGCCCACCGCACCACGGGTGCTCTTTGCGACGGGGACATTTCCCGACCCGGGCGTCTTCAATGAGGATTTTGCGGCGCTCTCGCCGGCACTGGTCGATCATTTGCACGCCGCGGGGGTGATCCTGGCGGGTATCGATACGCCGAGTGTGGATCCCTTCTCCTCGAAGGAGCTCGCCGCGCACAAGCGATTCCTGGCCAACGACATGGCGATTCTCGAGGGACTGGCGCTGCATGCGGTACCCGAAGGGCAGTACGAGCTGATCGCGCTGCCGCTCCGGCTGGAGGGGTTCGATGCGAGCCCGGTTCGCGCGGTGCTCAGGCCGTCGCGATAACCTTGAGCTCGATCGCGATCGGCGTGGGCAGCCGGCTCACCTCCACCGTCGTGCGCGTCGGCTTGTTGGTGGCAAACGCCTCGGAGTAGAGCCGGTTCAGCGAGGCGAAGTCCCGCATGTCGGTCAGAAAGACGGTCACGTCCACGATCCTGTCCCAGCTCGACCCCGCGTCCTCGAGTACCATCCGGACGTTCTCGAAGACTTGCCGGCACTGGAGGTCGAAGTCATAGCTGGCCACGTTGCCATCGGCGCCGAGGGTCACCCCCGGCACCTCCTTCGATCCCCGCACTCGGGACCCGATGCCGGAAAGAAACAGCAGGCCGCCGGCGCGACGGAAATGGGGGTAGGGACCCACTGGTTCCGGGGCGCGGGAGCTCATGTTGCTCATAGCCGTTAGCCGTTCGCGGTTAGCCGAACACACACGTTTTTCGCCTCGGTAAAAAACCGGATCGCCTCCTCGCCGCCCTCCCGCCCCACCCCGCTCTGCTTCATCCCGCCAAACGGCACCCGCAGATCCCGCAGGAGCCAGCAATTGACCCAGATCGTGCCGCAGTCGATCCGCGCCGCCACCCGGTGCGCACGCCCCACGTCCCTGGTCCAGAGCGAGGCGGCGAGACCGTACGGGCTGTCGTTCGCGAGCGCCACCGCCTCCTCCTCGCTCCGAAACGGGGTCACCGTCACCACCGGGCCGAAGATCTCCTCCTGGTTGACCCGGCAGCTCATCGGCAGACCGGTGATCACAGTCGGCTCGAGGAAAAACCCGTCCCGGCAGCGCGCCGGCAGCGAGGCCGGCCGGCCTCCCCCGGTCAGAATCGTGCCTCCCTCCGCGCGGGCCAGCGCAATGTACGATTGGATCTTCTCCCGGTGGGCGGCGGACACGACCGCGCCGATGCCGGTCGCTGCATCGAGCGGATCACCCACCACGAGAGCCCGAGCGCCCTGGACGATCCCCGCCAGGACCTCCTCGTACACGGCCGCCTCGACCAGGATCCGCGAGCCACAGAGACAGATCTGCCCCTGGTTGGTGAAGGCCGAGCGCAAAATGCCCGGGATCGCCTCGACCAGGTCGGCATCACCAAACACCACCGTCGGGTTCTTGCCGCCCATTTCCAGGGTGAGCTTCTTGAAGGCCGGGGCCGCCGCGCGCGCAATCGCGGCGCCTGTCGCGGTGCCCCCAGTGAACGAAATCGTCGTGACGCCGGGGTGGTCCACCAGGCTCGCCCCCGCCTCCGGCCCGCGGCCGTGCACGATGTTGAGCACGCCACGCGGCAGTCCCGCCTTCCGGCAGATCTCGGCCAGGAGATGCGCCGTGAGGGGAGTGAGCTCGGACGGCTTCGCGACCGCGGTGTTACCGGTGGCGAGCGCCGGCGCGATCTTCCAGGAGAGGAGATAGAGCGGCAGATTCCAGGGGGAAATCAGCCCTGCCACCCCTCTCGGTTGGCGGAGGGTGTAGTTGAGCGCATCGGCATCGGTAAAGTGAGAGTCCGATCGGGTGTGCAGTACGGCCGTGGCAAAGAACCGGAAATTCGCCGAGGCGCGCGGGATATCGAGCGCGCGCGC
The DNA here is from genome assembly GCA_964439025.1 of uncultured Gemmatimonas sp. Lineage (GTDB taxonomy): Bacteria > Gemmatimonadota > Gemmatimonadetes > Gemmatimonadales > GWC2-71-9 > JABFSM01. Next base: position 19,106 of record CAYTMW010000002.1, on the reverse strand, counting down.
CAGCGCCAGTGGCTTCCCGGTGTCGGTCGACTCGGCGAGGGCCAGGTCCTCGAACCGCGCATCGATCAGCTCGGCAATTCTGAGCAGGACTTTCGAGCGCTCCGCGGCGCGCAACCCTGACCACTCGGGATAGGCCCGCCCCGCGGCTTCCACCGCGAGCGCCACATCCTCGGGACCGCTGTCCGGCGCCGTGGCGAATGGCCGGCCGGTGGCGGGCTCCAGCACGTCGAGGTACCTACCGGCCGCGGGCGGGACGAGCTCGCCGTCGATGTAATTCGCGAGAGTTCGCACAGTTTCAGATGGAAGCGAGGCGTCCGCCGTCCACCGGCAGACTGACGCCGGTCACATAGCTCGCCTCCGGTGACGCGAGGAACGCCACGACGGAGGCGATCTCCTTTGCATCGGCAAATCGTCCCATGGGAATCTCCGCCGTCATCGCGCGCTCCACCGTCTCCACCGAGATCCCGGACGCGGCCGCACGGCTCGCGATCAGGCCCTCGAGACGCCCGGTACGCGTCGATCCCGGAAGAACGTTGTTGACGGTGATGGAGTCGGGAGCGAGCTCCTTCGAGAGTGTCTTTGCCCATCCCGCCACCGCGGCGCGAATGGTGTTCGACACTCCGAGGCCCCGGATCGGCTCCCGCACCGAGGTCGAGACGATGTTGATGATTCTCCCGTAGCCCGAGTCCCGCATTCCCGGAACCAGGCACTGGACCAGGGCCTGCCCCGAGAGGATGTGCGATGTGAATGCCGAGAGGAACGCCGCTTCGCTGGCCTCGAGCGCGGGTCCCGGCGGTGGTCCGCCGGTATTGTTGACCAGGATGTGAAAACCGGGGTGATGGGCGAGGTAGGCAAGCAGTGTGGTGCGAAGCGCGGTGGGATCGGAAAAATCTGCCACCAGCGTCTCGTGATCGGCACCGGCAGGGGAGGGAAGCCCGTTGCGGACCGCGGAGAGCCGCTCGCGGTTTCTGGCGAGAAGGACGACTGTCGCACCGGCTTCCGCCAGCGCCATGGCGCTCGCCTGCCCGATGCCCTGGGTGCTGCCGCAGACGAGGGCGCGCCTGCCGCTCAGTGAGTGCATGGCGACGAAGCTACTCCCGGCGTCTGGCCGACGGGAGTGGCAGTCGAACAATCAGGCGGCGAGGCGTGCGCTTCGGAGGTGGAGCTGGGCGCTCACGCTGTTGAGTGCGAGCCGAACGTCGCGTACCCGCTCGGATGCGGTCCGGAGCACGTCGTCGAGGCCGCTCCGTTCCGCCAGATGGTGCTCTGCCGCCTCTGCGTAGCCGCGGCCACCGAGGGTTTCATAGTAGGAGAGGTCCGGACCCCCGCGCCGAAGTCGCTGGGCCGCGATCCGCTCGGGAAAGACCCCGGAGAGCCAGAGCGCATAGTTGCCCAGGTGGACCGACACCTTGAACTGGCGGTCGCCGGTTGACGCGGAGAGATCGGCCAGAATATCCACCAGGTAGCGATGGTCATGATCGTCGACGTCGTCCACGCGGGTTGCCCGCTGTCGGTTTCCGAACTCCCGGAGAAGCGCCGCGAAATAATCGGCGACGACACGGTCCTCGACCCCGACGTCGAGCAGAGAATGGCGGACCAGAACATAGAAGAGCAGTGAGGAGGAAGGCCCCGGCAGCGACGCACCCATCAGGTACGCCACGACCTCACGCCGGTCCAGCACGCGGTCGAGGTCCTCCCGGACGACGCCGTCGCTCGGGAGGGTCATGCCGAGGAGATCGAGGTCCTCCGGGGTGATCCGGCTGCGGGCGTCGGCGCTGATCATGTCGATTACTGCATGCAAACCGCGTACCTTGTGCCTCCGGCGTACAAATCGCATTCCTACCTATCTATATACGTACCACGGCCGATCCGGCCCGTCCGGCACTCCCTCCCGGCGGCGAGGAGCAGCATGCAGGTGGATCGCAATGACCTGATTCGCACGCTTTCCGATCTCGTGCGGATCAATTCCATCAATCCCACGCTGCTGCCGGGCGCCCCCTGCGAGGCCGAAATCGCCGGCTACGTGGCCGGCTGGCTCGGTGATGCCGGGCTCGAGATCCTGGTGGACGTGCCGGAGCCGGGGCGGCCGAGTGTGGCGGCGCGACTCAAGGGAAGCGGCGGCCTCAGCACCTACGCAGCCAGGAGCGTGGTGCGAATCGAGCGCCGCAACGTCCCCGGCGAGACCGAAGCCTCGGCCGTGGGGGAGATCGACGCGCTGCTGGCCGGCCTGCGTCGCGAGGACCCCACGCTCACGATTTCGCTCCGGACTTTCTTCAGCCGGGACTCCTTCGAGATCGGGCCCGACGCCGGTATCGTTCAGACGCTGGATGCCGTCGCCCGGACGGTGCTGGCAGAGCCCCCCGGCCACATGGGCGGCACGCCCTGGATGGATTCGGCGCTCAGCGCCGGAGCGAGGTTCGAAACGGTGGTGTTCGGTCCGCACGGAACGGGAGCGCACGCGGCGGAAGAGTGGGTCGATGTCGAGAGCGTGGTGCAGGCGGCGAATGTACTGGTGGCCACCGCGCGCGCGTGGTGCCGGTAGCACAGACTCCAGCCAGGGAATCCGCGATGCATGGACTGATGATGGACTGGCAGCTCACCCTGACCCACTTCCTCGAGCGGGCGCGCCTGCTCTTTCACAACCAGAACATTTCCAGCCGGCAGGGAGACGGGGTCTTTCGCTACAGCTTCCGTGAGATGACGAGCCGGGTCGACCGCCTCGCGGGCGCGCTCACGGCGCTCGGGGTGAAGCGGGGTGACCGGGTCGGCACGCTGGGCTGGAACAGTCACCGGCATCTCGAGGCGTATTACGCCGTCCCCTGCATGGGAGCGGTGCTGCACACGCTCAACCTCCGGCTCCATCCCGATCAGCTCACCTATGTCATCAACCACGCGAAGGATCGCGTCCTGATCGTCGATGCCTCGCTGCTTCCGCTGCTGGAAAAGATCCGCGCCAATCTCACCACGGTGGAGACCGTCGTGGTCATGTCGGACGGAGAGGCGGGGCAGGGGATTCCGCCGGGAATGCACGACTACGAGACCTTGCTTGCCGCCGCGCCACCGGGCTTTGCGTGGCCTGCGCTCGACGAGCAGGACGCGGCGGCGCTCTGCTACACCTCGGGCACCACCGGGCATCCCAAGGGAGTGCTCTACTCCCACCGGGCGCTGGTCCTGCACACCATGGGATTTTCGATCGCCGACGCCTTTCAGATCCGCCAACGGGACGTTGTGCTGACCATCGTCCCCATGTTCCACGCCAACGCCTGGGGCCTGCCGTTCGCGGCCGGGATGCTGGGCTGCAGCCTGGTGCTGCCGGGACCGCATCTCGTGCCCAAGGATCTGGTGGACCTGATCGAGAGCGAGAGCGTCACTTTCGTCGGCGGCGTGCCCACCATCGTCGCCGGGCTGTATCACTACTTGAAGCAGTCGGGCCGGAAGGTGCCGACGCTGCGCCAGATCCTGGTGGGGGGGTCGGCGCTGCCCAAGGTCCTGCTCGAGGGCTTCGAGGAGATGGGCATCGAGGTCGTGCATGCCTGGGGAATGACCGAGCTCTCACCCGCGGGGACGGTCTCCCGGTTACGCTCCGAGATGGACGAGTGGCCGCAGGAGGAGAAGATCCGGGTGCGGCTGCTCCAGGGATCGCCGTTTCCGCTGGTCGAGCTCCGGGTGGTGACGGAAGACGGCGTCGTGGCGCCCTGGGACGGCGTCACCGCGGGAGAGTTGCAGGCCCGTGGTCCCTGGGTCATCCGGGAGTACTACGAGGATCCCGGCAGCGCGGAGCGCTTCCAGGATGGCTGGTTCTGCACCGGCGACGTCGCGGCAATCGACGAGCGCGGCTACGTCCGCCTGGTGGACCGCACCAAGGACATGGTGAAGAGCGGCGGCGAGTGGATCTCGAGCGTGGATCTCGAGAACGTGATCATGAGTCACCCGCACGTGGCGGAAGCCGCCGTGGTGGCGATCTCCCATCCCAAGTGGACCGAGCGTCCGCTCGCCTGCGTGGTGCCGAAGGCCGGAGGCGCGGGTGAGCTAACCCGCGCCGCGCTCCGGGAGTGGCTGCGCGGGAGAGTTGCCGACTGGTGGCTTCCCGACGACGTGGTCGTGATCGAGGTGGTGCCCAAAACGAGTGTAGGTAAGTTCGACAAGAAGGTGTTGCGGGAACGATTCAAGGACCACGTCTGGCCGGAGGCCTCGTGAACCGTCTCATTGCAGCCGCTCTGCTCGTCCTGTCCGCCGCTCCCCTCGGGGGACAGGCGGTCGACCCCTACCTCGCTCTTGCGCGGCGAGTGCTCCGCACCACCCCGCTGGTGGACGGCCATAACGACCTTCCCTGGAGAATCCGCGAGGACACCGTCGCGCGCGGCGATGTGGAGGCCTACGATCTCCGCAAGAGGACACCCGGCCACACCGACATCGCCCGGCTCCGGCGCGGAATGGTCGGCGCACAGTTCTGGTCGATCTACGTTCCGGGGGAAATTCGCGACTCCGGCTACGCGCGGGTGCAGCTGGAGCAGTTCGACATCGCACGGCGGGTGATCGCCAAGTATCCCGAGATCCTGCTACCGGCCCCCACCGCGGCGGCGGTGCGGCGCGCCTTCGCCGCCAGGAAGATCGGCTCGCTGCTCGGTCTCGAAGGCGGTCACGCCATCGAAAACTCCCTTGGCGCGCTCCGGGTGTATTACGATCTCGGCGCCCGCTATATGACGCTGACCCACAATGTGACGCTCGACTGGGCCGACGCGGCGCTCGACAGCGTAAAGCACGGCGGCCTCACCCGCTTCGGCGAAGAAGTCGTTCGGGAAATGAACCGGCTCGGGATGCTCCTCGATTTGTCCCACGTCTCGCCGGGGACGATGAGCGACGCGCTCACCGTGACCGAAGCGCCGGTGATCTTTTCTCACTCGGCCGCGCGCGCGCTGGTCGATCACCGCCGCAACGTGCCCGACTCGATTCTTGCGCGGCTTCCGAAGAACGGCGGCGTCGTCATGGTGCCCTTTGTGACGACGTTCGTGTCCACGGCCCTCATGGCGTGGGAGGATTCCGGCGCGGCCGCCCGGAAGGGGCCGCGCCCGCGAGTGGGCATCAACAACGTCGCCGATCACATCGACCATGTCCGGAAGGTGGCGGGGGTGAACCACGTCGGGATCGGCTCGGATTTCGACGGGATCACCGAAACTCCCGAGGGACTCGAAGACGTCTCCACCTTTCCCGCGCTCTTTGCCGAGCTCGCCCGCCGGGGGTGGACCGAGGCCGGTCTGCGGAAGCTCGCGGGGGAGAATGTGCTCCGCGTGCTTGCGCAGGCGGAACGCGTGGCGGCGAAACTCAAGAAGGAGCGGCCGCCGAGCCCGAAGACCATTCGCGAGCTCGACAGTCCCGGCGCGACCAAGTAGTCGGGCGTGGATGCGTTGTACGCCGGTCTGGCCCTGCTCGTGGTCCTGATTCCCATCGCCCGGTTCCGGGCCCTCGGCGGTGCGGGCCTCGGACTCGTTCTCCTCGCAGCGGCCAGCGATCGATCGGCGGGACCCTCCGACAGCAGCGCCTTCGCCACTATCAACGAGGTGCTGGTCGTGGTAGGCGCCATGGTCGTCCTCGGGGCCGCAGTGACCGGAGTCCGACGAACTCCACAGCCCCCACCAAGTCCGGTCTTCCCCCAATCCCCAATTCCCAACCCCCAGCCCCTGCTTTTCGTTGGGCTGGCCCTCGCCGCCGCCGCGCCGCACCTGCTGCTGGTCGAGCTCGGGATTCTGCTGGTGCTCGTGGCGGCCGTCCGCACCACGCTTCGCGCACGAAGCCGCTGGTGGCTCACCGGGCTGTTCGCAAGCGCGGTGCTGCTCGCTCTTGGCTTCGTTCTCGCGCTGACCATCCTGGGCCCGGAGGGGGGCCGAATGCTCGCCCTTCAGGACGGCCCCTTCAGCCCGGCGGCGGAGCGGTTGCTGGTCATGCTCCTCGGCGCGGGCACACTCCTTCTTGCCGGCCTGCCACCGCTGCACCGCGCGCCGTGGCGGCTCGGTCTGGCGCCGCTCGCCGCGATCGTCATGGTGCGGGTGACCCTTCCCGCGCTTTCGGGCGGAGTCGGCGAGTGGCAACCGCTCGCCATGCTCCTGCTCGCCGGGGCGGGAGCTGCGGCGGCGTTCACCCGCCGGTGGCCGGCATTCGCGGTGGCCGCCGGACTGGCCTCGCTCTGGAGCGGCGTTCCTTCGGGTGCACTGGGGGCGCAGCTCCTCGTCCTGTGGGGGTGGCTGCTCCAACTGGCTGCCGAGGGCCGCCTGGGCCGGATCCCGAAGCTTGGAGAGCGCTGGGCGGGGCTTGCCCTGCTGGTGCCCGCGCTCGCGGCCCTCCCCGCGCTCGAAGCCGGCCTCGGGGCGCAGGTGGTGCTGTCGGTGGCCCTTGTGGTGGCGGGAGTCGCCGCCCTGCTGCGCGAGTTCCTCCGGCGGCCCGGGGTCGTCCACGCGCCGTTATATTGACACGCGCCATTCCGGAATCCGGCGACCGGACTCCGGAGCAACCTGTTCAGGAGATCGCCATGCCATTCACTCTTGCTCCGCTTCCCTACGACCACGCCGCGCTCGAGCCCCATATCGACGCGCAGACCATGCAGATCCATCACGGCAAGCACCATCAGACCTACGTCACCAACCTGAACGCGGCGCTGGAAAGCCAGCCGTCGCTGCAGAAACTCTCGATCGAAGCCCTGATCGGGGATCTGAGCAAGGTACCCGAGGCATCGCGGACCGCGGTGCGAAACAATGGCGGGGGCCACTACAACCACACCCTCTTCTGGCAGCTCATGGCTCCGGGCGGCGCAAAGGAGCCCCGGGGAGCGCTTGCAAAGGAGATCGAAGCCGGCTTTAAAGGCCTGGCCGCCTTCAAGGAACAGTTCCAGAAGGCGGGCCTCGGGCGCTTCGGGAGCGGGTGGGCGTGGCTGCTGCGCGACAAGTCGGGCAAGCTCGCGATCGAGAGCACTCCGAACCAGGACAGCCCGATCATGGAGGGCAAGCACGCCATCCTGGGATGCGACGTCTGGGAGCACGCCTATTACCTCAAGTATCAGAACCGGCGCGCGGACTATTTGTCGGCGTGGTGGAACGTGCTCAACTGGAGCGTCGCTGGGGAAAGGCTCAAGGCCTGACAGCGTGATCGATGAACGGTGAACGGTGAACGGGACCTGCCTATCACCCTGAGGGTAGCGATCGGGAGGGTAGCAACCCGCTACGTCAAGCGGGCGCAGGGAGCGGGCTGACGACAGGGGTGCTAGTGAGCGTAGCGAACTCGAGCGCCCCCGCAGGCCAGCCCGCCCCGAGCTCGCGGAGAGCCACGCGGTTCCGCCCCTTCGCTCAGGGTGACAGCCAAAAGGGATTTGCTTCGATGTCGCTGCCTTCGGTCGGTTCTTCTGCCCCCGATTTCACCCTGCCTTCGACTTCCGGGCAAGCGGTCACCTTGTCTGCACTCCGCGGCAAAAACGTGCTGCTGGCGTTCTTTCCGCTGGCGTTCACGAGTACCTGCACCGCCGAAATGTGCGCTATGTCGGACGACTACGGAAAGTTCCAGAGCGGGAACACCGCTGTCCTCCCGATCAGCGTGGATTCGATTCCGACGCTCAAGGAGTTCAAGACCAAGGAGCGCATCACGGTCGATTTGCTGAGCGATTTCAAGCGGGACGTCTCGCGGCTCTACGGAGTGCTCAACGAGGCGAAGTTCTACAGCGATCGGGCCTACCTTCTGATCGACAGGGACGGCATGGTGCGCTGGGCGTACCAGGAGGCCAACAACAGCGAGCGCCGGGACAACAGCGAGTTGTTGGCCGAGTTGGCCAGGCTGGGCTGATCCCTGATTCGCCCGGCGCTCCTCGATACTCCGGAGACGGCGCTCAACCAGGCCTTCGCATGGTCCGCCCGGCGCGCCGGCGCTGAAGTCCGCGCCGGTGCAGGCATCACCGCCGAGGAATGGGACGGCGCCGATTTCGCCCACCTGATGGAGGAGGCGAAGGGATTTCGCCGCGTCGGCGCGCCCGCGCTTCCGGATCCTGCGGCATTTCTGCGCGAAGTGGTGGGGGGACTCTTCGGCGCTCGGGCCGATCAGGCGGGCGGCCGGTTCGAGCTCTCGCCGTGGGTTCCCGAAGGGTGGCAGAGCTTGGCGCTCCGCCGAATACGTTTTCACCGGACGTTGGTGGATGTGGAGCTCCGTCCCCGCGCCGAGTGGACGACGGTCCGGCTCGCGGTGAGCTTCGGTCCCCCGATTCCTCTGGCGCTCACCCTCCGGAACACCCTGCCGGTGGCGCGGGTGACGGTGGACGAGGTGGCGCTGACTCGCGATCTCGCCATCTTTACACTCTCGGCCGAGCATGAAATCGTGTTCTTTTACGGAGACGCCGGATGACGCAGCAATCCCGCCGAAGCGACTGGCTGGCGCTGCTGCTGCTGACCGCGGTTTCGTTCGCGGTCGTGGCGGTGCCGGTGATCCTGATTCGTCCGTCCGCGCCGCAGACGCCCTTCTCGATCGCGCTCGCGTTTGCGCTCCGGCGCTGGTCGCCCTGGGTGACGCTCGCCGCCGCGCTTCTCGCGATCGCCGTCGCGATGCGGATCTGGCGGAATGCCCCGCGCTTCTTCGCCCGGGTGGGGGCCGTCGTGCTCGGGCTCGTCACCCTCATGACGACCTGGACCGCCCGACAGAACCACTTCGAGTGGATGTTTGCGCCGCTGCGCGACACGCGGTTCATCCGCGCCGCGGAAGCGAGCGCGGTGGCGCCCGAGGACATGGTGCTGGCCGTCCTGGTAAGGGGAGACGCCGCGGCCTACCCGGTGAGGCAGCTCGCCTATCATCACCTCGTGGAGGATGCCGTCGGGGGGGTGCCGATCGTCGCTACCTATTGAACGCTCTGCCACACCGGTCTGGTGTGGGAGCGGACGATCGACGGACGGGTGTTGAGCTTCCGGCTCGCCGGGATCAACAACCAGAACTTCATCATGCAGGACCGGGAGACGGGATCGTGGTGGCAACAGGTAAGTGGTGAAGCGATTCAGGGCCCGCTCAAAGGCAACCGTCTCACGCGGGTATTCCACGACGAGCTGACCTTCCGCGAGTGGATGAAGGAGCTGCCCGGCGGCCGGGTGCTGCTCCCCGCGGCCGACACCGCCTGGAAGCGGTTCTCTGCAGGGTGGGAAGCAGAAACGTCGCGGCTCCCGGTGCGCATCAATGCGGCGCTCGACCCCAGGCTCGCGCCACGGGCGCTCATCGCCGGGGTGGAGATCGGGGGGACCGCCAAGGCGTATCCGGTCGACCGGGTTGCCGCCCAGGCGCCGGTGCACGATCGCGTGGGCGGCACGCCGATCGCACTCTTGCTTGGCGCCGATGGGAAGTCGATTCGTGCCTTCGAGACGCGACTCGATTCTCTCGAGCTCGAATTCATCCGTCCGGCGGAAGGCGAGCCCGGCATCGTGGTGGATGTCGGGACCGGAAGCCGCTGGTCGTTCCGAGGAGAGGCGCTCTCCGGCCCGCTCGCCGGCAAGCGGCTCACGCCGGTGTACGTGCTGCGCGATTACTGGTTTGACTGGAAGACGTACCACCCGGAGACGGCGGTCTATTTGCTAGGGAGTCAGGGAGTCAGGGAGCCAGGGAGCTAGGGAACTTCTGGCTCCCCGGCGCCCTCGTGCCTAGCCTTTCCCGAGCAATAGTCTCGGCTCCGTCATTTGGATCATCGCTTCGGCGACGCCCTCCCGCCCGAACCCCGACGACTTGACCCCGCCGTAGGGAAGATGATCCAGCCGCAGGGTGGGGATATCGTTGACCACGACACCGCCCACGGCGAGCCCGCGGAACGCCTGCTCGATCCGTCTCGCGTCATGGGTAAAGATCCCCGCCTGCAGCCCGTACCGCGATGCGTTGGCGAGCCGGATCCCTTCCGCCCACGTGCGATACGGCGCGACCGTCAGCACCGGACCGAATACTTCTTCCTGCCAGACTTTCATCTCCGGTCGCGTGCGCGAGAGAATCGTGGGACCGAGCACCATCCCGCGCCGCCGCCCCGTGACGAGCGGCACCGCGCCGTCCGCGATTGCGTCCGTCACCCACGCCTGGACCCGCCGCAGGCTGGCCTCGTCAATCATCGGGCCGATGACGGTGTCGGCGCGCGCCGGGTCGCCACGACGGAGCGCGCGCGTGGCGTCCACCACCCTCCGGACCAGCCGGCGATAGAGCGGCTCGTGGATGTAGAGCCGCTGCACCTTGATGCAGATCTGGCCGGCGTAGGCAAAGGCGCCCCACGCGAGGCGCGCCGCGAGCGCATCGAGATCGGATGCGTCGGAGTGCACCAGCACCGCGGCGTTCCCGCCCAGCTCGAGCAACACGCGCTTGCGCCCCGCCACCGATTTGAGGTGCCATCCGACGGCCGCGCTGCCGGTGAAGCTCAGCATGGCGAAGGCGTCGTCCCGGGCGAACCGCTCCGCCACGGCGATCGGCAGATGCAGCACCTGCAGCCCGCCCGGGGGAAGTCCGGCCCGGGTGAGCAGCTCGGCCAGGCGGAAGGCGGCGAGCGGAGCCTGCGGCGGAGGCTTGAGCACGACCGCGTTTCCCGCCGCGATCGCCGGCGCGACCTTGTGGGCCACCAGATTCAGGGGGAAGTTGAAGGGGGCAATGGCGGCGATGACGCCGATCGGGAAGCGCTCGACACGGGCGGTCATTCCGGCGCCGCGCGGATCGGCATCGGCCGAGAGCGCGCTCACCCCGAAATGGCGGGCCGCTTCGGCCGCTTGGCGGAACACCAGCACCGCGCGATCGACTTCGGCCGCCGCGAGCGAAAGCGGCTTCCCGGCGTCCCGCGCGATCAGGCGCGCGAGCGCGACCCGCTCTTCCCGGAGCAGGAGCGCCACGGTCTCGAGAATCTCCGCGCGCCGGTGGCGGGGCAGGGCAGTCAGCGTCTCCGCGCCGCGCCGGGCGCCTGCGATGGCGCGGTCGAGGTCGGCGTCGTCTCCCGCGACCATGTACGCAAGGGTGCGCCCGTTGAACGGGGCCGTGACCGGCTCGCAGGCGCGGCGGCGGCGAGGCAGCCAGGCGCCGTCCACCCAGGGTGTCAGGACCGAGCGCGACATGAGGACTCCTCCCGTGGGAGGTTAAACTTAATTGCCACCGATGATTCTTCCATGAACGCAGCTCCCCCCCCGGCGTCCGGACTGGCTCTCATCGGCCAGCTCGCCGGCATCCTGAACAGCGGACTCGCTCCCGACGAGACGCTCCGCGTGGTCGCGGCCACGCTGCAGGGCGGTCTCCCCGCGCGTCACGTCGTCGTGTGGCGCCGCGAATCGAACGCCTCCACCTTCGCGGGCGTGGCGATGCCCACAGGCGAGTTCGCCGCCGCGTCGCTCGACGACCTCCCGCAACCGGGTCCCGGTGTGCGACGATATCCCCTCGTGCACGGCGGCGCCCGCCTCGGTGTGCTGCAGATCGACCACGGCCAGTCCGCTCCGCATCCCGATCCCGTGGTGCTTCAGGTGATCGCCGATCTCCTCGCCCCCTTCCTCGACGCGATGACGCTGTCGGAAGACCTGGCGCTGGAGGTCGCGAGCCGCTCGCGCGAAATCGAGGAGCAGCGCCGCTTCACGAGCCTCATCATCGACAGTCTCCCGGTGGGGCTCTACGTCATCGACCGCGACTACCGCATTCAGGTCTGGAACCGGAAGCGGGAAACCGGCACCCAGGGCCTTCGCCGGGGCGACGTGATGGGACGGCCGGTCTTCGAGGTGCTGACGCGCCCGCCGGCCGGGCAGCTGCGGGCCGAATTCGACCAGGTGTTTCGCGCCGGCGAGATCCAGCAAATGGACATCCAGGTCGATTCCCGCGGAGAAACCCACTCCTACCGGATCAGCCGGATTCCCATGCGGCTCGACGGCGATGCGATCACTCATGTCATCACGATCGGGGAGGACGTCACCGAAGCCCGGAACGTCCAGCTCCGGATTCTCCAGAGCGAGAAGCTCGCGGCGGTGGGCCAGCTCGCGGCGGGGGTCATGCACGAGATCAACAATCCCCTCGCGACGATCGGCGCCTGCGTGGCCGCTATCCAGGCGCGCCTGGGCACTTCGGCCGATGAGACCGTCCACGAGTATCTCGACATCATCGACAAGGAAGTCCTCCGCTGCACCCGCATCGTCGACGGCCTCCTGGACTTCAGCCGTCCGAAGGAAGGCAGCCCGAAGAAGCCGATCGGGGTGAACGCGCTGGTCGAGCAGACACTCTACCTTCTCAAGCACCACCAGCGATTCAACCGGCTCACCATCATCCGGGAGCTTGGCGACGCGCTCCCTCCGGTGCTCGCCGATGACGAGCAGATGATCCAGGTGCTGATGGCGCTGATGCTGAACGGGGTCGACGCGGTGGACGACGGAGGGACGCTCACGGTGCGCACGCTGCGCAATCCGTCCCGGCCGGACGAGGTCATGATCGCCATCATCGACACCGGCCACGGGATCCCGGCCGCCGACCTCCCGAAGATCTTCGAGCCGTTCTACACCACCAAGGCGCCGGGGCGGGGGACCGGACTCGGACTGTCGATCTGCTACGGCATCGTCGAGCAGCATCTTGGCCGCATCGAAGCCGATTCCGAGCTGGGGCTGGGCAGCACCTTCCGCGTCTTCCTCCCCATCGCCATCGGGGACTGAGGTGAAGATTCTCGTCGTCGAGGATGACCGCGTGGTGGGCCAGTACATCCGGCGCGGACTGGAGGAATCCCAGTATCACGCCGACCTGGTGGATGACGGGCTGGAGGCGCTGCGGCTCATTTCTGGGGGGAATTACGATCTCGTCGTTCTCGACCTGCGCCTCCCCGGCATGGGCGGCCTCGAGGTGCTGCGCACCATTCGTGACCGGGGGAACACCACGCCGATTCTCGTGCTCACCGCGCAGGACGCCGTCGGGCACAAGGTCGAAGCCCTCCGCGCCGGCGCCGACGACTACGTGACCAAGCCCTTCGCCTTCGAGGAGGTGCTCGCGCGGGTGGAGGCGCTGTCCCGGCGGCCCAAGCAGCTCACGTCGCCCAAGCTCGCCGTCGGCGATCTCGAGCTCGATGTGGGAAGCCGCGAGGTGCATCGCGCCGGCCGGCCGATCGAGCTCACCCCCAAGGAATACGCGGTCCTCGAGTACCTCATGCGTCACCCCGGCCGGGTGATGTCGCGGACGCTGATCACCGAATACGCCTGGGACTACCACTTCGATCCCGGCACCAACATCGTGGATGTGGTGATCAACCGGCTCAGAAAAAAGGTGGATTCCGGCGCCGAGAAGAAACTCCTGCACACCGTGCGCGGCGTGGGGTACGTGATCCGGGCCTGACATGCGCTCCATCCGCTGGCGGCTGACCTTCGCCTATGCGCTCGCCCTGCTGGCCACGATGGTCGCCTTCGGGGCCACGCTCTATTTTGCCCGTCAGCAGACCAGCGCCCGCACATTTGACCAGCGGCTGATGCTCGAGGCGGAGCTGTCGGTGCGGTACCTGGAACGCTCCCACCGGGTGCTGGGCCGTCTCGTCGCCATCGACTCTCCCCCGACGCTCGAGCCGGCGATCGCCGCCTATTTCGAGAGCATCCGCGACTTCCTGGTGCTCGCCGACAGCGGGGGACAGGTGCTCTACGCCTCCGACACCGCGTCGGCGCTCCCGATCGCGTCGTTCGAGCGGCTCCGCGCGCCGCTGGTGCCGCCTCCCGGCAGCGTCCGCACCGGCTCCTACACCTTCGATCCGGCAATTGGCCCGGCGCGCTACCTGATCGTCCCGGTGGACGATGCCGGGCCGGAGGTGGCCGGGATGCTGGTGGCGGCGCCGAGCACCTCCACATTTCTCGAGGCGGAAGCGCTGCTCTCGAGCATGCTGGTGATCGCGCCGATCATCCTCACCGCCTCGGTGCTGGTAGGGTACTGGGTCGCAGGCCGTAGTCTGCAGCCGCTGGGCGCGATGGTCCGCGAGCTCGAGGCCATCACCGACGGCCGGAGCCTGCACCGCCGCCTGGTGGTGGAGCGCACCGGAGACGAAGTCGCCCGGCTTGGCTCCGCGGTCAATCTGATGTTCGACCGCCTGGAGCGGAGCTTTGCCGCGCTCCACCGCTTCACGGCGGAAGCGAGCCACGAGCTCAAGACCCCGCTGATGGTGCTCCGCGCAGGGGTCGAGCGGGCGCTCCGCAATCCCAACACGCCGCCGGAGAGCCTGCAGTCGCTGGATGAATCGCTGATGCACATCGGGCGCATGGCAGAATTGGTGGACAGCCTGCTCACGCTGGCCCGCGCCGACGAGGGCCGTCTTCCGCTGGCTACCGAGGAGTGCGATCTCCGCGAGCTGGTGGCCGAGGCGGCCGAGACGGCCAATATCCTTGGCGAGGAGCGCGCCCTCACCGTCACGGCGGCGATCCCCGAGGTACCGGTGCCGCTCCGCGTAGACCGCAACCGGGTGCGGCAGATGCTGCTCAACCTGGTGACCAACGCGGTGAAGTACACGCCCGAAGGCGGGGAGATCGCGCTCGGCCTGTCCGATCAGGGCGATTCCCTGACGCTCACCGTGGGGGACACCGGAATCGGCATTGCGGCAGGTGATCTCCAGCATATATTCGACCGTTTCTGGAGAGCGGACCCGGCGCGCTCCCGCGCGGGCGAAAGTCCCGGAACCGGCCTCGGCCTGGCGATCACCAAGTGGGTGGCCGAAGCCCACGGCGGGACCATCGCGGTACAGAGTCGGCCAGGGCGAGGTACATTGTTCACGGTGGTGCTTCCCCGGTTGCCTGACGAACCCGACGGCACGAGCTAATCGACTTGTCATCGAATTGTCATTTACCGGTCAGCGCGACGCCACCTGCCTCGGTTTGATTACCTCCGTAAGGTTGACTCCCGTGGAGGCAACATAAATGTTCGAGTATCTGATCGAATCGAAGCCCAAGAAGGTTCGCACCTTCAAGCAGCAGGCCATGTCGGTTGTGCTGCACCTCGTGATCGGCTATGCCGCGATCACGGCGACCAAGGGCGCGGCCGAGGAGCTGACGAAGGTGCTTCAGGACACCACCAACTTCATGCTGGCGCCGCCCCCCCCGCCGCCGCCGCCGCCTGACACCCCGCCCCCCGAAGCCATCGTGACCGCCAATCCGCCGCCGCTCGGGTTTCAGACGGTGATGCCTCCGACGGAAATTCCCAAGGATATCCCGCCGGTCAACCTGAACGAGCGCTTCAACGCCGCTGACTTTACCGGCAAGGGCGTCGAGGGCGGCATCGCGACGGGCGTCGCCGGCGGCACCGGTCCGGTGACCGGCGAGACCTTCCTGCAGACCGAGGTGGACGACCCAGTTCAGCAGATCACCTTTCCCAAGCCCCGATACCCCCCAGTGCTGCAGCAGGCTGGCGTCCAGGGGTTCGTCGACGCCACCTACGTGGTGGACACGCTGGGGCATGCGGAGCCGTCGTCGTGGAAGGTGCAGCGGAGCTCCAACCAGCAGTTCGACGCGCCCGCCCGCGAGGCGATTCTCAAGGCGCTCTACAAGCCGGCGCGGATCAGGGGTGCGGCGGTGCGCCAGCTGGTGCAGCAGAAGATTGTGTTCAACATCGGTCAGTGAGGTTTTCTCACCGTTAAAGGAGCGGTCTCATGGGTGTAGATATTCTGGCTCTCTGGGGTCACGCCGGTCTTTTCGCCAGAGGGATCGTGTTCGTGCTGCTGATCATGTCGTTCTTGTCGCTGACCATCGCCTTGAACAAGATGTGGCAGATCCACAAGAGCGCGGCGGCCACCCGGAAGTTCGCGGCGAACTTCTCCCGGTCGATTCAGGAAGAGCAGCTCGACCAGGCCATCGCGCTGGCCGAAAAGAACCAGGGGAGCCACGTCGCCCGCGTGCTGGGCGGGGCGCTTCAGGAAGTGAAGCCGTTGCTGCGTGACCGGGCCACCATCACCGCGGCCGACATCAACTCGGCCGAGCGCGCGGTGGAGCGGCAGATGCTGATCGTGCTTTCCGAATTCAAGCGTGGTCTGGGTGTGCTGGCGACGGTCGGCTCGACCGCGCCGTTCGTCGGCCTCCTCGGCACCACCATGGGCATCGTGACGGCGTTCAACGCCATGACCTCGGGCGGTAACGCGGGCGGCCTGGCCGGCATCGCCGGCGGAATTGCCGAGGCACTCATCACCACGGCGCTTGGCCTCCTGGTCGCCATCCCGGCGGTGTGGTTCTACAACTACTTCACCACCAAGATCGAGAACCTCACGGTCGAGTTGACCTATACGTCGAAGGAGCTCATCGACTACCTCATCAAGAGCGTCGGGAGCGAGTTCGGCCGGTCGATCTTCACCAAGGAGTTCCAGGCCCAGAAAGCGGTGAGCGGCAGTGGGCACATCAGTTAGTCAGGCCGGAACCACCTCGATCAAGTCGGAACCGAACGTCATTCCGATGATCGACATCATGCTGGTGCTCCTGATCATCTTCATGATCGTGACGCCGCTGATCGCGAGTGGCTTCAAGGCCACGATGCCTCAGGGCGCGAATCTGGAAAAACGCCCCGAGGGCGATGGGGAAGTGGTGCTCGGCATCGACGCCGCCGGGGGGTACTTCCTGAACGGCGTCTCGATTCCAGTAGAAACGCTGGAAGACCGGCTCAAGAGCATCTACAATGCCCGGCCCGAGGACAAGATCATGTACTTCCGGGCCGACAAGGATCTGCGATACGGCAAGATCCAGGAGGCGGTCGAGATCGCCCGCAAGTCGGGCGTGCGGGTCATGGCCGCGATTACGGACGTGAAGCAGAGCGGCAAGGGCCTGTTCGACATCGAAAAGAAGTAGGCCACCCAAAGGAGCGGAATCATGGCTGGAGGAGGTGGAGGTCCGTCCGGCGGTATCAGCGCCGAGCCCAACGTCATTCCGATGATCGACATCATGCTGGTGCTGCTGATCATTTTCATGATCTCGCAGCCCCTGACCCGCATGGCGATCGACGTGCAGGTGCCCCCGCCGGTGACCAGCCCGGCGAGCGGACCCTCGACCCAGATCGTGCTGGAGATCGCGGCGGACGGGAGCTACAGCATCAATGGCCAGCCGGTGCCGAAGGATCAATTGGACACCCAGATCCACGCGATCTTCGACCAGCGGCCGACCAAGCTGCTGTTCATGAAGCCGGCCGTCAATCGTGTGTATCAGGAGGTCATCGACGCGATGGACGTCGCCCGCGGGGCGGGAATTCAGGTCATCGGATTCACTCCCAAGACGGGCTGAGAAGGTCGTTGCACCCCTGGAACGCGCGCGGGGGCCTTCGGGTCCCCGCGTGGTGTTTCAGGGGGCTGGATGCCGGAGGCTGGTTGCTGGATGCTGGGATTTCAGTACCCAGCATCCAGTACCCAGCACCCAGTCCCCAGCTTACACTAAGACCGTGACCTCCCCGCCGCCGCCCCAGTTGCCGCCGCTCCCCCCTCCAAGCGTCCGGATGCCGCCCGGCCGACCGAGCCGCCTCGGCGTTTGGATCTCGTTCGTGGTCCACCTGGTGCTGATTCTGCTCCTGGTGCGGATCACCCAGGGGGGACTCTGGTTGGAGCCTCCGCTGCTCGACGGCAGCGGGCTCGATCAGGCGGGAGGCGGCGGCGGCGCGGGGCGCCAGATCACGATGATTCCCCTGGCGCTGGCGCCTGCCACAGCACCGGTGGCGCGGCCGACCCCTGCGGTCGTGACGCTGCCCGTCCTTCCGCCTCCCGTCGTGGTCCCCGAGGAGATTCCTCCTTCCGTGACCGCGCCGCCACCAGCCGATACGATCGCGAAGCCCGCCGCCGGTGGCCCCACGACCGGATCGGGGGGCGGAACGGGAGGAGGGAGCGGAACCGGAGCCGGGCCCGGAACCGGTCCCGGGACGGGCTCGGGCAGCGGGGGCACCGGATCCGGAGACACGGTTCGCACCGCGGGCCGTCCGCCGGAGCCGCGCCAGCTCATCCTGCCTCCGTTCGACTATCCCAAGACGATGCGCGGGCAGACCATCCAGGTTACGTTTTTCGTCCTCGCCGACGGCCGGGTTGACCACGTCGTCTTCGCCGAGGATATCCCCGACCGCGGTTACGCGAAGAAGCTCGAAGTTGTCATGCGGGCATACCGGTTCCGTCCCGCCCGGTCGCCGCAGGGATTGCCCATTCCAGGCCACACCACCGTCAGCATCTCGTTCTGACCCTTCACGCCTCCGAGGTCCGGGCCATGAGCCAGCTCCTCCGCAGGAAGACCGTCGCCGACTGCGAGAAGGACATTGCCGAGCGCGGCGGGCTCAAGCGCACGCTCACCAAGTGGCACCTCACCGCCCTCGGCGTCGGGGCCACGATCGGCGCCGGTATCTTCGCGACCACAGGGACCGCGATCGTGGGTGATGCGGCTCGCCCCGGCGCCGGCCCGGCGATCGTTCTCTCATTCATTCTGACGGCGGTGGCGTGCGGGTTCGCCGCGCTCTGCTACGCGGAGTTCGCGGCGATGGTTCCGATTTCGGGATCGGCGTACACCTACGCCTATGCCTCCCTTGGTGAGTTCGTGGCCTGGATCATCGGCTGGGATCTGATCATCGAGTATGCGGTGGGCAACATCGGGGTCGCGATCGGGTGGTCGGGATATTTTCGCGAGCTGGTGAGTCACTTCGGTATCGAGATCCCCGCCTGGCTCGCGACCGACCCGCGCTCCGCGGGAATGGCCGCCGCGGCGCTCGCCTCCGGCGCCACCGATCCGACCACGACCTATCTGGCCTCGGCGCTCACCGGGGCGCCGCTGCTCTTCGGCATTCCGATCGTCGCGAATCTCCCCGCCTTTCTGGCGGTCGCGGTCATCACCATCGTGCTGGTCATCGGCATCCGGGAATCGGCGAACACCAACAACGCGATGGTGATTCTCAAGATCGGGATCATCCTGTTCTTTATCGCGGTGGGCGCCTTCCTCATCCGCCCCAGCAACTGGACCGACGCCGCGCAGGGCGGCTTCGCGCCGAACGGATTCGCCGGGATCAGCGCGGCCGCGGCGATCATTTTCTTCAGCTACATCGGGTTCGACGCCGTCACCACCGCATCGGAGGAGGCGAAGGACCCGGCGAAGGACATGCCCTTCGGGATCATCATGAGCCTGGTGATCTGCACGGTGCTGTACATC
>CAYTMW010000001.1:0-410926 GCA_964439025.1 uncultured Gemmatimonas sp. | reverse complement strand
GGGGAAGAGGGGAAGAGGGGAAGAGGGGAAGAGGGGAAGAGGGGAAGAGGGGAAGGGGGAAGATCTTGTGCGCGCCCTGTATCAGGTGATGGTGCGGACCGCCGAGGTCCGGGATGGAGCGCCGGTATTCGCGGAGACGCGGATTCCGGTTCGCTCGCTGCTGGAGCACCTGGACCGGGGGAAGGATCTCGAGTCCTTTCTGGACGCGCACCCCGGTTTGAGCCGGGAGGTGGTCCTTCAGGCGCTGGCCCTGGGACTCGAGGCTCTTCTCGAGCAGGTTCCGCTGGAGCGGGGGCCATCGCAGCGGTCGCTGTTGCCGAGGCTCGACGCCGAGGGCGTGATCGTCAATACCGAGGAACTTTCAGTGGGGCAGGTCGTCGGGAAGCGGGTGCGCTGCCCTGCCTGCCGCGTGCTGGTTTTTCAGTCGTGGCCGGAGGGATGGGACGCCCACGCGGCGACGCGCTGCCGCGGGCTCCAGAGTCCCGATCCCGACGCCAGAAAATCCGAATTCAAGAGGAGATATGCGCAACTCTTTCGATAACGCAGGAGGCACGGAGGCACGGAGGCACGGAGGCAAGGGCACGTCGTTCTTTGCCTCGTTGCCTCTTTGCCTCTTTGCCACTGTCGCGCTCGCCCAGGCTCCATCCGACTCCGTGCTTCCGGTGGACCCTGCCGTCACCATCGGCACGCTCCCGAACGGGCTCCGCTATTACATCCGGGTCAATCATCGCCCCGCCAAGCGGGCCGAACTGCGGCTGGTCGTCAATGCCGGATCGGTGCTCGAGGACGATGATCAGCGCGGACTCGCGCATTTCGCCGAGCACATGGCCTTCAACGGCACCACGCACTTCAAGAAGCAGGAGCTGATCGATTACATCGAATCGATCGGCATGCGCTTCGGCGCCGACCTCAATGCCGGCACCTCGTTCGACGAGACCGTGTACGAGCTGCAGGTGCCGACCGACAGCGCGCACCTCGTGCGCAAAGGCTTCGAAATCCTGGAGGACTGGGCCCACGGGGTGACCTTCGACAGCACCGAGATCCGGAAAGAACGCGGAGTGGTGCAGGAGGAATGGCGGCTCGGCCGCGGGGCGGGGCAGCGGATGTTCGACCAGCAGCTTCCGGTCCTCTTTCGCGGATCGCGCTACGCCGAGCGGCTGCCGATCGGGACACCGGAATGTATCCGGACCTGCGCGCCCGCCGCGGTGCGGCGTTTCTACTCCGACTGGTATCGCCCCGATCTGATGGCGGTGGTGGCGGTCGGCGATTTCGACGCGAAGGTCATCGAGGAGCTGATCACGCAGCGCTTCTCCGGCATTCCGAGACAGAGTGCACCGCGGCCCCGGCCGGTCCCGACGGTGCCGGCGCACCAGACGCCGGAAGTTTCCATCGCCACCGATCCCGAGGCGACCAGCACCTCGGTGTCGGTGTACGTCCAGCGTCCCACGGGGGTGCGTGGCACCGTGAGCGCGTGGCGTGACGAGCTGGCAGAGGACGTGGCCGCCGGCATTCTCAACCAGCGGCTCTCCGAGCTCACCCAAAAGGCCAACCCGCCGTTCATCGGCGCCGGCGCGGGGCGGAGCACGCTGGTGCGCACCTCAGAGGCATTCAGCTTCGGCGCCGGTGTGCCGGACACCGGCATCCGCATCGGCCTCAGCGCCGTCCTGACCGAGCTGGAGCGGGCCGGGCGGCACGGGTTCACCCAGTCGGAGCTCGACCGGACTCGGCTCGAGTATCTGCGGGGGATGGAGCAGGTCTACACCGAGCGCGACAAGACGGAGTCGAGCTCGTTCGCCGGGGAGTACGTGAACCACTACCTCACCGGCGAAGCGATTCCGGGGATCGCAAACGACTTCGCGCGGGCGCAGATGGTGCTTCCGGGTATCACCCTCGCCGATCTCAACGCGGTGGCCAAAGGATGGCTCACCGGCGGGGCGCCGGTGATCCTCGTCAACGCGCCCGAAAAGAATCGCGCCCTGATTCCGACAGCGGCCGACCTGCTCGGTCTTTTTGCCTCGGTCAAGCGCGCGGAGATCGTGGCGTACGCGGAGACCCTCTCCGACGCGGCACTGGTGTCCGCAGCGCTCGCGACCGTGCCGATCACCTCGGAGCGGCGCGACACTGTCGCGGGAACGATCGAGTGGACGCTTGCCAACGGCGTCCGGGTGGTCCTCAAACCCACCGACTTCAAGGCCGACGAGCTGCTCTTCCAGGCGGTGACGCCGGGGGGCATTTCTCTCGCGCACGACACCCTGCTGGTGAGCGCGCAGCTCGCATCCCAGGTGATCGGGCTCAGCGGACTCGGCGAGTTCAGCGCCGTCGATCTGCAGAAGAAGCTCGCCGGCAAGGCGGTGAGCGTCTCGCCCTACATCGGATCGTACGACCAGGGGCTCTCCGGGCGCGCGTCGCCCAAGGACGCCGAGACGCTCTTTCAGCTCGCGTATCTCCATTTCACGGCGCCGCGACTCGATACCGCCGCGGTGGGCGCCTTTCTCGGGAATATCCGTGCCGCCCTCGCCAATCGGGCGGCGAGCCCGCAGTCGGCCTTCTCCGATACGCTGAGTGTGACGCTCGCGTCGCATCACCGCTGGGCCAGGCCGTTGACGGCCGCGCTGATCGACGAGGTGAAGCCGGTAGCGTCGTTCGAGTATTATCGTGCGCGCTTTGCCGATGCCTCGGGCTTTACCTTCTATCTGGTCGGCACCTTCGACCCCGACTCGATCCGCCCGCTGGTGCAGAAGTACCTCGGCAACCTCCCGTCGCGCGGCAGCAGCGACCAGGCGCGCGATCCCGGCATTCAGCGCCCCGCCGGAATCGTCGAGCGGACGGTGCGGAAGGGAATCGAGCCCAAGAGTCAGACCGCCGTGGTCTTCGTCGGGCCCGCCAAGGCAACGCGGGAGGAGCGGTTCGCCCTCGATGCGGTGGGCAGCATTCTGGAAATCCGGTTGCGAGAGGAGCTGCGTGAGGAGCTGGGCGGCACCTACAGCGTCAGCGTCGGCTCATCGATCAGCCGGACCCCCAAAGAGGAGTATACCGTTTCGATCAATTTCGGTTCCGCCCCCGAGCGTGCCGATTCTCTGGTCCAGGCGGTCTTTGCCCAGATCGACACACTGCAAACCGCCGGCCCCCGCGCCACCGATATCGCCAAATACAAGGAGACGGCGGTGCGCACCCGGGAGACCAGTCTCCGGCAGAACGGATGGTGGCTGGGGCAGATGATGGCGGCGCGCCGGGAGGGTGACTCGATGACCGACCGGCTTGCGCTCGACCCGCAGCTGGCCCGGCTCACCCCCGAGGTGATCCGGGAGGCGGCGCGGCGGTATCTGGACACGAAGCGGTTTGTGAGGGTGACGCTGCTACCGGAGGGACCCAAGTCATGAGAAGACTTGCGTTTGTCGTGTTGCTCCTTGGGTCGAGGCAAGGAGGCAAAGAGGCAAGGGCGCAAGAAGGGGCACAGGGGCAAGGAGGCAATGCGGCAACGGTTCAGGTTGCCGATTTGGCCCTGCTGAGAGGCGTCGACTCCATCTTCGCCCCCTGGAGCCGGACGACTACGCCGGGGTGCGCGGTCGGGGTGGACAAGGGCGGGATACCGCTCCTGCGCCGAGCCTATGGGATGGCGAATCTCGAGACCGGGACGCCGTGGAGCACCAACACGATCTCGGAGAGCGGCTCGGTCGCGAAGCAGTTCACCGCCGCCGCGGTCGTCCTCCTGGCGCGGGACGGCGTACTCTCGCTCGACGACGACATCGTCAAGTGGATTCCGGAGGTGAAGGGATTCGGAAAAACAATCACGGTGCGTCACCTGCTGACCCACACCAGCGGGCTGCCCGATCGCTACACCCTGCACGAGGTGCAGAACCGTCCCGCCGGCGAGGTCGATCACCCGAACAGCGAAGTGCTCAGCGTGCTCGCCGGGATGCGCGAACTCAACTTCGAGCCCGGCGAAGACTACGAGTACAGCAACACCGGCTACATCGTCGCGGCTACGATCGTGGAGCGCGCCAGCGGCAAATCGCTGCAGGCGTTCACCAGTGAGCGGATTTTTCGCCCTCTCGGCATGGAAGACACCAGGTGGCGCGAAGATCATCGCGTCGTCGTCCCGGGACGTGCGTCGGCGTACTCCGGCACGCTCACCTCGGGATACCGCAACGATCATCCGTTCACCCGCGTCTTCGGGAGCGGCGGCCTCCTCACCACCGTCGGCGACTTCCTGAAGTGGGAGGCGGCGATGCAGGCCGGCGCCGGACCGTGGGGCGCAGTGCGCGATTCGCTGCAGCGGACCATGCGGCTCAACGAGGGAACCGGCATCACCTATGCGCTGGGCGTCAGCGTCTCCATCTGGCGGGGCGTCCAGGCGGTAACGCACACCGGGTCCACCGGCGGCTACCGCGCCGCGCTCTCCCGCTATCCGGAGCAGAACGTCGCCGTGGCGCTCCTCTGCAACCTGGGGAGCATCAATCCCGGGGTGACGGCGCAGCGGGTGGCCGCCCTCGTGCTCGACTCGACCCTCGCCGCCGCGCCGGTCGATCCGGCAGCCGTCACGGTGGACAGCGCGGCGCTCGCCGGGCTGGCGGGAGCGTATTACTCCCCGCGCACCGAGAAGGCCATGATTCTCTACGTTACGAGGGGGACGCTGGTGGACAGCGCCTTGGGCAACACGCCGCTGATTCCGCTAACGCCCAGCCGGTTTCAGTATCGAGGTAGCGGCCGCATCCTGACGGTGATTCCCGCCGAAGCGGGCGCGCCGCTCAAGGTGCAGAGCTCGGCGCCTAACACGCGCACGATCGAGTACGTCGCGGTCCCCCGCGCAAAGCCGGACGCCGCGGCGCTGGCCGCGTACGTGGGCGACTATCGAAGCCCGGAGCTCGATGCCCGCATCCGCCTCTCGGTCACCCGGGACACGCTGCGCCTCGAGCGCGGGTGGCAGGACGCGCAGAAGCTCGTGCCGGTCTACCGCGACGGCTTCCTGTTTTTGGGAAGCGGAGAGATCGCCCGGTTCGAGCGCGACCGGCGGGGTCGCATCACCGGACTCGTGCTCTACGCCGGGCGGGTGCGCCATCTCCGGTTCGAGCGGGTCGGCCAGCCATGACGCCTTCGCCTCGTTACGACCGGCCTGATGCGACTGAATATGCCCCGTGGTACGCCGGGTATGTCGCCAAGGTGCCGGACGGCGATCTGCTCTTGACGCTCGAGGCGCAGGTGGGCGAATACTTTCAGACGTTGAGCCCGATCACGGAAGCCAAGGGCGGTTTTGCCTACGCGCCGGGGAAGTGGACCATCAAGGAGCTCCTCGGGCACGTCGTGGATGCGGAGCGGGTGTTCTCCTATCGGGCCATGCGGATTGCGCGGGGCGATCAGACGCCACTCCCCGGCTTCGACGAGAAGGCCTGGGTTCCCCTCTCCGGCGCCAACGACCGCACCATCGCCGATCTGGTGGGGGAGTTCCGCGCGGTACGCGCGGCGACGCTGGCGCTGCTCCGCCATCTTCCCCCCGAATCGGTGAGCCGCCGGGGTGTGGCCAGCGACAAAGAGGTCAGCGTCCGCGCCCTGGCCTGGATCATCACCGGCCATCCGATCCACCACCTCGGTATCCTTCGCGAGCGCTATCTTGTCTGAGGTGGAACCCGATACGCTGGAACTGCTTCAAACGGCCCTCGAGGGCCGCTATCGCGTCGAGCGGCTGATCGGCCGGGGCGGGATGGCCACCGTCTACCTGGCCCAGGACGAGCGGCACCATCGCCGGGTCGCGGTCAAGCTAATGCACGCCGAGCTGATCCGGGCGGTCGGTGTCGAGCGCTTCGGGCGCGAGATCGCCATCGCCGCCCGGCTGAGCCACCCCCACATCCTCCCTCTGCTCGATAGCGGCGCCGTCACCCTGCGGCCGGGTGAAGTCGCGTCTCCCTTCTACGTCATGCCGCTGGTCGAGGGAGAATCGCTCCGCGCCCGGCTCGAGCGCACGCCGGTCCTGCCCCTGCATGATGCGCTCCGAGTCGCCACCGAAGTGGCGGATGCGCTCGACTACGCGCACCGCCAGGGTGTCGTCCACCGCGATATCAAGCCGGAAAACATCCTCTTCTCCGAAGGGCACGCGATGGTGGCGGACTTCGGCCTGGCGCGGGCGCTGGGGGAGGCGGCGCCAGCCACGCTCACCCAGGCGGGTCAGACGCTCGGCACCCCGCAGTACATGAGCCCCGAGCAGATTACCGGCGAGGGGGAGATCGACGGGCGCTCCGATCAGTATTCGCTCGCCTGCGTGCTCTTCGAAATGTTGTCGGGCAAGCCGCCGGGGGATACATCGAACGTGCGCTCGCTCCTCATGCGACGGCTCTCCTCGGCGCCGCCTCGCATCCGGGAATCGGCTCCCCAGGTTCCCGAGACAGTGGAGGCGGCCCTGCTTCGGGCGCTCGCCATCGAGCGGGCGGTTCGCTTTGCCACCGCCGGCGAGTTTGCTGCGGCGCTCGGCGGATCGGGTTCGGCACCTATCATCACCCCGGCACCGATGCCCGCGCCGCGCCGGAGGAGCCGAGTCGGTCTGATTTCGATCGCGGTGGTATTGCTTGCAGCGGTGGTGGTGGCGCTGCTCAAGCTTCCCCGCTCCGGCAACGCGTCCGCCATCACCACGCTCGCGATCGCGCCGGAGCCGGGAGACAGCGCCACGGCGTACCTGAGCGAAGGAATCCTGGACGCGGTGGCCAATCTGCTCCGGCGAGTGCCGCAACTCCGGGTGACGGCGCCGAGCTTGGTGGCGCAGGTGCGGCGGCAGAATCCGACCATGAACGCCGAGGAGCTGGGCCAGGCGCTCAAGGTCGAGGCGATCCTGACCTGGTCGCTGCGGAAAGCGGGAGATTCGCTGCTCCTCAACGCCGAGCTGCTTCGGGTGCCAGGGGGCGCCCTGGTGTGGAGCGCACGGTACGGGCGGCCGTCTGCCGACCTGGCGTCGATGCAGGGACAGATCGCCCAGCTGGTGGCGGACTCGCTCCGGCTCCAGGTGACCGGCGCTGAATACGCCTCACTCGGGCGGCGGCCGACGGGGAGTGCAAAGGCCTACGATCTGTATCTGCGGGGCCGCCGGCTCCAGCTCCGGGGAACTCCGCTGGGCGCCAGGGATGCGCAGGTGCTGCTCGACTCGGCGGGGTACTACGGGCGGGCGGCGATCGCGCTGGACTCGAGCTTTGCCCAGGGCTACGGGCTCCTGAGCACCAACTATTTCGTGCTGGCGTTCCGGGGCTTGGCGCCCTTCGCGGTGTACATGGATTCGGCGCAGTATGCGGTCCGGCGGGCCCTTGCGGTGGACAGCACGCTGGGCGACCCATGGGTCAACCTGATGACCAAGGCGATGTACCTGGACGACGACTGGCCGGAGGCCATCTCGCTGGCGCACCGGGCGCTCCGGCTCGGCGGGTATGATGCCCAGGTGCTCCGGGTCGCGGCGATCGTGATCGGCGAGGTGGAGGGACGGATCGATTCGGCGATCACGCTGCTGCGTCGCTCGAACGAGGTGGAGCCGTCGAATGCCGGGTTGAACACGCTGGCCGATATTTTCATGCGGGCGGGGCGCTACGACTCGGCGGTGGTGGCGGCGCGTCACGCGCTCGACGTGGATCCCACCGTGCCCGGCCCACGCCGGCGGCTGATCATCAGCCTGGAACACCTCAAGCGCTATGACGAGGCCATTCAGTCCCGGCAGCAGGGCGGGGATACCGCGGGGGCGGCGGCGTACGCGCGGGGGTATGCCGAGGAAGGGGCCGCGGGTTATGAAGGGGTCCGGCAGGAAGATCTGCGGCGGCAGCTCGCGGTGCTGGAGGCTCCACTCAACCGCCCCTTCAAGCTGCCCGAGGACACGGTGCCGCAACTCCGGGAAGAGCGCATCGCCGCGCTCTATGCCCAGCTTGGTGAGTGGACCCAGGCGATGGACTGGGTGATGAAGCTCCGGGAGCACCGGCCCCGACGGTTCCGGCTGATCGTCACCAACCCGCTCTTTGCCGGGCTCAAGGCCGACCCCCGGTTCCTTCCGCTGGTGAAGCAGGAGGGGCTGGAGGGATTGGTAAGACGGTGAACGGTGAGCGGTGAGCGGTGTCACTTGCTTCGCGAGGTCTCACCCCCGGGCTCGAGTGAGACTCGCCCACGGGGCCTGCGGGCCAACGCAACCCCCAACTTCACGCGGAGCCCTCACGGCCCGACGTCCCCTATGGCGAGCCCCACTCATCGCCCGGGTGACAGTCGTGCATAGGTGAGCGGCAGTTCCCGCTCACCGCTCACCGCTCACCGGTCACCGCTTCATTGCTCGCACACGCCCTTGAGCTCCCGCCTCGCCTGCCGCTCATCGGCGATCATCTTGTAGAACTCGTCGAGGAATGTGGTCGCTTCCTTGAGCCGAGCCGGCGTCAGGTCCTTGGTCCCGCGCAGGACCCCGTACATCGTGTCCTTCTTTTCCCTGAATAGCGCAAGGGTCCCGCTGAGCAACTCGGGTGGATGACACCCGCCGCGATAGAGCCGGTCGGTGGTCCGCTTGATCGGGAGTCTCGAGTCCGGGAACGAATAGGGCGCGTCCACCAGGCCGGACCAGTCGAAGTCGTAGGCCATGGGGTACCAATTAACCGAGCTGTCGGTCTGGATGATCCGGTAATTGTGGAGCGCCCAAAGCGAATGATCAGTATTGGCAATCATGTACTGGAAGACGTCGGTAATCGCCATCTGCCGGGGATCCATCGCGGAGGCGGTTCCTCCCTGCTGCATCAAGATCTCGCCGCGGACCTCCCTGGCCATGTCGTCCTCGTCCTGGGTCCAGAAGGCGGGACGGGTGATGGTGAATTTGGGATCCTTGGGGTCGATCCAGGTGACCGACGCGAGCCGCGCCTGCAGGCCGATCGGCGTGAGGATGTTGTACATCCCGTAGATGGCGTATTCGATCAAGATATTCTGGGCGTAGCGGTCGCCCTTCTGGCAGTGGGGGGTCAGCTTGAGCGAGCCCTCGCCGCCGAAGATCGTCCCCCTGGTCTTTTCCTTGTCGAACCAGACCTTGAGCGGCGTGACCGAGCAGGTACGCAGCCGGAAATGCCCCCGGGTGCCCAGGTCGACCGGGGTGGACTGGGTATCGCCCTTTTCGCCGAGCCAGCGGAGCGTCGCCGGATACCGCTTGGTGCTCATCGAGTCGCGGTCCTTGAAGACAGTCTTGAAGTCGGCTTCCAGCCACATCATCACCGGCTCGGTGGACCGGAACAGCCGGCTCGGACGGCTCGATGTCGAATCCCGCTTCGGCTTGGCGGCGTCGGCGCCCCCGGCCTGGGCCACGAGGCCGGTGGGAACGATGGACAGCGCGAGCGCAGCGATCAGGTGCTGTGGAAAATGGACGGGCATATCAGATCCGGGGGTGGGGAACCGTTCGATGATAGCGCGGTGTCGGAGGCGGCGCGAGGGGGGTAAATTTTGGGGGATAGGAGTTGGGTGCTGGGGATTGGGGAATCGATCGTCCCCTCCCCAATCCCCACCTCCCAACCCCTAACTCCGGGCTTCACTCCATGCGCCTCCGTCCCTACCTCACCGGCCCCCTCCTCAGCGTCCTGTTTTGCGCCACGCCGGCGAGCTCGCCGGCTCCTCTGGCCCAAGCCGAGGCGCCTGCCCGGCAGGCTGGCCGGCCCACCCTCCTGGTGTTTATCACCGTGGACCAGATGCGGGCCGATTATCTGGACAAGTGGAAGAGCCAGTTCACCGGCGGGATCAAGCGGCTCGTCGATGGCGGCGCCCTTTTCACCAATGCCCATCAGGACCACGCCATTACGGAGACCGCGCCCGGTCACGCCAGCACGATGTCGGGCCGGTTCCCGCGAAGCACCGGGATCGCGCGCAATCTGGCCGGGGTCAATGACAGCACGCCGTTGCTCGGGGGAGGCCGGGGGCCCGGCGCCTCGCCGGCGCGCTTTCGCGGCACCACGCTGACCGACTGGCTCACTACCGCCGACCCGAGGACGCGGGCGCTCTCGGTCTCGTTCAAGGACCGAGGCGCCATCCTCCCGATCGGGCGGTCGAAGCAGGAGGTGTACTGGTATTCGCACCCAGGGATCTTCACCACCAGCCGCTGGTATCGCGAGAGCCTCCCCGACTGGGTGAAGGCGTACAACGCCAGCTACCCCAAGCGCTACGCCGGGCGGGTATGGAATCTTCTGCTGCCCGAGAGCGCGTATCCCGAACCGGACAGTGTGCCGATCGAGAGCTCCGGACGTTTTTTCAGGTTTCCGTACTCGCTTTCGGCCGGCTCCGACACGGCGGCAGCGCAGCTCCCCACCTTTCCCTTCCTGGACGATGTCACGGCCGGTCTGGCGCTCAAGGGACTGGAGACGCTGGGACTCGGCAAGGGCCCGCAGACGGACGTCGTGGCGATTTCATTTTCGGCGACCGACCTCATCGGCCACCGCTGGGGCCCCGATTCGCGGGAGCTCCATGACCAGGTGCTCCGGCTCGACCGTACGATCGGCGTCTTTCTCGATTCGCTCTTCAAGCTGCGCGATTCCGGGTCGGTGATCATCGCGCTCACTGCCGATCATGGGGTGACGTCATTTCCGGAGCTTTCTCAGAGTCGCAGTACCCCGCCGCCGGTGCGGGTGAACCTGCGCCCCGCGATGTCGGCGGCCCGCGCGGTGCTCTCGACTGGCAGAGTGGATACGATGGCGGTCGAGCTGGAGAGCGGCTCACTGATCATCAACCGCATTGCCGGAATGACGCCCGCGCTGATCAATGCGTCGGCCGACAGCTTCGTGGCGGTGGCGAGGCGGATTCCCGGGGTCCTCCGGGCCGAGCGATTCTCCGAGCTCAGCACGCACGATCTCGGCACAGATCCCATCGCTCGCCGCTGGCTCAACATGTACGGGCCGGATGTACCGGCGGAGGCGATCGTGGTGCTCACACCGGGGAGCACGCGGGTGGAGTTTACCGTCGCCATGCACGGGAGCCCGCACGACGATGACAGCCACGTGCCGATTCTCTTCTACGGCGCGCCGTTCAGGCCGGGGCGCTACGACGAGTTCGTGCGGACGGTGGATATCGCGCCGACATTGGCGCAGGTGCTCGGCGTGACGCCGAGCGAGCCGCTCGATGGCCGGCCTTTGACAGAGGCAATCAAGTGAGGCGCCGGGGCTTGGGGGATCCACAGATTTCACAGATTGCGCAGATTATTCTTTTTCTTGTTTTTGTTGGAACTGCCGGGGCTGAAGCTCAGAGCACGAAGGGCGTACAGCATGGAGTGCGCGCCGCCCGGCTGGCGATCCGCAACGCCACCATCATCGAGGGGAATGGCACGCCGGCGTCGGGTCCCTACGACATCCTCATCGAGGGGAATGTCATCACGAATGTAGTGCCGCTCGATCCGGTGGCGCTTCGTGGCGGAACCGTGCGGCGCCCTACCGCCGACGCCGAGATTGATGCTACTGGGAAGTACGTGCTGCCGGGGCTGATCAATATCCATGGGCACGTGCAGGACGAGCGGGGAGGCATACCTCAGCCGCTCGAGTACGAGCTCAAGCTCTGGCTCGCGTCGGGCGTCACCACCGTACGCGACGTAGGGAGCGATTCGCGGAAGACGCTGGCGCTCCGGGAGGCGGGTGCCGCGGGACGGGTCGCGTCGCCCCGGATCGTGGTGTATGTGTCGTACGGCGGAGGGGGCGACGGGGTGGACACTCGCGGCATCCGCAGCGAGGAGGAAGCCCGGGCACGGGTGCGCGCGATCAAGGCGATGGGCGCCGACGGGATCAAGATCGTCGGGATCGACCGCGACATCATGGCGGCGATGGAAGACGAAGCAAGAAAGGCGGGGCTTCCCATCGCACACCACGTCGGGGTCGAGGAGACCACGGTGTGGGACGACATCAAGTTCGGAACCCGGAGCGTCGAGCACTGGTACGGCGTGCCTGATGCGGCACTCGCCGACATGGTGCAGCGGTTTCCGTCGGGCTACAACTACAACAACGAGGTGGACCGGTTCCGCTGGGCGGGGAGGCTCTGGCGGGAGGCCGATCCCGAGCGGCTGGGACAAGTGCTTCAGGCGATGGTGGACTCCAACGTCGCCTGGAATCCGACGCTGGTGATCTACGAGGCGAGCCGGGACCTGCAGCGGGCGCAGGGGCAGCCGTGGTTCAAGGACTATCTGCACCCGACGCTGGAAGAGTACTTCCGGCCCAACCCGGCGAATCACGGGTCGTACTTCATCGGGTGGAGCTCGACCGACGAGGCGTACTGGAAGGAGAATTACCGGATCTGGATGGCGGCGCTGCGAGACTTTGCCCGGCGGGGCGGGGTGATCGGCGTCGGCGAGGATGCCGGATTCATCTACCAGATGTACGGGTTCGCGCTGATCCGCGAGCTCGAGCTGCAGCAGGAGGCGGGATTCCACCCGATCGAGGTGCTGCAGCACGTGGCGATGAACAACGCGAAGATCCTGGGGATGGAGGGGAAAATCGGCCGGATCAGGTCGGGGCACCTGGCCGATCTGATCGTGGTGAACGGGAATCCGCTCGAGGATTTGAAGGTACTGTATCCCACCGGCACCGAGACGATTCGCGACGGGAAAGCGGTGCACACCGGCGGAGTGGAGTGGACCATCAAGGACGGGATCCCGTACCACGGGCCGACGCTGCTGCGCGAGGTGAAGGAGCTGGTGGCGCAGGCGCGCGCGGCGAGGCCCTGAGTCGCTCCGCGGCCGTTCGGACGGTCTCCCCGCGGACTCGGGGGCGATGGGGTCCTCCGGGCCGCTCGAGTTCGCTTCGCTCACTAGCGCCCCGATCGGCCCCACCGCTCCCCTCGCCCGCCGGAGATCGGGAGCGGCCTTCGACCTGACCGATAGCTGATAGCCGTTAGCGGTTAGCGCTGCGCTCGCATCGAGGTGTCCAATTGCACGATCAGATTCAGGTGACCCTCCCGCCCTGGGTCGCGGAGGTGATCGCGGGTCGGGAGATCTTTCCCACCGTGGAAGATCGAATGCGGCTGGCAGTCGCGCTCTCCCGCGAAAACGTCGTTCGCAAGACCGGCGGTCCGTTCGGCGCCGCGATCTTCGAGCGCGACCGCGGCCGACTCGTTGCCGTCGGAGTCAACAGCGTTACTCGGCTCAACAACTGCACGCTGCACGGCGAGATGGTCGCTTTCATGATGGCGCAGGCCAGGCTCGACCATTTCTCGCTCGGCGCGGCGGGAATGCCGGCGCACGAGCTGGTGACGTCGTGCGAGCCGTGCGCGATGTGCCTGGGCGCGATTCTCTGGAGCGGGGTGACCCGCGTCGTCTGTGGCGCCGCGCGCCAGGATGCGACCGAGCTCAAGTTCGAAGAGGGGCCGGTGTTTCCGGAGTCGTACAAGTATCTGGAAGAGCGGGGGATCGAGATCGTGCACGGGGTACTCCGCGGGGAGGCCCGCGCGGTATTGGAGTTGTATCGCAGCGGGGGAGGGCCGATCTATAATGGATAGGGGTTGGGAGTTGGGAGTTGGGGGTTGGGGAAGGGCCTTCACCCTGTTATTTGGTGGCCTGGCGACTGCGGGAGTGCTCGCCGCGCGGCAGTCCCCAACCTCCAGTCCCCAACTCCCAACCCCCACCCAAGTTGTCGTCCTCGGCACCGGCAACCCCAATCCCGATCCCGACCGCTCGGGACCTTCCGTCGCCATCGTGATCAACGGCACCGCCTACCTCGTGGATGCCGGCGTGGGGGTGATGCGGCGGGCGGAGCAGGCGCGGCGGAACGGTATCGCCGCGCTTCAGGCCAAGAAGATCGGCGTGGTGTTCCTCACCCATCTGCACTCGGATCACACCATCGGCCTTCCCGATGTGATCCACACCGGGTGGGTGATGGAGCGCGAGGCGCCGCTCAAGGTGTTCGGGCCCAAGGGCACCCGGGACATGACGCTGCATCTACAGGAAGCGTGGCGTCTCGATGTCCGGGTCCGGTCCGACGGATTGCAGCCCCACACCCCGAACGGGTGGCAGGTGGAGAGCCGGGACGTCTGGGAGGGCGTCGTCTATCGCGATTCCAACGTCAGCGTCACGGCGTTTCCCGTTCCGCACACCAACTGGGTCGAAGCGCTGGGCTACAAGTTCGTCACCCGGGACCGCACCATCGTGATTTCGGGCGACACCCGGCCGAGCGACGCGGTGGTCGAGGCGTGCAACGGCTGTGACGTGCTGGTGCACGAGGTCTATTCGGCGGAGAAGTTTCTGGAGCAGACGCCCGAGTGGCGGGCCTACCACGCCGAATCCCACACCTCCACGACGGCACTCGCGGAGCTGGCGACTCGCGCCGGGCCGAAACTGCTGTTGCTCTATCATCAGCTCTATTGGGACGCGACCGACGAAGATCTGCTCCGCGAAGTGCGGAAGGGCTACGCCGGCGCGGTGGTCTCCGCAAAAGATCTCGGGATCTACTGAGACGTATCTACCGCCCCGCGAGTCCGATCACATATTTGATGAGATTGTCTCCTAATCGGGTCGCGCCGGGCTTCGCGTTGTAGTGATCGAAGCGAGTACACGCGAGGACGATGTGGCCGGTCCCGTACGGCGCCTCCACGATGACGGCGTTTTTCCCGTTGGTCGAGTGTTTGGCCAGGATTCGCCAGTCCTTGGCGGGCTCCGCGAGAGAGCAGTTGCCCACATACGGCCCGTTGGAATCGGCAAAGTCTTCGAGCTTATCCGACGTGATACCCTGAAACAGAGGGTGCTTCTTATCGACAATCTTGCCCTGGATGGTGTACTCCCCGACGAAAATGTCGTACGGCGACCACGTCCGGGAAAACCCATCCGATTTCGGGTTCAGGATGAGCAGAATCCCGCCCTGGTGTACATAGGCCTTGAAGGCCGCCCCATTGATGTCCTGTAGTCGGTACAGGTTGTCGATCACGATGACGCCGTAGTTGGGGAGACTGTCACCCGGGACTTTCGAGGTGATCGTGTCGAACACGATCTGATGACTCTTGAGGATGGTGGCAGCAAAAGACCCCATGGGACCGCTGATAATCCCGATCCGTACCGGCGGGCGATCCTGGCCCGAGAGCGTCGAGCCGGTTCCTAGAGCGCCCATCGCCGCAGCTGCCAATAGTTTGGACCACTGCATCTTTTAGCCTTCCGCGGAGATCCCGGTGAGAATCTGAGGGCTCGCGCCGGTTTCCGCTACGGCGGTGGGGCGCCGTGGACTTGCTGTGGTCGAAACAACGTCTACGTTCTTTGGGCAGGCATCCTCCCTCCATCCGGAGTTCCAGTCGTGGCTGAGGGTCCTCCCTCATTCAGCATTTCGCCCCAAGGCGGCGATGCCTTCGATCAGCTGCTGATTCAGGTGCGGTCGGCCGCCGAAGGCGCGTACGACGTTCTGGGTGAGTTGGGGAGGAGCACAAGCGGCAACGTGGTCTATCTCGGGCGCGAGCTTGAATCCGGACACCTCGTGGCCTTGAAGTTGTCGCGGGCCCAGGGGCAAACGGACGAATTTGACCTGGAGGTCGTGCGGACGCTGGACGAATCGCTGCCGGGGCTGGAGAACAAATGCCCGGAGTGCAAGGCCGTACTTCCTGACTGGGACCGATTCTGTTTCCAATGCGGAGCCGATCTCGCGGGGGCGGGTGTAACACCCGGCGCCGAGGAATCCGCACAGCTGCTGGCGGCGGTCAAGGAGGCGACGGCCGGAGAGTACGAAATCCTGGGAAAGATGGACCAAGCCGAAGGTGGTGGCGTGGTGTTCTTCGCCCGTGATATCAGCCGCGGCAAACTTGTGGCTCTCCGTCTCCGGCGGGACGAGACCGGCGACCCCCAACAGGCCGCCTACTCTATTGGGGAAACCCAGGTGTTCCGGCCGCATAGCGCCGAATGGGCGTCGCCGCGGGTAAGCCCTCCGGTCTCCCCGCCCCCGCCCCCGCCTCCGGCCGCGTCAGTGCCGCTCCAGCCAGCGGCGGTACCACGCCCGACGCGAACGGGCCCGGTCGCGTCTGCTCGCCGGCCTCCGCCGATCAAACTTATTGGGGCCGGCGTCGCAGTGGTTGGGATCCTCGTCATCGGGATGCTGGTATTCCGCGGCGATGGGGAAGAATCGCCGCCGCCCCCCCCTCCCGCCGTTGTCGAGCAGCTCACGCCCCCGCCGGCGCCAGCGGTGGAGTCCGTAGTGGTGTCGGTGCCTCCTCCACCTCCTCAGACCACTGGTGTGTCTGCGGATTCAGCAATCATCGCCATCGACGTGGTGATTCCCGCCGGCGGTCGCCTGACGGTGGACGGCCGGGCGGCCGGACGCGGTGATCAACGGGTCGCGCCGGGCACGCGAGTTCTCGCTCTTACCGCACCCGGATACCAGCCGGTTCGGGAACGGGTAACGGTGCGTCCCGGTCAGCGCCTGGTCTGGCGTCCGCGACTGACGGCCGCGGACGTCGTGGCGCAAAGCCCAGCGCCACCGCCGCCGCCACCGCCGCCGAGTGCGTCACCCACCTGCTCGGGAGCCATCTCGGGTGCTGACTGGAGTGCGGCATCCTCCCTTTGCACTGTCGAGGCGGAGCGGGGAGACGCCGTGGCTCAACGGCACCTGGCAGTTCTCTACGACGAGGGCCGGGGGGTGACGCAGGATCGCGCCCGTGCCGTCACCTGGTTCACCAAGGCCTCCGCGAGCGGAGACCTCGAAGCAAAAGAGCGCCTCGGTTACATGTATCGCGACGGACTCGGGACGAGAAAAGACGAGCGGCTCTCCACCCTTCTCCTTCGGCAGGCAGCGGAAGGCGGTCGAGTTCGCGCTCAGCTCGAGCTCGGGGTCGCGCTCGACGTGGGAAGGGGAGTCGAGGTGAACGATCGGGAGGCCGCCCGGTGGTATCAGAAGGCGGCTGAGGCCGGCCTTGCCCCTGGCGCTCGGCGGTTAGGCCGGCTTTACGAACAGGGAGACGGCGTCGCCAGGAACGATGCCGAGGCAGCCAAGTGGTACCGGGTAGCAGGCGACAAGGGGGACCGCGATGCCCAGTATTTGCTCGGCCGGCAATATAAGGAGGGCAGAGGGGTCGAGAAATCCGTGAACCTCGCCCTCGAATGGTTCAAGAAGGCCGCTGCGCTGGGGCACGTCGATGCAGCGGCGGAGGTGCGCAGAATTGAACGGCCGTGATGAACCCGTCCTGTCCGCGATGCGGTGAGCCGCTGTTTTCCGACGACCGATTCTGCCCCGCCTGCGGTCAAGATCCGGGGGGCAGCGTCGGTGTGGCGCCGCCCCCCAGCCACCCCTCGTTCGGCACTCCCGCAGGCCTCACTCCGAATACACCGTCCTCCGGATCGTCGGGCGCCGCGGTCGCCTGCAGCGACTGCGGCCGTACCCTCGGTCCGGTGCAGCGATTCTGCCCCAAGTGCGGCACCCCGCGTCCCGGGATCGAGCGGAAGCGCAAGGCGAAGGGTGGTTGGCGTGAGATCGTCGAGCGACTCAAGAAGACGACGGCGGGGCGGTATGAAATCCTCAGGGAGCTGGGACGGGGCGGGATGGCGACGGTCTACCTGGCCCACGAGACGGCGCTGAATCGGAGAGTCGCGATCAAGGTGATGCGGCCCGATCTGCTGCTCGACGACATGATGGTCGAACGATTCCTCCGGGAGGCCCGAACCATGGCCTCCTTCCAGCATCCGAACATCGTGGGCATCTACGCGGTGGAATCGAGAGACGATCTCCATTACTTCGTCATGCAGTACATCGCCGGCCGCTCGCTCGATAGCCTCATCCGCGAAACCGGCCCGCTCCCGGTGGCGGTGGCCCAGAGCGTGGTGTACCAGGCCGCCAGCGCGCTCACCTATGCGCACCGCACGGGAGTCATCCACCGCGACATCAAGCCCGCAAATATTCTGATCGACCAGTCGGGCAATGCGATCGTGACGGATTTCGGCATCGCCAAGGTCGCGGACGCGGTGGTCAACCTCACCACGGGCCAGATGGGAACGCCGCTCTACATGAGCCCGGAGCAGTGCGCGGGAACCGCTCTGACCCCTGCCTCCGATCAGTATGCCCTCGGCAACATCGCCTACGAGATGCTGGCCGGGCAGCCGCCCTTCAGGAAGGAATCCGCCATCGCGCTGGCGCTGGCGATTACCACCGAGCCGCCCAAGCTCATCAAGACTTTTCGGGACGACTGCCCGGAGGAAATCGATCAGGCGGTTCTCCGGATGCTCGCGAAGTCCCCCGAACGGCGCTGGACCAGTCTGCTCGAAGCGGCGACCGCGATCGGCGGTGAGCATCTTCCCGAGGACGATCCCGTCAGGAGCTATCTGGCCGCACTGGCCCGGGCGCAAGCCTCCCCCGAAAGCGGACGCGCGCTCACGCCTCGGTCCCCGCGCACGAGCAGCGGGGAGCTCACCAGTGCCCTGCGCCTGCGGAACAAGGTCCGCCGTTCGCTGCAGATCGCCGCGGGTGTCCTACTGGTGGCCGGCGCCGCATATGTCCTGACGCGGCCCAAAGCGACACTCCCCTCCCCCGCGCCGGTCGCCCCTGTCGTTGTGACGCCTGCGCCACCGACCGCGTCCCCCACCGCAACGGACTCGGCCCCGGAAGAAGACCCAGCATCGATCATGCGGCGACGCCTCGAAGCCGCCCAGGCGGCGATGGCGAAGAACGACTGGCAGGCGGCGGCGCGGGAAGCGAGGGCCGTGCTGGCGCTGGACGAGGGAAACCCGGAAGCAACCCAGCTCATGGCGGAGATTTGGAAGCATCTTCCGGAAGAGTCCCCAGGGGATACCAGCCGTGTCGTCACGGTGCTGTTGCCGGCTCCCCAGCCGCCCTCGCCGAGCCGGGAGGCGGGGATCCGCCGGGCGATCAACCAATACGGCCAAGCCATCAACCAGCGGAGCCTGGCCCAGGTGCGGGCTGTTTTTCCCGCCCTTCCGGCCGATCAGGAGGCTCGTTGGCTGGAGCTGTTCGCTCCCGGCGTGACGCGGCTCAGGGCGACGGTGGCGGTGCGAAGCATCGCCGAGCGCGCGGGCGGTCTTGCGGACGTGATGTTTCTGCTGACGCTGACCTACCAGCCGGCACGCGAGCCGGCGAAGAGCACCCGCCTCGCGTCCGTGGCCACGCTCAAATTCGAGAGCGGCCGCTGGCGCATCACCGCTCTGACGACCCGCGCCGAGTGAATCCCGGTGCGGTCCATCTTCTAGCCGCCGCACTCCCCGGGCGGTACCTTGTGGAGGTCCGATGACAGCCGGTCCGGTCAGGGAAATCCGGGATGAGAATGGCGATGTGATTGCCCGAGTCTGGGAGGAGAGCTCGGGCACCGTCCTCGCCTCTCTCAAGTGCGAGCTGGCGGAAGGGACCCGCGAGCTGCTCGAATACCCCGACAAATGGCGAAAGCTCTCCGACCGGAAGCTCTTTGCCCTCGTCCGCTCCGGCGAGCTGCTTCGCTGAACCAATCCGTCCGCGGGTCGTGATCACCATCGGGGTCTCATGCCGACCTACCACGTCGACCTTACCACCGAGCGGGGACTCCAGCGAGTCCCTTTTACGCTCGATGATGACCGGCCGCTGGGTCCCCAGGTCACCCACGTCCTCGAAGAGCTCCGGCAGCGCAATCTGATCCTCCGGGGCGGCCCGGAGGACGAGCTGGTGATCCTTTGGAATGGCCGGGAAATCGACGGGAGCAGGGCCCCGCAGGCGACGGGTCTCAACCCGATGTATCCGCTCGAGCTCCGGATGCGGCACCGCGGCTTCGAGGCCCGGCGAAACGAGCCGGCACCGGTCCCCTTCCTCGCTAAGAATGGCTATCTCGGTCCGGTCGCGGGCCTTTCGGGGGCGGTGCTGGCGTGGGCGATCGGGACCTTTCTCTTCACCGATCTCAGCGACGTCCTCTCCAGCTATGGCGCTCTCGATCTCGCGGCCACCGCCTTGCTCGGCGGGTTGATCGGTGCCGCCGTCACCGGTATCGGCGCCAGCAGCCGTGCCGAATCGGTCGTCGGAGGCGTCGCTGGCGGACTCGTATTGGGAGCTCTGGGCGCGGGGGCCGGCGACTTCCTCGGCATCGTGCTCGCGGGGCTCGGCGGGCTGGGTGGGTCCCGCCAGAGTTTCATCCTGGCGCGGTTGCTGGTGTGGGGTTTGGCAGGAGGATTCGGCGGCGCATTTCTGGGGCTCTGGGGAGTGGCCCGCGATCGGCTTCGTCCGCTGGACGGTTTTATCTATGGCCTGATCGCCGGCGTGGTTGGAGGCCTCCTGATGTCTCTCCCCGGTCCCACCGATCTCTGGCAGCTCATAGCATTCATGCTGGTGGGCAGCGCGATCGGGGCCGCCATGGTCTTGCCGGGCCTCCGCCGGTCGCTGGGTGTGATCGAGCTGGAACGAATCGGGGACAGGGGTGCACGGTTATGGCGCCACCGCGGGTGGGAAGTGCTGGAGGGGCGCTCGACCCCCCTTGGCCGTTCTCTCCTGGTTCGGACCCAGAATGGCCGTCCCCAACTGGTGCCGACCACCCATGCTTCCGGCGAGCCGATTCTGCATGGGGAGCGACCGGTGTCCGGCCCGGTCGATCTCCTCAATCAGGACACCATCGCAATCGGTTCCAGAACCTTCCGATTCCGGCGTTTTCCGGACCGGGCGATATGAAACGGCGGCCTGTGCTGCTTCTGGCTGGCCTCATTCTGGTGGGGACCCCCGCGTCTGGCGCCGGGCAATCGGTGCCGCGGAACGAGGCAACCCTGTACCGGTGTGCCGGAGGGTCGACCCGGCCCTGTCTTAAGGCCAGCGTGGTAATCCGGGCGGACCAGATGCGTGCGGCTTCGAGCGTACCCGCGGACAGTCTCGCTTCGAGCTGGCGCGCCCGCTTTCTGGGTGACAGCGCCCTCGGTGCTCGCGGGCAGCGTGGACGGACCAAGGTGGACTCCGTATCAAATCGGTTGCTCCTGCTGGTCGACGTAAGTGGCAGCATGAAGAAGAATCTGGCGATGGGGACGGTCAAGCTGGCGGTCCAGGATTTTCTGATGACCCTGGATTCACTCCCGCCGGGGAGTGTGCGGGTGGCGGTTGCGCCATTCGGAAGCCTGGAGGTTCGACCGAGGATCGAGAGGGCGGTGTTCACAACCCCCGACTCGGCCCGGCGTCAGGTAGACGAGCTGCCCGATCCCGATCGCGAGAATACCGGTCTGTACAGCGCGGTCGAGCTCGGTGTCGGTCGAGTAATCCGCGAGCTCGCGAATGCTGGAGGGATAGGGGTCCTGGTCGTGCTCACCGATGGAAACAACGACGTCCGTCCGCCTTCCGATCCCGGACTTCTGGAGGGGGCAACCGGTCTGGCCCGGGCGGCGCAAACAGTCTCCAAGAGTTCCGTGATCGTCAACCTCATCGGGATCGGGGACCTGAACAGGGAGGCGCTTACTACCCTTGCGGGGTCCCGAAAGCGAGGGTATCTAGTTGGATTGGATCTGTACCAGGTCGCCAAGCCGCTTGGCGAAATCCGGGATCTCTTCTGGGCTTCGTGGGACTTGGTGATTCCACTCTCGGTTTCCCGAGAGGCGCTGGGTCGCGGTTTCGCACAGCTCACACCCCGGCTTGTGGTCGGCGGGCAGTCCGTACCGGTGGGAATGTCAGTCTGGTCGCCTCCGTTGGTCGCTCTCCCGGCCTTTGAAGGGGTCGCGCCGGCTTCGCTGGTTCCGGCCGGGCTGGGAGCTGCCACGGTGGGATTCGGGATGGACCGCCGGGTGCCCCTCGGTCTGATGGCGGCAGTGCTGCTGGCGCTGCTGTGGTTTGTAGTCCCCGGCCGGTTGTGGCCGCCGGTGGCCGCGCCAGTCGTCGTCGCATCGGAAACGGCAGCACGCCCTTCCGCGCCCGCGCCCGTGTCGGCGCATGTCGGCGGACTTCGGACGGACCTGAAGGAGGTCCCACCGAGGCGGCTGACCGACGTGACGGCAGCCAAGGCTCGCAAGTCGCGGTAGCCTTCAGGCGACTCGTTCGATCCATATCTTGAGGAGAGGCCAGACATGCCAGTCGTAAAGGTCACACGGGTCGGG
This sequence comes from uncultured Gemmatimonas sp., assembly GCA_964439025.1. GTDB lineage: Bacteria > Gemmatimonadota > Gemmatimonadetes > Gemmatimonadales > GWC2-71-9 > JABFSM01. The sequence goes on along the minus strand of CAYTMW010000001.1, from coordinate 388,977 downwards.
GTCAAGCAGGCGCCGCGCCAGGTGCCGACCGAAACCACCGCGGCGATTCTCCCGATGACCGTCGATCGGGTCGGTCAGGAGACCGGCGAGGACGAACAGCCTACCAAGGTGTCGAGCCTTGCGGAGGCGTTTGAAAACTTCAAGCCCGGACTCAACTTCAGGACCAATGTCGGCGACGAGGGCACCGAGTTTGTCACCGAGCTCGAGTTCAAGAGCTTGAAAGATTTCGATCCCAAGAAGCTGATGACGCGGGACGGCTCCAAGCGGAACGACCTGGCCGACCTGCAGAGCCAAGTCGATCTCCTCCATCGGATGCGGGAGCGCTTCTCGGTGATGTCGGTCCGCCGGGCGTGGGACAGCCCGGAGCAGCGCAAAGAGATCATCGAGGCCATCGCCGAGTTCCAGGAAGCCCTCAAGAAGCTCTCCGGAGGTGCCGCGTGAGCGAGGTCAAGACCGCCCAGGACATCATCGCGACCAAGGCCGCCGGCAAGGCCATCGAAGAAATCTTCAACGTCATTCATCCGGCGCCGGCGAAGACCGCCCTCAAGGACATCTTCACGGCGGAGTCGGCCGGCCAGTTCATGAAGCGGGTGGCCGATCTCTCGAGCCTTCTCTCCGCCGCCGACAGCTACGACCAGGCGCTGAAGAAGCTCGACGGCCAGCTCAAGAAGCTCGAGTCGATGCGGGACGTGGTGCTGCAACAGATCTATGAAAAAGTTCGACCGGTCGAACGAAGCTATCGCCAGCTGCAGCTGTTCTTCGAGAACGCCGAGGTGCGCGACAGCCAGCAGCGGCCCCCGGTCGAGTTCTTCATCTTCAACGCCGACACCACGGCGATCACCAGCGATGTCAACAGCTCCACCGTGCTCGCCGTGGACGATTTCGTGCAGGGCCGAAACGACAGCTTCAACTTCCGCCAGTTCATCTGCAACATGGTGGTGCCGGGCTATATCCCTGACAACGTTCGGAAGCGGTTCGAGGACATGGCCAACAAGTGGGGCATGCTGCTGATCGGTGACTTGAAGGACGAGCCGTCCTTCAAGCAGCTCTCCGACCAATTCCGGACCGATGGCGGCGCCTACGAGTTCCTGAAGCGCCCCGAGGACAAGGCCGCCGCCGATGTCGTCATTGCCGGTTACGTCAAGCTGCGAGACCAGCACTGGTTCGAGAAGTCGGATGATACCCACGAGAGCGCCGACCTCTACGGACCGGCCTCGATGCTCTTTGCCGGCTGCCTGGCGCGCACCGACCGGACGACGGGTGGAGGCATCGCGCAGGGGCCGGTCGGCATGATCTTCGGCCAGATCCGCGGCCCGGAAAAGGCCCGAATCGAGCCGAGGATTTCGCAGATGGAGCACCTGTCCATGGAACGGCAGGTGGTCAGCATCATCCGGAACGAGGACAACCAGCTCTGCTTTGTAGGAAGCCGGAGCCAGGCCGAGGACCCCAAGGGGGTGCTGAAGTTCTTTACGTCGTACCGGGTGCTCCGGTATCTCGAGCGGCGGATCGCGGTGTATCTCCGCCGGGTTGCCGAGCAGCGGCTGACGCGGGACTTGGTCAAGGAGCAGGTCCGCAATCCGATCGAAGAGTTTCTCGAAGACGAGATGAAGAAGGGCACGATCTACAAGTACGACATCGACATCGATATGGACGAGGACAAGTTTGCCCAGGGCGTTCTCGACATCAAACTCGAGGTGCTGCCGGTGGGCCCGGCGGAAACCTTCGAGCTCAAGATCGATGTCCCGCAGGGCAAGAAGGCCGACAAAGCGTGATCGGTCCATACCATGACTGATGAGCCAAAAACGGGGGAGGAAGAGCGAAATCCCGACGGGTCACCCAAGCGGGACCTTCGCTATTCGTCCAACGAGAACGAGAACGTCCGGGTTGACCGCAGCCTGGACGGCTCCGGTCACCTGGCTCGCGGAGACAAAACGAAGATGTCGGTGGTGAACTTCTCCTCCCGGCATCCGGAGCGGACCGAGCGGGATCCGGAATTCGAATTCCGCCCACCACCTTCGGCTCCGGCGCCGGCCTCGCCTGCTGAGGCCGCCTCCCCGGAAGTTCCCCCGGCGCCTGCCGAACCGCCGGCGGACCCGCCCACGATGGCGGATCGGGTCCGGAAGTTCCTGGGGCTCTAAACCCTCGCTCACGCAACGGAGACACGCATGGCCACGTACAATCGCGTTAAAGTGAAGATCGACTCGATCGAGTTCCGTCCCGTGGAGGCGCGCTACAGCATCTCCCGGAACTCCAACCAGGTCGGCCGCCGGGTCGGCGACTCCCTGATCGGCCGGCTTCAGGTATGGATGGACGCCAGCGTCCTCGACAATCTATCCCAGGCGAGCCAGGTCGAGATCTGGAAAATGGCCACTGAGTCGAAGGACCCGCTCCACAAGGTCGAGGTGACCTGGTACCTCGACGAGGCCGACAAGGTGCTGCACGCAGTCGAGTTTATGGGCTGGGTCTGCGGCTTCGAAGTCTCCAATCCACAAGCAGATGTCGTAGGCGCACAAGTGAGCTCGGTGCAGTTCAAGAATCTGATGAAGCTGGACGTGGCCGTGGTCGTAGACGAGTCGAACGTTTCCAAGCACAAGTTCACGAAATAGGGCTTGCTCTCTACCGCGCTGCCTCTTCGCGTCACGCCCGCCGGCAAGCTGGCGCAGCAGGACTTGCTCGAGGGCCTGCTTGGCCTGATGGGGAAAATGGCCGGCACGACGGCGGCGACGTGGCCTCATGCCCGCTGGTTCGGACTGTTTGAGGCGTTCGAAGCGGCAGCGCGCCGGGAGAAGCAGGACCACGAAAACCTCAAAGACGCGCTCAATATCGCGTTCGGCGAGCTCGGCATCGACCTGTATCATGTCCAATCGGTTACCACGGGTCCCATCGAGGCCGACGGCCGGCGGACGTTTCAGGTGACCCTGGTCGATGCCCAGGGGCAAGCGCTGTTCGGCCGAATCGTCGCGCCATGAACGGTGCTGTCATGGGAGGAGGCCGGTGAAAGTCACCCTCCGAGTTACCATTGGCGACTTGATGCTCCGGAACAGCGAGCTCGAGCTGCTCGAGGTCACTCAGGAGCTGGGCCAGCATACGACCTGCCGAATCGAATTCATCCGCGACTCCGCCCTCGACGTCACCCTCGATCAGCTTCTTCGCGATCCGGTCTCGGTCAAGGTCCAGGGAGAAGGGGATCCCGAGCTCGAAATCTTCCAGGGAAGCATCGTTGACGGGGTCCAGAGCCACCTCCTCAATCTCGGCTCTCGGTTCGCGCTCGAAGCGACTTCTCCGTCTGAGCGGCTCGAGTTTCGCGACACGGTCTACTTTCCGCAGAGCACCCTCACGTCCATTGCGGGAAAATTCGGCGTCCGGATCGTCGGCGCGCTGCGGCGCGAGCCGGTTCCCTTCGACCATGTCCAGTGGGGGGAAACCGAGTTCGCCTTCCTCAAGCGGCTGGCCGACGAGCACGGAGGGTTCCTGGTGACCAGCGGCGCCCAGCCGGAGATCCGGACGGAATTCCAGGATCAAGGCTGGATGCTGACCTGGGGTGATACCTTGCTCGAGGTGAGCGCACGAGCCCGACCGGTCAACCACGGTGCGACCGGAGCGAGCTACGACCCCAAGGGAAAGTCCACCCACCGGCACGCCGGCGTCCGCCAGGCCCCTCCGTCGATCGGTGGCGGCGCCAAGCTGGTCAGCTCGGTGGCGGAGCTGGCCCGGGTAACCGGAGGTGACCCGGGGCTCACGGAAGCGACCGCCCGGGAGAAGACCCACGCCGATTTCAAGGCCGCCCTTCGGCGGGAGAGCGAGCGAAGTCTCGGTAGCGCGGTCGTGGTCGAGTGCCTCAGCACCAAGCCCGGTCTCGCCGCCGGTGATCTCGTCACCCTGCTTCAGGGCACCAGTTTCTCCCTTCCCACAACCGGGAAGCTCGGTCTGGTCAAGGTGGTGCATACCTTCGCGGATCAGCACTACACCGCGAGGTTTGTCGCGACCCCCTGGAAGCAGTACACCAACCGCGAGCGTCCGAGCATGCCGGTGCTGCGCGGGCCGGTCACCGCGGAGGTGGTGGAGACGGCCGGAGATCCCGACAAGATGGGGCGAATTCGCCTGGCCTATCGCTGGCAGACCGGCGGATCGATGACCAACTGGGCCCGGCTGGCGACCCCGCACGCCGGGAACGGCCGGGGCTTGATGTTTCTCCCCGAGGTGGGCGACGAAGTGGTGGTGGATTTCGAGCACGGAGATTCCGAGCGCCCGATCGTGATCGGATCGCTCTGGAACGGCAAAGACAAATCTCCCGAAGCAACGCCCGACAACACCGCCAAGCGGCTGATCACACGAAGCGGGAATACCGTGCAGCTGCTCGACGACAAGGATGCCGAGACGATCGAGGTATTCACCCCCGACGGCAAGTGCCTGATCCAGCTGACCAACAAGGGGGGACACCCCGTCATCACGGTGCACTCCGACGGCGACATCGCGCTCGAAGCCGCGGAGGAAATCCGGATCAAGTGCAAGAAGCTGGTGCAGGAGATCGAGGGCGACTCGGTCAAGAAGGTCGGCGGGGATGATTCGGTCGACGCGGGGGGGAACGCGACCCTCAAGGCCGGGATGGACCTCGGCCTGACCGGGCTGAACGCGATCATCAAGGGCGGAGCGAATGTCGAGTCGGTGGCCGGTGCCCTCAACAACATCGTCGGCGCCATGGTCCAGATTCAGCCGCCGGGTTTCGTGGGCAAGCAGGTGACGGCCAAACCCGCGTCGGTACCGAAGACCGACCTGGGTGACCGGCCGTCACCGGAACCGGCCGGGCCGCAGCGCACAGCCGACCCCGCCACCCCTCGGGGCTGACGGCCCCCCGTGAGCGACCAGAAGAGTCTCCGGCCGGCCCAGCGGACCGCGACCGACGTCGCGCGGGAGCTTCGCGAGCATTTCACGCGGGCGCTCTATGAGGTGACCGGAGCGCAAGCGGCGCCCGATCCAGTGCTCGGTGCGGTCTTCCACTCGCTCGCGGTCCAGATCGACCGGGTGTATCAGGAAGCCGATCAGGTTTTCTTTGCCGCGGCCCTCGACGATTTGATTCGCGGGCTCGGGATGCCGGCGCGACTGGCCCGTCCGGCGCAAACGGTGGTCCAGTTCAGTCAGCTCCAGGGCCGCGAGTCGATTTCCCCGGAGATCGAGCTCATCGGTTACAAGGCGAGCGGGGAGCAGATTCTGTTCTCTCCCGACGCGACGGTCGACATTGCGCCGATCGAGCTGGTGTTCGCCGGGGTCTACGAAGGGGGCCGGCTGTCCACCCTTCCGGGCGCCAGGCTCCCATGGGTCAATCAGCCGATTCTTCCCGGTAACTCCACACCGCTCAGCCTCGCGGGAGCCGCCCCCACCGTTTTCCTGGCTTTCGAAACCGATCCCGGGCATTTGAGCCGGATCGGGGTGTTCGCCGAGACCTCCGGTCCACCCGGGACAATGGCCGCGACACTGGCCCGGAGTCCCTGGCAGCTTCTCGATGGCGGTGGACGGGTGACCGAGCGCGGCGTCCTCCGGTCCACCCTGACCCGCGGCGGCATGCGCCGGCTCAAGTTTTTTGCGGACCCGACGGCGACGGACTTCGAAGCCTCGGGGGTCGCCGGTGCGGTACCGCTGGTCGGTGGAGTCTATGGGAGCGCACTCTGGCTCTTCCCCGAGATCGGGACAGACCGGCGGTGGCGCTCCATGATTCCTCCCGCGATCGCCGGTGCCGTGCCGCGGCTGCTCCCGCCCGGCCAGGAGAAGAGTCTGGACCGGCTGCTGGTCTGGCTTCAGATCTCGCTGCCGGCCGGGACACGCGGGGTGGCCAATCAGATCGCCCGGTTCGCCGTCAATTGTGTGACGGCTTCCAACATCGAGGTTTGGAACGAGCAGATCGATTTCGATCGAATGGGTTCGGTCGTGAGCCACCGGCCAATAGGGGCGACCAATCGTCATGTCATGGGCGTGCTCTCCGTAACCGGTGAGAGCGGGTCGCCCTATTTGGAGGTGTCGGACCTGGAAGCCCCGGCGGGAACCGGCCGCTACCGGTATCGGGGCAATGCCCGGTTCGAGTTTGCGCCCGCGAAGCACGCCAGCGGACGATTCGACACCTACGCCATGCTTCGCCTGCTCTACTGTGATGGCGATGAGGGCAACGGGATCGCCGTCGGCGAGCTCAAGCAGATACGCTCGGAGCTGATGAAAAACCCGATCGCCAGAGTCGCAAGCCTCACCCCGACCAAAGGCGGAGCCGCTCCCCCCGATTATCTCGACGCGCGCGACCGCTTCGCCGAGCTGCTCCGCACCCGCGAGCGCGTGGTCACCTCGGCGGATGTCGACATCGCCGTCCGCGCCAGCGAGCCGCGGGTGGTCTCCGTTGGGGTCGAGAGCGCCTCGGAAATCACCGAAGCCGGCCTCGGACTGGTGACCCGCGTCGGCGTCGGAGTGGTGCCGGAAGATTTCGCGGATCCAGATGCCGAGTTCGAGCGGCTCAAGACCGAGCTGGAGCGGTACCTCTCGGAGCGGTGCATGATCGGACAACGCATCGTGGTCAGCATCGAACGGAAAGCGGCGGCTCGATGACGATCGTGATGCCCGATCTGGTCTCCCCCCGCCGAGGGGTTCGCCACACGGTCGACTCGGCGATTCCATCGCTGTTGCGACTGGGTGTGGAGATGGACCGGATCGTTCTCTCCAGTGCCGGTCCGGGATGGGTCCGGGGAACAGTCGTCGGTCAGCGGCCCGCTCCGGATGCGATGCTCGAACCGGAGACGCGGGTGTTTCTTCACATCGCCGGGGCAGGCGCACTCGAGTCGGTGCCCTTCCCGATGCGCGACAGCGCCGACGGCGAGTTCCGGATCGACCGGCTGTTCAGCCTCTTCGACCATCCGCTGCTGCGGCTCTCCCACCACCTCCGCGCGGCGGGTGGTCTGCTCGACCTTCACCCCGACGATCCCGAGGGCGCCAATCGCTGGATCGTCGAGATCTTCCGGCTTTCTTCCGACGCCTGGCCCTCGCACCGGTGGTACGACGTGGCCCGCCTGTTGCCCGCGCTGCACCGGATCGCGGGCCGCCCCGAGGGGTGTGCCATCGCGCTTCGTGCCGTGTTCCGGCTTCCCGCTTCACCGATTCGGCTCGTCTCAGGCGTCGCTCCGGTGGCGCGGGAGCGGCGCACCCGCCTCGGCGTGCTCAACGGGCGCCTGGGGGTCGACGCCCTGATCGGCGACGGGGTCACCGCGCACACCGGGGTGGAGCTGGATGTCGGACCGGTTGATTTGGCGACGTACCGCCTGCATCAGAATCCCGCCGAGCGACGCCAGCGTCAGGCGCTGTATCATCTCGTCCTCCCCGCCCATCTCCGCCACGAGGTGGTGGAGCGGTGGATCGTCGGCAACCGCTCCGAGACCGCGATACTCGGAGACGCAACCCGCGAGGCGGCATTGGGTGTCTACTGCTACCTGGGATCGCCCGGGATCAGGAGTGCTGCGTGACGCAACTCGATCCATATTTTCGTTCGGTCAACTGGACCACGGGGATGCTGCTCACCCCAGAGCATTTTCTCCGTCAGGACCGCTACATCGAAGAGCAGGTGGCGTGGCTGCTTCGATACTGCATTCCGGTGAGCGGTCTGGTCGGGGGGGGAGTTCGGCTCGACACCGTCGAGCAGGGACTCGCAAAGTTCGACCCCAAGGTCGAGCTGCACAACGAAGGCGACAGCCTGCGGATCACGGTCCTCAGGGCCCGGGGGATCACTCCCAACGGGGAACTGGTCGAGATCGACGAGTCCCGGGTCGCTCATACCGAAATCAACCGAGGCGACCTCGCAGGCGTCTCGGAGCTGCTGGTCTACGTCGTTCGCCGGGCCGAGAAGGAACCCGACCCGGACTCACTCGGCGCTGACGGCGCCAATCCCAATCAGGCCGCGTTGAGCCGGATCCGGTATGAGGTCCGGCTTGGCATCACCGCCGATCTGTCGGCGGTGTCGATGGCGGTGGGCCGGGTTCGCCGCGCCTCGGAAACACTCGGCTTCGAGCTGGATGGACAATACATTCCGCCCTGTGCGTCGCTTCTCGCCCACAGCGCGTTGTATAACGCCGCCACCAGGCTGCAATCGGAAATCCGCCTCCTCGTCAACGAGTTCCAGCTGGTGCACGAAAAGGCGGGGCACTTCGCCGAGCGCACCGCGGCCCGAGGGGTGGACGTACGGTCTGATCTCGACATCCGCGCCTTCGTGGAACGCGCGGTCCTGGCGCTGGAGACGGCCGCGTATGAAACCGCCGACCTCACCATCCCTCCCCAGCGATTCTTTCAGCAGGTCGAGCGGGCCAGCCGGCTGGTAGCCCTCGCCCTCTCTCTCTCCGCTTCCAGCCGCCAGTTCTTCAAGGATCTCGGCCAGGTCGACGCCAGCTATACGGAGCTGCTCGATGCCGAGCAGGGGATCTTGCGAACCGACCGGGAGCTCGATCGACGGGAGGAATTGCGTCCGGTGGCCAATCGCGCCGCCGACACGCTGCAGCGGCTTCGCCGGCTGGTCGAAGCGCTCGCCGGCAAATACGTCGATTACCGGCTCAACCGGTCGATCGAATCGATCCGGTTCATGCTCGATCGCGACGGCGATCATTTCTACGAGGCGGTGACGGCGCCTTCCCACCCGCAGCGGGACGGCGACCTCCTCACATTCGTCTTCACCCAGCTCGAGCTGTCGGGCCGACACGAATACCGGGTCGTGCTCACCGGCGATCCCCGGGCCAGCGCACAGTGGGCGGTCGGGCAGCAGCTCTCGGTCACGCTGCGCGTCAATGCCACGGGCGGCCCTCGTCCCCCGATGTCCCGTGACATCATGTGCGAAGTGGAAGGCCAGCGGAACTTCGCGGTCAATTTCGACACGCCGCAGGACGTCGCCACGATCGCGGGCCTCACCGTCACGGTGCAGCCGGGACAGGGGATTCGGGGTGCGGTCCTGTTCCGCCGGCGGCTCGGTATCGTGAGCCCGGGATCCGGAGCGGCGATGCCGCTGCCGGGTGCCGCGGCTCAGCCGGCACCGGGCCCGCAGCCCGCCCCGGCGCCGCCGCCCGGTCCCAAGATCACCTTCAAACGCCCCGGTCAGGGCTGATTCGGAGCCGAGGCTCGCATGGACTTCAACCGGTTGTCGATGGATCTCACCGCCGCGCTCGAGCAATCCCGGCTTCTCGCCGCCAAGGCGGGGCTTGGGTACATCCAGGGAAAGCATCTCCTCCTGGCTCTGCTCGATTCCAAGGGCGCGCTGGGGAGGACCGCCGCCAAGGTCGGCCTCGATGCGGCCGCCGCGCTGCGCCGGATCGAAGCACTTCCTCCCGGCTCCGATGCGGTCAAGGCGGAGCCCGGACGGCAGCCAGTGGCAGGACGGTCGCTGCGCGATCTGCTCGACCGCGCCACCGCGATGGCGGATCAGCGGAGCGCGCACACCGTCGGGCCGCTCGAAGTCGCACTCGCCGCTGTCGATTCGGATCAGGGCGACCTGGGCCCCGCACTCCGGGATGCCGGCTGGACCGCCGAGAAGCTCCGCTCGGCGCTCCAGTCGCCTGAGGTCATGCAGCCCGCGGAGGAAAAGCGCGCCGACGATGGCGCGAGTGTCCTCGCCAAGTTCACCCGGGATCTCACCGAAGAGGCCCGTCAGGGCAAGCTGATGCCGGTGATTGGTCGCGACGCCGAGACCCGGAGCATGATCCAGACACTGCTGCGGAAGACCAAGAACAACCCGGTGCTGGTGGGAGATCCCGGCACCGGCAAGACCGCGGTCGTGGAAGGGCTCGCCCTTCGCCTCGTGGCCGGCGACGTGCCAGAGTCGCTCAAGAATTCCCGGCTCCTGGCACTCGATCTCACCGGGCTGGTGGCGGGCGCCAAGTACCGGGGCGAATTCGAGGAGCGTATCAAGGCGATCGTGGATGAAGTGCGCCAGCTCACCGACGTGATTCTCTTCCTCGACGAGATCCACACGCTGGTCGGCGCCGGCGGCAACGCCGGCGGGATGGACGCCGCCAACATCCTGAAGCCGGCGCTCTCGCGCGGGGAGCTTCGCTGCGTCGGAGCGACGACGTTCGACGAGTACCGGGAGTCGATCGAGAAGGATGGCGCGCTCGCCAGACGGTTCGAGCGGATCGTCTGTGACGAGCCGGATGACGAGATGACCCTGGCGATGCTGCGCGGTGTCAAGGGCAGGTACGAGGCCCACCACGGCGTCCAGATCACCGAGGAAGCGCTCCAGGCCACCGTCAAGCTCGCCCGCCGGCACATCCGGGATCGGTTTTTCCCGGACAAGGCATTCGACATCCTCGACGAAGCCTCGGCACGGCTCCGGATGCAGCGGGAAGCAAAGCCGAACGCGGTCGACGAAAAGGAGCGGGCCCTGGTCCGGCTCCGGGCAAAGTCGGAGGCGATCAAAGCGAGCGGCGAGGGAGATGCGAAGGCGGTCGAGAAGGAGATCGGCGCAGCGGAGGCCGCGCTCGCCGAGATTTCGGAGCGCTGGAGAGAAGAAAAGGAAGTCGCCGACGGACTCCAGGCCACCCGGAAAGCGATCGCCGAAAAGAAATCCGAGCTGGAGGCGGCGGAGGCCGCCGCGGACGTCGCAAAGGCGGCCGAGCTCCGCTACGGCGCCCTCAAGTTTCTCGGGGAGCAGGAGGCCGATTTCGCCAGGCGGCACGCCGTCATTCTCGAGAAGGGCGTGATGGTACCGCATGAGGTTCGCGTCGCCGACGTGGCGGACGCGGTGGCGCGCCGGGCGGGAATTCCGATCTCCAGGATGATGGAGAGCGAGCGGGAGCGGCTGCTCAAGCTGGAGGAGCGCCTGGCAGCCCGGGTGATCGGTCAACCGGAGCCGATCGAGGCACTCGCCGAGGCGGCGCGCCGGATGCGAACCGACCTCCGGAAGAAGCGGAAACCCGCCTCCTTCCTGTTCGTGGGGCCGACGGGGGTGGGGAAGACCGAGCTTGCGAAAGCTCTCGCGGAAGCGCTCTTCGACGACGAAAGCGCGCTGATCCGTATCGACATGGCGGAGTACAAGGACGCCGGCGCGATCTCGGGCCTCATCGGATCGCGTCCGGGGCTGATCGGATCGGATCAGGGCGGTTTCCTGACGGAACAGGTCCGCCGGTCGCCCTATTCGGTGGTCCTGTTCGACGAAATCGAGAAGGCGCACCCCGAGGTGATGGATCTGATGCTCGGCCTCCTGGACGAAGGCCGGCTCACCGATGCCAAGGGCCGGCTCTGCGATTTTACGAACACCATCGTTCTCCTTACGTCGAATCTCGGCGTCAAGGAAGCCAACGCGGTGGCGAAGACCTCCGAGGAGCGCCGCGACATCATCATGAAGGTGGTGATGGGGACGCTCCGCCCCGAATTGTTCAATCGGCTCAACGGGGTGATACCCTTCAATTCGCTGGAGCAGGATTCGCTCGAGACGATCGTCGGGATTCACCTGAAGAGCCTCAACGGGCGGCTCCGGGACGAATACAAGGCCACCCTGGAGGTGGACGCCGACGCGGTGACACTGCTGGCTCAACTGGCCTACGATCCCGCGTACGGTGCCCGCCCCGTCGAGCGCACCATCGATCGCCAGATTCTGAGTCCGCTTTCCAGGCTCATCATCGGGGGTGATGTGGTGCCGGGCCATCTGGTCCGAGTGATGAAGGATGGAGAGGACGTGACCCTCCTGGTCGGGACCAGAGAGGACGTGGATGCCGAAGTTACAGCCGCCAAAGCGGGAGCGGCGGCGGTGGGGGCGGAGGCCCCCAAGGAGGGATGATGCGACGGATTCTGCTGGGGCTGCTGCTCGCGATCACGATCGTGCCCACCGCCGACGCGCAGTTCGGGCTGCCATTTTTCAAGAAGAAAAAGAAGCAGCCGCCTCCCGCGGAGGCGGTCGCCAAGAGTGGTCCGGCCGAGACGCCGGCGCCCGGCGCCCCGCCGGCCGCCCCCAAGGACAGCGCCGGAGCACCGCAGCAGCCCGGGAGCGCTCCGGCGATCGCTGCTCCGGCAGGGGCGGCTGCGACGGTACAGGGGGCGGGCGGGCAGCCGGCGCTCACCGCCGAAGAGACACAAATCCTGGATACGGCCATTGCTCAGGCCGTTCAGGCGGATGCCTCCCCCGATACCTCGATCGCACACATTAAGGAACGGATAGCTCGGTGGACTGGGGTTCTGCTCAAGAAATCCGACAACCCCATCGCTCTGAACGCACTGCAGCAGGCGCAGGCCGATCTCAGGGCGGCGAACGACCGTGCCCTGCAAAGTGGCAAAGCCGATCAGGACACTCGGGCGGTAATCGCGAGCCGACTCGATCAGGCCGCCGCCGCGATTCAGTCCAAGAACTGGGCCACAGCCGAGTCGCATCTCCAGTTTGTCCTCGAACGAGACCGGACCAATCCCCGGGCAAAGATGATGATGCCCGAGGTCGAACACGGCCGCAGGATCGCCGACCTGAAGCGACAGGCGATGTACATCATGCCGGTGCTTCTCCTGCTGGGGGTCGGCATGGCATTTGTGATCAGATTCGGCGCCAAGCACCGGGAAGACGGACAGAAGAAGGCCGACGAGCTCGCGGCCAAGCGGGCCGCCGTGCTGCAGATCGTCGACGGTGTTGGCCGCGGTAAGCTGGTGACGCTCGACAGCCAGAAGCCGATCTTCAAGATCGGAGCGGCGACGGGCGCCCAGGAAGCCGAAAAGAACGATTTGGTGGTCAGCGATTCGGCGGCGATGATCTCCCGGTTTCACTGTACCCTGGTCCGGAAGGGCGGGGATTATTTCCTGGTCGATTCCAGCATGAACGGCACCGCGATCAACGGGAGGACGCTCAAGCGGGGCGACGACCAACGGCTGGAGGACGGCGACGAAATCACGCTCGCCGAGGTGTCCCGCCTCAAGTTCCTGCACACCTGAACGCGCCACGAGTTCCCGGCTTCGAGGTGCTGCGCCGCCTCTCTTCGGGTGGTGGCGCGACGGAAGTCTGGGAAGGCCGGGCTCCCGATGGGGAGCTGGTGGCGCTGAAGCTGCTCGGACCCGGAGCGGCGGCCCGCGAAGATCTTCGCATCCGGTTTGCCACCGAGGGCGAGCTGCTCAGGCGTTACGGCGGCAGCCATCATCTCCTGCGGTGTGACGGGGTCATCGACGATCCGCCCTGCCTGGTGCTCGAGCCGGCCGAGCTGGGAAGTCTCCGCGACCGGCTGACCCTCTCCGTCCTGCCGCTCCGTCTCGCCATCCCGGTGGTTGTCCACGCGGCCGACGCGCTGAGCTGGTTGCACCGGCACCAGGTGATTCATCGCGACGTGAAGCCTTCCAATCTCCTGCTCACCTCGGACGCCACTTGGCGGCTCGGCGATCTCGGCGTGGCGGCACAAGGCGACCCGCCGCGGGGACTCCCCGCGGGGTGGACCGAAGAAGAGATCGGTACTCCGGGTTATGCGGCACCGGAGCTGCTCCGGGATCCCGCCCTCGCGAGCGTGGCGACCGATGTGTACGGGCTCGGGGCGGTGCTCTATGAATGTCTTTCCGGAAAGCTGCCGGTGGAAATGGAGGAGGGGGAGAGCGAGGAGGAATACCGGGTCCGCGCGGCTGGTGGTCCCGCGCCGACCCCGCTCGATCGGCATATCCAGTTCCCCGCGATGCTGATTGATCCGGTCATGAGAGCGATCGCACCGAATCCTCGGGATCGATTCGGTACGGTCGCGGAGTTTGCCGGCCGGGTGGCACGGCTGGGCTAGCGACGTACCGTCCAGCGGTCGTTTCGATCGCGGAACCGGTCGATGTGAAGATGGAGCCCGGTGCCGGCCCGATTGGCCAGGCCCCGGGCCATGGCTGCCTTGATCTGCGCCTGCAACACCGCGTCCTTCGAAAAATCCTTTACTCGAATCCCGGAGCGGCCGAAACTGTCGATCAGGAATTGGACCTGGGCGGTTCTCAGATCCTTCACCCGCACGTCCATCGCGCTCTCCTTGCCGTAGAGCGAGAGGTGTTCCGGGTGGTCCCGCCCGGTGATCTCGAACTTTTGCTGGAAGGTGGACTGAAAGACCGTCTGCACGCGGTCGACCGCCTTGAGGAATCGGTCGGGCTCCAGGTTGGCGGTCAGACTCTTGCTGAGGTCTGCGATCTTGCCCCGAACCACCCGCAGTCCGGCCGGCACATTGAGTTTATTGGACCGGTAGATGTCTCCCACCGTCCTGGCCAGCGCGTCGATGCTCGGCCGAACCCATGGGTTGTCAGCGATCAGGCTCGTCTCGAACGAGGCGACCGCAGCGGCTAATTCACGGTCGGCCTCCTCGGTGAGCCCGAGATCGAGGAGGGTGGCCCCGCGCTCGATCCGCTCGGTTGCCTCGACCATAAGTCTGTCGTAGAGTTGCCCTTCCACCTCGGTGAGTGGGGGGGGGGCTGTCGATTGTTCCGAAGCGGAGCGGATGGTCCGGACCAGCACGCTGCCGCCGTAGCCCAGCCCGGCCACGATCAGGGCCAGCACAAGCCAGCCCCAGAGCGGAAACCCCACCCGGGCCCCTCGCCGCCGCCGCCGCCACCAGCGCCGCCGGTGGCGCGAGGGTCCCAGCTCCTCATAGACCGGCTCCGGCTCCTCGGCGACGGGGGCCACCCGGGGTGCCCCGGTCACGAACTCGAAGCGCGCTGCCGGGGCGAGATCGAGGACGACTCCATCCACCAGCTTTGTCGGGCCGGTGATCGTGCGGCCGTCGAGGCGCACCGGGGTGCCGGAGGAGAAAGGAGAGAGGTAGTAACCATCCTCCCGCTCGGTCACCGACGCGTGCCGTTCGGCGATCGTGGGGAGGTTGATCCGGAGGTTGCCGGCGCTGGCTGAGCCGATCCAGAAGGGGGACCGGCTGACGGCGACCGGCTCCCCCGGCGTTGGGGCGATAGGAACGAATCGGGGGGCGGGCGGCATGGGACGCCTGAATATGGGGCCCGGAAGCCTGCGGGGCTAATCGATCAGCCCAAACGCGGCCCGTCGGATTACGGTGAAGCGCTGCCTGATTCGCCTTTTCTCTTGGGGCGGAGCGAGGGCCAGGCTTTTTCAACAAGCGCCAGCAGCGCCAGCGCCGCCAACATGACGAAGACCGACAGAAGAACCCCCTTCGGACTACGGTCGGGAAACAGCCGATTCGCGATCAGGCTGCCCGAAACGAAGGCGACAAGCAAGCAAACCGCGCCGCCCGCGACGATGCCCTCTTCGACCGCGGCGCCGACCCCTCGCGTCGGGGACGTGAATTGACGATTCCAGGACCGCCCGGTACGTTTGGGGCGCAAAGGGAATTCCTATTCTAAATTGTTGGATTTCTTTGGAGAGGTCGTGATGTTCGCGCTTACCGATGCCGAGAGCTACGGCGTGAAAGTGTTCGGTTCCGTCCCGGGATCGATCGTGCCGGTGGAGCCAAAGGCTCGATTAATGTTGAGACGTCCCAGGCTTTAGCGGCAGGGAACATTAGGAGGAGCCAGGGGACAAAGATTGGAGAAGGGCAACCAGATGCGTTCGGGTCCAACCGCTCGCGGAGTGCCGGGCGGCTCCGGCGGAGAAAGCTGCGCAGATGGGAAAGTTGGAGGTGGTTGACCACAGCCAAAAAGCGTGGCTTGGGATTGAGCCGGGCAGCTGTGGGAACGCCCGCGACCGAGGAACTCTTGGCGTGGTCCTGCCCGGTGGAATGACAGTAGAAGGACGTGCAGCTCCAACGTCGAAGCGGCTTGGGGCGTCCTTCTCCGACCTTCGCGCGAGGCTGGTGAGTTGACGCCGAACATCGTTCAGTGGCCGAAGTCACCGCAGCTTGCGGACCCGGACCGATGAGGATCCGGAACGACCAGGCGGAGGCCTTCGGCCCCGACCCTTGTGTTCCTTGCCAGGGATCAGGGAGGACAAGCGGGGCCGATGTAGAGCCCGCCCCGGCGAGCGTCGTTCAAGCTGGTGGCTCGGTGAACTCGTGGATCGTCATCGAGCTGCGCGACGATCACGGCCGGCCGGTACCCCAGGAGCGGTACCGGGTGGTCCTTCCGGATGGGAAATCAGTTGAAGGTGCTCTCGACTCCAGGGGGAGAGTTCGAATAGAGGGGTTCGATCCCGGCTCGTGCCGAGTGACTTTCCCCGATCGTGACGCCGCCGACTGGAAACACTCTTGACCGAGCAACCGGCAGCGTGAATACCCACGTCGTGAGCCAGGGCGAATGTCTGGCCACCATCGCGAAACGCTACTACTTCGCGGACTGGCGGACGCTCTATGACCATCCAGACAACGCACCGTTAAAGCGGAAGCGACCCAACCCGAACCTCCTCTACCCGGGCGATGTCCTCGTCATTCCCGACAAGCAGCCGAAGCAGGACACGGTTGCCTCGAAGCTCAAGCACCAGTACACGCTGCGAACGCTGGAAACAATCCTTCGGCTCAAGGTCGCCGACGACGAGGGGGCCGCGTACGCCAACAGGCGGTACCAGCTGACCTTTGACGGAGCGGCGTTCGAGGGCATTACGGGTGCTGATGGGTTGATCGAGCATCCCGTCGCCCCGGACGCGGACAAGGCCGAACTCCTGGTGTGGCTCGAGGACGAAGGTCCCCCGTATCCGTGGTCGCTTGCCGTCGGTCATCTCGATCCTGTGGAAGACGTGAGCGGCGTCCAAGCCCGTTTGAACAACCTCGGATTTTCCTGTGGGAGAGTGGACGGTGTTCTCGGACCCAAGACGCGGGCCGCGCTGCGCGCATTCCAGGCGAGTTCAGGACTCGAGGTAACCGGTGAGAACAGCAGCGCAACCGAGGCCCGATTGCGTCACGCACACGACGAGGCATAGCGAGCCGGATGAGCGATCAAGCCCTCGTTTCCCGGACTAGCGTCGGTCAGCGGCACCTAAATACGCTGGTGCCAAAGCCACATCTTCGGCTCGTGCTGGAGAGCGAACAAGGCCTCCGCGTGCCCGGCGTTGGTTTCGTCGCTACGTTCGCGGATGGCTCGAGCCGCGACGGACGACTGGACGACCGCGGCTTCGCCCTGGTTCAGGACGTCCCGCTAGGGCCCGTCGAAATCGATTTTCCGGACCTCGACGACATCAAGGCGAAGACCGTTGCGGCATCGGTCAGAACGGCGTTCGACGAGCGGCGGGTCGACGAGGTGTTCCACTTCATAGCTCAGTCGCCCGCCGTGGTCCGGGCGGCGACCACGGCCTACGAGCGGTACTTCAATGACTTCACCGGCAGAGGGCTGGTGGCCGATCTCTATCAGGAGATCAGCGATCCAGCCGTGCTGACTGCGATCGAGGGAGCACTCGCCCGCGCGGGCTTGCCGACCCGCAGCGCGATCGTCTTCGCGGAGCCGATCTTGTGAGCAGCGTTCCCGTCGAGCGACCCGCTGGGGCGGGCGGCACAGCCCCTCCCCCCGCAGACACTGGGTATGGCATCGAGATGTCCCCGGAGCTCCAGACCGTGAGCACCGATGCGCCGGTGGAGTACTGGCTGCGAGGGCCGCAATTCTATCAAGCTATGGGCTCCCCGCGGTCAGAGGTCTCGTATGCCTGGCATGCCTTCGTCACCAACGAATCGCTGCGGAAGATGCGGGCGGACATGGAGAAGCGGGGCTTTACCTCGATGAGTCCAGGCTTTCATCTGGGACCGAGAGGCGAGCACGCCGGCTCGTGGAAAACCAAGTGGACGCTCGCGGGGCAAGTGCGGATCACCTGCGTCGTACAGATGCGCGATGGCCCCAAGATTTACGTGGAGCGGGAGCACTGGATCGCCGAGGAGAGCGCGGTGCTCGCGCAAGGGATGGATCAGGCCCGGACACTCGGCCAGGCTAATCCCGACGCGGAGCTAAGCACGGTGATCCGGACGCTGCTTGCCCTGAAGGCACAGCCGGCGCCGCCCGACCAGATCGACAGGAAGAAGTATCCGGCCGATGCCCTGGAATACCTGGACGAGAGAGCGGGCGGGCCTCGGCCCCCGACCATGAAGGAGGAGCACGAGGCCCTGATCAAACAGCTCGAAGAGTACGCGAAAAAGCTGTCCGAGTGCCTCTCCGATTCCCAAGGCAAGGCTCGTGTGGCGTTGGTCGCCCAGCACTACATGCCCGGGGGCTCGCGGCATCGGCCTCAGGCACTCCGTGTGTTCCTGGCGCGAATGTCGGGTGACGATCATCCGCACGGGCAAAAAACTTGGCAGCTGGTGGACTGGACTAGTCCGACGGTTCGGGCCCAGACCGGGAAGTACACCGGTCTCGCGTCGTCGGACCAGGAAGCGGTTCGGGGGGCTCTCAAGGCATGGGACTCTGGCAATCGGTACGGTTCGACGCAGACCCGATATCGGTTTCCAGGCACGATCTTGTACGAAGCGTCGAGCCAGAGATTTGCCCTGAGCATACGCGGCGACTTCCCTACTGACGGCCTGAGCTCGGGCGACGAGATCAGACTGTTCTTCCAATTCGTCGGCGAAGCCATCGCGGTCCTTGGCGTTGTGGTGCTGCTCCTGGTCCCCGTTCCTGGCTCCGCGGTGTTGGCGACACTTTTGTGGACCGGAATCATCGCCACCACGGTCTCGGCGACGATCGGTATTGCCCAGCGGCACAATGAAGGGTTCAACAATTGGAAAGAGGACGCCGTCGACATCCTTACCATAGTCGGGAATGTGCTCGGCGCTGCGAAATTCATCCGCGGCGCCGTCGTCGCGAGAGGAACGAAGTGGCAACGCGGCGCGACGGTCGTGATCCCAGAGAACCTCAAGTCCCGCGTCGGGGTCAAGTTCGACCGGGGCATCCTGATTGGGGAGTTCACCAAGGAGGGGATCGAAGCGGTGTTCATCGCGTCAGATCAGATCGCAGCGTATGAGGCGATCATGAACGATCGGACGCTGACCCCGGAAGACCGGATCGAGAAGTTGATGGAGTTCTTCGCGGGAGTCGCCCTCGCTGCCGGCATGAAGTACATCGCGACCAAGGGACTGGTGGAGGATTGGGACAAGCTCGGGCACAAGCCCGCGGCAAAGTCGGACTCCACGGCGAAAGCTGGCGCCGTCAAGGGCCAGACAACGGGGGGCGAGAAGCCGCCCGGGGATTGGAAGAAGGCCGGCGATCGCGAGGCGACGATCATCCTCGCGGAGCCGACGAAGATCCAGGCCGAGATCACCAAGGGAAGGTCGGGAGAGAAGGGCGGATCGAAGCAAGCCAAAGAGAAGAACACCGTGGTCGCGACCGCGGTGAGTCAGAATTCCCGCAAGCCGCCCAGGCCCTCAGGGAATGAAGAGTTCGCTCCAGCCACGTACCCCGAGAAGCGGGGGATGCGGAAGCGGGACGATCGCGTGCTTTCCTCGGTGGCTCGGGACGAGGGAAAGATCATTCTGGTGAGAAACTCCAACGCGGCGGCGCTCGATTACGTCGGGAAGCCTGGATACAAGGCCAAGTCGCCGACCATGAAGGAGAAGACGCGCCAAACGCCCCCCAACAAAGGGCTAGTCGCTGCGGACCCAAACGACCCGCGATTCAAGCAATTTCTAGAGGACGAGGGGCTCAGCTACGACGAGTATTGCAAGAAGCTGGAAGCCGATGGAACCTACACCATTGGTACTCCGGCCGAAGGCTATGTCCTGCGGGACCAGGAGGGTGCCGCCTTCTACAGCGACTACGACCTCCATGGCGTTTACGATGGTCGCAGTCCGACCAGCAGCGCCTACACCGAGGAGTTCAAGGGCAAGCTGAACGAACAATTCAATGGCGAGATCATTCAACACGGTCCGCATGACGATTGGCCGGGGGCGTACGATGAAGCCAAGGGTGGGGCGAATTACGGACCCCAGCCGCCGGTCACCGCCTACCTGCCGGACGGCACATCGGTGCACCTGGAGACGATCGCTGATATGAAGCGTTTTTACTCCGCTCACGGGATTCCCTGGCGGTATGACCAATAGCCGGTCGGGCTCGCCGGGCGCTTCAGGGCCGCGCATCCCTCCGCTCACTCAGCAGGAGCGGAACGATCTCCTGACGCGCTACCATCACGCCTATAAGGCGTATGACCTCGCGATGGGGGAAGAGCAATATGTTCTGGCCGACGCTTTGATGGACGAAGCAGCTCGTGAGAAGACCGAGTACTTTGCTCGGCTGCCACGGCCCGTGCTTGGCTGCTGCCCCTTCGATGGTCGCCCCCTGGAGCGCAGTTTCGACCCCTACGGGCTGGACGGCCTCTGGTGGTACCCCGACGCGACGCCGAAGGACCCTCCGAGCTGCCCGCATTTCTGCATGCTGGTCGGCGCCGTGAACTACCATGGGGAGCCGCCGCGAGCGGGTGCAGTCGAGATCCAGCCTGGACCGGAAGTCCCCTATGTAATCCCTCGAATTCTCGAGTTGCCCGGGATGATCGCCGTTATCGGGGAGCTGGAGATGGCACCGGGGTTCACGGCGTACCCGATCGCCTATTTCGCCGAACGCCGGCCTCCTCCGGAGGAGCTAAACGCGGGCTGGGCGCGGAAGACGTATACGTACCAGACTCAGCGAGGAGTGACGGGGTGGACGGTGCCGAACGATGTCTGGGACTTCAACCTCCTGCCTTGGCTCCGGAACGGGAAGCTCCGCTGGTGCGAGCCCGGGTCTGGTAACCGAAAACTCAGCGCAGCGCCACCGGACCAATGCCCATATCTCGGATTGTTGGGAGAGCGGCAAAGAGTGGTCGTGCGGGGTAAGAACTCGTGGGTGGCGGGCCTACCGGATGGTGAGCCGATTCAGCCGATTGACAGGTAGATTGCACTGTGCGGCCGGTGTGGGGTCCGTACGCTCCCCCACCAAGTAGACATTTGAAAGTAGACTTCCTCAGGCGAATGACGTTGATCCCTTTTGGAGACAGTCTACGGACGTGTGGGAAATCCGTTATCATCTGCTGCCGGGTCAATGTCAAAGCGCATCTCCAGCCTCGTAGACAGGTTTTTTCCCGATGACGACGGGATGGTCTTCGCCCCAGACTCTAATAGGACCGAGGAGAGATAGGCCTTGCCGAGAATTCACGCTGACGCGCTCGAGTTCGTGGTGCCGGAGCACTTCCGGAATGATTCTGTCTACTCGTTTGTCAGCCCAGCGGATGACTGTAAGCTGCGGGTGTCGATCGAAGATTGGGGAGTAGATGCCTCCCTTGAGGACCACATCCGCCAGAAAACCCAGACGGTTTCAGAGACAGCGATCGGTGCCTCGGTTCAAGAGACCGGTGACATGTCGGTCGGCAACCTACCGGGCAAGTACGCGATTGTCGCAATGATGAGGGGTGACGAGACGCCGCTTCTCGGAGCGATCGCGCTGACAAAGCTGGACAAGCATCGGATTCTGGTCTTCGATTTGGAGACTCCACCTGAGAGATGGGAGGGCAGAATGCGCGAGGTCTTCCGCGGCGTCTGCGCCTCCGTCCGGATCGGTTTTTGAAGGTCGCCGGTGCACCCGATGAACCGCGGACCCCACTGATGTCGATAGCAAAGACGCTCGAAGTCGCCCGTGGGGGGGGGAACACCCTCCAGATCAATGAGCTTCCGATCATCCTGGTCCCGGGGATCATGGGGAGCCGGATCCATGAAGCTGGTCAGCCGTCGAAAACCATCTGGGACCCTGACGACACTTGGGCGATGCTACGTCTCGCCGATCTCATGACGGCGTATCGGCAAGAGCTATTCGATGTGACGACACGAGCTGAGGTCTTCAAGAAAGGGTACTCGAAAACCACACTGACCGCAGATCAGGAGGATCGTGGCTGGGGCGGACTCGCCTGGGGGTTTTACGGGAAGGGGCTCGAGAGTCTTGAACAGCGCTCCCGTGACCTCGGCGGCATCGTTTACGGATTTGGCTACGACTGGCGCGTCAGTAACTGGCTGAATGGGGAGAAGCTGCAGAAAAGGATCCAAAAGGTGCGCAAAGCGCACGATGGCAAGAAGGTCTTGTTGGTGACACACAGCATGGGTGGGCTGGTTTCCCGCGCCGCCTGCGCTCAAGGCGCGAGCCCTGACGTGCTTGGGGTCGTCCACACCATGCAGCCCGCCAATGGTACCCCCCTCGCCTACCGTCAGTTCAAGACGGGAGGGAAAGCGCTCCATTGGGTCCTCGCTGATGTCGTGCTTGGACGGATCGTTGGCCGAACACCGATCCAGTATGCCGCCGTCATCTCAGGCACTCGCGCACCTTTCGAGCTTCTTCCTAATAAGCATCACTATCGAGCGACCGGACGTGAGGCGAATGAGCCACCCGGCCGGCACAGCCGACGAGACCCGTGGCTTACCTACGATGCCAAGATTAAGTCTTCTCTTGGTCCATCGAGTACGGCGTATGATGCGTACCGCGAAGAGATGGGCAGGGTGGGACTCATCGATTATCGCTACTTCGGAGATCATAAGACGATCGCAATCACGGAAGGGTACATCATCGCCCACATGATCGATGGCCCGAGGATCCGCGACGGCGTCCTGACGGGCGTCAACGAGGCAGAAAAATTTCACCACGAACGGCTGAACAGCTCCGTACATCCGAACACAGCTGTTCTTGCCGGGAATGGTCTGGAGACGGACGTCGCGACGCACATGGTGCACGACTGGAACCTGTTCACCGAGGACTCGGCCGACCCGACGATGATCCGTGGGGATCACGGCGATGGCACCGTCGCACTCTCTTCGAGTACCGCTCTGCCCCTGTCTTCGTTTGCAGAGGCCCGCGTGGCGGATACCGATCGGCAGCGCATCATCGAGGGCGTTCAGCACGCAGCCGCATTCGGCACCAGCGCGGAGTTTAACGAGATCGTCTGGGACCTCTGTGAACAGGCGGTACTCTGCGGCTCGGAGTCCTGAGCGCCTGTCCCTCCCTTCGATTGTCGAGGTGATATGCTCGGCTCCACCGGTGGGAATTCGGGGTTTGACGCTGCATTCCTGGCGATCGAGGTTGCTGGAATCGTGTTGTGGCTCATTGCGCTCATTCTCGCCGGTCGAATGGCGGTTCGGACCTTGTGGCTGTTTGGAGTCCTGGACCTCCTTCTGGTCGTCGGTGTCCCGGTTTTCTGGTACCTTGGCTACCCCGCCGCGCACGGCATTGAGCGCGCAGCGCGGCTGCTGTTCCTCGTGCCACTCATAGCGGCCAACTTCTTCTTGTTTCTCTTTCTCTGCTACCGAGTCAGGAGTATGGGGCGCCCAGGATAATGAAGCGATGAACCACACGATTTGTCAGGGAGAGTGCCTGTCCAGTGTCGCCCACAGGTATGGGTTCCGCTGGCAGTTCCTCTGGGATCACGCGGAGAACGCCGAGCTCAAGGAAAAGCGGAAGGATCCCAATGTCCTGTATCCCGGCGACATCCTCTTCATACCGGAGAAGCGACAGCAGGAGGTCTCACGACCCACCGAGAAGGCTCATTCATTCATCCTCAAGGGCACACCAACCAAGCTCAAGCTCAGGCTGCTAAAGAACGGAAAGGCCAGGGACGGGGTTGATTACATCCTAAACGTCGATGGGCAGACGATGAAAGGGCGCACGGACGGATCCGGTCGTCTTGGGGTCGGCATCCCCTCTGATGCCCGTTACGCCAGGCTAGTTATCGTGCCCGGCGCAGAAGAGTACCAGTTGCTTCTCGGTGAGCTGGACCCGCTGGAGGAAGGATCCGGCGTCTGGTCGCGACTGAAATCGCTCGGCTTCACAGCAGGGGAACCCGGCGATCTCGAATCGCCCCAGGGCTCCTTGCCGATGGAGGCCGCACTCAAGCGTTTCCAGAAGAGCCAGAAGCTATCGATCACCGGCATCCTCGATGACAAGACCAGAGCCGCGCTGAAACGCGACTACGAAGGCTGAATTTGGAAGCTTGGTTGGTCTGGCGAGTGCACTTCGAAGGCAGGACTCCGTGAGATCTCATTCCGGCTGCCGGCTGCACGACAGTCTCGGCGGCGTGGCGCCCTGTGCTCCTTACGCCGTGTGTCCTTGACGGGGAAGCTTACGCTCCTGCGATATTTTGGATGGTCTAGTCACCTCGAATGGAATGCTACTCGGAACGTGCAGGCCGCTTGAATTGAATCCGGATCGGCGCCCTCGCCTCGCCGGTCGGCAACGGACTCTTGGCGATCAGTTTGACCCCGTAGCTATCTGGATCCACCACGGCGAAGCTCGAAACCGTCCCGAAGAATTCGCCGAGCTCGTCCTCGGTACAGGTCGGCAAGTACCGGTCCAAGATCCGGGGGTCGTAGTAGCGGAAATACCACTCCTCCCCTGTTGGTGATTTCACCAACAGGAAGCGCCGAAAATGTGTCCGCAGGTCGTGGAAACTGGCGTCGCTTCGCGCGAAAATGCCCCACGGCTTCGACCAGAGCGTCCCCGCAATCCAGTCGAAGAGTTCCGGGTCGACCGATACAAGGTAGGGCGCGATCGCGCCCAGTTCTTCCTCCGCACTGCCGCGGTAGAGTGAGACCGCGCGCTGCTCGCCGAGCGTCTCGGCCTTGAGCGGTATCGAGGGGGTGTCACACGCGTCGAGGATGGCATAGAGTTGGCCGGTCTTCGCCCACTCCCTTGCCTCGAGCACGCTGAACAGCTGACAATGAACGGCCATGACCTCTAATATCGCTCCCAGAACGTACCTTGCAACCGTACGCGAACGATCCCAGATGAGGACCACGACAGGACAGATGCCGTCTGGTGTCGTAGGACGGGTCGATGACCGGCAAGAGTAATGTACGGTATGTTCTCGACTCAGTCGGGACCAAATGCGCTCGGGGACGTTTGGTGTCCACCACCGGTTTAGGCGACGTCGCGATAGATTCCTCTGCGCACTGCCGTCTGGACGAATCCCTCAAGAAAGCGGAGATTAGACTGATCAACTATGTCCAAACCCGCTGCCCGCCTCACCGATATGCACGTCTGCCCCATGGTTACGGGAGTGGTCCCGCACGTGGGAGGGCCGATCGTGTCGCCGGGTCATCCCCAGACCCTGATCGCCGGCCTTCCCGCCGCGCGGGTGACCGACATGGCTGTCTGCACCGGTCCGCCCGATACGATCATCCTCGGCTCGTTCACCGTGCTCATTGGAGGCCTGGCCGCCGCGCGAATGGGTGACAGTTGCGCCCACGGCGGAGTGATCGCGGCGGGCTGCCCAACCGTGCTGATCGGCGATAGCGGTGGGGGATCAGCAAGCCCCGCTGGGGCGACCATGTCCGCTGCGCGCGCTGCGGGAAAGGCTTTCACCCGAACAAACTGCGCCGCGGAGCAAGCACTCGCGGCACACCAGGATTCTCCGCTCCTGGCCGAAGGCGATCCCAAGAAGAAATCCTGGGTCGAGGTCTCGCTCGTCAATGAAGACGGCAAGCCGGTGCCGTACGAACGCTATCGCGTAGTCGCTCCGGACGGGACAGCGCGCGAAGGGTTCCTCGACTCGGAAGGGCTTGCTCGGGTCGAGGGAATAGATCCGGGAACCTGCAAGATCAGCTTTCCGAAGCTCGACAAGGAGGCATGGGAGCCGGCATAGGAAACATCCGGTCGGAATCGGAGCGCCGGCGTCCTCCACTCCCCGGGCAATCGAGCTGTCCACTGCTTGCGCCCCGCCCCCCACCCGATCCAGTATCCAGTGTGCCCAAAAGCCCCCAATGCCCGAAGTGTCAAGCGCCCGCTAGTTCGAGCGATAAGGTCTGCGCCTCCTGCGGAACCAAGCTCATGCCCTGCCGCAAATGCGGCGAAATTCTAATTGCCACCGATCGCTTCTGTTCAAGCTGTGGAGCGATGCCGGAGCCGGCTTTCCAAAGCCCTCCTCCGGAACCGGCCGCCCGGCCCCAAGCCCCGGCGCCCGCACCCCCCCCGCCCCCCGCCCGGCCCAAAGCCGCGAGCCCCAAAACCGTGTCGCCCGCGGGCCGCTCCCTCCGCGGCAATCGCCGGCTCGTGGCTGGCGGACTGGGAGCGGCAGTGCTCCTCGCCATTCTATACCTCGTTTTCCGGGAGCCAAGCTCTCCCAAAGCCCCGCCTCCCCCTCCGCCCCTCGTGGCACGGGTGGAGTTGGCTCCCGGCCAGAGCATCGAAACCGCGCTGGCCGCGATCACGGACTCCGGAATCGTCATCCTGGGACCGGGGGAATACCGCCTGGAAACCGCTTTGACGCTCAGCCGACCCTTCAGGCTGTTGGGTGCCGGACGGGACTCGACCACGATCCTGGTGGGCCCCGCCGGCAGCCTGAGTGTCGGCCCCGACGCCGGCCCCTTCGATCTGGGTGGGTTCGAGTTGCGCGCGAACCCGGGGGCTGCGGGGACAGCCCTCCTGGCGGTGGCCGCACCAATCGGGCGGGGGGCCGACCTCCGATTTCGTGGGCCTGGTGTCAGCGGCGAGGAATGCGGCCCGGCGGGGACCGGGATCGTGATCAGCGGAGCCTCGGCGATGGAGCTGGTCGATACCGAAGTGCTCGGCCTCTGTACCGGGATCCAGATCACCGACTCGGCTCAACCGGAGCTCCGGGGAAATGCAGTCACCGCAAACCAGACCGGGGTTCGATTTCTCCAGCAAAGCGGGGGAACCCTCCGGAGCAATCGCATCTGGGCCAACCACGACGGGGTGGTGATCCACGGGGGCAGCCCGACCCTGGAAGAAAACGAGATCACCGGCAATCGGGGATTCGGGCTCTATGGAGACCCCGGAGCCTCCCCGCGATTGCTCAAGAACCGAATTCGCAATAACTTAGGAGTGGATATCGAAATACCCTGACCCGGTCCTCAATGTCGATCCCGCGCCACATTCTCCGCCCTTTTGGGCTCCTTCTTCGTATATCAGTTTGCTCGGTGCTCTCGATCGGGAGTATCTCTGAGCCGACCCGGCTCGCCGCCCAGTCCTCCAAAGCGACCAAGTGGCTGAGCGGCTGCGAAAATGGAAAGGGCGAAGATTGCTTCGATCTGGCGAAGGCCTATCTCAAAGGGAAGGAACGGCTCGCCATCGATCCCGTGCTGGCGGCCCGCTACTATGCCCGGGCCTGCGAGTTCCAACGGGCGGTGGCCTGCCAGGAATATGGAGAAGCGCTGCTGAGCGGTGCGGATGGGATCGTGCGCGACAGCTCGGCTGCGCTCGCGCCTTTGGCCCGGGCCTGCGAGCTCGACCCAGGGGGGAAGAGTGGTCGCAGCGCGGGAGTGCTCGGCGGACGGAACCGGTGCCAGGCATTGGTCGAGCTCTTCCGCCGCCGCCTACCGGATTCCCGCGAGGATTCAGTGCTTGCCAAGCGGGTGATTACGAAAGGGTGCCGCGAGGCAAGAATCGAGGCAGCCTGCGTGCTGCTCGACGCCGGCTGGCGCAGTTTCCCCGATTCGGTTGCGTTACCCGATTCGGTCAAGCGGCTTCGGGCTGAAGCAGCGGCCCGCCAGGCCCGCCTGGATTCAGTCCGAGTCGCCGCTTCCGTCAGGCGGATCCTGGATTCGGCGGCGGCAGAGCGAGCCCGGCGAGCTGCGCCCCCAAGGCCCAGCACGCGATTGCCGCAGAGACCGGCGGTGGTCAACCGCGACTCGATTCGTCGAGTCACCCTCAAGGGGGGGTGCGGCGCAGGAAACGCCGCATCCTGCGCACAACTGGCCGACTTGTTCCGCACCGGGCGCGGAGGTCCTGCCAACCCGACTCAGGCTGCGGCGCTCGCCGCGCGAGCGTGTCAGCTGGACCGGAAGTTTTGTACCGACTGAATCGATAAACAAAACCACAGGGTAACTGGCGCCCACCCACATGACCGCGGTCATTCCGTGCACTCAATGCGGCACTGAGCTCCTGGCGGAAGATCGCTTCTGCCCGGAGTGCGGACTGCCGGTGCCGGGCTCCGCCGCGGTGTCGCAGCCGGGAGCCCCCGTTACTCCGGCTGCCCCCCTGGAGCCCGCGCCGCCTGCGCCACCCGCGGACTGGATGGGGGCGACCGGACCCACTCCGTGTGTCGCCTGCGGCAAACCGTTGGAGCCACACGAGCGTTTCTGTCCGCACTGCGGGGTGTCGCGTGCCGGGACGCCGTCAGGGCCCCACTCCGGTGGCGCCCGGCGCTCCGAGACCGCGTGGGCTCGCGCGAAAGAGGAACTGGTCAAGGCGACGGCCGGTCGATACGAGATTCTGCGGGAGCTGGGCCGAGGCGGAATGGCCGCGGTGTTTCTTGCCTACGAGGCACGGCTCGACCGCAAAGTGGCGATCAAGCTCATGTCGCCGGCGATGATGCTCGACGAGGCCATGGTCGAGCGGTTCGTGCGAGAAGCGAGGAACCTCGCCAAGCTGGATCATCCGAACATCGTCGATGTCCACAACGTGTTCGACCAAGCCGACCTCCATTTTTTCGTGATGCGCTACGTGCCGGGTCCCACCCTCGACCTGGTGCTCCGGGCGTCGGGTCCATTGCCCGCCTCCATCGTACGCGTGCTGCTCGCCCAGATCTCCAGCGCGCTTGGATATGCCCACCGCCGCGGCCTCATCCATCGCGACGTCAAGCCCAGCAACATTCTACTGGACGAGCAGGGCAACGCCATCGTCACCGACTTCGGCATCGCCAAGACCAACGACTCGGCCTCCCCGCATACCAGAGCGGTCATGGGGACGGCCATCTACATGAGCCCCGAGCAAATCAAGGCTGGCCCGCTCACCGGCGCCTCGGATCAGTACTCCCTCGGCATCCTGGCGTACGAGCTCCTGACCGGCAAACCGCCCTTTCAGGGAAGTGAAGGGGAGGTACAAGCCCTTCATCTGACAGAGCACCCCGCGCCGCTCGGTGAGCTCCGTCCTGACTGTCCCGCCGAGCTGACCGACGCGGTGATGCGAATGCTGGCCAAGTCGCCCGAGGATCGCTGGCCGTCCGTTTCGGAGGCGGCGGGCGCGGCCGGCGCGTTTGCCCCCGCCGAGGACGATCCTCTGCGCGACGTGATGGCCGAAATATCGCGACGAGGAGCGCTGCCCGAGAACATGCGGGGCATCGAGCCAGTGGTGACTCCGCGCACCGCGCCGCGCCGCTCGACGGGACCTCGAACGCCGGTTCCACCCACGATCCCGACCCGGCGGCCGCGCCTCTTCGCTCCGATTGCCGCTCTTGTCGTGCTCGGCCTGGCGGCGGTGGTTTATTTCACCACTCGAGGCGAGCCGGCTCCCTCTTCGGTCCCACCGATCGCAGCACTGTCGCCCCGGATGTCGATCACGTTCCTGCCGCCTCAGACCGTGCGCGCAGGCAGCGCGATCCGGCTGAGTGCGGTGGTGAGGGATTCGGTCGGCGTGCCGGTGGAGGTGGCGCCGGTATGGGTCTCGAGCGACTCAGCGATCGCGCGGATCAGTGGTGACTCGGCTCGATTCATCAAGGAAGGTGCAGTGACTCTTTCGGCGACCTACGAAGGCGCCCCTCCCTCACCGTCGCGGATCAGCGTGCTTCCGGCGTCGACCGGGCGTGTCACGGTTGACAGTATCCGGCTGGGTCGCTCGAGCGTGAGGTTCAGCGTAGGGGACACGCTCACAGTCGTGGCATCTGCGCTCGACCGCGAGCAGGCGCTGATCGCGGGGGCGAGGCCTCGATGGGAGGTTGGTGACCGGAGCGTCGTGGAAGTGTCCCGCAGCGGACTCCTTACGGCGAAACGCGAGGGGAGCACGACCCTCATAGTTTCGGTGGACAGTGCCCGGACCGTCCTGCCGATCCAGATCGTGGCCGCTGTGCGGGTGGCGCAGGTGGTCATCGATCGCTTCCGAGACTCGTTGCGCATCAATGAAACCCGGCCGCTTGCGGCGAAAACACTGGCGGCGAACCGGGCACGGCTGACGGGACGTACCGTGGAATGGAGGTCGGCGACGCCCGAGATCCTCACTGTTTCGCCAGAAGGGGTGGTGGAAGCAAGGCGGGCCGGATCCGGGACCGTCATCGCGACGAGCGAGGGCAAGTCGGACTCGGCCCGGTTCGTGGTTTCGGCAGGTCCAGAACCCGGAGTGGTCCCAGGCACCCCTGCGCCGCCGCCGGCCCCCACACCATCGCCGACGCCGGCAGCACCGGAGCCGCCCCCGGCATCCGGCTTCCTGAGTGCAGCGCGAGTGGTCGTGGCAGGGGCGGCGTACTCCTGTGCAACGATCCAGGGGCAGGGGGTCCTGTGCTGGGGCAAGGGCCGGCCGGCTCCGATCCGGACCCGATTTTCGAGGATCAGTATTGGAGCGTTCCATGTTTGCGGGTTAACCTCGTCGGGTGCTGCCGAATGCTGGGGACGCAACACGGAAGGCCAGCTGGGCAACGGGTCGAACAGTGCGTCGACCACGTCGGTTCCCGTGAAGAGTGAGCTCTCGTTCAGGGAGATCGCGGCAGGGGACGAGCATACCTGTGCCCGTACCGCTGAGGGCAAGGCGTATTGCTGGGGACGGAACAAGGAAGGTCAGTTGGGTGATGGCTCGACCACTTCACGATTCGAGCCTGTTCCGGTGAAGGGGGACGTGCTGTTCCGCATGCTTTCCGCCGGGGGCAAACATACCTGCGGGGTGGGTACTGACGGGGTCACCTACTGCTGGGGCAATGACTATGTCGGGGCAGTCGGGGTCGGACTGGACCGGCCGGAGACGTCACCCCAGGCGGTCGGGAAAGGGCTTGGCTTCAAGGAAGTCCGTGCGGGGAGGGACCATACTTGTGCGCTGACCGGCTCCAGCCGGGTGTACTGCTGGGGAAACAACACCTACGGTCAGCTGGGCATTGGCAGCGACAGGCGCGACAAGATTCCGCTCCGGAATCCGGTCGAGGGAAATGTGGCATTCACCGAGTTGAGTGTGGGAGCGAAGCACACGTGCGGCCTGACCAGCGACGGAGAGCTCTACTGCTGGGGCGATAATACCACAGGGCAGCTGGGGAACGGCTCGATCGGGGAGCGGGGCAACCAGCGGCGGCCATCGCTATCGGCCATTGGGGAGCGATTCACATCGGTGAGTGCGGGGGCGACGCATACCTGCGGCGTCACGACCGAGGGAGAGGTACTGTGCTGGGGAGACAACAACGAGGGGCAGTTGGGGGACGGCACGGTCATTCAACGATCGAGCCCCACCAAGGTGAAAGCGCCGGGTACTTGACATCCTGGATGGTTGCCGTAACCTCTGCCAATCTCAGATGCTATGACGTCCAGCACGAGTAGGGAATCCGCTTGACCGGTTTTTTTGCTTTTCCATGAACGTCCATTCAACCAGACCAGGAGCCCGCATGATCATCAAACGGATCGAGCCGATACCTGTCGCGAAGCTGGCCGGGACCGTGTACGCGGTCCTCGGATTCATCGCGGGGATCTTCCTTTCCCTCTTCTCGTTGATGGGAGGCGGAGCGGCTGCGGGAGCCATCTTCGGCATCGGCGCGGTCATCTTTCTCCCGCTGTTGTACGGGATTCTCGGCTTCGTTGCCACGCTCATCGGGGCGTGGATCTACAACGCGGCGGCGAAGCGGGTGGGCGGCATCGAGATTCAGACCGAATAGCGTGACGGTCCTCTGCTGATGCGGGGTCCTGGAATCTCGATGGTTGTGGTTCCGATCATCGCGCGATAGCCTAAGGAGGCTTTTCGTGCCGGTTTGCCGACAGAGGACCGTCCGTGAGGGTTCCCCCAACATGATGACCCCCAAGCGCTTTACTTCGATGCCTCGTGCCTGGTGGCGGGATGTCTGCCGGGTGGGCCCGCTGCTGCTGACCGCGGGCCTGATCGGGAGCTGTGGCGGAGGCGTTGAGCCCACGGAAATCACCGAGATCGTGATCACGCCGGCCGCGCCGCAGGTCGCCGAAGGCGAAACGGTGACCCTGTCCGCCCAGCCGAAGACGGCCAGCGGGGCCAACGCCAGCGCCACCGTGACGTGGAGCACCAGCAATCCGGCCGTCGCGACTGTGGATGCGGGAGGCAAGGTCTCGGGAGTGGGGGTGGGAACCGCGACGATCACCGCGGCGATCACGTCGCCCGCGGTCTCCCAACAGGTGACGGTCACGGTCACGACCGCTGGGGTGGCCTCCGTGGAGATCGTGAGCGGGGGCGTGGCGCTGCAACCGGCGGCCTTCGCGACGCTGCAGGTGCGGATCCTCGACAAGCTGGGCCGGGTGGTGAACCGACCGGTCACCTGGGGCCCCGGAAACGGGGCGATTGTCGCGGTGGACGCGCTGGGGAAAGTGACCGGGGTGAGTGCCGGCGAAACCGCGGTGACGGCAACGAGTGAGGGCGTGTCCGCGAGCGTCGTGGCCGTAGTGGCGGTCCCGCTCGGGGGCCAGGTGGGGCCGGGGGGCGGCACCATCGGCGGCACGACCGGGACCAATCGTATTGCGCTGCTGGTGCCGGCGGGGGCCACGACCGGGCTGGTGGCGGTGCAACTCGACCCGGTGAACGAGACGGTGGACCCGCGCCTGCGCCTTCCCGGCAGCCGCTTCACCGTCGCGCTCGCCGATCTGCTGACCCAGGTTCCCGACGTCGCAGTCCGGTATACCAGCGAGGCGGTGCCGGCCTCGGTGTTGCCGGCGCGGTTGCAGGTACTCGAGAAGCACAAGGGAGCCTGGCGTCCCTTGACCAACATCCGGGTCGATCCCGTGGCCAAGACCGTCACCGGCGCGTTCAAGAAGCTCCAGAAGGCGGCCAACCCGGCGCCCAGTCTGCTGGGCAATGCCGAGGCGGTGCAGACCGAAGTGGCGGTGGGTCTGCCTTCGCTGGAATTCCAGACCCCGCCGGCCAGTGTCCAAGTGGGCGGAGCCGCTGTCGACGTGGTGGTTCAGCTGCCGGCGGAAGGCAACCGGCAGATCAACACCACGGCCGGGGTGATCTGGGACGTGACGCCCGATCCCACCGGTGGCGTGACGGTCCAGACGATCAGCGTCAGCCCGCAGGAGATTCGCGGGCGCATCACGGGCACCGGGGCCGGCAATGTCCTGCTTGAGGTCAGCGCCGAGCTCACCGTCGGGACGGGGACCCCGGGCGAACGGTTTGGCACGTTACCGCTCGTGCTGCGGGTCGATCCGCCTCCCAGCGGGGCGCTCCAACTCGTGGTGGTCGGCTTGAACGGCCCGGTAGTGACCGCCCCCTCCCAGCTGACGGTGACCGGTCCCAACAGCTTCAGCCAGAACGTGACCACGAACACCAGCCAGACCCTGACTTCTCTCCCCCTCGGCGCCTACACAGTGACCGCCGCGGCGGTGACCTCCGGCGGCACCACCTTCAGCGTGGCGCCGGCGACTCAGCCGGTGACCATCGCGAACGGGCAGACGACCAACGCCACGGTGTACTATCTCGGCGTCGTGAGCCCCGCTGCGCTCCCCGGCGCCTCGGTGAATCAGGCCTACAGCACCACGCTGCAGGCGCAGGGCGGGGCCGCGGCGCCGTACGCCTGGGCGCTTGCCACCGGGAGCACGCTCCCCGCCTGGCTCACGCTGGCGGCGAATGGCGTGCTCAGCGGGACACCGCCCGCAGCCGCGGTCGGCACCACGCTCAACTTCACCGCCCAGGTCCAGAGCGGTACCCAAACCGCCACCAAGGCACTGACGCTCCAGATTCAGGGGGGCAATGGAACCGTGGTGGGCGTGGTGCGGAATGCCGTCACGAATGCAGTGATTGCCGGGGCCACCGTCAGGATGGGCCCTTCGGCCGGCGCGTTCACGACACAAACCACAACGGCCGCAGACGGATCCTACACCATCTCGAACCTGACCGGTGACACCTACAAAGTCGAGGCAACCGCCGCCGGCTTTGTCACCAATACCGCGGCAAATCTTCAGATCGTCAATCTGGCTGCGGGCGATATCGCGCGGGTAGACTTCGCGCTGCCTCCGTCGTCATCCACGCAACCGTTTGGAGCGCTGAACGGCCGGGTAACTGCGGCGAGTAACGCTGCCCCGATCGGCGGTGCCAGTGTCACGCTCGACGGTGGTGTGGCCACCAACGGGGTGTTCCGTTCGACAAACACGCTGAGCGACGGTACCTACTCTTTCGCAGGGGTGGTATTGCGGGATGCGCAGGGCAATCCGCTGACGACGTTTACGGTGCGGGCGAGCGCAGCCGGCTTCGTTTCCCAGGCGCGCTCGGTTGTGTTGACCCAGAACCAGGTGGTTACCAACGTCGATTTCCAGCTCCTGGCCGGCGGGGGCGGCACAACCACCTACTTCACCGATGGGTTCGAAACGGTAACTGGGTGGACGGCCACCGGCTTCTGGAACCGCAGCACGCTCGTCGGCCTCAACAACAAGGCCTACCCGACGTACGTAGCGCTGGCGCCGGATGACCAATCGGGCGGAGCGTTGCCGGCTCCGCGGACGGGCTCATTCTCCTTCTGGTACGGGCAGCCGGCCGCCGGCAACTTCATAGGGCCTCAGGTGAGCGATGACGGCCCGCTCTCGGGCGGAACTTCGACCACTGCCAACGAGGGGTTGCTGACCTCGCCAAGTATCGTCATCCCCGCGGGGGCATCGGCGGCGTCGCTGCAATTTGACACCTGGTTCGAGATCGAGAGCGTGAATCCAAACGCGAGTGGGTTCGATCTCATGCAAGTGATCGTCCAGGACGTGGGGCTGGGGACCTTCACCACGCTCGCACGGCTGAATCCATTCGTGGATCCGACCCTTCCGGACCGCGACGCGATTCCCTTTACCTCGGCCGGCTTCAACCTGGCGCCGGTATGGCGCTCGTTCAGCGTGAACCTGGACGCGTACCGGGGACGGACCGTGCGGGTTCAGTTCAATTTCTCCACGGAGGACGCGCTGTTTAACGGATTCCGCGGCTGGATCATCGACAACGTGCGTGTCACCGAAGAGGCGGCGTCGATCATGGAAGCGGGGGCCTTGAAGCTTCCGGTTCCTTCGGCCAAACGGGTGAGGCAGCCCCGGCGCCCACGATCCTAGAAGTACGCTTGCAGTCATCACCCACCTGACCACCAGCGTTGCTGGTGGTCAGGTGCGTAGTAGGGTATGATCAGGATCGCGCTCCAGACCCGATCGAGGTGCGCTCGTGTCGATACCCCTTCCGCCCACTTCCTGCCCGTCCTGCCACGAACCGGCAGAAACTGATGATCGGTTCTGCGCGTTTTGTGGCGCCATTGTGGTCCCGGCGCCGATCGCCGGCTCTCGCGCGGCGCCATCCCGTCCTCCGCAGAGCACTCCCGCGACCAGTGGTCCTCAGGCGACGAAGGAGGAGCTCGCCTGGGCCGCGATCCAGGCGCGCCTGACGAAGGCCACGATCGGGCGGTACGAGATTCTCGATCTCCTCGGGTCCGGCGGAATGGCCGCCGTCTTCCTCGCGCATCACATTTCGCTCAATCGCAGGGTCGCGATCAAGGTCCTGGCCCCCGGCCTGCTCCAGGCGTCCGGGATGGTCGATCGCTTCCTTTCCGAGGCGCGCACGATCGCCCAGTTCCGCAGCGCGCACATCGTGACCGTATTCGAGGTCGAACAGTTTGACGATCTCTACTACTTCGTGATGGAGTACGTTCGTGGGGCCGCGCTCGATCAGATCCTCCAGTCGAGCGGGCCGCTCCCGCTCGACCTGATTCGCGGAATCCTCTTTGAAGTCGCGGCGGGGCTGACCTATGCCCACCGGCGTGGAGTAGTCCACCGCGATATCAAGCCGTCGAACATCATGATTGACGAGGACGGACGATCTGTCGTCATGGATTTCGGGATCGCGAAGTCCGCCGAGTCCGAGAATCTCCTGCTGACCGTGGGGACCATCGGCACGCCGGCGTACATGAGCCCGGAACAGTGCAACGGGCAACCCCTCACCGGGGCCTCCGATCAGTACTCGCTCGGCGTCGTCGCCTATGAGATGCTTGTCGGCGCGCCGCCCTTCCAGGGTCGGTCCTACGCCGTGCAGGCGGCGCACGTCTCCCAGGACCCCCCGCCTATTGAGCAGAAGCGCGACGATTGTCCTGCCGACCTGGCGGCCGCGGTCATGCGCATGCTGGCCAAGAAGTCGGAGGCGAGGTGGCCGACGCTCGCCGAAGCCATTGCCGCCTTGGGGTGTCGCCCCATCGACGACTCGGATCCGGTGCGGCAACGCCTTTCGCAGGTGGCCGGCCGGATCAACGGGCAACTGTCCAGCGGGTTCGCGGCTACCCCGCGCAGCGCAGCCGGCTCGGTCTCCGTTGCCCGGGTCTCGATCGCCGGAACCGGAGAGTCCCTCACTTCTGGTGACACGGCTCAGCTCACCGCCCAAGTGCTGGGGCCTGGAGGCGAGATCCTCGATCGACGCGCCGTACTCTGGTCGTCCACTCGTACCGAGATCATGTCGGTGAACGCGAGCGGGTTGATCACCGCACACTTGGCAGGTACCTCACGCATCACTGCCCGCTGCGAGGGGAAGGAGGCCAGCGTCGAGGTTCAAGTCGCCGAGCCCTCAGTGGGACAAGTCGAATTCCTCGCCCCTCTGGAGCCGCTTCGTGAAGGCCAGACGATCGACCTGACCGTGGTCGTTCGAGATCGAAAGGGGAAGATTCTGACCGACCGATCGATCGCCTTCGTCTCGAGCGACGTGGCGATTGCCAGAGTATCCCGAAGCGGGCAGCTGACGGCCGTCCGTTCGGGCCGGGCAAAAGTGTCCGCGATGTGTAGCGGTGTGTCGGGGTCCTGCGAGGTCACCGTGCTCCGCACCCCGATCGCGCTGATCGATATTCTGGGGCCGGGCCGGCCGCTGGCCACCGCTGAGAGTTTTCAGCTGAGCGTCCGTGTCGCGGACGCCGCGGGAAAGCTGCTTGAGGACCGTTCCCTGGCTTGGGCCTCGAGCCGGCCGAATATCGTGGCCGTGAGCGCCGAGGGACGGCTGACGGCCTTGGCCCCCGGCGGCGCGACCATTCAGGCGTCGGGAGAAGGCACGGTCGCGGAGGTATCGGTCGAGGTCGCGGAGCCTCGAGTGAGCCGGGTTGAAATCATTGCACCAGCCACCCGGATAACCGCCGGCGATCGGACGAAGCTGTTGGCCAGGGTGGAGCGTGCGGACGGAAGGCCGGCCGGGGACCGGCAGATCCGATGGTTCGCCAGCGATGACGCGGTTGCGACGATCGATTCCGACGGAACGGTGACGGCACGGTCCCCGGGAAGTGTGCGAATCGTGGCCGAGTGTGACGGCGTTCGGGGAGAGGTGGTGTTGGCTGTGGCTCCGGACGAAGTCGTACCGGTGCCTCTGGCACAGAGTGGTCCCGATGGATCGTCGCACCGCAGTCGGCTGCCGCTGGTGGTAGGGGGCGGCGCCGCGATCGCCCTCGTGCTAGCGTTCCTGGTTTTTTCGGGCGTATTCGAGCCGGAAACAGTCCAGGAGAAGGGGCAGGTGGGATCATCCACCGGCACGAGCGCCACGAGCTCCAAGGATGGAACTACGGAGCGTTCGCCCACGCCCCCTGCGCCCCCGCCCTCGCCGGGAGGGACGGACCCGACTCTGGCCCGAATCGAGATCATTTCGCCAGTGAACGCCGTGCCGCTCTTCCTCGGGGACTCCGTCCAGTTGCGAGCCCAGGGAGTGGATCAAGCAGGCCGCCGGGCGTCGCCGCCTGCGCTCCGATGGAGCGTGAGCCCGGAGGACGTCGCCGTTCAGCGGAATGGGTATCTGATCGGGAGACGAGCGGGACAGGCACGCGTCGTCGCGACCGGACCGGGCTCGCTGGTGTCCGACACGAGGCGGGTCACCGTCAGCGTTCCTCCACTCGACTCCCTCGTAATCGTCGGAGTGCCAGAGTCCCTCCTCATTAACACCACGGTGCCCCTGCATACCCGTGCTCGCGACCGCCGCGCTCGCCCGCTCCCGGACCCGGTGATCACCTGGACGACAAGCAACCCTGCCGTTGCCGTCATTTCGGCAGCGGGAGTGGTGGAGGGCCGCGGGCCAGGCACGGCGTCGGTAGTGGCGGAAGCGGAGGGACAGAGAACGGAGGCGCTCATTCGGGTCGTACAGCCGACGTCAGCAACCGGTGCGACGGGGTCCACGGAGGGCGGAGGATCTGTGGGAGGCGGGGGTCTGGCTCCGAGCGCTGAGGCGCTGCTGGCCGAGGTGGAGAAATTCGTCGGTCAGTTGCGCGCGAAAGACGTCGCGGCGGTCACGTCGGTGTACAAGGTAGAAACCCGGTCGGACCGGCAGAATCTCGATGCACTCGTCTCCCTGATGAAGACGACAGATTATTCGCTTCGGGTGCCCGGTGACGCCGTGGTCCTCGGCGTTCCCCGGGGTGGCGGATCGACCGCGACGTGGAGTTACCGGATTCATCTGTTTTGGAAGACCAGTTTCGGCAGCTCCCGTGACGAACAGGTCACATTCCAGGGTGGGTTCAGTCAGACGAGTCGAGGCTGGCACCTCACCGAGGTCAGGATCGAGGGGAAGCCGAAGATCGGTTGAACACCGGGCGCGCCGCGTGGGCGGCGCGCCCATTACCCCGCTTCAGAACCCGATACCCAGGCCGACCCGAAGAATCAGGTTGCCTCCGCTGCCAAGATCCTCACCGGCGGTGCCGTCGTCGAAGGTAACCGTCCCGAAATTCGTGCGGCCGATTGTGGCCCCCAGATCGAGGTTGATCCGGGGAGCAAGCCGAACCAGGAGGCCTCCGCCCGCGTTGAACGTCGTCCCGGTTGCCTTGCCGCCGATGATCTGATCCTGCAGTGCTTCAGGCACCACGAGCTTCACGCTCACGATGGAGAGTCGCGCGGAGAGGTAGGGGGCGATGGAGTTCGACGAGGTCGGAATCACAAAGCGTGGCTCGACAAACGGGCCCACGCGCCGGATCCTGAAACCATCAGGGTCGTCTTTAATCCCGTGCTTGGTGTATTCGAGGCCGGCGCCCAGCGAGAAGCGTCCCTTCGTGTAGCGAAGCTGACCCTCAAAACCCAGGGCGGATTTCACCCCCTCGAACGTGTCGCCCAGGAGTACGAGGTAGATCGGCGCGACCTGTGCCGACCATGGCCGTGCCGACTGCGCCGCGGCCGGAACCGAACACACCGTTGCGGCGAGGAGCACCGCTCCGAGCCGACGAGTAACGCCCATGAAGCCTCCCGAATCTCGTGGTGAGGGGCCAGCCGGATTTCGGATGTACACGCCGAGACGCAAAGCCTGTCTCAATCTCGGCCACGGTCTCTGCGGGCGCAAGGGATTACTGCCCCCCCGGGGGGGTTGCGTCCTACCGGGGCGTTCCCGAGGCGCCGTTCCGCATCCCGGCTGCAAAGTGCTTCGCTGCGACATAACACGCATTCACGGCAGGGTAAGCGGCCAGGAACGCAAGGACCAGCAGGAGCCTCCGAACCCAGGCTCGTGTCCCTCATGCCCTGAGCAAGCAGTCCGGGCGCGCCGCTTCTGCCGCCTCATGCAGAAACGCTAAATGGGCCTTCGCCGAGGACGACAGCAAGATGATCAGGCACGCTCCCTGGCTCAGGGTTTGGCTGGCCGACTCAGCTGCGCGATGGCTTTCTTGATGTCCGCGAGGTTGGAATCGATGGCATTGAGTCGCGCGTGGAGCTCTTCCCGTGATAAGCCGCCCGTCGCATAATCGACGGTGTGGAGGCCTTTGCCTGCTTTCAGGTCAATGATGACGTCCGTTTGCCGCTTGGAGATAACCAGAAGTCCGCGTCTCACTTCCGTGACGATCCCTTCGCCTTCGATTCGTACATCGTAGGTACCCGGGGGCAGCTCCCCCGAAGAGAGACCGCAGCATTCACCGAGTCGTTGTTGGCTTTCGTACAGCACCCTTCCCGCTTGGAGAAACGAGATCATGATAGCGCGCCTTGCGATCGCCGCTTCGGGAGATGCGTGCGTCACACGTATCTGACCCGCCGCCTGTTGTCCGCCCAGCCGACCTGTCACCGAGACCGTCAGCAACAACGCCAAGGCCGTAGCCGAACCCACACGTGCGCTCCTTCCGCCGAGCCCCACGCAGACTCTGCTCATCATACCATCCTCCATGTCTCAGTCCTGACCGAGGGAAATTTCCTTCAGGGGGTCTCGATACTCACGTCGACCGGCTCGGCGACGCTGGAATGATCCCAGCAGGAGAGCCGGCCTCCTGTGGATACTCCGCAGGCTCGGGTCCGGCCAACACTCAGGGTCGCGAAAGGCTCCTTTCCGGCGCGTCTTCGCGTTTCCTCAGGACTTCCAGGCTTCCAACACCAGGCGATTCCGTCCCCCGTAAGGCCGCATGCGTGGCCATCTCCCACCGCGAGCGCGGTAAACCGGAGCTGAGTCTCAACCAGTCCAGGTACTCTGGGGAGGTTGCCTCCGGCTTTGCGGCTGTCTGCTGAATTCCCTGCCAATCCCCAGCACCATACTTTGCCCTCTGCATTGACCGCACAGGTCATGTCCGCGCCGGCGCCCACCGTCGTGAAGTCGTCGGATCCGCTGATCCTCACCGGGGTGAAGCTGGAACGCGCGCCTCGCTTCCCGGTACCAAGGCGTGCGTTGCGTCCCCAGCAATAGACTCCCCCTCCAGTGGAGATCCCGCAGGTATGATGCAGCCCTGCGCTCAGCTTCCTGAACCGAAGCCCGCCGCCGATGGGAAAAGGTTCCCGAATATCCTGGCCGACGGGGAAAGCTCCGACCGCACCGTCCCACTGATCTCCCCAGCAGTAGGCGCGGCCTTCCTCGGATAACGCGCAGGTGTGGTCTCCTCCGGCCGCGACCGATGCGAACCGCACCTTTTCTCGTATCCGCACCGGAGCATCCCAGGACCCCTGGCTCGGTCCCGTCAACTGACCGAAGCGATTTGCACCCCAACAGAGCACCTCACCTGCGGCGCTGAGGGCGCAGGCGTGATCCCCACCGGTGGCGATGGCACGAAGGGAGTCCAACCCCTGGGAAAGCAGTGCGGAGGAGGCGGAAGCGGGAGAGGGCCCCTCGCCGGTCTGCCAACAATACCCGCGGGCCTCCCGGGAGAGCACACAGATTCGGGTGCCACCGATAGAAACCATCGCGACTGGAATCGGCGCCACCGCAGGCGCCCCAGAGTGCACAAACCCACTACCGAGGCAACCGAGGGCGACGGCGATCGATCGTGATCCGCTG
The DNA here is from genome assembly GCA_964439025.1 of uncultured Gemmatimonas sp. Lineage (GTDB taxonomy): Bacteria > Gemmatimonadota > Gemmatimonadetes > Gemmatimonadales > GWC2-71-9 > JABFSM01. The sequence goes on along the minus strand of CAYTMW010000001.1, from coordinate 348,081 downwards.
GGCAGGCCCACGGTTACCTCGTCAATTCTCCAGGGCGTGAGGTCGGCTACATCCCGATGGGTAGCCCGACGGTGACGATCAAGTCAGGCTGAAACTTCTTGCTGGTATAGGTCCCCGCGAACGTGAAACCTGCTTCGACCTTGTTGACGCTATACAGGTGAAGCTCGGTGCTCACGTCCACCCCTACTTTCGGCCAGACTGCCGCGCGGAGACCGAAGCCCACGATGGCCTCCACGTTGTTCTTCTTGAAGCGGGTTGTCGGCCCGAAGTTCTCATCCTTCCAGGCGTCTCCGCCCCGGGACATGTATCCGGCACCCAGGATCCCATACAGGTTGGAGCGTGCCGGACGGTAAGTGATTCGGCCATTCGCAACCAGCATTTTGCCGGACTGGGAGAATCCGAGCGGCAGGGCGCTGGAGCCCGCGCCCGGCTTGAAATCCTGGTTCCATCCCGTGACGACGTACGACCCGCCGAATTCCACCGCGAGGTGGTCGTTGAAGGGTACCCGAAGCCGCAGGCCCGCCAGCACGCCGATGGTTTGCTTGAAGCTCGACGTAGATGGAGGGGATGTCTGGACGCTGGTGCCGAAGCTGCTCAAAGGAAGATAGGAGCCCACGAACGGGATCAGCTCGACCGACTGGGCCTGAGCCTGGCTTCCTGGGCCGATGAGGGCAAGCAACGATCCCAGAAGCGAGAGAGTCCAGACGCTCCGTCGGGTTTCGATCTTAACTCCGGTCATAAGGACTCCGTTTTCTGGGTTACCGTGAGTTCGTACGATTTCGTTCTCTGTGATCGAACGCGTCCACATCGGCACATTGCACATAACGCCCTAGGGACTGAACGTCACCGAGACACTGCGATCACTGCTCATCGCCAGCGTACACTGCGCCACATTGCCGCCGCTGAACGCCACCAGATTCGTCCCGATTCCGGCACACGCACCACCCCAGGTCAGGTTCATCCAGTTAAAATCTCGCGTCGCGGTCAGCGTGATGTTTGCGACCGTGCTCGGTATAGAGGTCCCGATGCCACAACCCGTCTTGGCTCCAACCGAAGTGATCGTGCAAATGAACGTGGGGCCCCCGGCGTATGTAAACGAGAGTGTACCCGACGCCCCACCGGCATTCGAGGCGTCAATCGTCATGACCCATTTGAGATCGATCGCGGTAGAGGTCGCCCCGGTAAGCCCGGAAGCCGAGAAAGCAAGCGTTCGGACACCGGCCGAGCCGTTGATCGAGAGATTCGTGAAGGTAGCGGTCCCAACCGCCGACGTTGCTACCGAGGGTGTCCCGAAGACCGTGCCGGCCCCTGAGGCCACAGCGGCGGTGACGTTGACCCCGGCCTGGCTGACTGCGTTGCCGGAGGCGTCCCGCAGCTGAACCACCGGGGCGGGGGAGATCGTCTGACTCGGCCTGCCGACACTCGGAGGCTGCTGCGTAATTGAGAGTTGGGTCGCCGCTCCGGCGGTGATACTCACGCTTCCCGAGGTCACTCCAGTGAGGCCGGTGGCGCTGAAGAGCAGTGTGCGGTTCCCAATGACTCCGGTGATTGAAAGATTGGTGAAGGTGGCTTGGCCTGCCGCGTTGGTGGTGGCCGTGGCGGTGCCGCCCAGCGTCCCGCCACCGGATGCAATCGAGGCGGTTACGACGACCCCCGCCTGGGCAATGGGGTTGTCCCCCGCATCGCGCAGCTGAATGACCGGCTGCTGGGCGAATACGGCACCGCTCGCGGCGCTCGCCGAGGGCTGCGTGGCGATGCCGAGCTTGGTCGCCACCACCGGGGCTGCGATCGTAATCGCCGCCGACGTGGCCCCGGTGAGGCCTGCCGCCGCGAAGCTCAGCGTCCGGTTCCCCGCCCCCCCGGTGATCGCGAGATTGGTAAAGGTCGCGACGCCGCTCGCATTGGTCGGCACCGTGAGAGTGCCACTCAGGGCCGGCGCTCCCGTCCCGATCGCCGCCGTGACGTTGACCCCCGCCTGGCTCACCAGATTGCCCACCCCATCCACCAGCTGGATGCTCGGCTGCTGGACGAACACCGCCCCACTCTGGGCCGCGGCGGACGGCTGGGTCAGGATGATCAGTTGGGCAGGAGCGCCGGCCCCCAGGGCCACCGTCCCCGAGGTGACGCTGGTGAGGCCGGGCGCGCTGAAGACGAGCGTGCGATTGCCGACGGCACCGACGATGGAAAGATTGGTAAAGGTGGCGAGGCCCGCCGCGTTCGTCGTCGCGGTCGTGGTGCCGCCCATGGTCCCGCCGCCCGTCGCGATCGCCGCCGTCACCAGCACGCCGGCCTGGGCGATCGGATTACCCCCCGCATTCTGGAGCTGCACGGCGGGCTGCTGGGCGAACGGGATGCCACTCCCGGCGGTCGCCGAGGGCTGGGTGACCATCCCGAGTTTGGTAGCCACGACCGCCGCGACCGTGACGGTGCCGGACGTCGCCCCCGCAAGCGCGGGGGCGGAGAAGACGAGCGTGCGGTCACCGGCCGCACCGGTGATCGAGAGATTGGTGAAGGTGGCGGTGCCGGTCGCGGTGGTGGCCACGGTCAGCGTACCGCCCAGCGCCCCACCTCCCGTGGCGATCGCCGCCGTGACGTTGACCCCCGCCTGCGCCACGGCATTGCCGGAGGCGTCGCGCAGCTGCAGGATCGGCTGCTGCGCCAGGACATCTCCGCTCACGGTCGAAGCCGAGGGCTGGGTCGTGATGGTGACCTGACTCGCCGAGCCGGCCGTCAGCAGCACCGCGCCCGAGGTCGCATTGGTGAGCCCTGGAGCACTGAAAACGAGGGTCCGAGCGCCCGTCGTCCCGCTGATCGAGAGATTGGTGAACGTGGCGATGCCCGCCGCGTTGGTGGTCGCGGTCGTGGTGCCACCCAGGGTCCCGCCTCCCGTGGCGATCGCGGCCGTGACGACGGCGCCCGCCTGGGCTACCGTGCCGTTGGCGGCGTCACGCAGCTCGATCGCCGGCTGCTGGGGAAACACCACGCCGTTCCCGACGGCGGCCGATGGCTCGGTCAGCACCCGCAGGGCGGTGGCCGGCAATTGGACCGGCGTGTACTGAATCGTGACGTTTGTGGTCTGGTCCTCGACGACGGTCACGGTCTGGGAAGCCGGGGAGGGGGTGAACTGAACCCCTCCCGAAAACACCGCGTCAGCGTGCACGAAATACGATCCCGGCGCAAGATCGCTGACGGTTTGGGTGGCTGAGCCGGTGACCGCGACGCTGTCCCCCCCTGGCTTTCCCACTCTGAAGCTGGCGGTTGCTCCAGTGGGAAGGCCGAGAAGCGTCACCGTTACGGAGCCTTTAGGTTCCCCATCGACGACCTTATTCTTGCACCCAGCGGCGATCGCGCAAAGGCCTATGGCCGTCAAGAATCGAGCAACGGGAGCCGACCGGTCCGGCCGGCGGAGGGTCAAGCGCCACATAGCCGTGTACCCATGAGAGGCTGTGCCAGAGGAGTGACGGTTCCTCCGGCGCGGGAGGAATCCCAAGAGGATAGCTTACGGCTTGGAATCGGGCGCGTCAACATATACACCTGCAGACGACGGGATTTCAATGGATGAGTTCCTCCAGCTGGTCCGTGGGGTCGCGGCCGGGGACTACGAAGTCTTCGGAGAGCTGGGCCGCGAGAGCGACGCCGACATCTGGTACCTGGCGCGCGACCGGCAGGCGCGCAAGCTGGTCGCGCTGCGGCTCAAGCGCGAAGGGATCGGGGCCGATCAGAAACCCGAGTACTCCCTGGACGTTGCCCGCGAATTGGACAAGAGCGTCTCCATCGGCGCGGGCGAGTGCCGTCATTGCGGCGCAACCCTTCGCCGCTGGGCACGATTCTGCACGCAGTGCGGTGCGGATCTCACCGACGGCGGAACAACACCAGCCTCTCCGCAAGCGCGCGAACAAATCCTGCTCGAGGTGCGAGCGGCGGCGGCGGAGTACTACGACGTTCTGGGCGAAATGCCCTGGGCCGACGGAGCGGGAACCGTGTATTTCGCGATCGAGAAATCCAGTGGCCGGCTGGTGCGGCTCCGGCTCCGTCAGGATGCCGAAGGGTCCTCCCTGGGAGAAACCCGCGTCATGATGGAACTCGAAGAGCGAGTGCAAGCTTCGTACGTCACCAACTTCGGTTCATTTCCCGCGCCAGTGTCTGCGCCACCGGCTTCGAAAGCGCCGATCTCCCCCGCGGCACATCGATCCGCTCCTCCATCACCAGTGCAGCGATCTCCACGAGTCCGTCCCGCCCCATCCAGTCCTGCCACCCGCGAGCAGCGGCTGACCATCGCGGTGTGTGTGCTGGGAGCGCTGGTGCTGTTTCTCCTGCTACGGGATCTGCTCTGATACGCTTTCCCGATCGATGAATCTCTCCCGGCAGCTCGGGCTCGGCGCCGCGGTCTCGCTGGTCATCGGCGAGGTGATCGCGGTCGGCATCTTCCTCACCCCGGCGCAGATGGCCCGCTCCGTCGGATCACCCTTCTGGCTCCTCGTCATCTGGCTCGCGATGGGGGTGATGGCGTACTGCGGCGCGCTCTGCTACGGCGAGCTCGCCGCCCGTCACCCCGAGGCGGGAGGCGGCTACGTCTACCTGCGCGAGGCCTACGGACGGGGCACCGCGTTCCTCTATGGCTGGAAATGCCTCTTGGTGCTCGATCCCGGCCTCACCGCGGCATTCGGGATGGGGCTCGCGAGTTATGCCGGCTTCGTCACCGGGCTCTCCACCGCGGGACAGAAGCTCCTCGCGATCGGGGCCATAGTAGCGCTGGCCCTCGTCAACGTTCTCGGACTCCGCTTCGGCGCCCGGGTGATCGCGGCACTCACGATCGCGAAGCTCGGCTTGCTCGGGCTCATCATCCTCGCGGGATTTGTCTCGGGGGCGGGGAGCTGGTCCCACTATATCCCATTCATCGAGCAACGCGCGGGCTCGCTGCCACTCGGTGCCGCACTCGCCGGCGGGATGGTCTCGGCGTTCTTCTCCTTCGCCGGATGGTGGGACGCCGCCAAGCTCGCCGGCGAGGTGAAGGATCCCGGCAGGACCCTCCCGCGCGCGCTCGGCCTTGGCGTGCTGGTGGTGACGGTGGTGTACGTCCTGACCAGCGCGGTCTTCCTCTACCTGGTGCCGCTGGAGCAAGTCACCTCGGGCGAAGCGTTCGCGGCGCAGGCAGGCGAGGCAATCTTCGGCCCCGCCGGCGCGCGGATCTTCTCGGGCGTCGTCATCGTCTCGGTCGCGACCAGCCTCGCGGTCTATCTCATGGTGGCGCCCAGGGTCTACTACGCGATGGCCCGGGACGGGCTGTTCTTCAAGGGAGTCGCCGAGGTGCATCCGCGATTCGGCACACCGGCGCGCGCCATCATGATCCAGGCGGTCCTGGCGAGCGTGCTGGTGGCGCTCGGCACCTTCAACCAGGTCGTGGCGTACCTGATCTTCGTGACGGTGCTCTTCGTCGCGGTTACGGTGGCGGCGTTGTTCGTGTTGCGGCGCCGCCCGTCGCCTCCGGGTGCCTACCAGACCACCGGCTATCCGGTCACTCCACTGGTATTTCTGGTGCTGGTGGCGGTGCTGCTCTTTCTGCTGGCGAGCAACAATCCCCTGCAGGCGGCGCTCGGGGCGGGTGTCGTGGCGCTGGGATGGCCGGTGTACTTCCTAGGGTTCAGGGGTCAGAGACCAGGGGTCAGGGAAAGGAATGAAAGATGACCTGGATCAAGACGGTGCCGATGGCCGAGGCGAGTGCCCAGCTCAAGAACGCGATCGAGCAGCAGCGAGCGCTCTATCCCATTGAGTACGCCACACCGGTCCATCCCACGGGGGACGGGACCTCGGGTATCGTGGCGTCGCACAGCCTGATTCCGGGGGCGCTGTTCCATGCCTTCGCGACCTTCGGCGAGCTGCTGTCGCCCAGGCTGCCGCTGACCCGCGCGCAGCACGAGATGATCACGACGATGGTCTCGGTCACCAACCGGTGCCGCTATTGAATTGATTCGCACGCAGAGTTTCTGCGTCGAGTCACCCTGGATGACAAGCTGGTCGCCGCACTGACGGAGGATCACCGGACCGCGCCCATCGGCGAGCGGGACCGGGTGATGCTGGATTACGTGGTGCAGCTCACGAAGGATGCGACGCGGATCGGGCCGGCGGACCACGAGCGGCTCCGGTCGGCCGGATTCGATGACACGGGAATCCTTCAGATCACGCTGATCGCGTCGTGGTTCAACTACATCAACCGCGTGGCCGATGCGCTGGGGGTCGGGCGCGAGCCCTAGGCGTCCGGCTCATCCCCGCTCCCGCCTTTGAATCCATCCTCGATATGATCCACGGACTCATTGCCGAACAGCGAATTCAGGTCTTCGTCGGTCTTGCTGGCGCGGCCGGTCAGCTCCTCGGGGGCTGGCGTGTCGTCGAGATCCGGGGGAAGCTCGGTCGCGGTGTCGAGCTCGTCCGTACCGAGCGGGGGAAGCGGAGCAATTGGCCCGGAGGGTACGTCCAGGTCAACGCTCTTGGAGTCGCGCGGTTCATTTCGGTCGGACATCAAAGCCTCCTGCGTGTGAGGGCCCTTCACAGGAGGGAACGACGGAGGAGCGGAAAAGGCGCACACCCAGAAGGACGCGCAGACGTGAAGACGCGAGAACGCAAGACTTGGGGCGGCCTACAGCTTGTTCAAGGCGAGCATGAGGCCTGCGAGGGGGAGGATCGTCCCGATCCAGAATCCAAACATCCATCGGATCATTCCGATCCGCACCTCTCCGATACGGTCAGTCAGCTTGGTTTCCAGGGAGGTGGTGGCTGCAACGATCTTGCTGCTCAATTCGGCCCGCAGCTCAGCCAGGCGCTTTTCGAGCTTGGCATCGAGCGCAGCGACGCGCTGCTCCAGCTTCGCGTCGAAACGGGCACAATGGTCTGGACCCGACGGACGGGCTACCAATCAGTAGGCTTGTAGTCCTTCAAGAACTGTCCCCAGACGGGTTCCCCTGTATTGATCCCCACTATGATCGGATCGACGATCCGCGCCGCGCCGTCCACGATGTCGAGCGGCGGATGGAACCGGTGCTCGGCAGTCTTCTTCGCGGCGAGCTCGACAGGATCTTCATCCGTCACCCACCCGGTGTCCACGCTGTTCATGTGAATGCCGGCGTGGTGATAATCGGTGGCCGACGTGCGGGTCATCATGTTGAGCGCTGCCTTGGCCATGTTAGTGTGGGGATGCCGGGTCGTCTTGAACTTGCGATAGAACTGGCCCTCGACCGCGGACACGTTGACGATGTGCTTGTCGCGATTGGGGGTGCGCAGCATCAGGGGCTTCAGGCGCGCATTGAGGACGAAGGGAGCGATCGCGTTGACGAGCTGCACCTCCATCAACTCAACCGACGACACTTCGTCCAGCATGAGCCGCCACGAGTTCCGCCCGCGCAGATCGACCTGCTGCATGTCCTGGTCGAGTTTGCCCTCGGGGAAGAGCTGCTTGTCGGCGGCGTGATCCTCCGGGAGGAGCGCCACCTGGGAGAGCTCGGCCGCATGGGTCAAGCCGGCGACTTCGGAGAGGTGCCGCGTCTCCATCGCGGGCGCCGACTCGGAGCCGGGGAGCATGTGATAGCCGCGGAGGCCCTCGTACGCGCCGAGTAGTCTGCGGGCCTTGGGCGGAAGAGTGCCTTGCGCCGCGGTCTCGACCGCCATCATGTGGGCATAGAACTCGGGCGGACGGCGCACCGTCTGGCAGGCGTTGTTGACGATGAAGTCGAGACGGTCGTGGGTGTCGAGAAGCTGGCGGCAGAACGCTTCGACGCTCGGCGTATGGCGGAGATCGAGCCCGAAGATCTCGAGCCGGTCGCCCCAGTCGGCAAAGTCGGGCTCCATGGCGTAGCGCAGCGCCGAATCGCGGGGAAACCGGGTGGTGACGATGAGCCGAGCGCCGGCGCGGAGGAGCTTGAGTCCCGCCTGGTAGCCGATCTTGACCCGGCCGCCGGTGAGGAGCGCCACCCGGCCGGTGAGGTCGGCGAGCTCGGTGCGCTTGGAAAAGTTGAAATCCCCGCAGGCAGGGCAGAGTTTGTCGTAGAAGTGGTGGACGGAGGTGTAGTCGGTTTTGCAGATGTAGCAGTTACGGCTATCGGCTATCGGTCGATGGCTCTCGGTTGGGCTATCGGTCTGGTCACTGCTCGAAGGCGGGAAAACGTTCGGAGTCGTGAAGACCGTCTGACGTCTGAGCGTCCGGATCCCGGTCTGTGCCAGGACCTCTTCGTCCTTCCGGATGCGGGCACGTTTCCGTTCGCGAACGCTGGTCTTGACCAGGAGCCGGCGGGCCTTGGCGTCTGGGTTGTAGACATTGGCGGCGGCGTCGAGGAGCCGGCGCCGGTCCTCCCTGGGTACGAACGCGAGCAGGCCGCGGTCGCTGACGAGCGATTCGAGGAGCTCGATCGCGGCGCGGACCCGGTCGACGAGTACGGGGGCGGTTTGTGGGGCTGTCATGGGGCGGAAGGGTAATCGTCCGGACGGGCTCCGCAAACAGCCTGCTCACAGATCAATGGTCCGGTGCATGCCTGCGGTAATCTCGTAGTACGCCATGGCGAACGATCCCGTATTTCCTATCGAAGGGTTGATTCACGTCATCAGAGGACATCGCGTCATTCTGTCCGCGGACCTTGCGCAGATTTACGGGGTTGAGCCCAAGGCGCTCAACCAGGCCGTTAAGCGCAATCTCGACCGATTCCCTCCGGATTTTGCGTTTCGCCTGACTCGGGTAGAATCGGAAGAATCCGGGCGTCCAAGGTCACAAATTGTGACCTTGAAGCGCGGAGCAAACATCAAGTACCCTCCTCTGGCATTCACTGAACATGGCGCCATAATGGCCGCCAGCATTCTGGCAAGTCCGCGCGCGGTCCAGATGAGCATCTTCGTGGTCCGCGCTTTTCTTCGTTTGCGTGAGTGGGTGATCGACCGGGAGGACCTCTCAGAGCAGCTAGCCCGCCTGGAGGCTCGCGTTTCCTCCCACGACGCAGACCTGGCCGCGATCCTCCGGGCCGTCCGGGAGCTGATTCAACCCCCGGAGAGGCCGCGCCGGAGAATCGGTTTTACGCAACGGTCCAAGTGAGCCCCGTCGTTCGAGGCTGTCATGGGGCGGAAGGGTAATCGTCCGGACGGGGTCCGCAACTGGGATCTCGTTGTCGGAACTGCTGAAACCACAGATTACACAGATGGCACAGATTGGCTGGACAGGGATGTCGAATCCGAACCGCTCTATTCGATGCGAATGGCGTCGAAAAGTTGGGGCACGGAGATGATCAGAGGATTCGTGGTCTCGGGTGGGTGCCAGCGCACCGTCTCGGCTTGGCGGCACCCGGTGGTGTCTCCCGGACGCGAAACGAAGACGCAGCGTTCCCTCAGGTCCACACGCCATACTTTGCGGACTCCGAGGGTGAGGTAGGCCGGACCCTTGGACGTTGGCACGACGAGAATATCGGGCTCCAAGTGGACATTGGGCTCGAGCTCGACAGCACCCGGAGAAAAGACTGCCGCGCGGTTGCCAAAGCGAAGCTACTCCGCCAGCGCGCTGACAATGCGGGAAACTACCAGCTGATGCAAAGGGGCCGGAGCGGGCGTCACGAGCAGAACGCCGTCCAGCAGCTCGTACCGGCTTCCGTCGACGGGGAACGTGTCGAGATCCCGGAGCGTATAACGGGGCACAACGACGGGTGTGGTCATGGGATGCTGGGCCGAGCGTGATAACCGATTCAGTGCGTAATGGCGAAGAACCACCCGGCGACCACCGGACCGCGCGGGGGACGGGCACCCGCGGCGGGAGGAGGCGAACCCGGCGCCGGCGCTGGTGCCGGACCGAACTCCGGCTGAAAGAGGTAGGCCACGTGCCGTACCGGATCGACGGCGATGGTCTTGGCGCCCGGCATCGTCGTGATGGTGGCCACCACGGTGTACTGGTCCGGTGAATCCTGATGCACCACCGTCACGTTGCCGCTGCGACCGGCGGGTATATAGATGAGCTTCTCCTCAGGATCCCAGCCGAGGGCGTCGACGCCGTCGCCATTCGCGATCGTCGCCACGACCTTGCCGGTGGTCGCGTCGACGACCACGGACGTCTTCTGGCACCCGGAAAAGATCCGGTTGGTGGCCCGGTCGAAGGCGATTCCGGTCGGCGTGGTGCAGGGCGCCAGCGGCCATGATGCGAGCACCTTCATCGTTTTGACGTCGAGCACCTGGATGGTGTTCTTGCTCTCGTTGTTGACGAAGATCCTCCCCTTCCCATCGCTCGCCGCGCCCTCGGGCAGATTGTCCTCCAGCTCGGCGCTGCCCACGATCTCCCCGCTGTTGGCATCGATCGCCGTGGCGGTTCCGATCGGACGGCTGTGATTGGTGAGGATGATCCGGTCCGAGCTCTCATCGTACATGATGCCGTCGAGGCCGCCGATACCAGTCGGGATCTTCCGGATCGCAGCCAGAGTCTTGAGGTCGAACATCGTCAGCGTCGAATCACCGGCATTGGTGGTAAAGCCGTGATTCCATTTGTGCGCCAGCGCCACGCCGTGGATGCGGGGTATATCGCGGATATCTGCCAGCACCTTGCCCGTGGTGCCGTCGATGACCATGACGTGGGTGCTTCGCGAGACGAAGACCCGGCCGGTTCCACGCTCGGCGGTGATGACGGTCTGGTCATGCGAGCCTCGATGGTGAGTGCGAGGGAGTCTGTCAGCGCGCGGTGATCGTCACCTGATGCCAGGCGTTGTTGCCGTAGCCTTTGACGTTCCAGGTCTCCTCGATTGTGGCGGGCTGGGTGGCTCCGCTGCTATCGGTGGCCTTGGCAGCGAGGGTGTGAGTGCCCGGCTCGAGCTCAACCATCGCCTCCCAGAAGCTCCAGGTCCAGGGTCCGCCTTCGCGGGTCATGCTGGCGTGGACCCAGCGTTGGCCGCCATCGGGTGACAGTTCGATCGCAGTGAGCGGGCGGCCGTCCGATCCCATCGCCCATCCGCGAATCCGCACAGAGCCGGACGGGACCACCTGGCCGGGCGCCGGGTCGAGGATGACGGCGTTGAGGGGGACGCCACTCATGGCGACGCCGGCGGAGACATCCCGAGGCTTTTCGGCGTTGACCTCGCGCTGCACCCGATAGGCCTGGGACTGGAAGTAGTTGTCGGAGGGGCGCTCCAGAAGACTGATCCGGCCGAGCCATTTGACGCTTCGGGCGCCGATCCAGCCCGGCACCACCGCGCGGAGCGGGAAGCCGTGGGCCGGGGGGAGGGGCACACCATTGAGGCTGGTTGCGAGGAGCACCTCGCCGGCGAGCGCCTTCTCCAGATCGATCGAGCCGCCGAATCCAAACGTGTGACCGTGGCGCTCCACCCGGTCCTGGCCGATGAGCTCGACGTGGCTGGCCGGGGCGGAAACGCCGACGACGCGAAGAAGGTCGGCGAGTGACACGCCGCTCCACTCGCCGGTGCTCGCCGGCTCCGGCCCCCAGGGGAGCTCGCCGGGGAGGGGGCCGGTGGAGAGGTACTCGTCGCGACGGAGTCCGGCGCAGACGAGGGTGGCGGGGACGCTGCGCTCGGGTAAGGAGCCGGTCACCTGCTCGAGAGTAAAGGACGAGGGCCGATCCACCAGCCCGCCGACCTCGAGCCGCCAGGTTGCGGGGTCGATGACGGGGACGGGGGCGTGGCTCCGGGTGAAAAACTCTTCGACCGGCGTGATGAAATGGTCGGCGGTGGCGAGGGGCCACTCGCCGGTGTTGAGGCCTTCGGTATCGTGCACGATGCGGCTGTCGGTCCTGCTCATCCTTGCAATCTAGCGGTGAGCAGCCTGTTTCATCCCTTCCGCGCCACGATCGCCGCGGCCGCAAGATCACCGGTCACATTGAGTACGGTGGAGAAGAGATCGGGGATGGCATCCACGGCGATCAGGATCCCGATCCCCTCGGCCGGGAGGCCGATCTCGAGGAAGAGCGGGGTGAGTATGAGCCAGGCGCCGCGGGGCACGCCGGGCGCCACGAATGAGAGGAGGATCGAGGCGAAGGCGACGGTCGCCAGTTGCCCCGCGTGCAGCGGAATGCCGTAGAACCACCCGATGAACAGCGCGCCGATGGTCCAGGAGACCGGCGCGGCGATCTTGAAGGTGGAGACCGCGAGCGGCAGGACGAATCCGCTCACCCGCTCCGGCAGCTCGAGGCCCCGGTCCGCCGCTTCGACCAGCGCCGGGAGTGAGGCGATCGACGAGGACGACGCAAAGGCGACCAGTTGGGGCGGCAGGGCCGCGCGCGCGAACTTGCCGAGCGGGATCCGTCCCGCCATGACAACCACCGGGTAGAGAAGAAGCGTCGCCAGGATGCTCGCCAGGGAATACACCACCACGTAAAAGCCGACGCCGCCGGCCAGCCCCGCGCCGCTCCTGGCCGCTAGAGGGAGCACCAGCGCGAAGATGCCGACCGGGGCGACCCACACGATCCAGCGCACCAGCACCAGCATCGCCTCGCTCAGCGCGCGAAAGAATCCGACCAGGGTGTCGCGGGTGGCGGCTCCGCTCTTGGCAATCGCCAGCGCGAGGAGGAGCGTGAAGACGATGAGCGGGAGCATCGCCCCGCTCGCCGCGGCGGCGACCGGATTGGTGGGAAGGAGCGAGGTGAGCCAGGCGCCGAAACCCGTGGCTTGTTCGCCGGTGGCGAGCTGTCCCGCCGCTTCCAGCGCGCCAGGAGGAAGCGGTGGCTGGACACCATTCGGGGGGAGCAGTGAGAACACCAGCGTCGCCAGCGGCATGATGACAACCGCAGTACCGAGCAGGAGCAGGAAGAACACCAGCAGCGTCCGGCCGCCGATTCGGCCGATCGCGCGGACATCTGCCGCTCCCGCGACACCGGTGATGAGCAACGACACCACCAGTGGGATGACGGTCATCCGGATCGCGTTGATCCAGAGGGTCCCCACCGGCGCGATGGACTCGGCGGCGTGGAGGAGCCGGGGCTCGCGCGACGCAGCGATCGCAATTCCGCCGGTGAGGCCCGCTCCCAGCGCCACCAGCACGCGGGTACTCTCTTTCATGTCACCCTCACAGCATGAGGTCGCCGCCGTTGATATCGAACACCGCGCCGGTGATGTAGCCGGCCGCCTCGGAGGCGGCAAAGCAAATGGTGTCGGCCACTTCCAGTGCGGTGCCGAGGCGGGGAATCGGATAACCTCTGGCGATGCGCTCGAGCTGCTCGGTGTTGGCGCTCTCGCGGGTGAGCTCGGTGTCGATCATCCCGGGGCAAACCGCGTTCACAGTGATGCCGTAGACGCCGAGCTCCTTGGCGGCGGCGCGGGTTAGGCCGAGGAGGCCGGTTTTGGTGGCGGTGTAGTGCGCACCGCCCAGCGTGCTCACCATGCGGCCGGCGGTGGAGGAGATGTTGACGATGCGGCCGTAATGTTGGGCCTTCATGGCCGGCAGGACCGCTTTGGTCAAAAGAAATGGCGCGGTGAGGTTGACTTCGACCGCGCGGCGCCACTCCTCGGCGGTGATCTGCTCAAATCGCGTGGTCAGTGGCAGTGCGGCGTTGTTGACCAGGATGTCGATCCGGCCGAACTCGTCGAGGGTTTTGCCGACGAGCTCCTCGGGGACGCCGTCCCGGGCGATGTCGCCGGGAATCGCGACGCAGCGCGGGCCCAGCTCGCGGGCGGTGACGCGGGCTCGCTCGGGGTCGCGGACGTTGAGGGCGACGGAGGCCCCGCGCTCGAGGAGGCGCGCCGCGGCGGCACGGCCGAGTCCGCGGGCGGCGCCGGTCACGATGGCGACGCGGCCGGCGAAGTCCTGGGGGGATTCAGGCATTTGGGAAGTGGAAGCTACGCCCGACCGGCCTGCTATCGCCAGATTCCTACTTTGCGCCTTGGACGATCCTCTCGAGTATCTGTTTGGCCAGGTCCTTGTCCCATGTCACCATGGACTTCCTGGCGACCACGACCACCTTGGATCCGTGCCGGCGGTCTCGATGTTGACCGAGATCTCCCGATCGTCCATGCTGCCTTCGACCACCCGCTTTTCGCTGCTGCCACTGTGTTCGATGCCGGTCTTGGTCTCCGTGATGCCCATCTCACCGAAAACTCGTTTGGCGGAGGCTTCGACGACGGGAGGTGCAGCCAGGAGGGAGGTTTCCGCGCCGCGGTCGATTATGTAGATCGCCCCGATGGCTCCGGCGCCGGCAGCGGCGGCCACGCATCCGCCGAGTGTCGCGAGGGTACTGCATGTGAATATCAGGACTCGAATCCGCATGGTGGGCTCCCGGTGGTGACGGAGTGGAGACGAAGCTCCAGAAGATTCACCACACTCTGATGATTCCGTATTCGTCGAAAAGGGCTTCGTTGGCGACCAGCGCCAAGCCTTCGGCCTGGGCCTGGGCGATGATCATTCGATCCCAGGGATCCTGGTGAGGGCCGGGCAGTGCGCCGGCGCGCTGGGCGTGGATAGTCGAGATGTCGAGGGGCCTGAATCCCTGTCCCAGCACGGCGCCGAGCACGTCGGCGGTCACATCGGGGGTGAACGGCAGTCGGCCGAGCCGAGCCTTGGTGGTGATTTCCCAAGCCGACGCGGCGCTCACGAAGACATCGGTGTCGGGCCGATTCAGGACTGATCGCGCGCGTGGGGAAAGGCGCGGATCGGCATAGAGCCACCAGAGAAAGGCGTGGGTGTCGAGAAGGACGCGCACCCTAGCTCTCCCCCCACGCTTCGAGTTCTTCCGGCGGCAACCTTTCGAAGAAGGCGTCGGTCACCTTGCCGCGGCCTTTCATGGCGCCGAACTTCCGGCGGGGTACGTACTTACGTACCGGCACCAGGCGGACCGCCGGAACGGCCCCCCGGGCGATGATGATCTCCTCCCCCGCAAGAGCCCGCTCGATGAGCTGGGAGAGTGTGGTTTTGGCCTTATGGACCGTGATGGTGGCCATGCGCATCTCCTCAAGGTGTTAGCTAATAACATTAGCTAGGTAACCGGAAAAGCGCGACAGGGAAGCTAAGAAGCCGGCCCGAGGGGCAGCGAAGAAGGCGGCGACGAAGCGGAGCCTATTCACTCCCGCACACCAGCCGGAATAACCCGGGCAAGTCGATCTCGAATGGTTCGCTCGCTCCCTCGCTCGATGGCACGGCCATCCAGATCGACGATCCAGTATTCGGGAATCCCGGCCAGTTGGAACCTGTGCCGCTTCACGAATCGGCCGGCGAAGACATCATCCAGCCGATCCCTTGCCGCTCGACGTATGGAGCCACCGCGGTCCATAGCCGTGACAGTGCCCACTCCAGATTCGGGCGGTGCCGGGCATGACCATAATGTGCGGCTCCTCGGCAGGGGGGCGCATCTCGACATCGCACATGGTACGGACGGGAGCGCGGAGATCTGGGATCTTCATGCTGCGGACGGGAATGGGGGTTTCTGAAAATATTCCCTTAAAGCCATATGGCTCATACGGAATATTTCACGGCCTCACGAACACCATGCCTCCTTTCATCACGAACTTCACTCGCCGCACCGCTTCGATCTCCTTGAGCGGATCGCCGTCGAGCGCGATCAGATCGGCCTGGTACCCCGGGGCGATGGCGCCGATCTCGGCACCGAGGCCAAGGGCGATGGCGTTTTTCGAAGTGGCGGTGACCAGTGCATCCATGGGAGACTGTCCCGCTTCCCGAACCCGGCAGACCAGGTCTTCCGCATTGCGTCCGTGGGCGCCGGCCACCGCGTCGGTCCCATACAGGAGGTGGAGGCCGGGCACGGCGAGGGCGGTTTGAATGAGCTTGGGGAGGGTCGGGCGCAGCCGCTCCATAAGCGCGAAGGCACCCGAATCGAACCCCTGCATTCCTTCGAACCGAGCCCGGTTCTCGAGGTAGTTGTCGAGGATGAGGCCGCACTGGGGGTCGTATTCGATGCCGCGCCGGGCGAGGACGCTCAGGGCCTCCGCCGTGGCGAGGAACCCATGCTCTACCTGGTCGCATCCCGCGTCCACGACCGCTCGCACGCTCGCATCCGACTGGGCGTGGACCACCGAGCGCAGCCTGAGCCGGCGCGCCCCGTTGCAGAGCGCCGAGAGCTGCTCGGCGGTGAAGACCGGCACCCCCCCAACTCTGACGGCATTTGACCCGAAAATCTTGACGAAGTCGGCGCCACTGGCTTTGTGGCGGCGGAGCATCCGGCGGAGCTCGCTCGGGGTGAGAGTGGTGTCCGCGACCGGGGTCAGGGAGGTGAGAATGCGGGGGCCAGGAATGGACCCTGATTCTATCGAATCCCGGAGCTCCTGGTCGGAATCGGAGCCCAGGCTCGCCACGGTGGTGAACCCGGCGCGGAGCGTTGCAAGGGCGTTTGCGGCTTTTCCCGCCGCTTGCTGCGCCTTTGTCTCCCCATCCCGGCCGGTGTGAACCCTGCCCAGGTGGTTGAAGTACCCGCTGATGTGAACGTGGGCGTCGATCAGGCCGGGGAGGATGGTGTAGCGGGAGAGGTCGTGGGTGACGGCGCCCGCCTCATAGGGGCCGACCGCGCGGATCCGCCCATCCACCACCGTGATGAGGGCGTCGCGCCTCTGGCCGCCCCGCCCATCGAGCAGGAGGCCGGCGCGGATCGTGACCGGGACGGGAACCGGACTGCAGGAGGGCACCGCGACTGCGCCAGAGGCCCACAACAAAAGAAGCGCCCGGTTTCCCGGGCGCTTCCTTTCCAATTGGTCCGAGATGGGCGGTCTAGCCAATGAGCGCATCACAGACCGAGATCTGGCAGGTCTCGCCCAGGGTCATCTGGGCGAGCGCCGCCTCTTCCCGGAGAACTGGAACGACGAACTGCTTCTTCATGACTCCTCCAAGGGGGGTACTGCTATGTCTATGATGCCGCTCGTTCTGATTCGGCGCAAGAGGGGCATGAATGCCACAACCGGGGTGCGTGCAAGGGATTGCAGGAAACTCATTCGGACGCCTCCTCCCCGCCATCGTGGGCATCATGGTAGTCGCTCGACTTTGAGGTGCAGCACGTATTTGCCCTGCAGTGCGCTGTAGTCGACATACGGAACGTCGATGAATACCGCCGATCCCGTCGCGGCTTTGGACTGCGCGCGCGCGCTCCCGACTGCCTGCGGCGTGAGCACGACTATCTTCTCGAATAGGTATAGCTCCTGCGACAGACTGGACGGATTGGCGGCGGCCAGCACCGTGAGGATCTGGCCAAGCCCGATCACATTCTGCGTCCGCAGCGCCTCCCCGACGAGTGGTTTCAAGCGGGCTGCGATAGCGCCGAGCGCCTGCGCCGCGCTCGATATCGTCGCGAGCGGAATGTTCGCGTTCGCGCCGCCGAGCGCCGCGCTGAAGCCGCCGGCAGCGCCGATCGCGCTTCGCAGAATCGATGTGGCGACATCGGCGAGCGGACTCGCAGGAAGGATTGCGCCCACCACCGACGTGCTCTTCGCCAGGTAGGTCGTCGTCGCCGACCCCGCCTTCGGGTCGAGCGGAAGCGGAGCGTAGAAGCCGGCGCCCTTCGCGGGCTGTCCGGGCCTGAGGCCGATCGGACGATCGCGCGCGTCGCCCACCATGTTGGTGTGGACGAACAGGCCGCCCGCCCCGACCTCCACCGGCTGCGGACTGCGATTCGTCAGGATGGCCACTATCGGGTCCGGCTGGAGGAGACGCAGCAACAGCGCATGACGCCCCGTGAGCCAATTCCCGAACAGCTCCACCTTGTCGTCCCACTCCCACACCGTGGGGACGAGCACCACCGCGCTCCGCCCCTGCACCAGCTCTCCCTCCCACAACTCCATCGGAACGTCGCTCGCCGTCCCTTTGCCGGTGGCCTTGGAAGCCGGGTACGAATCTCCCGTGCGCAGGCCGCCGGTCATTCCGGCGTTGCCCGCCTTCACGCGATATGAGAATCCATTCACGTCGCCATAGATCCGGCTCGTGCGCACCCTGTTGTCGACGACGAGCACCGACGACGCCGTATCGAACGACATGACGTGCGTCGCGAGGTAGACCTCGTCTCCTGTTCCGTCGAGCTGCAACGGGTTGTCGTACGACTGCGCCTGCACGGTGAACCCGGTCAGCGTAACGCGGTACCGCCCGTTCAGCGGATCGGGGTTCGTTGTCGTGGTCGTGCGCGTCGTATCGCCCGGTGTCCCACTTCCGCCGGTTCCGCCCGAGTCGGTCGCCACGGTGGTGACGCCGGGCGTGAGCTGGTTCGACGTCGCTCTCGCGGAAACGCCGCTTGGCGTGATCGTGGCGACCGTATAGTTGTGCCGCGCGCCAAGCGTCACGGCACTGTCGACGAATGTGGTTGCGGTGGAGCAGAAAGCGCAGAGCGTCTGAAGCCCACTCCCGCCGACCGCGCGGCCCAGGAGGTAGGCCGTCGCACCCGGCGCGGGAGTCCACGTCACGGTGACCACCCCAGGCGACGACTCTTTCGCGGTCAGCGTCGCGGGTGCAACGGGCGGCACCGCTCCCGATGCGAGGGTGACCGGGTTGAAGGACACCCTTTGCGACGCGCCGCCGCTCGCACCGGTTGCCTCGAGATAGAATTGCTGGACGGCTCGACCAGCGGACCGGACGATGAACACGTATCGCGTGACGTTCCCGGCCAGCGTCGCGACCTTTGTCTGGCCCTGCGCGCCTTGCGCGGCGTTGCCGCCGCGATACAGCACATATCCGGTCGCGCCAGAGGCGACGGTCCAGACGAGCGTGATCTGATTCGCGGTCGTTTGCGCGGCCCAGAGCTTCGTGGGCTGCGCCGTCCCTGCCGTCTGTCCATCGGCCGCGGGCGCCGCGATGCCGCACAGCGCGGCGGCGATGAGGGCGGGATGTGCACGAGGCATGGTAGGGATGCTCCAAGAGGTGGATGGTCGCGACTCAGTTGCCCCCCTCGGCCGTCAGCGCCGAGAATCGCTCGCAGTCGATCGAGCCGCGGATCGCGACACCGTCAGCCGTCGCGCCGTCGATGTCGAACCGACCGCCGGCGCCGTGCTGCTTGAACGACACCGTGGCGCGCCCGACCAGCTTGCCGCCTTTGACGGTCGAGATGCGATGCGTCACGGAGCCGTTCCGGACGTCAACCATCACTTGCGCGGTCGTGCCGCTGCGCACCGGCCGCCAGAGAGTGAGGGCGATCGAGCCGTTGGCCGACGGCGAGTACTGCACCGTCCACATCGCCGCGGCCGTGCCGTAGATCGACGCTTGCGGCGCGTGCTTGCACTGGCCGAGCTTCGCCTCGTCGTACCGCTGGTTGCCCACGGCCAGCGCGAGCGTCACCCGGCCGCTTTGTTCCGTCGAGCCGGCGGGCGGTACGGGCGCGGCGCGGCGCGAGACCTGGGCGCGCACATTCGACGCGGTGGCGAGGCTGATGAGAGCGAATGCGGCAAAGCTGAGCTGGCAGGAAACTCGAGACATGGACGGCTCCGGGAGGGGTCAATGCCTCGAACGTACCGGGCGGTTCTGGAATCGTCAACTCGCGTCCCCGGCGCGCGCGGTCGGGCGCGATCAAAC
The DNA here is from genome assembly GCA_964439025.1 of uncultured Gemmatimonas sp. Lineage (GTDB taxonomy): Bacteria > Gemmatimonadota > Gemmatimonadetes > Gemmatimonadales > GWC2-71-9 > JABFSM01. Next base: position 328,635 of record CAYTMW010000001.1, on the reverse strand, counting down.
TTCGCGGGCGGTGTAGCTTCAAGGATGAGCTCGCCGGGACACTATATCGACGGCCGCTTCGTCGCCGGGCATTCCGAGCGCTTGATCGACGTGATCGACCCCGCCACGCAACAGCTCATCGGGCAGGTGAGCGACGGCGACGCGTCCGACGTCGCTGCCGCGGTGGCTGCCGCGCGGCGTGCCTTCGACTCCCCGCCCTGGAATGGCGTCACGGCGCAGGAGCGCGGCCGCATCCTGTTCCGCCTCGCCCAGCTCATCCGCGAGCATGCCGGAGCGCTCGCCGAGCTCGAGACCCGCAACAACGGCAAGCCGATCGTCGAGGCCGAGTTCGATATAGCCGACGCGGCGACCTGCTTCGAATACTATGGCGGCATGGCCACCAAGCTGCACGGCGACGTGATCCCCGTGCCCGCCAACGCGCTCTGCCTCGCTTTGCGCGAACCGATCGGGGTCTGCGGCCAGATCATCCCGTGGAATTATCCCCTGCTCATGGCGGCGTGGAAGTTGGCACCGGCCATCTGTGCCGGATGTACCGTCGTGCTCAAGCCGGCCGAGCAGACCCCGCTCACGATTCTCGAGCTGGCCCGGCACTTCGAGTCTGCCGGCCTTCCGCCCGGCGTCGTCAATATCGTGACCGGTCTTGGAGAGACCGGTGCCCACCTGGTCGCGCATCCCGATGTCGACAAGATCGCCTTCACCGGGAGCGCCGAGGTCGGCAAGCATATCATGAGAAGCGCCGCCGACACGCTCAAGAAGATCTCGCTCGAGCTCGGCGGCAAATCCCCCAACATCCTGTTCGCCGACGCCGACTTCGAGGCCAGCGTCGACGGGGCGCTCTTCGGCTTGTTTATCAACCAGGGCGAAGTCTGCTCCGCGGGCAGCCGGATTCTGGTGGAGCGCTCGATCTATAGGAAGGTCGTCGACGCGATGGTGGAGAAGGCGCGCGGCATCCGGCTCGGACCGGGGCTCGATCGCCGGACCAAGATGGGGCCTTTGGTGAGCCGGGAGCAGCTCGAGCGGGTGCTCGGCTATCAGGAAGTCGGACGACGGGAAGCCAAGCTCGCGCTCGGCGGCGGGCGCGCCCGCGGCCCGGAGCTCGACCGCGGCCTGTTCGTCGAGCCGACCATCTTCTACGACGTGCCCAACTCAGCGCGCATCGCCCGCGAGGAGATCTTCGGGCCGGTGGCCGCGGTGATTCCCTTCGACGACGAGGCCGAGGCCATCCGCATCGCCAACGACACCGACTACGGCCTCGCGGCGGCGGTCTGGAGCCGGGACATCTTCCGCGCCCTGCGCACCGTGAAGCAGCTGCGCGCCGGCGTCGTGTGGGTCAATCACATGCAGCCCACCTTCGTCGAGGCCCCCTGGGGCGGCTACAAGCAGAGCGGGATCGGGCGGGAGCTCGGCAAATGGGGGGTCGAGGAGTACCTGCAGGTGAAGCAGGTCCACATCAACCTCGACGACCGGCCCATCGGCTGGTACTGACCCAACGGGCGCGTCCTCAACGAATGTTCCATCCGTTGACCGGGCCGCTATGGAAAAACTTCGCCGGCGTCATCACCCCGCCTTGCTTGAACACGATCCCATCCTTGAGCACGAACTGCACATCGCGCAGCGCGTCGATGCTCTCCAGTGGATTGCCGGTGACGGCGATGAGGTCCGCCGCCAGCCCCGGCTTGATCGGACCTCGGCGCCCGATGAGCTCGGTGACCTTGTAGCCGTTGATCGTCATCGCCCGCAGGATGTCGGCATTGGGGATCTTCGCCGCCTTCCAGGTCTCGATGAACTCGATGGCGACCTCGCCGCGCGTTCGGCCCGGGACGTAATAGTCGGCATCGGTCGAGAAGGTGAGCGGGACCTTGTTGTCGTATGCGTTCTTGAGGCCGAGCACGGTCGCGTCGTACCGGGCCTGCGTGGTGTGTCCGGTGAGCGAGATCGGCGTCTCGGTGCCGGCGCGAAAGATGCCCTTCTGCGCCATCAGCTTGTGCAACTCGTCATTAAGGCCTCTGTCGTGCTCGATGGACCAGATCCCCGCCTCGATCGCCCGTCGCGCCCCCTCCACCGTCTGGACGTGCCCCCCGACCTTCAAGCCGGCCTTGGCGGCTTCGCTGATGAAGAGTTTCATGTCGTCGACCGAGTATCCCCAGGGCTTGCAGTCGACGCAGATCTTGATCACCCGCGCGCCGAACAGCGCATTCTGGCGCACCGCCTTGATGATCTCGTCATGGGTGTCGGCATCGAGATACTCGGGATAGACGATGTTGTGGTCTTTGGCCATTTCGGGCGTCGGCCAGAACTGGCCCCCGGATCCGCCGATGATGAGCCCGGAGTTCACGATCGCCGGCCCGGGAAGCCATCCCATCTCGATGGCTTGCCGGAGTGCCGTGTCGACGTAGTTGCCGTTGTTCCCCATGTCACGGACGATGGTGAAGCCACTCGCCAGCATCTGCATCCCGTTCGAGGCGGCTTGAATCGCGCGAAGCGGCGACGACTCCGCGATGTAGGTGTAGTAATAAACGTTGTGCTCCGGCACTTCCTTGTAGGTGAGGCCCAGGTGGTTATGCGAGTCCACCAGGCCGGGAAGCACGCTGAGCGTCGAGAGGTCGATGACCGTGGCGCCGGCAGGGATCGCGACGTTGGCGCCGATCGCGGTGAAGCGGCCGTCCTGGATGAGGATGATCTGATTGGTGGCCCCCGTGCCGGTTTCCGGGTCGATGAGTCGGCCGGCGCGGATGGCGGTGATCTGGGGAGCCGGGGTCGGGGCCTGCGCCGCAATCGGCCCGGTCGCGACGACAGCGACGAGCCAGTACCGCGCTACCGCGCGAAGCATTCTCAGACAGGACATGAGTCACTCCAGGTCGGAGAGAGAGATCTAGTGGTCAGTGGTCAGTGGTTAGTGGTGAGTGGGTCTTGGCGAACTTAGCGTGGCCCGAGACCAGCGTCCATCTGAGGTGGGCTGACTGGCTTCGGCTATTCGCCGTACATCTCGGTGATGAGGCGCCGCAATACCGCCGCATCCTGGTCGGAGAGGCTGTCGATCTTCCGGCCGAGGCGCGTCTTGCTGATGGTGCGGATCTGATCCACCGCGATTTCGGCTTGCTGCCGCCCGCAGCGGACCTGAAGCCGGGACCGCCAGGAGGGGTGGAGTTGTGTGGTGAGGGGACAGACGGTGATCGTCGTGAGCCGATGGTTGAGCTGGTCGAGACTCACGATCACAGCCGGCCGTGTCTTGGCCATCTCCGATCCTTGCGCCGGATCGAGCCTGGCGAGCCGGATTTCGTATCGCTTCACGATCGCTTGGTCCGGCGCCGACCCGCCTGGTAGAGCGCCTTCGGTTCGGCGACGCGGCGCGCTTTACCCGGCTCCCACGGGATCGCGTCCAGGCCGTCGGCACTCAGCGTGTCCCAGTCGCTCCAATCCTCCCCGCTTCCGGCCATGGCGCGGGCGGTCTCCTCCCAGGAGAGCTTGGCCACGGCGGGGCCCGTGGGCCGGAGCAGGATTCCGTCACTCCGTTCTTCCATCACAACCGTGTCGCCGATGCGGTACCGCTTGAGCGACTCGGCGGGCAGTCGAACACCGCGGGAGTTGCCGATACGGGTAATCTTGAGCTCGCGGGAGGTCATGTAATTACTGTAATTACATTTGTAATCTGTGTCAATTCGCTCCTGGAGCCGCGCCAACTTGAAGTCACAAATTGTGATTTCAAGTTCTCCCACTCCCCGGCGTCGAGCTGAATCATGAAATCCGCCGGGAACCGGCCTAGCTCCCCCTCGCCCGACGGAGCACCGCCGCCCTCCCGGCCAAATCGATCACCCGTCCATCTGCCACTATCGCGTGGATCCTCCGGGTGTTCCGGATGCTCGTCGTGGGGTCGGCGTCGAGCAGCACCAGGTCGGCCAGCTTCCCCGGCTCGATCGTCCCCAGCGAATCGTTCATCCCAAGAAATGTGGCCGCGCCGGCGGTCGCGGCGGTGAGCGCCTCGCGGGGGGAGAGCCCCGCCTCGACCAGCCAGGCCAGCTCGTCGTGAAGGCCGAAGCCGGGGGGGCTGTTTCGGAGCGGCACGTCGGTGCCAACCAGGATTCCCACACCGGCCTGGTGCAGGCTGCCCACCAGCATGAGTCGCCTGGCAAAGACCGCCCGGCCCACGCTGTCGGCGCCTGGGGGAATGCTGTCCGGCATGGGGAAGATCGCCGCCACGTAGCGCCGCAGGGTGTCGGGGAGGTAGCGGCCGAGTGAGTCGCCCGGAAGGGCGCGTCCCGGCCAGTGCGCCACCTCATACATCGCGGTGAAGGTTGGCGTCACCCAGGTGCCGTTCCGCCGGAGCCGGGCGTAGAGCGGGGCGGGGTCGGCGGAGGAGCAGCGGCCCAGCGCGCCCTGCACCGGGAAGCGGGGCTCCAGCGCCAGCGAATCGGCGGGGGTGCAGGGGGTCGGGATAGTGAGGAGGTGCTCTATGCTTGTCATTCCCGAATCCGATGCATCGGCGGCACCCACAACGCGGGGGACGTGCCCGCCGAAAGGGAGCCGGTGGCCGCGGGCGGCGTGCGCCGCGGCAAAGAAGCTCTCGCGGGTTAGGCCGGTGTGGAACTTCACAAAGTCGACGCCGAGGGTGGCGAGGGAATCGAGCGCGGCAACGGCGTCGGCGGGGGAGCGGACCCGGATGTGGGCGATCGGCTGCTCGTTTCCGTCGAGGTAGGGCCCCGAGAGGATGAGCCTCGGCCCCAGCAGCCGGCCGGAGCGGACGTCGGCGCGCATGGCGGTGAGAGTGGCCCATCCTCCCCCCATGTCCCGCACCCCGGTGACACCGTTCACCACATAGAGGGGGAGGACCTCCCGGCCGCCGGGGACGTCGGTGTGAACGTGCATGTCCCAGAGACCGGGGATGAGAAACTTGCCCAGGCCTCGGATGATCCGGGCGCCCTTGGGTGGCTGGGTGGCGGCGGCGGGTCCCACGGCCACGATGCGGTTGCCACGGATGATGACGGTCTGGTCGGTACGGTCGGGAGAGGCGCCGTCGATCAGGGTGACGTGGGTGATGGCGACGGGGGGCGGTGCCTGAGCAGCGGTGGCCGAGGCGAGGAGAGGGAGGAGGGGGAGGAGCAGACGGTGCATGCCCCAGAATCTAGGCGGGGAACGGACCGCTCAGGGGCGAGCCGGCCAACTCCGGCGCCCCGGATTGACTCGGCGCGGGCTCGAATGGTACTTGTATATGACCCCTTCGGAGACATCATGTCCGACGAAATGGGACTCCTCAGAACCGACGTCGAGATCGAGAGCCACACCCGTCCGGGTGAACGCAGGCTTCTCCGCCAGGTGCTGGTGGACACTGGCGCCGAGCTGTCCTGGGCGCCCGCTCCGGTGCTCGAAAGCCTCGGGCTCACGCGGGTCAAACAGGTTCGCTTTCACCAGGCGGACGGCTCGGTGCTCGAACGCTGGGTCGGATTCGCCATTCTGCATGCCGCGGGCACGCTGACCAGCGACGAGGTGGTGTTCGGTGAGCCCGAAGATCTCGTCTTGCTCGGCGCGCGCACCCTCGAGGGAATGAATCTCAAGGTGGACCTGGTCGGAAAGCGGCTGGTCTCGGCGGGCCCGATACTGGCGGCGGCCGCGGCGTAGGCGGGCGCAACGGCGCGAGGACGCAAGGAGCCAGGGAACCGTCCCAACTTGAAGTCACAAATTGTGATTTCAAGTTTGGCGAAGCGCATCGCGAACGGCTGTTGCCGCAGTGAGGTGTTCTTCGACCAGACCCTCATCGATATCGAATACTCCCTCGTATTCTCCGGCGTTCCGAATCTCGTGACACTTGGCAAGCATGCGGCAGGTGGTGGCGGGGATGGAGAGCGTGTGGGCCAAGGTCTGAAACACGACGTAGCGCTTGTCCGACCTGAAGCCCGCGCGCCGCAGGGCAACGAGGGCGAGGGCGTGCGCCGCATTGTAAGCCAGATCGAACCGGCCCTCGAGCTCGGGCAGGGATGACGGCTCACGCTTGAGTGCGCCGATTCGGGCGAGGTTCTCGAGTTCGGCCGAGGTCACTGTCCGTCCCGAGCACAAATACGCGTGGCTGGGAGGAAATGCGCCTGGCGAAGGAGTCCTTGCGCGCACGCTTTGCGCGCCAGGCGGCGGACGTCATCACAGTCGGATTGACCGGGCGGCCCAGCTCGACCTCGAGGGACTGAAGGGATGCGAAGATGTCGGCGTAGTGCACCGAGTCGGAGATCACCATCAGGTCAATATCGCTGCCGGCGCGATCGGTGCCCCTGGCCACGGAGCCATAGACGAAGGCGGCACGGATGGTCGAGGCATGGGCCTTGAGTGCCCGACGCAGCGGCTCGGCCAGACCTACAGTCTTGGTGACGAGTCCGTGGAGCTCGGCGAAGATGGGGGAATCGGCGCGCGCCTGGTAGTGGAGCTGGTTGCCGGAGCGGGTGACCGTAACCAGTCCGCTGGCTTCCAGGCGTTTCAACTGCCGATGCACGGCGCCGGTGCCGCCTTTGGCGAGCCGGATCAGCTCGGCGCTCTGAAATCGGCGATCGGGCTGGCCGAAGAGCAATCCGAGGACGCGCTGCTGGACCGCAGTAAAGAGGGCGCCGGCGAGGCCGACGTGCGGGGCAGTCTTTGTAATTCCCGTATTGGGAACGAATATACCCAAATTGGGAAGATCGACAAGATTGGAAGTGGGCGGCGTCAGGGCCTTACCGAAACGAGGTGGCCGGTGATCTGCTCGGCCAAGGCTCTTGCATCGAGGTTGTCGTGATCGGTCAGAATGATCACAGCGATCTTTCGATCGGGGAGGCGGACGAAGGCTGCTCGCTTGCCGTCGGGCGTCGCGAAGAGGGAGAGGCGGGTGGTCCCGCGGTAGCGATCGGTTTGCCAGCCTTGGGCAGGATCGACCGGCGGCGCCGCGGCGTCGGAGGCGGCGAGGGTATCGCGGACCCAGGTGCCGGGATGCTGGAGGCCGAGCTCGAGGCGGTAGAGCTCGTCGACGTTGGAAGAGAACTGGCGGGCGCCGCCGGTGGTGTCGCTTACGGTTTTCCGAGCGCCGATCGGGGTGTAGATCCGGCGGGTGACGAAGACGGTGTAGGGGAGGGTGTCCTGCCCTTTGAGCTGGGTTGCGAGCGCGCCGAACGCCTCGGATAGCCCGCCCAGCCGGAAGTTGGGGACGGTGGTGGCCGGCATGTAACGGGGATGGTCAGGGATGTTGTAGCCCTTGGCTACAAGCACCTTGCCGTCTTGCGCGACCAGGATGGTACACCTTGCGGGGCCGCAGGGCGCCATCACCGAATCGACAAACGCCTCGGTCAGCACGCTCCCCTCGATGGCCCTCCGAATCACCCGTCTCCCCGCCAGGTCGTACTTGTCCCCCGGAAAGAGTGTCAGGAACGGCTTTCCCGGGTCGTTCTCCTTGCCGCCGTACACGAACGCCTTGTTCCGCCCCACGATTTCGGCCGAGTCGCCCTGGACTACCCAGGCGGTGCCCTCGTCTTCGGAGATGCCGAGGAGCTCGGGGTGGGCGGGGAGGAGGGAATCGGCGAGGTCGCGCAGGCGCTCGCGGGCGACGACGTGCTGGTCGATGGCGACCCCGCGGAGGAAGCCGAAGCCCTTCTCATAACCCGGGGCCATGATGATCGCGTTGCCGGAGCGGGCGCCGCGCAACATGTAGCTCGAGAGGATGGAGGCGCCGGCGGAGGAGCCGCCGACCACGCCGCCCCGGGCCAGCACCTGGTGGAATTCGGTTTCGGTTTTGGTGCCGGCGTAGGAGTCGACCAGGTGCCACTGGCGGCCGCCCTCGAACCAGACTCCGCCGGCCTTCTTGAGGATGGCGGTGAAGGAATCGGAATCGGCGACTATGCGGTCGATGGTGTGGAGGACGATCACGTTCCGGGCGCCGGCCCGCTTCAAGGCGTTGGCGCCGCGCCAGTTGGCGGGGTAGACCGAGTCGCCGCCGGCGGTGGGGACGTCGATGATGAGGGCGTCGGGTCCACCTGCGGCCGCGATGAAGCGGGAATAGATCTCGGGGCCGATCTGGCCGCCGCCGACGACCACTATCGTACCATTCTGGGGGCCAACGCTTGGGGCCGGCTGCTGGGCGTCAAGCGCTGGGCCATATAGCAAGGCGAGGACAATCAGTGCGTGCCGCCGATCTATCATGTGACGATCCCCCGCCATTCAGGTTCGAGTCCCCGCTCTTGAATGAAGCGTTCCAACAGCGGCAGGTCGATGAGGTCGGGGCGGACTCGTAGCATCCCTTGAATGTCGATGAGGTGCTTTTCGGATCCGCCGTCCCGGTGATACTCCAGCTTGCGGACGATGACGTATTCGGCCGGTGCAAGCCAGACCGGCTCGCCGCCGACGGTCTCCCGCCGCCGGTTGGCGAGGCCCCAGCGGTCGAGTGGATCGTCGCTGGCGAGGTAGATGTCGGCTCGCAGTCCGGATTCGAGATGCATGAGGTTGAAATGACCATACCGGGGTCGCGCGGCTTCCGCTTCAATCGCCGAGAGGGGTGGGACGTAAAACTCCTGGTCGGGGAAAGCCGCCGCAAAGCGTGCTGCATCCGGGACGGAGAGCTGGAGGACGATGTCCAGGTCGAGGGTGAGGCGCGGTTCACCATACACGATGGCGGCGACGGCGCCGGTCGCCATGTAGGGGAGCTCGAGCTGGTTGAGGGGTGCTGCGAAACGGCGGAAGAGGTTAACCAGCGACATGGGCGAAGAGCTCGCTCACCCGGGCTTGAAGGTCCTCATCGGAAAGATGGGGGTAGAGCGTGCGCAAGCTGCTGGACTTGAGCTCGCGGGCCAGCGAAAGGAGCTCATCGGCGACCTCGAGCTTGCGATGCGCGCTCATTGCCCGGAGCCGCCTGGTCTGCAGCTCGCGGACGATGGGATCGATGGCGTCCATGGTATCAATGTGGGGTTTGCGCGCCTCCGGGACAACCTCTTGGCACCCGGCCCGAGCTGCCGCGCAATCTGTATCGCGGCGACGGGCCCCGCAGCCGCCCTCAGGCCGAGCTATCTTTCCCCGTTCCCCATTTCAGCCCGCTTAACATCAGGTGTCATGACCGCACCCGCCCGTGCCTGCCCGGCATGCCGTACCCCGCTCCCTGAAGAAGCGCTTTTCTGTCTGCATTGCGGCGCCGCGACCCCCACCGAGCCCGGCGTTCCCCCCCGTACCGGCGCCACCGAGGTCGGGGAGATCGCACGGGTGCGCAAGGCGCTCGCCGGCAGCTATTCCATCGAGCGGATCCTGGGCGAAGGGGGGATGGCCACGGTCTATCTGGCCACCGACGTCAAGCACCGCCGCCAGGTAGCGGTCAAGGTCATGCGCCCCGAGCTTGCCGCGACGCTGGGCGCCGAGCGGTTCCTCCGGGAAGTCGAGATCGCGGCACAGCTCAGCCATCCCCACATCCTTCCGATGCACGACTCGGGCGACGCCAGCGGCGTGCTCTTCTACGTGATGCCCTACGTCGAGGGGGAATCGCTGCACGAGCGTATCCGCCGTGAATCCGCGCTCCCGGTGGACGAAGCGCTCCGGATCGCGCGTGAAGTCACCGAGGCGCTGGCGTACGCCCACGGCCGGAAGATCATTCATCGCGACATCAAGCCCGCCAACATCATGCTCTCCGCGGGGCACGCGCTGGTGGCGGACTTCGGGATCGCCCGCGCAGTCGGCGCGGGAGCGGGACCCGGGGCGGCGATCACCAAGACCGGGCTCGCGGTCGGGACGCCGCAGTACATGAGCCCCGAGCAGGCCAGCGGCTCGGCGGGGGTGGATGCCCGGAGCGACATCTTTGCCGTGGGGTGTGTGCTCTACGAGATGCTCGCGGGAGAGCCGCCCTTCACCGGGCCCACCCCGCAGGCGATCGTGATCCGGAGCATGACCGAGGCGCCCCGGTCGCTCACCAGCACCCGCGAAGGACTCTCCCCGGCGATCGAAGCCGTGGTGACCCGCGCCCTGGCCAAGAATCCCGCCGATCGCTGGCAGACCGCGGGAGAGTTCGGGAAGGCGCTCCGTAGTGCCGAGGATCAGCTTCGCCTCGGTCCGCTCTCCGGGGCCCGGACTCCGGCGCCGAGCGCAGGCATGGACGCTCCACCGAGCGCCGCCAAGGTGTGGGGACTTTTCCTCGGCGTCTCCGCGCTGGCGCTCGCAATGGTTTACGGGCTGGTGCAGCGCTGGGGACTGCCGACCTGGGTGCTCGGCCTCGCGGTGCTCTTGCTCGCGATCGGCGCGCTGGTGCTCGTCGTCACCGGAAAAATGGAAGCGCGACGAGCCGCGGGCGAATCCGTCACCGGCCTCGCCAGTCGCTTCACCTGGAAGAATGCCACGCTCGGCGGCCTCGGCGCGTTAGGTCTCTGGGCGGTGGTGGCGACGCTGCTGGTATTCCGCGGCCCGGCCGACGCCTCCGGCGGACTGGTGCGTCTCGCCGTGCTGCCGTTCGAGAATCGCGGGGCTCCGGAAGACGCCTACTTCGTGGACGGGATGACCGACCAGGTCCGCGGCAAGCTGATGAGCCTGGCGGGATTCCAGGTCATCGCGCGCACCAGCTCCGACGCGTACAAGGGCTCGAAGAAGACGCCCCAGGAAATCGGCCGTGAACTCGGGGTGCAGTATCTGCTGACCTCGACGGCGGTGTGGATCAAGGATGCCGCCGGCAAGGGCCGGGTGCAGGTGGTGCCGGAGTTGATCAACGTGAAGACCGGCGCCGGCACCTGGACCCAGCGCTTCGACGCCGAGCTGACCGACATCTTCCAGGTGCAGGGGAACATCGCCACCCAGGTGGCCGGAGCGCTCAACGTCGCCCTCGCCCCCAAGGAGCAGCAGCAGCTCGACGAGCGGCCCACCAGCAACCTGGCGGCGTACGATCTTTTCCTCAGGGCCCGGGCCGTCCGGGGCAACGACCCAGCGATCCTGCGGCACGCGATCAGCCTCTACGAGCAAGCAGTGGCGTTCGACTCGTCATTCGTTCAGGCCCTCTCGGACCTGGGCGTCAACCTGTCGCTGCTCTACTTCAACGGCACGCCGAGTCCGGAAGTGGCGGGCCGTGCGAGGAAAGCGATCGAGCGGCTCGAAACGATCTCGCCTGGGAGCATCTGGACACTCGGGGCCAGCGCGCGCTACAAGTATCTGGTCGCCAACGACGTGGCCGGTTCGGTGGCGGACGGGAAGGCGGCGATCAAGCTCGCCCCCAACAACGCCGAAGTGCTGCGCCTGGCGAGCCAGGTGGAGCAGATCCAGGGCGACTGGACCAGCGCGCAGGCCCACGCGGAGGCGTCGGTCAGGGTCGATCCCCGCTCCTTCCCGGCCAAGAACACCCTCTTCAACGTGTATCTCCTGACCCGGAAATACCCTGAAGCGATTGCGATCGCCCGCGAGATCCTCGCGGGAGCACCGGCCGCTCTGAACGCCGTGGAAGGCCTGGCCTCCGCCTACCTCATGCAGGGCGATCTGGCGTCGGCGCAGGGAGTGATCAAGACCACCCCGCCCGGTGTTTCCCGTGCCGCGCTGCTGACCTACTTCGCGCTGTACCAGGATCTCTACTGGATGCTGGAGGAGGAGGACCAGCGGGCGGTGCTGGCCTTGCCGATTTCGGCCTTCGACGACGATCTGGGGTCGTGGGCGACCACCCTGATGCAGCTCGCCCATCTGCGTGGAGACAAGGCCCGGGTGCGAACATTGGCCGACACGGCGCTGGCCGCGTACGACCTGCAGCTGCGCTCGGTGCCCAAAGACCCGCAGCGGAACATCTTCCGCGGTCTGGTCCTGGCCATGCTGGGCCGGAAAGCCGAGGCGATCGAGGCCGCCGAGCGCGGGGCGAGCTTCGCACCGCTCAGCGCCGACCAGACCAACGGCGCCTACTACCAGCACCAGCTGATCCGGGTGTACCTGGAGGTGGGAGAAACCGGGAAGGCGCTCGACAAGCTGGAGGAGCTGGTCAAGGTCCCCTATGTGCTCACGCCGGGTTATATGCGGATCGATCCCGGCTTTGCGGTGCTCAAGGGGAATCCGAGGTTCGAGAAATTGCTGCAGTAAGTCCCCGCGCCGCCCGCTCATACCGTTCGCGCAGCTTCGGGTCGCTGTGACGCCAGGCTCGCTCGACGATTCCGAAGTGCGCCGCTGCGCTGTCGCGTTGCCCCGCCTGTTCGAACGCCAGCGCCATGGTCTCGTGCAGCTCGGTCCGGCTCGTGTAGGTGTTGCTTCCATCCACTCCGCCCCGGATCGCGGGCCGTAGCACGGCTAGAGCTTCGGCGGGACGCCCGAGCTCGATCAGACTCCGGGCCAGTGCGAGATTGATTTCGGAGTATCCATCCGTGAACGACCACACCGAGCGCCGGAGCTGATTCACTGCTTCCGCGTGCCGGCCGGCTCGCTGAAGCAGTACTCCCCTCAGATAGTGATGCAGCAAGGGGTCCCGACCGAACGTGCTCCCCTTGCCGACCACTTCGACCGAGTCCGCTAGCCGGCGCACCGCAGCGGTGTCGTTCGCGGCGAGGTAGGCGGTGCCCGCCAGGGTGAGCAGCCAGGTGCCGTTCCGGATCCGCTGCCCGGGAGGGAAATAGGAGGATGCGAGGAACCGCCGCGCCTCGGCGTGGAGCAGTCTCGCCGCACTATCCGGCCGGCCCATTCCCTGGAGGAGTGTCGCGGACAGCACCAGCTCGGGGGCGACGCCCTGGACCCGGCGATCCGATCCGGGAATCCGGTGCTCCAGGGCCAGCGCGCGCCCCTCGCGGAGCCGGCCCTGGTCGCGGAGACTGAGGAGAAGAAGCCAGCGCGCGTCCCCTCTCGCTTCGAGCGAGGGCGACGCCAGATCCGACCTCAGCTCCCGGTCGAGCTCCTCCAGCCGGCTCCAACGAAGCAGGTCGCGATGGAGCACTCCGGTGATATGGGAGAAGGACAGGTCCAACATGCCGCTCCGCTCGAGCGCCGTCTCGGCTTCGGCCCGGCGCCCCTGCCGCAGAAGGGGCTCGACCAGGCTGTTCCAGTTCTTGGGGTCTTCCGGCCGGAGGGCGATGATCCGCCGGCCCACCCGTTCCGCCGCCGCCGCCGAGTCCCACCACAGATAGGTGTGGGTCATGCTTCCAAGGGCGAGGCACATCCGGCAGTACGGCCCGGTGGTGGTCCCCGCGGCCGAATCGATTGCGACGGCCCGCTCGAAGGCCGTCACCGAAGCGGCATACCCTGCCCCACCGCTGCGGACCCGGCCGAGCAGAATGTGGCCGTCGGGATCGGTGGGATAGCGGACCGTCAGTGTCTCCGCAATGGCGACCGCCACCGAAAGGGGAGCTTCCCGAAGCGCGGCCTCCGCCTGGATCAACAGCCGTTCCCGTTCGATGGTGTGAGGGGCCAGCCGTTTGACCAGCTCGAAGGCGCGGTCTCTGGTCGGACCGTCGGCGTGGAACTCACTGATCAGCCAGGCGTAGTACGCCGCCATGACGAAAGTTGAATCCTGCTCCAGGGCCGCCTGCATCAGGCGGAGCGCTCCGGGGCCATCGAAGCCGTAGTAGGCCCGGAGGCCCTCGTTGTACAACAGGTAGGCCTCGGCGGAACCGGTACGCACCTCGCGGACCGTGAGCGAGGGCGGTGCCAGCCCGAAGTCTCTGGCCACCGCCGCGGCCGCGCTGTCCACCAGCGCGTAGCGCTCGGCGGCCCGCACCACATACCCCTTCCGAACCAATCCGCGGTCGAGATCCACCCGGCGTAGTGTCAGCACCAGCATTCCGGCTGACGAGGTCAGCTCGCCTTCGATGATCTCCGAAGCGCCGGCCCGGCGCGCGGCGTCGGTCGTGGCACCCCGCTCGGTCGCCTGTGCGGGAGGAGTCAGCTCCACCAGCCGGGAGTTGGCGACGACCTGAACTCCCTTGAGGCCACCGAGACTGGTGGCGAGCATGTCGCGCAGCATCGGCCCGAGCGCACTGGTGTCGCCCTGCTCCGGCGTGCGGAGCGTCCCGACGGCGAGAAACGGGATCTCCCGCGCCCGGGTGGAACGCAGCACCGTCGCGCCGAGTACGAATAGCACTGCCACGCCAAGAAGCAGTGCGCCAAGCCGCCAAGGCTGCCGGCTCCTTACGCGTTCCGGTTCAGTGCTGAGCGGTGATGCCTGCGCGGGCACCTCGGTGGCGGGGACCTGCACCGGACGGGCGACAGCCGTCGCCGAGGCCCCCGGGCCCTCCGCCCTCATAGCGAGCACGAGGCTACGGATGGCGGGGTCCACCTCCGCGTCGAGCTCCCTTCGCACAATCGCCTCATGGTGGCGCGCGTGAGCCAGCGCGCTGGCGCGATCGCCCGCCGCAACCAGCGCACGCATCCGGCCGGCGGCATAACGCGCGCTCAGCGGATCCAGCTCCGTGAGGCGGGTCCAGAAGCGCAGGGCGCCGGCGTGATCGGCGCGTTGCTCCGCTCCAGCCGCGGCTCGCTCGGCCGCCCGGGTGACCGCCGCGCGGAGGCGAGCCCGCTCGTCCTCGACCCAGCGCTCGAACTGCGGCGCGCCGGGTAGATAGAAACCGTCGAGGAACACTCCGGTGTAGAGGCCGGCTGCGGTTTCGTGATCTCCGGCCTCCAGGGCTCGCTCGAGATCGCCGACGTCGCTCGAAATCGCCTGATCAAGACGAAGCTCCGGGGTCGTCACGATCCAATCCCGGCCGGTATCGCGCTTCAGGCTGTAGAGGGTCTGCGAAAGGGTATGCCGGGCCTGCTCCTCCTCCGATTCCGGCCAGAGGAGTCCGAGAACCCGGTCGCGACTGATCCCTCGCCGACCCGCGGCCGCGGCGAGCGCGAGCAGGGCCATCCGCCGCGGCCCGAGAGGCTGGAGTGGTTGCTCTCCTTCGACCCAGAGTCCGCCGAACGTTCGGAGCCGCAAGGAGATCCGGTGGTTGATGGCTGGTTGATGCGGGCTTGATGGGGGCCTGACGCTGGTCCGCTAACCTCCTGCGATTCTCGCTCCGGAAGGCCGGTTCTGCAAGCTCACTCGGGGGCTCGGACGATGCGGAGCGCGCTGTTCCTCATGCTGGTCCTGGGCGTCGCGGCCTCGCCGCTCGGCGCCCGGCAGCATGTCTGGCAGGCCGATCTACAGATCCGGTCGCTGTCGGTTTCGGAGTCGGGCGGTCACCTCATCGCGAAGGTCGTCGTGGCATCGGGGCTCGGAGAGGCGAGGGCTGTCAGGATCGAGGTCATGCTCCCGGTCGGCGTCGGGATCGTGAAGGTCGGCGCGGGATGCGCGCCGGGTCCGAGCGCCCCCGGGGTGCCTTCACTCCGGGCCCGGGTGATCTGCCTCATCGGCAACCTGCGGCCGCACGACATCCGGGAGTTCTCGGTGACGACGACGACGCCCCCGGCTGGAATCGAGGGCCGGTTCGGAGCGATGGCGATGAGTGACACGCCGGATCCCAAACCAGGAAACAATTTCGCCGAGCGGGTGATTCCCTGATGAGCGGCGCCGTTCGTCTGACGCAGCCAAACGTGACTGGCTGTCGATTTCTACCGCGCGATCTATCGATAAACTCGAGGTCAGCCCATCGGGACGTTCGACTTACCCACGTGGAGAGGTGCCAATGATCCGTTTCATCAGGCTGGCTCTGGTCGGGGTGCCGCTGCTCGTCGGTCGCGGGGCGACTGCCCACGCCCAGGCCTCCGCCAAGGTCTGGGAGAACTACGACTTCGTTCCGGGGAACAAAGTCATCTTCTTCACCGATTTCTCCGAGGACAAAGTTGGGAACTTCGCGCGCGGTCTCAAGTACCATAGCGGGCCTTTGGAGGTGGTCGAACGAGACGGGGTAAAGGTGCTTCGATCCCTTGGCCGGTCCGAGTTCTTGATTCGGCTGGGACGACAGCTCCCCGACCGTTTCACCCTCGAAATCGACATCATCGCTCCGGTCGACGGGAGAATGAACGAGCCGCTGGCGTTCGAGGGCGGCGCCACGCTGGATCGGGGCGACAAATCGGCGGCGATTACCTGGCACCCCACGGGGGCATGGATTCTCGGCAGCGGCCAGAACGCGGCAAACAGCTCGGTGAAGGTCCCCGAGGCGATGGTTCCGCTGCTTGCCGGCAACGTCGCCCACATCCGCGTGCTGATGGACGGTGCCTACTTCAAGATGTACGTCAACGAGCGTCGGCTCTACAACATTCCGGAGCTTGCCTTCAGACGGGACTCGGTGATCCGGGTGTTTCTGGTGGGCTCTGAAGAGGACGGTCAGGCACTCTACCTGACCGGCATTCGTGTCGCCGAAAGCGAGACCGACGTGCTCTACGACGCACTCGCGGCCAAGGGGCGGTGGTCTACGCAGGGCATCCTGTTCGTCACGGGGAAGGCCGATCTCCAGCCGGAGTCCCGGCCGGTACTCAAGGAGATCGCCGGGACGCTGAAGCAGCATGCCGACCTCAAGCTCCTGATCGAAGGGCACACCGACAACGTCGGGACTCCGGCCTCGAACCTCGCCCTCAGCGACGCCCGCGCGGCCGCGGTCAAGGCGGCGTTGGTGGCTCAGTTCGGTGTCGATGCCGCCCGGATCACCACCAGGGGGCTGGGCGACACCAAGCCCGCGGCGCCCAACACCACCGCCGCAGGACGGGCTCAAAACCGCCGAGTCGAGGTGGTCAAGCAATGAAAGCAGTGATCGCGGCTGCCCTGGGCCTCCTGCTCGTTTGCGCCGAACTGCTCTCCGGCCAGACCGCAGACTCCACCGCCCTCCGTCCGACCGACGTGGTGGTGGTGATCAACCGCGACGCCCGTTATGACGGCACCTACCGGGCATCTGGAATCTCCCGGGTCTGCGGCAAGCTCGACTACATGTTGCCGCACCGCGCCAACTCGTTCGTGGTCGAATTCCCCGATGACGAAGCCAACCTGGCAGTGCGCGCGCTGTCCTTCGACGCCGACACACTCTCGGCCGGCGGCACTACAGGGAGCTTCCTTCTCACCGTGGCGGTCCGCACGCCGAGCGGGGGCACGCCGCCGGCGTTCGTGGTGCGTGCCAGGCAGCCCAGGTACCAGGAGCCGGGGACCGCCGAGCGAACCAGGGCCGCGGGCCGGGACTCGCTGGCGGTGGCTGGGATCGCCACCAGCGGGACCACGGTCGATGTGAGAGTGACGGTGGTGTGTCACCCGAAGCCATGAGGGGAGCCTGCGCATGAACCACATCGTCCGGCGACTTGCAAGGAGCGCTCACCTCGCTGGGCTCCTGGCCGCGATCGGGTTGTTCCCCGGCGGGGTGGCGGCGCAGGGTCCGGTATCGCCACGAGCGGTCGCGTACACCTTCGTGCTCGACCTCGCCGGCACGCCTCTGGGTGAGATCCCCACGGCGATCAAGCAGACCAAAGGGATGCTGGAAGTCGTGATCAAGGACGGCCTGCCGATGCTCAAGGCCTCGGCGTCCTCCGAGTTCGTCATCACGCTGCCCCAGGCGCTGCCGCAGGTCTTCACCCTCGAGTTCGATCTGGTGCCCAAGGCCTGCTGCAACCCGCAGGATCTGTCCTTCGAGGGAACGCCCATCATCAATCAGGGCGCTGGCTCGGCGCACGTGCTCTGGGATTCGGATGGCTACCTCGCGGTCATCGGCGGGGGACAGAACAATTACGAAGCGCCGATGCCGGAAGATTTGCGGACCACGCTGCCCGGCGTGCTGACGAGCGTGGTGGCGATCGTGGAAGGCCCCACGATCAAGCTGTACACCAACGGGCGGCGGATGTACACGCTCGACCGGCAATTCGCGCGGGGGCGGGTGCTCAGAGTTTTTCTCGGCGGACAGGATGACGGCGCCAACGCGGTATACCTGGCCGGGCTACGAATCTCGGCGGGCGCCGTAGCACCCACTGCGATCGCGTCGAACCCCCCCCTGCCTCCAGGACAACCGCCCCTGGGTTCCCAGCCGGGCAAGCCCGCGTTTCCTCCCGCGTCTCCACTCGTACCGCCACCTGCGCCGCCTCCCGCGCCACCACCGGCGCCGCCACTCGCACCTCCGCCTCCGCCCGCGCCGAGCAACCCGGCGACTCCAGATGCGCTGGCATTCGCCGTGGCATGGGAACTACCGTGGGGTGCCACATTCACCTGGACGTCCCAGGCCGGAGCGGTGGCCTATCGCCTCGACGGGAGTGAAGGCGGGCAGCCGCTGAACACCTGGACCACCATTCCAACCGGTTCTCCCCCTCCAGCCGCCGGCATGACGTTTTCGCGCTCCTGGCAAAAAATTCACCCGGGAACACACAACCAGTTCCGGCTCGCCGCTCTGGCGTTGGACGGCAGCGTGCTGGCCACGAGCGCAATGGTGACCCTCGACGCGCCGGCACTGTACCCGCAGGTGACCAACCTGGCCGCGACGATCGGTCCGCTCCAGTTGGCCACTCTGCCGTTTGATGGAACGACCAAACAGTCGCGCAGGGTGTCATGGACCTGGGACCCCATCCCAGGCCGTGCGAACGCCATCGCGACGTGGGATGGGATCTCCGTGGATCCGGCGACGAATCAGGCTACGACAACGCGCTGGGTTCAACGCTTCTGGATTTCGCCCGGCTTCGGTCTCCCGATCGAGGCGGGGACAACGGTCCGCATCTGCGTAGCGGGACTGGAAGACCCGTTCCTAGGGAACCAGGTTGCGGGCATTCCCTGCCTCGATACCCCTGTTCCTCCAGCGCCGCCTGCGCCCGTATCCGCGATCCTGGTCAGTACGCCGACCGGGACGAGCATGCTGAACACGCCGGCGCCTCCGCCTGCACCATCTCCCCCGCCTGGCCCCTTGCTGCCCTTGAAACGATCGGTGCCCACCGGAGCGCAGGGTGTGGTGGCCAAGCCGGCCGCGCCGACCTCGCAGAATTGCAACCCGCTGATGAATCTGAAGGCGACGGCCACGAGTCCCACGAGCTCCAGGGTCTTCTGGGACCTGATGACCAGTGCGTGCCAGAGCCTGGTTAAGGGCCCGGGCGAAATGCTCTCGTGGTACGCGGTACTCCGTTGGCCCAGGGCTGATGGAATCGGCTGTCCGTCGACCTTTGACGAATTCCTCAAGTCGTTCACGGAATCCGGGTGGACTATGATCTCGACCGCGTATCCGAACTGCGGGTTCCTGCAAGCAGATGCGTGGAAGGGTTTGGCGCCCGTGACCGAGGTCACCGAGTATGGGCTCCAGGCTGGCGAGCACTACCGCTATCGTATCTGGCCCATGTTCAGGGAGTGCCCTCCCAACAGCCTTTGCGAAGAACACTGGTATCCGCCGTCCGAAACGTCAGTGACGCTCCCTCTGCCGAGAGTTACGCGGCCTGCTCTCTACGTCGTTCCCCCCCGAGTTTCTCTCCAGGCCACAATCGGCGAGCAGACTTGGTACGGCAGTTCGGGGAATGGCGAGGTGATCATCTCGTACGCATGGACGCCCGCCGCGAACGCGGTCGGCTATGTCCTCTCCTTCGACACCCGCTTCTACGGTGCCAACGGCGGCATGTCGAACGGTACCGTGAGCGTTCCGGCTTCATCGACACCGACCTACAGCGGCGAGTTCTACTGGGAAGTCGGCATGGTTGTCCGTACCTGCATCGGGATCATCGAAGACCCGGCCACCCCCCCGGACCCTCGCAAAGGCGAGTGCGTCGAAACCGTGGTCTGGTGAGCCCAACCTCGAATAATGGGGAGAAAGAGGTCGCGATAATGGAAACGGGGAAACGAGCTGGCATGTCTCTACTGGTATCGTGCCTCGCTGGCGGAAACATCGCTGCGGCACAGGGTCCGGTGCGGCCGCAAGCGGTCGCGTATTCCTTCGTGCTCGACCTCGCCGGCACGCCGTTGGGTGAGATCCCCACCGCAATCAAACAGACCAAGGGCATGCTGGAAGTGGTCATGAACGCCGGGCAGCCGATGCTCAAGGCCTCGGCGAGCTCGGAGTTCACCATCACGCTGCCCCAGCCGTTGCCGCAGGTCTTTACCCTCGAGTTCGATCTGGTGCCCAAGGCCTGCTGTAACCCGCAGGATCTGTCGTTCGAGGGGACGGCTACGATCAATCAGGGCGCCGGCTCGGCGCACGTGCTCTGGGATTCGGACGGCTACCTCGCGATCATCGGCGGGGGCCCGAACAACTACGAGGCGCCGATGCCGGAGGACCTCCGGACCTCGTTGCCCGGGGTGCTGACCAGCGTGGTGGCGATCGTCGAGGGTCCCACGATCAAGCTCTACACCAACGGGCGGCGGATGTACACGCTGGACCGGACATTCGCGCGGGGCCGGGTGCTCAGGGTGTTCCTCGGCGGGCAGGACGACAATCAGCAGGCGGTGTACCTGGCGGGATTGCGGATATCGGCGGGTGCCATGGCTCCGACGACAATCGCGACGAACCCGACCCCGCCGCCGGGACAACCGACAGCAGCTCCGCCGCCACCCGCGCCGCCGCCAGGAACGCAGCAAACGCTCACCAAGCCGACGCAGACACTTCCGGTGGTGCCCCCGCCGCCTCCCGCGCTACCGCCGGGCAGCCCCACCGGACCGACCGCGACGATGACGAGCGCGCTCAACACGAGTCCCGTGGGCCCGACCGCCTTCTCCGCATTCTCCCTGACAGGGGCAACGGGTTATGGGATCGGGCTCCAGTGGATCGAAGCACCGAACGCGACCAGCTATCGGGTCTATCGAGGGACCACACCGAGCTCGACCGTCTCGCCGGGTTCGGGAATCTCGGGGCAGGTCATCAGCGTCCTCGATCTCACGAGACTCGTGACTGTTCCGGGAGCCAGGCTCGCCCTCGACGCTCTGACATACCCTGCAACGACGTACGCCTATTGGGTTGAAGCGGTGTTTGCCGACGGGAGCGTGAGTCTCCCCAGCACGACGCAGACGGTAACCGAAGGATCTCCTCATCAGTACACCCTACTTTGGCCTCACAATCTGAGAGCCACCGTTTCCCCGACGATGAGCACGCTGGTGACGAGCCTCCAGGCGGGCACGCCGCTTAGTCTGCGCGGCGGCAGTGTCACGATGCCGGGGAGCAACGTGACCTGGACTTGGGATCCCGCGGGATCAGTCTTCGGATATGAGATCGAATGGAGCGTGGTCGACAACGGCGTGACGCTGGTATTCGGACGGGAACGGGTCGCCGCGGATTGGAGTGGGATGCCCGGTGGTCCCATCACCGTAACTCCGGTGGCCAAAGGGATTCCCGCCGGCAAAACCGTGCGATTCTGTGTGGCGTTCTACTCGGATCCCGATCCCACCAAGCCGCTCGATCCGAACTCCGGACCGTGCGTGACCAGCCAAACCCCCGCGGCCGTGCCGACGAACAACATCGTGCAGGGAGGGCCGATCAGCCCGCGCGGCACGGTCACCGTGATGAGCACCGGAGCTCCCCCCTGGTTCGTCGACGTGCAGGGATCGGGGACGGTCGCGAACGTCGCCTGGGCGTCGCCCTCTGTGCCCCAACCGGCGAACTACACCTACTCCGTCAGTCGCGCCCTCGCCGGCACCACCGCCTGGACATTGCTGACGCCCGCGCCAGTCACATCATTCAGGCTCCAGGACATCCTTCCCGATCCCACCAGGACTTACACGTATCAGGTTCGCGCCACTGCACCGGACGGCACTTTCGGAACCGCCAGCGCGGACTACACGCCCGTACCACCGGCTGATCCCGCCGGCTTCACCGCGAAACAGATCGGGGACGGTGAGGTCGAGCTCCGGTGGATAGCCGTCGCCAACGTAACCCAGTACCGCATCTCGGGCCCGGGGGCCGGCAATGGTGTCACGGTCGCGGGCACCATCGATCTCTCAGGGCGCTATCACAAGGTGACGGGCGTCCCGGTGGGGCAACAGACCTGGACAATTGCTTCCGTATATACCCCCGGAGGAGTGCTGACCACGGCGGCCGGATGGCCCAAAGCCACCGCGACCGTGGCCGCGCTCTCGGGCCGCTACCGGGTGACGCTGCTCGGCTTCGAGGTAAATCGGGCGACGCTCATGGACTGGGGTACCGATGGGCGGGGTGACGAGGTGTTCCTCTCGGCGTTTGTGACGAGCGTACATCGTGTCACTCTTGCACAGGGCGCGCAGGGGATCATCCAGAGCGTCGTGTATGGTGACGTGCTCGGTCAGCCGCAGCGCGAGATGGCGGGAACGATCAGTCCCCAGGGTGGCCTCAAGACGGGGGATTCGTACCCCCTCTCCGGGGGAGGGAGCTGGCCCGTGGTCGTGCCGCAGAAGGATCGTCTTCCCATGCTCTTGTGGGAGGGCCCGCTCGTCGCAGGAGCCGACGTGCTCCTCATTCATCCGGCGATCTGGGAAAGCGACGTGGCCGCGGCCGGCGGGTCCTCCGGGTCGTTCCCGACCTGGGTGACCGGCGTGACGGCGGCCTTCCCGAAGACCTGGGCGGGCGCCGCCGTCGCCGCCGAGATGAATTCGCCGGGACTCCGTTGGATTCGCGGGCCGGATTTGTCGTTCAGCCTGCAGGCGCCGATCGATCACCCCATCGGCATGGAGCGCATCAATTCCCTCGGGGTGGCCCTCGGATATACGCAGCCGGTCCTGGTCATGACGCGCGAAAAAATCGAATCCGTGCTCTCCGCGCCGCAAACCGTGGGCGGGCTCGCCCCCGGCATCGTGACCGTGCCCGTTCGCGACGCCTTTGCCGACGACTACAACGGGCACTACACCATGTATCTCAGAGTGGAGCGCGTCCCATGAGCACTCGCCTCCTGTTGCCGGCGGCGCTCGTTCTCCTGCTCGCCGCAGCGGCGGGACGTCCGATCACCCGCAGCTACGACGTGCACCTCGCGTTCAGGGGCTACACCGGGCTGGCGGAATCGCAGGACTGCGGGGTCATCGTCAACGCGCAGGGTTACGACTCGCTCATCGGCACGGTCACCGGCACCGAGACGAACGAGCCCGACGAAGACGTGGTCTACACCGGGACGCTCCGGCGCAGGACAAAGATCGACTACTGCCAGACGCGACCCGCCCCGACCAGCGACCAGGTGGCGTGGTGCGTCGCCACGCTGACCGCCGTCGCGCGCATGGAGGTCGAGGTCACCGTCTACGGCGAAGAAGGCCGAGGCGCCTGGATCAAGGCAAAGCCGGCCAAGCCTCCGGCGGACACCAGCAGAGTCACCGGCTCCTGCCTGCAACCCGACATGGACTCGATCCGGGTGGACTATCCCAGCGGAGCGAGCGCCGGCTCGCCTGACGGTCAGGCGATCGACGAGACCACTCCACCCCGGTTCATCGTCAACGGCATCCCCCGGCTTCGCATCGGGTACTTCCCGCCCGACACCGTGCAGCGAGGCTGGGGGCTCCGCGTGTTACGCGCCACGCCCTGACGCATCGGTCAATCACCCTTCATCTCACAGGGCTCGTATGAACTACACTGGAAGGTTATTGGGTGCGGCACTTGCCCTCGCGGCCGTGACGCCGTGCCCCGCCGCGTCGCAGTCCACCGGAGAAGCGGTGGCCTTCGACAACGTCGTGCTCGAGCTCACCCCCCAGCGCATCGCCAGGGTGGTCGCCGGAAAGAACGCGGCGATGCGACTCGCGACCGGGCCCAACTCACCCTCGGCGATGAAGACGAAGCTCGACGCCGAGGACGCGCGTCAGGCCGTCATCTACAACAAGCACGTCGAAGACATCAATGCCTGGGACCAGAAGTATCGGGATACCCAGGACTGTCGCGACTCCGTCCTCAGCGCGATCGCGGACAAGAACCAGATGGACACGAATCCGCAGTTCCTGCAGAAGATGACTCAATTGAGCCTGGCCTACGCGCAGGCGCAGCTGAAGGGCGACACCGCCGAGATGCGCCGGCTGGCCGCGGAACTCCAGAACGCGAAACTGCCGACCCGGGCTGACTCCCTCCAGGCCGCGCGCGCCTGCGGCGCCGCTTCCGCGCCGGCCATCGTGCAGCAATGGCTCGACATCAAGCGCGGGATCGACTCGCTGGGATTACAGATCGGGAACGCGGAGCAGGCCATCCTCGATGCCGAGCAATCGGGCAGCGGGATGAATGCGCGTCAACTGGCGATCGCCTGCGAGCGGATCCGGATCTTCCTGGCGCGCCAGAAGGAAAAGAAGAAACAGTCGGGATTCACCGCGGCGGAGCTCCAGGCGCTCGATCAGGCCAGCAAGGATCTGGACTCGATTTGCAAGTGAAGGGCCTGGTACCGCTGCTGGTCGTCCTGACGCTGCCGGTTTCTTCGCTCGCTGTCTGGACCGGGAGCGGCTGGGAGGAATGGTGGCGCTCCGGGGAGGCGCCGGCCGCCTGGAACGGCGCACTCCCCGCGCTGGCGGACCGGATCCGATGGCAACGCGCCGCGCCCGGCGTCGAATGGGGAGAAGCTCGGCTCTCCGGGCGAGGGGAAGCACGCCGCATCCGGCTGATCGTTGCGAGGATCGATCCCACGCTGGTCAGGTTCCGCCTCGACACGGCGTTCAGCGGTGCCGGCGAGCACCCTGACTGGTCGATCGATCGGTCACCGCATAACGCGCTGGTTGCCATCAACGCGGGACAATTTCCTCGCACTCGCCCCTGGGGCTGGGTCGTGCTCGACGGCCGGGAATACCAACGGCCGGGTGTCGGCCCGCTCTCGGCGGGCGTCGCGTTCGACTCGAGTGGACGGCTCCACTGGATCGCGGGTGATTCGCTGCTCGGCGCCCGTCGCCCGGCGCGCGTGGCCGCGGCGTTCCAGTCGTACCCGCGGCTCCTCGCCAACGGCGCGATTCCCCGGGCAATCCAGGCTCCGGATCAGGGCGTTGACCTGCGCCACCGGGATGCCCGCGCGGCGCTGGGCCAGACGCGGGAAGGCATCGTGCTGCTCGCCGTCACGCGCTTCGATGGCGCCGGAGGCGTCCTCGACTTCGTTCCCTTCGGCTTGAGCGTTCCGGAAATGACGGCTGTCATGGGAGCACTCGGCGCCCGGGACGCGGTGATGCTGGATGGCGGTATCTCGAGCCAGCTGCTGATCCGGGAGGGGACGGAGGCGCGCCGCTGGCGAGGACTCCGCCACGTGCCATTGGGGTTGATCATCACGCCGCGCTAACGAGCTACATCCCGGCGAAGTCGGTAAACACGAAGCGGTAGACCTTCTGCTGCTCATCGTATTCGGCCCGGAAGGCCCGCGGAGAATTGCCGGTGAGCCCGGGGATGGACGGGATCGGGAGGTCGAAGCTACGCCGCTCCATCAGCATGGCCTTGGTGAGCATCGGCTCGATGAAGATGGGCTTACCCTGATACCACCCGACGACCATGGTCCCGCGAAACAGATCCGTGCTCTCGAGCTCCGTGGTGAGCAGGGAGTGCATGCCCATTCCGGGAACGCAGAGGCCGATGAGGCTGCTCGATCCGATCATCGCGGCCATCGGCGGTGGCAAGGTGACGTCGGGCAGGGAGTATCCCGCCGGCAGCGCGGACGGCTTGGACAGATCCGCACAATCCATGGCGGTCCGCTGCTCCGCGGAGACAGTGTAAAAATGAAAGTCGAAATGCGGGGTGAGGTATGGCCCCGGTGGGTGTCCCATCGATTCCCAGTATACGGTGAGGTGCTTGAGACCGGTCGCCTGCTGAGCCGCCTGCGGCAGCGGAATCGACGCGAGGGGCGCGGGAGGCCATGCCATTGGGTAATCCTTCGGGGCGTTCTCGATCATGGCGAGCGGTACCATGGCCCCCGCGTCGATCACGCTGTCGCCCCGCATGCGTGCCCAGGTACACACCTGGGCCTGGAACACCTCCACGCAGTCGCCCCGGTGTTCGACGATCGGCACTTCCTTCGGCGCGCAGGCGCCGAGTGCCGCCACGACGACGAATCCGACCACAGACTTCGCAGCAGCGTGCTTCGACATGCATTGCCTCCCTTGAAAGAATGAGCGGACGTCTGCCTCAGGCGAAGCGCACCCCTCCATCCTCCAGTGGCGTGCTGCGAATCCGCTTGGCCGTCAGTGAAAACACCGCGTTGGCCAGCGCCGGCGCCACCAGCGGGACCCCGACCTCGCCGATCCCCCCGAGCTTTCCACCCGACTGAATCAGCTCCACCTGAATCGGTGGCACTTCGTTGTACCGGGGCAGCGGGAAGTCGTGGAAGTTGCTCTGCTCCACCCGGCCGTTCTTGAGGGTGATCTTGGCGCGCATCGCCTGGATCAAGCCGGTCACTACGCCGCCCGAGAGCTGCGCCTCCACCTGGTCGGGATGGACCGCCAGGCCGCAATCGGCTGCGATCGTGATCCGCTCGAGCTTGACCCGCTCCGGGGTGCCGGACACTTCGCACACCACCGCGGCGTAGGTCTCGTAGCACTCCATCGAGGCGATCCCGAATCCCCGACCCGCTCCAGGCGTGGCTGCATAACCCGCGATGCGGGCCGCCCGCTCCAGCACCGTGCGCTGCCTCGGCATCTTCTCCAGCATCGCCAGCCGGAACGCGAGGGGATCCTGCCGGGCCGAGTGGGCCAGCTCGTCCACGAAGCTCTCGATCGCGAAGGCGTTGAGCGCGTGACTCACCGAGCGCCAGTAACCGACCCGGACTCCGACTTCCTCGATGACCGAGCGCAGCTCGATGTTGGGGATGTCGTAGGTCAGGTTCGCCAGCCCCTCGGTCATGAACGGATCGTTCCCCTTCTGCACGAATGACGGGAAGGCGCGCGCGGTGATCGACGGCGATATCAACGTCGAGCTCAGTGCCGTCACCCTGCCGCTCTCCGTCGGGGGTCGGGATACCGGCGAATCTGCGGCTTAGCGGTGTGATGTCAAGCGTGCGGCCTGGTTCCCCGGCGGGAGCGACCTGCTCGGCTCGCGGTGCGGCTGACCCTCGCGGCGCTGCAGTTCCGCAACTGCGCTCCACTGACGCGCCGCTCGGGCACCGCAGCCGCTCGCCGGCCGCGGTCGCTCCCGCCGGTGGCCGCCGCGTCGCTCCTGATTGACTCGGCGCGCGCTCGATTGACCGCAGTGACTCCTTTCGACGACGATGCCGAGGCCATCCTTGAAGTCACAAATTGCGACTTCAAAATTACCCATTCCTGGGGATCAAGCCGAAACATGAAATCGGAGGGGAATCAGCCGCGATTCCGTTGGACCGCAGTTTTCGCATTTTCTTGGTTAGTTGGTTGGTTCATCGCGCGGCAAATTGGCTCAATCTCCACCGGGTGAGCACAGTCCATGACGGTGCGCTGGGATATTCGCCGAGAGGGTCGAGCCTGGGGCGAGGCGGACGATTTTTTGGCTCGCTTGGAACTTACACCCGAGAAATTTGAGGTATACAAGGGGAAATTGTTCTGGCACGAGAACGAGCGGATCAATCTGCTCGCTCTGCTGCTCGAGCAGGTCGGGGTGGACGCTGCCGTCCGGTTGGGCACATTTGAGGTGTGGGAAGCGGCCGTGGCGGCTTGCCGCGATCAGGCGAGGGAGCTGATCTCACGCCCGTCGGGTGGGTGGGAGGATGGCTACGAAGGCGAATACCGGCTCAAGTCGTGACCGGAAGTGGCCCGCGGCCCGCAACCAGAGCCGCGCGAGCCAGCGGGCCTGCTCAACGAAGCCGCGATTCGACCTTGGCTTCCAGGCGGGCTATTGCCGCTTTGAGGTTGGTTTCGAGGATGCCGATTCGCAGTTCCAACTTCGCGTCAAAACGGGCAAGGGTGAGCTCGTTCAGCTGCCTCATGTTTCCGCTGTATTCCGCTGAATTGAACCAGTCCACGAGTTCCTGCGCGATCTCCTCGCCAAGGCGGTCGTAGAACAGCTGCGAAAGTTTTGCGGTCACCGGCATCGGCTGGTCCCGAGGAGGCCTGGCGACACTATAGTGCGTACGCTCGCGGGGGCATAACCAAAAAAATGCGTGCCCCGTTGATGTTGAAGGTGGCGGAGCAGCACCGCGAGGGGTAAAACGCTAGGTAGCGAGCCGGGAGCCGAGGATTACGAGAGCGGTACCGATCCAGAAGCCGAACATCCATCTCAGAAGGCT
This sequence comes from uncultured Gemmatimonas sp., assembly GCA_964439025.1. GTDB lineage: Bacteria > Gemmatimonadota > Gemmatimonadetes > Gemmatimonadales > GWC2-71-9 > JABFSM01. The sequence goes on along the minus strand of CAYTMW010000001.1, from coordinate 300,753 downwards.
CGACTTGGTGTCGCCGATCTTGTCGGAGAGCTCGTTTCGGAGCTGGGACATCGCTTCGGTCAGCCGCTGCTCGAACTTGGACTCCAGCACAGTCAGCCGCTGCTTGAACTTGGACTCCAGCACAGTCAGCTGCTGCTCGAACTTGGATTCCAGCGCAGCCAGCCGTTGCTCGACCTTGGATTCCAGCACAGCCAGCCCCTGCTCGAACTTGGATTCCAGCACAGCCAGCCCCTGCTCGAACTTGGATTGCAGCACAGCCAGCCCCTGCTCGAACTTGGATTGCAGCACGCCCAGCCGCTGCTCCAGCTTGGAGTCCAGAGCGGCCACCCGCTGCTCCAGCTTCGCGTCAAAGCGGGCGAAGTTGAGCTCGTTCAGCTCGCGGAGATCAGCACGGTAGGTAGCGTCCACGTTGTTAAACCAGTCTACCAACTCGGCTGCGACTTCCTCGCCGAGGCGGTCGTAGAACAGTTTCGAAAGTCTGGCTGTCACCGGCATCGGACTGGTCCCGGAAAGGGTCAGCCGACACCATATAAGCTACGCTCGGCGGGGGCGTAACCGAATGAGCGCGGCTTACGGCAAAAGCCTCGCATCCCCTCGACCAGGTATCGATCAACGTTTACCGGCGCCGCCGTTTCCGTTTGGGCGCGGGGGGCTCGGGCACGATCTGGATGTTGATCGCCACCAGGTCCTGCTCGAACCACGCGACCAGCCGCCCGGTGAACTTTTCCGCCAGATAGAATAGGTCGTTGGGCGTCTTGGGGCGGATGTGGGCGACCAGGACCCCGCCGGCGTTGCTCAGGGAAATGTGTCCGCCCTTGGGGCGCTGGATGTGGCGGAGGCGGGTGCGGGCCTTGTTGGCCCATTCCCACGTGGTGGCCTCGCGAATGCGTGCGCGGAGCAACTTGTAGGCATCGCGACCGGGGGCGGGGACCGCTTCGAGCACGAGCATGGCTGACCTCGGAGGGGAGAGGAGTCGGCCTGTCGTTCCTTGATGGAAGGAAAACTAGCACAGCTCGGAGCAGAAACCGCGCGTTGTGGATCACCTCGTCGGGACCTGTTGCCCACAGATTTCACAGATTCCGTCGATTGAAGCTCGCTGCTAGGAGGTCTTAGGGACACCCCGCACAGTTGTTCTCTGTGAAATCTGTGGAATCTGTGGGTCCCCGTGTTCAGGGAGCACTTACTCCCCGGAAATGCAGTCAAGCAGACTCGGAATGAGTTGACATTACAACATATAAGTTGTATGGTTGTGAAGACCATGGTCGTTGGCGCGAAGGGAGACCCATGCAGTTTCCAGCCATCGTGACCCGCGAGGCCGGGGTTTTTCTCATCGAGTTTCCGGATTGTCCGGGTTGTCAGACCTTTGCCCGTGACGAGGCGGAGATCGACGCTCGCGCCACCGATGCACTGGAGGGTTGGCTGGAGGTCAACCTGGAGGACGGCGAGGCACCCCCGATGCCTTCTGCACGGCGACGCGGCGCCAGGGGAGGAGTACTCCGGAGGATTCCCGTATCGAGTCAACTGGCCGCGGCCATCGAAATCCGCTGGGCTCGCCAGGCCGCCAAGCTTTCCCAATCGGAGCTTGGCAAGCGAATCGGGGTGAGCCAGCAGGCGATTGCCAAGTTGGAGCGCGCAGGAGGAAACGTATCGCTCGAGACCCTCGACAAAGTCGCTCGCGGACTGGGCCGGGGCGTGGAGCTGCGATTCACCTGACACTGCCACAAAACCTGAGTGGATCGGTCTGCACGCCCAAACTTGAAGTCACAAATTGTGACTTCAAGTTCTGAGAAGCGCATCGCGAATGGCTGTTGCCGCACTGAGGAGTTCCTCGACCAGACCCTCATCGATATCGAATACTCCTTCGTACTCTCCGGCGTTCCGGATCTCGTGGCACTTGGCAAGCACTCGGCAGGTCGCGTTCGGGATTGAGAGGGTGTGGGCCAAGGTCTCGAGCTCGGGGAGGGATGGCGGCTCACGCTTGAGGGTGCCGATTCGGGCGAGGTTCTCCAGCTCAGCCGAGGTCACCCTCTGTCCCCAGCACGAAGACGCGCGGCTGGGAGGTGATACGGCTGACGAAGGAATCTTTGCGCGAGCGTTTTGTGCGCCAGGTGGCGGGCGTCATCACGGTCGGATTGACCGGCCGGCCCAGCTCGACCTCGAGGGACTGAAGGGATGCGAAGAGGTCGGCGTAGCGCACCGAGTCGGAGATCACCATCAAATCGATATCGCTGCCGGTGCGATCGGTGCCCCTGGCCACCGAGCCGTAGACAAAGGCGGCACGGATGCTCGAGGCATGGGCCCTGAGTGCCCGACGCAGCGGCTCGGCCAAGCCGACGGTCTTTGCGATCAATCCGTGCAGCTCGGCGAAGATGGGAGAATCGGCTCGCGCCTGGTAATGGAGCTGATTCCCGGAGCGGGTGACCGTAACCAATCCGCTGGCTTCCAGGCGCTTCAACTGCCGGTGCACGCCGCCGGTGCCGCCCTTGGCGAGGCGAATCAGCTCGGCGCTCTGGAATCGACGATCGGGCTGGCCGAAGAGCAATCCGAGGACGCGCTGCTGGACCGGTGTGAAGAGCGCGCCGGCGAGACTGGGCGAGGGAGCAGGGCGGGTTCGGGTCGTTCCCATATTGGGAATGAATATACCCAAATTGGGAATGTCGACAAGGAAAGAACAGGCGGAGCATTCCTCAAGCTGCAGCCAGCGCTTGCGGAAGCTGGCACCCTAATTACGCGGCTCAGGGGCCTTTAGAGAGCGGGCGGCCGGGGCCGGCGAGGCGGCCGGAGCGGTGTGTCCGGACCGGTTGCCCACAGATGACACAGATTTCGCCGATTCTGCACCGCCCACCGGCAATCAAGGAATCTCCGGGATACCGAGCCCGCGGCAGATCGTCCGGGCTAACAGATTGGGGATCTCGGTATGACGGGGAAGAACACAGCCGTGGCGACGGAGGTGCTGAAGGAGGGCGCTATGCGGGAACCCCGCGCAGCCCATCGTCGCGGCGGTCTTCCAGGATGAGAACGATGGCATCCGCCAGGCTTTTGCGGGCTTCTTCCTTCGTGCGGCCTTGTCCGTTTGCCCCTGGTACTTCGGGGCAATAGGCAACGATCCAGTCCTCCTGGCCCTCGCAGACCGCCGTGAACTCGTGCCGCATCTCTCTGTCTCTCCGGGAGTCGTGCTTCAAGATACCTCCCTTTGAAACGGGAGATGACAGGCGCCGGGCCGATTGCTCCCGCCTTGGCAGCGGTACGCATGGAGCAATCTGGGAGCGGGGTCGCTTGACCACGGTACCATTTCTCCGCAGAGAGGTGCTATTCACGGAGAGGTCGGCGCGGCGGCAGCGGAAAACTGAGATAGTGACCCGGGCGACGAGTGGGACTCGCCGTGGGCGAGTCTCACTCTAGCCCGGGGGAGAACTCAGGGCGGGCGCTTCACGCCCCCGGGCATCCCGGATTGATTCCGGTTCGAACCGCGGGGAGCACGTGGGCGCGGAGGATCCGGGTAGCTAGCGAACCCCCGGTGGTGAAGTCGTTGTAGCGGCCGGCGAGGATCGTCACCGCCATGTCGAGGCCCGGCATCACGAAGATCCGCTGCTGGCCGTTGCCGACCGCGGCGCGCGCCTCGATCAGGCCCGCCGCCGTGACGAAGCAGTCATACCACCAGAAATGGCCATAGCCGAATTGTCCGGTCGAATCGGCGCCGGTGCGGGGAGCGAAGCGGAAATGCCGGCGAGTAGAGTTGGCGATCCACCGCGCCGGGATGACCTGCTTGCCGTTCCATTGTCCGCCGTGCAGGAAGAGCGACCCGAACTTGGCCATATCCCTGGGACGGAGCCGGAGGCCCGAGGCGGCGGAGGGCATTCCGGCCAGATCGCCGACCCATTCCACCGTGTCGATCCCCAGTGGCGCGAACAGCTTGGTGCGAGCGTACTCCTCGATCGGCCGCTTGGTCGCCCGTTCCAGCACCGCCGCCATGACCTGGGTGAGGCCGCCGTTGTAGTTCCACTCGTCGCCCGGCGGATTGGCAAAGCGCGGCGACAACGCGAAGCGGAGCGGCTGCGAGTCGCGGGTCATCCGGATCTCGTCGTTCCGGGGATCGCTGTAGGGGATCTCCTCGTTCCATTCGAGTCCCGACGACATCCCCAGCACGTGCGCCAGCGTCATCCGCCGCCGCTCGGCGGTGTTGAGCTCCGGGTATTCGGGAAACCATTCGACGACGGGTTTGTCGAGGGAGGGGATGGCGCCCTCGCCGACGGCGATGCCGATCAGGGCGCTCACCACACTCTTGGTGACGGAGCGCAGGTCGTGGATCGTGGTGGGGCCCATGGTCACCCTGCCGAGCCGGGTGCCCCAGCGCTCGTCGAACCCGTCGAAATACTCCTCGTACACCAGCCGCCCACCGCGCTCGATCAGGATGGCGTGCACGCCGAGCTCGGGCCAGCCGCGGACGGCCTCGGTCAGCGCGGCGAGACGTAGCGGGTCGAGACCGGCAGAGTCGGCGGTGCCGGTCTTCCAGCCGTCGGCCATTGTCGGTGGGCGGCGGGGCGCGGACGGGGCTGGATTTTGGGAGACAGCGGTGGAGGTGAGGGAGAATGCGGCGGCCAGGGCTGCGGTCACGCGACGGCGTGCCTGCCGGATGTTATTCATGCCTCAAGCTACGCCCGGCCGGGCCGACTGCCTACTCGCCCGGGGCCGGATGAGCAATTCGGCACGATCGCCCCGTATCACGTATGTTAGCGCGAGTCACCACAAAGAGGATCCATGCCTCCTCGCTCGGCGTCCTCATCGCGGTGTTCCCTGCTCCTCGCTACTGCGGCAGTCCTTGGCGCGGCCGCTTGCCAGGAGCCTTCGATAGTGGCCACGAAGCTCGTGTTCACGACTCAGCCCGGGTCGACGGCCGTCGGGGCGACCATCTCCCCGCCCGTCGTGGTCGCGGTGCAGGACGCGGACGGCAATACGGTCACGACAGCGACCAGCGCCGTCTCGGTGGCGATCGGCACCAACGGCGGGGGCGGAACGCTCTCGGGCACGACCACCAAGTCGGCCGTGAACGGCGTCGCGACCTTCTCCGACCTGCGCGTCAGCAACGTGGGCACGGGCTACACCCTCTCGGTCTCCTCGCCGACTCTCGCCGGCGCAACCAGCACCCCCTTTGCCGTGGTGGCCGGCCCGGCCAGCAAGCTGGTGTTCATCGTCCAGCCCGGGCCGGCGACCTCGGGCGTGGCGATGGCCCCAGCCCTGGCGGTGGCGGTGCAGGACGTGGCCGGAAACACCGTCACGAGCGCGACCAACATCATTTCGGTGGCCATCTTCACCAACCCCGGGAATGGGACCCTCGCCGGCACGACCAGCGTGGCGGCCGTCAACGGTGTCGCGACGTTTTCCAATCTGAGCATCAACAGCGCCGGGACCGGCTACACCATCTCCGCCGGCTCGCCGATTCTCGCCGGCGCAACCACTCTACCCTTTGCGGTGGCAGCCGCCCCGGCGAGCAAGCTGGCGTTCACCGGCCAGCCATCATCGGCGCTCCCCGGTGCTGTCATCACGCCGGCCGTGGCGGTGTCGATTCAGGACCAGTCCGGCAACCTGGTAACGACCGCGACTCACAGCATCACGGTGGCCATCGGCACCAATGCCGGGAGCGGAACCCTGTCGGGCACCACGACCGTGGCGGCCGTGGGCGGCGTCGCGACGTTCTCCAATCTGAGCATCAACATCCTGGGGACGGGCTACACGCTCACCGCCACGACGCCCAATCTCACCGGCGGCACCAGCGCCTCGTTCAGCATCACAACCCCGCTTGTCCTGGCGGCGATCACCGCGGGATACTTTCACTCCTGCGGCGTAGCGACAGGCGGGGTGGCGTACTGCTGGGGCAGGGACGGCAGCGGCCAACTCGGCGCCGCCGTCGGGACCGAGAGCAGTGTCCCGATCCCCGTCGCCGGCGGACTCACCTTCGCCAAACTGGTCGCGGGCCGCACCCACACCTGCGGCGTGACGCCGGCCGGCGTCGCGTACTGCTGGGGCGACAACTCGCTTGGCGCCGGCGCCACTCTCACCAGCTCGGTCCCGCTGGCTGTCGCGGGCGGGTTGACCTTTGCCAGTGTCATCGCCGGGTATTCCCATACCTGCGGCGTGACCACCGGCGGCGCGGGATACTGCTGGGGAATCAATAGTTCAGGCGAGCTCGGCAACCCCACCCTGACTCAGGGCAACGTCCCCGTCCCCGTCGCCGTAGCCGGCGGGCTCAACTTCGCGAGCATCAGCCCCGGGCGCATATTTACCTGCGGACTGACCACCGCCGGCGCGGCATACTGCTGGGGAACCAATGGTAACGGTGAGCTCGGGGACGGGACGACGACGTCGCGTTCCAGCCCGGTCCTGGTTTCAGGTTCACTCGGTTTTGCCATGGTCAGCGCAGGGGGCTTTCACGCCTGTGGATTGACCAGCGGTGGCCTGGCGCATTGCTGGGGCCAGAATCTCTACGGCCAGCTGGGCAGCAGCCCCACGAGCTCCAGCAGCACACCGAGGCCGGTCTCCGGCGGCCTGACCTTCGCCATGCTGAGTGCCGGGAACCGTCACACCTGTGGCGTGACCGCCGCCGGCGTCGGGTACTGCTGGGGGGACAACTCCCCCGGTATGCTGGGCAACGGCACCACGACCTCGAGCTCGTCGCCGGTGGCGGTCTCGGGCGGGCTCACGTTTGCGACCATCAGTGCCGGGCGCTTCCATAGCTGCGGCGTGACCACGGTCGGAGCGGCGTACTGCTGGGGAGGATCGGGGGCGCTCGGCGACGGGACGACACAGAGTCGTCTCGTGCCCACGCGGGTTTTCTGACGGCAGGTGGGTGCGAACCAGTCCGAAGATCCCGACCGCCGCCAGCGCGAGTGACAGCAGCCGCGCCGGTCAGCCGGCGAACAGCTCGGAAAGCGGCAGACGCAGCTCAGCTCCGGAATCGCCAAAGCTCCAGGTCAGCACATCCGTTACGATCCGGGGCCGGTCATCATGCGGCTCCCAGACCTCGATCAGTTCCGCATCTGGGTCCACGACCCAGTATGTCCCGACCTCGTGTCGCTGGTAGGTCTTTCGCTTGACCACCCGGTCGGCATGGGTGTTTCCGGGCGAGATGACCTCGGCAGCCAGCACCAGGCGGGAGATATCCAGCCACTTATCGGGGTGATCTCGCGGATCCACGACAAACACGTCGGGCTGGACCAGATCCTCCGCCTCCGCCGGCAGTTGGCCCCAGGTGATGTCGGCGGGTGAGGTCAGCACGCAGTCAGCATGGCCCAAAGGCTGGAGATACTCGCGAAGTGCCACCGCAAGCCTGATGACGATTAGCTGGTGCCGGTATTGTGGAGCGGGCGTCACCAGCAATTCCCCCTCCACCACCTCGTAACGATTGCCGTCCGGGGGGAAGCCGAGTACTTCGGCCACCGTGTGGCGGCGCGCGTCGGGGAACGGGAGAACCGGCATGGCCATTCAGCCCTTCAGGAAGAGCCCGATCATGGCGAGGGCCGTGGGCGCCCAGAAGCCGAACATCCAGACAATCAAGCTGAACTTGGAACGCTCGATCTCGGTGCGGAGCGATTGAGTGCGGCCCTCCAAGTCCACCTGAAAGGCGGTCATTTGGGTTGCGAGCGCAGTCATTCTGCCCTCGAGCGCGGTCATTCTGGTCTCGACCGCGGTGAGTCGAGCCTCGAACGGCACCAGGCCGGCCTTAATCAGGTCCCGCACCTCCTCGCGGAGCTGTGCCCGCAGCTCCGCCAGCCGCTCGCCGAACTTGGCATCGAGAGTAGCCACACGCTGCTCCAGCTTCGCGTCGAACCGGGCGAAGTTGAACTCGTTCAGCTCCCGCAGGTTTGCGCGATAAGTAGCGTCCACCGAATTGAACCAATCCACGAGCTCTTGGGCGATCTCTTCGCCCAGGCGGTCGTAAAAGAGCTTGGATAGTCTTGCGGTCACCGGCATCGGCCTGGTCCCGTTAAGGGTTGACCGACACTCTAGAAGCTACGCTCGGCGATGGCCTAACCGAAAGAGCGCAGGTTGGGGCAGAAGGCGCGGTAGTGACCCGGGCGACGAGTGGGACTCGCCGTAGGCGACGTCGGGCCGCGAGTCTTCCGGGGGTGACGTGATTCTCGTGGGCCCGCAGGCGCCGTGGGCGAGTCTCACTCTAGCCCGGGGGCGAGACCGCGGAGCCAACCCGCAGTAGCTTGGAGGATGGCCCCGCCAACCCACTACATCGACGGCCGCTTCGTCCCGGCGCATTCCACCTGCCTGATCGACGTCATCGACCCATCCACCCAGGAAGTCATCGGCCAGGTGAGCGATGGCGACCAGCACGACGTCAACGCCGCGGTGGCGGCGGCCCGGCGCGCCTTCGACTCCGGACCCTGGCCGAGCGTCACGGGCCAGGAGCGGGGCCGCATCCTGTTTCGGATCGCGGAGGTCATTCGGAAGCACGCCGCGGAGCTCGCGGAGCTGGAGACCCGCAACAACGGCAAGCCGATCGTGGAAGCCGAGTTCGATATTGCGGATGCGGCGACCTGCTTCGAGTACTACGGCGGCATGGCCACCAAGATCCACGGCGACGTGGTGCCGGTGCCCGACAACGCACTGTCGCTGGCGCTCAGGGAGCCGATCGGGGTGTGCGGGCAGATCATTCCCTGGAACTATCTCCTGCTCATGGCGGCGTGGAAGCTGGCGCCGGCCATCTGCGCGGGGTGCACCGTGGTGCTCAAGCCGGCGGAGCAGACCCCGCTCAGCATTCTCGAGCTGGCTCGGCACTTGGAGTCGGTGGGGCTGCCGCCCGGCGTGGTCAACATCGTGACGGGGGAGGGGGCGACGGGTGCCTTTCTGGTGGCGCATCCCGACGTGGACAAGATCGCGTTCACGGGAAGTGCCGAGGTCGGGAAAGCGGATCCCCCAACATTTTCTTTGCCGACGCCGACTTCGAGGCCAGCGTGGACGGGGCGCTGTTCGGGCTGTTCATCAACCAGGGCGAGGTCTGCTCGGCGGGGAGCCGGATCCTGGTGGAGCGGCCCATATATAGGAAGGTGGTAGACGCGATGGTGGAGAAGGCGCGGGGCATCCGGCTGGGGCCGGGGCTCGACCGCGCCACAAAATTGGGCCCGCTGATGAGTCGGGAGCAGGTGGAGCGAGTGGTCAGCTATCAGGGAATAGGGAAGAGTGAGGCCAAGCTTGCATTAGGAGGTGGGCGAGCACGAGGTGGCGAGCTGGACTGGGGGCTCTTCGTCGAGCCGACCATCTTCTACGACGTGCCCAACTCGGCGCGGATCGCGCGGGAGGAGATCTTTGGGCCGGTGGCGGCGGTGATTCCGTTCGAGGATGAGGCGGAGGCGGTCCGGATTGCCAACGACACCGAGTACGGCCTGGCCGCGGCGGTGTGGAGCCGGGACATTTTCCGGGTGATGCGCACGGTCAAGCAGCTCCGGGCCGGGGTGGTGTGGGTCAATCATATGCAGCCAACGTTCGTGGAGGCGCCCTGGGGCGGCTACAAGCAGAGCGGGATCGGGCGGGAGCTGGGGAAGTGGGGGGTGGAGGAGTACCTGCAGGTGAAGCAGGTGCATATCAATCTGAATGAGCGGGCCATCGGCTGGTACTAACGCTTTGCGGCAATCGGTTCTGGCGCCGATGACCCATGTTGGCTAAAATGTTAACATGTCACCAGTTACAAAGGATCCCACCGCGACCACTGAACTCCGAAACCAACCGGCCTATCCACTGAGTGAGGCCGGCCGTTACCTCAAGCTTCCCGCCGCGACGCTTCGGTCTTGGTTTCTGGGCCGACACTACGAAACGACCAAGGGGCGCAGGCAGTTCTCCGCGATCGTCTCGCCCGCATCCCGCCAGCCTCCGCTGCTGTCGTTCTGGAATGTCATCGAAGCGCACGTGCTCCGAGCGCTGCGCACTGATCACGGCGTCTCCGTAAAAGCTCTACGCCAGGCTGTCAGATATGCGGAAGGGCAGTTGAACATTGAGCGCCTTCTGTTGAGCCGGGAGCTGTCCGCCAATGCCGGCCGGCTCTTCCTCGACCGCTATGGTGCGCTGATCGAGCTTTCAGCCAGCGGCCAAATAGCGATGCGCCAGGTCCTCGAAGCCCACCTCAGGCGGGTCGAATGGGATCAATGGCAGTTTCCGGTTCGACTCTTTCCGTTCCTGACCTCGGAAGCTTTCACAACGGACCGGCCGATCGCCATTGATCCGACGATCGCGTTCGGGCGTCCAGTGGTACTGAGCCGAGGCGTGACGACGGCCACCATCGCGGAACGGATTGACGCTGGGGAATCGGTGGAGGACGTCGCCGCGGACTATGATCTCACTCCAGCCGACATCGAACAGGCGATTGTCTACGAGCGGGCGGCTTGAGTCTTGTTTTCTTCACCGACCGTGATCTCGGCAAGCAGTTCCCCGCGGTCCTCAAGGACGCCGACCTCAAGGTAGAGCGACACGATGACCACTTCGCCCCGAGCACTCCCGATGAAGAGTGGTTGGAGTTTGTCGGTCGCCAGGGCTGGATTGCGATAACGCACGACAAACGCATCCGGCACAAACCCAACGAATTGTCGGCGGTGAGAGGACCGCTCAGTCCTTGTAGGGGTCCCACTCGTTCGCCCCTGCCATCACCACGACCAGCGGCCGGAGCACGTGCTCCACTTCGATCGTCGGTCCTTGTGCCGCCAGTACCTCGGGCAGCCGGCGATAGACGTGAGGACTCTCGTCCAGCCCGCCGCCCCGCAACACCACCCCTTTCGACTTCACCCACTCCTGCATCATCTCCGGGGTCACTCGTCCGGGAGCCGTCTGAGCCCCCGTCCTGCGATTGCGTCTGCCCGCAGCCTGGGTCCGGCTCATCACCCGCCCCGCACCGTGCACCGTCGAGAACATCGCCTCTTCCTGCAGTGCCGTCACCGCGGAATCGGCGCTCTTGGCGCCGCGGACGATCACGGCATCGTCGCCCATGCTGCCGCCAACGAAGCCCTTCTGTCCTGGAAACGCCGGCGTGGCCCCCTTCCGCACCACCACCAGCTCCTCGCCGCCGTGCTGTTCCTTCCAGGCAAAGTTGTGGTGGTTGTGAATCAGCTCGAGCTCCTTCCCGCCGAGCAGCGAGACCACCTTGCGCGCGACCCACTCGCGTCCCGCGTAGGCGTAACGGCCGGCCAGCTCCATCAGGTGCCAGTAGTCGTGGCCCAGGGGCGTGTCGAGCGGGAGCAGCACTTCGTTTTCCGGTGCACGCTCGCCCCACTGCTTGCCCTGCGAGAGCGCGATGAAGCTGGAGGCGACGGTGTGCCCGAACCCCCGGCTTCCGAAGTGGACGCCGACCCAGAGGTCGCCGTTCTCATCGGCGAAGAGGTCCACGTAGTGATTGCCGCTGCCGACCGTGCCGAGCTGGGCGCGGGCCTTGGCGAGCAGGGCCTGGCGGTGCCGGGGCGGAACGGCCTCCCAGGCCGGATCCTGGAAGAGCGAGTGATCGGTGGGGGCGTCGTCGGCCTGATTTTTCCGGCCGATACCGAAGCTCACCGTACCGGAAATCTCTTCGGCGATTTCGTGGATCCATGCGGCGGCGTCAATCCTGAGATCGGTTCTAATGGCGGCATTGCCGCAGGCGATATCGAAGCCGACGCCGATGACTGACACCTGCTGGTCATACGCCGCCACGCCGCCGATAGGCATGACGTAACCCACGTGCCCGTCGGCCATGAGTGCGGTCTTGCGGGCGCGCCTCGCCACATCGGCGAGCTGGGCCAGGGTGGCCTCGTCGTGGCTGCCGAAGATCCGCATCGGGGGAAGGTACTGCGCTCTTCGAAATGCCTTCGACAAGCGCTTGAGAGGCTTCGCCCAGGAGGCATCGTGCTCTCCCTCGGTAAAGGGGAGCCCCCGCGAAGCGGTCGGAACTCGGCTAGTCGGTAAGCGAATCGGCACGATCGCGGAGCCGCTTGCGGGAGACCACGTGCTGGTCGATGGCGACTCCGCGGAGGAAGCCGAAGCCCTTCTCGTAGCCGGGGGCCATGATGATGGCATTGCCGGAGCGGGCGCCGCGGAGGAGGTAGCTGGAGAGGATGGAGGCGCCGAGTCGCCGCCGGCGGTGGGAACGTCGATAATGAGGGCGTCAGGCCCGCCGGCCGCGGTGATGAAGCGACTCTAGATGCCGGGGCCGATCTGGCCACCGCCGACCACGATGACCGTGCCGCGGGGGGGCGACGGTTTGTGCGACGAGCGCATGGGTGCTCAGTAGCCCGAAAAGAGGGACGACGCGCCCGCTTGTCATTGAGCTCTCGAAGGTAGGTGCAGTTGACAAGCTACGCTCGGGAGGCGTAGCAGGAAGAGCGCGCCTCGGGGCTGCTGTCGCTCCCTGCAACAAACCGCAACGAGTAGCTTAGGGTATGGACCACATTTCCCGATACTTCGAACTCTCCGTTGCAATTGAACGGGGGAAGGCTGACCGGGACTACCGGGCTGCCATACGTGCGGCACGCGAGACCTATGCGCTGCTCCCGGCTCTGGTGCGCGAATGGAAGCGGGAGTACGGCAAGTTCGACATTGTCACATCCCACGCAGTGCATACGGCACCCAGACTCATGGCGCTACTGGAGGATGCCGACGGAATTCGAGAACTCCGCGCAGCGCTCGAAGGAGCAAAGGAACTCCAAGACTGGCTACCGTCTGCAGCCGAAGCGGAGGCCGAGCTTGCCCTCGTACCACGAGTCATCGCCGCGGTACATAACGAACCTGGAATACTGCAATCCTCCCTCAAGAAGCGGTTGGGACTGACGGCCGATTCAGGAGTGTCTCAAATCGCCTCGGGATTGGAGAAAGCTGGGCGTCTTTACAGGATAAAAAAGGGGGCGAGCCAACAGCTTTACCCAGTGGGGTACGCAATTCAGAGAGAGACTTCGGCGTCAAAGGATGAGTCAATGCCCCCACTAAATGCCCTAGCCGGAGACAATCCTGGTACAGCGACTTCGAGAGCGAGAGTCGTTCCGACGGCGCCGGTACGGCCACCTAAGGCATGGGGTCAGAGGGCGGCAATGACAGCACGGTTGCTCGACTTTTCCGTCATCCCAATTGTCAGACTCCCGAAGGCGCCACCAATTTGGGAATCCCGAGAGGCGCCGGCTGAGTACTCAGAAGCCAGCTCACTGAAGCAGGACACGGCGGCGACAAAGTGGGAAGCCCAATCGCATTTCTCGGTGGAGGGAATTGGCTGGGCAATCGCAAATGAGGAGAAGCTCGCTAAGGATGACCGTCCGGATCCGGCATTCAAGGAAGTATTCCATACCGGTCGCTATACACACTGGCTCGACCCCAAAGGAAAACGGGAAGGCTTCGAATTCGCTGCCGCCGTCCTTCGCGTGACGGCTCCCGACGGCTCAGTCGCCGCAGAGCGAGGCCTCGGCCATGATGTATATCGCTCTGACGTGAATGCGGACGGAACCGCCGTGCTCTTCCTGTCTCGGGAGGGCGTGCTCCACGGGTACACCGAGTCCATTCTGCCTATTCTCGAGGCCCGCCTCCTAGACCTTCCTGAGTACAGGGCGCAGGCTGAGCGCCTGGGCATTGAGCCGCGGGAGCTCAAGAACCACTCCCGGTGCGTTGCTATCTCCGCGGACAAAAGGCACTATCTCGTGACCGTGGTCGACGAAGCTTGGTGTCTTGAGACGGCTACCGGAGAGGTAGTATGGGGATTTCGAATGCCCACGAGTGAAGGATGGACCCAACGAGTTGCGGACAGGTCAGGGCGTACTGGAACGAGTACTGAGGTCGATGTTGCCCTCCGGTTGATGCAATTAACCCTTCCGATCACACCTCAAGATATCACCCGCCAGTATCGCACCCTCGCGATGCAATGGCATCCGGACAAGAACCCTGGGAATTCAGGGGCCACCGCCCGATTCCAGGAGCTTGGAGCCGCTATGGAGCTCCTGACAGGAACGGACCCTTCAGGTCTAACGGGGCTGGAGATTGAGCGGGTTACCTACGAAAGACTCATATCCACAGAGCGGGTGACGATCCCTGATGGTCGTGGCGGTGCTATGGATGTCGGTATCAGCATGAGCGTTAGCATGAGTGTGGATGAGAAGTCAGCATCGGACTGGATTTACGCAGCCAATCTAGGAAAGGACGGGCGCGCATTCCTGGCAGGTTACTCTGGCAAGGTCGTCGTGATATCTGCGCGCGGCATCCCTGAACGTGTCTATGACATTGGCGCCGTGCCGCGACATATCGTAGACGCCGGTGAGCACCTCTACATTCTCACTGACACTAGGCTGTACATTCTGTCCGGAGACCGGCTCGAGGCGCTCGTGGATGTTTATGGAGCCGGAGACGTGCTGGTTGCAGGGAATGGGTTCGCCCTCATAGAGTCCAAGTCGCTCACCTGGTTCACCCCGAACGGGCAGCGGATTGGAGTTGTACGGACACAAGCCCCCTTGCGGCGAGCTCTCTCGACAAGTGCGGGATTGGTTGTGGAAACGCGGCAGCATCGTTGTGTCGTCGCTGGAGCTCAGCATTGGTGGGAGTAGGTGGCGGAGTGCGGGCGACCGGTGCTCCTCCGAGCTAAGGGATGGGAATCTACGAGTTGGCCTTGGCATTCTCGGGCGAATGCTGCGCATTCGATCGCGCTGCGTTCGATAGGTTCTCCGATAGCCATACGTTGCAATATCTTTGAGACGAAGATGTCGGCCCGCAGTAGGACAAATCACTGCTGGGAGCTCGAATGAAACGTATCTATGTGGCCGGCCCCTACACTCAGGGGGACGTCGCGGTAAACGTGCGAAATGCTTACGAGGCAGCCACTTGGCTTGCGGATCGTGAGTTCGCACCATTTGTGCCGCATCACACGCACTTCTGGCACATGCTCTTTCCACGGCCCTATGAATCGTGGCTCAGGTTGGATCTGGAGTTCCTGTCATGTTGCGATGCCATGTTAAGGCTCCCTGGAGACTCTGTCGGCGCTGATGCCGAGGTATCAGCTGCTAAGTCCCTCGGCATCCCAGTGTTCGACGACGTCATGACACTTTATGACTACTTCCTAGCGCACGCAGATTAGCGCACGACGCAGGAGTGCGGTCACCAGCCAGGTTTCGGTCAGTTGAACTCGGTCGTGCAAGCAATGGAGTTTGCGACGAGGCACATGAATCGAACAACAAAATGGCCGATCCATCTCAGTCAACTGCACAATTACTGGGGATCTCAATGGCGGAGAATGGGAATAAGGCGACCCTTCGCATAGCATTCGTCGAGATGTTGTTCGCGCTGGCAATCGCCGAGATTGCGATCCAGGTTGCAAACCTCGCAACCCAAGGATCATCCGGAGTCAGTTACCTAGCCGCGTACGCTCATCTTACATTGGCTGGATTGATCATCGCGACTAGCTGGGTAGGATGGTCAAAATCTTCGGCGCCGGGGGCAGAAGCGAGCCTCGAGAGCGTGTTCGGTCCGGCCTTTCCAGTACTCCTAGTCGATGTGCTTCTCGTCGTCTTCTATTACATCATTGTGAAGGGGGTGGATACGAGCGTCGGTGTATCAAACGAGCTCCTTTCAAATCCATCAGCAGCCAATGAGACCCTGTGGGTCATGCGCATTTTCGCAGTCTACTTACTTTGGGACATAATAACAAAGATCCTGGTCAAATCCCCGACACATCCTGGACTTCAGTTCATCAGCCGCTGCCTCCATAAGGACCTTGGATTTCGTGTTCTGCTAACTGCGATCTGTTTCCTGCTTAGTATTGCAGTGTTTTACCTGCTCGGTGGGAGAACCGATGTTCGGGGGGTATTGTTGACGGACGGGGCTCTCGTCGCATTAGTGTTCCTGTTCCGCGCGCTAAAGCAACCTCACTTTCTTTGGAGCTTTGGCCTGATCGCGTGCCTTGTAGGCCTGACCATCTGGGCGCGAACAATCGCCCCGATATAGAGGCTGCGTGCTCGGCGCCTGGGCTCCGAACGTCTGAGGTCGGTTTTCCGGATTAGGTTCTGCGAGCCGATCGAGCATGGATATCAATCAACTGAGCTCTTGTCCCTGACCTTCAGCACCGCTTCATTGTCGTGTATAAATGCGCGGATTTCCTCGGCGGAATCCAGTAGTCGAAGCCACTGGCGTTTGTAGAGTGTCACCGGGAATCGACCGAGGCCATACACAGAGACACCACCTTTCTCGCTGACCTTTAGCGTTAGGGCGTTACCTGGCCGCGCCTTTAACCGTGCATTTTCCAAGCGTAGCCGGTCCAGTTCTGCCTTCAGATCCTCGTCCGCCATACTCCTCCCTCCAGTCACCATGACATTCGATGTCAATTACCACCAAGTCCGATCGAGATTTCTAAGATTATCATGGAGTCAAAGTATGCTACTACGCGCTAAATAGCTCTAGGCAGTTTAGATCAACCTCAGCTGAGGCGCGAACCGAAACTTCGAAGCCTTCACATAGCTAGCATCCAGATCAATAGAAACCCACCGTCGGCCCAATTCCTCAGCGGCACGCCCTGTGACATTGCTTCCGGCGAAGGGGTCGAGAACTAGATCTCCGGCCTCAGTGAGGAATTCGATGAAAAAGCTTGGCAGCGCCTGCGGAAACCGCGCTGGGTGCGGCTTAAGTCCCTTAGCCTTACATGCCCTCAAGTACTGGCTGTTGGATTCGGTGTTCGCTATTTGGATAAGATTGTGAGGTATGGCGCCGCCGAGATCGCGACGAAACTTGGTTGAGATGTCGTGTCCTGACGGCCGCATCTTGGCCTTGTATCCGTTTTGCAGCAAACTTCTCATGGCCTGGGAGTACGGACGGAGCACTCTCCGATTACTCGCTTTCGGCCACTCGGTCTTGGAGAGCCACCACACAGTATTGACTGCATCTGTAACTCGGATTCGTTGAACTGTTACCCATTCAGCCGGTCCCGGAAGCTTAGCTGGATTGTACCAAAAGAATTCCTGCGCTAGATGAAAGCGCTCCGCGAGACGGATCAAGAGCTCGTAGTGGTATAGCGACCTGGTTGGGACGCGTTTGTTCCAAGTACCGCCAATATCGACGACGAAGCTCCCTGTAGATTTGAGCAATCGGTGAATCTCGTAAGCAAAGGGCATGAACCAATCGACGTATTCACTTGCATCTTTGTTCCCATATTCCTTCTTGCGCTTCAGCGCGAAGGGTGGCGAAGTCATTACTAGGTCGACTGACTCGCTGGGTAGGGTTCGCAGGAATTCGAGAGAATCGGCAACGTAGGCTTCGCCTAGTTGCGTTCTGTAACTGTACGCCAAGCCTCCGAGCTTGGCAGCATATAGATCAGTGCTCTCCCTTACTCGAAGCGGAGTGGATCGAGTTCGGTTCGCACCCCGCGCTTTTCGGGTCTTTGCTGGCATCAACGGGTCACTTCCGGCAGGCAAGAAGAGAGGGCGCTACCTATCACGGTCATCCGTTCGTAACGCATGCGCTGTAACGCAGTTGTGACCCCCAGCTGCCTCCTTGAGATATCTGCAGAGAAGCTCGGGTCGAAACGCGATCACCATCTCAACTGCCCCATCGTGACATCGCCGGTTTGAAGCAGCGACTCCGTCAATGTAGCCTTGCTGAATCAGGTCATAAGATACCTGACAGGAAGAAGATCCTGCTACGGCAAGGTGGTGAATAGGGTCCCAAGCAACGAAAACCTCGATCTCCGGCTGGAGCGTCGGCGACGTGCTGCTACCAGCCAGATCGTGGGCGTTGTGATAGTACCCTATCAGCAGCGTGGTCCCAGGTTCGAAACGCAGGGAACGATCCGCCTTGAGCTTCATTTGGATTCGATATTCCTGTTCAGGTCGCCTTTTCCCTCCATGGCTGACTGTCCAAAAGTAGATGTTGTATCGACGCTGTCGCCCGTCCGCAAAGGTTACTCCGCAAGCCCATGGGAGGTCGTTGTTGAATCCAAGAAACCCTAACGCCAAGGCGCTGCAACCCTGCCCATTCAGAAGCGACAGGACCCGTTCCGCAATAACCGTCTTCCGAATCCCTGGCACCAGCGACCTAATTGTTGGGCGCGGGGTTCTCTTGAGCCGAATCAGGCACCCCGAGGGCCGCCGAAAGGAGGGCATCTTCTTGTCGCAGCTTAGAAGCGAGGATCGCCAACCCGGCGTGTGCCAGTCGTTCAGCAAACCTCCCTGGTAGAGATGCCTCCCCTGGCCTGAGAGTGCTTATCAGGGCTCTTACCTTTCCGTCGCGATCAATGCCTCCCATGAAACTGTATTTAGTGTCAGAGCCAGCAACGTTCTCAGGGCTAGCGACTACTCCGTTACTAAGAGCCACAGCAATTGCTAGGCGGTAAGCGTCCATTGCATGCCCAAACCAACCAGTCTCCATTACTTCCGCCAGGTCCTGGGCCCCTTTGGGAGTCAAGCCTATCTGAACCTTATCCGATATGTCAGGTCTTTCCGGCATTGGAAGTCCTATCTCAAAGGAACAATCTTCGAGCGATCAGATGCTCCGTCCCTGACGATTTCGTACTGGCGGGCGACCTTCCCTTCCAAGTGTTCCACGTCCCGCGCCCGGTCAAGCTCTCCGGATTGGACCAACAGAATTACTTGCTTTCCGAAGTCGGGAGCAAATTTGAGGATGTTCTTGCGGTGCCCGACATCAAGACGCCCAAACGGAGTATCCATAACGATCGGGCCTTCGCTCGTCGCACAGTGGTTCAGCGCGCCGATCAGCGCGAGCGCCACAATCTGTTCTGATCCCGCCGAACGCTGAATCTCTCGACCCGCGTTGTTAACAAGGATGAGTCCGTACTGATCCGTAATGCGGAGGCCCCCATACTCAGGCTCCGTAGTCAGAGTCCGGTGTATTCTCGTCGCTTCGGTTTCCACGTCCTTCCGGACCCGCTCCCGAAATCTTCCTACGCCATCTTCGAACAGATCCTTCAGGGCGCTATATAGCACGGCCTCCCCAGCCAATTTGGGATTTGCGTCCGGAAGACTCCGAATCTGTTGACGTAAGCGCTCAAGGCTAGCCTTTGCGTCTCGCTGCCTAGCGCTCACAAGGTCATGTATGCGGCCGACCTCTCGCAGTTGCGAAATACAGAGGTCATACTCTCGCTGCACACGCTGAATTTCAGTGCGTTGGTGCTGTTGGAATCTTTCCCGAATCTCCTCTGATCTGCGGTCCAAGCGCCGAAGGCGAATCTCAATGGCGCGTATTCGGCTCTCCCTTTCCGCCACCATTTGGAGGTTGCCACCACCCGCGAACGGGCGAAGCTGAGTGATCGTGCTAAACGGTCGCTCAAAGTCCTGCTCGGTCGCCTGGAGCTCTTCCAACTCGTGCCGCAAGCCGAGTATCCGGTCAGTAATGGCCGGCCTCGCCGTCTCCTTCAAGGGTTGACCGCAGGCGGAGCACGTCCCCGCAGTTACAGTGATGTCAATTCTCTGAATCTCTTGTTCGATTTCACGCCGTCTTGCCACCTTCGCTTGTCTCTCCTTGACTATTGCTTCGGCGGCGTCCAGTTCACGGGCGATCACAGCTTCCAAAGGAAGCCACCACGCCTCGCTGAGAAGGGCCTTGCAAGCTTCTCGTTCAGTTGCCTGTTCGTCCGCAAGGCTTTTGCGGTCTTGCTCGAGCTGTTCGAGGCTCCGCACCTCGGCCTGAATCTCTGCAAACTTGGCCAAGTCTTCGCGGAGTTGATCTCGGGTCGCCTCCAGGTCCGTTCGTTGGGCAGTGTTCTGTTGGAGGTCTCTAACAAGTGAAGTAAGTTCGTCTTCCTTCTGCTGTGCATCCTGAGTGAGACGCTCGTTTTCACGACGTGCCTTTACTTCCTGCAGTTGTCGCCTCTCGGTTTTTGATCGCAGCTCTTCAAGATCCCTAGCCGCACGCTGCAATGCAGGGAGCCCCAAGATCTCCTCTATAGACTGGCGAACGACTTGTGAACCGTTGTCTACAGCGCTGAGCAGGTTTTCATACTCATTCAACATCTCTCCGTCGAAGAGGAAGAAGCGAGAGATATCTTCATGCAGAATCCCACCGATGGTATCCCGGATGGCCTCCGTGGGCAACAGATTGCCAGATCTCTTGAGATTTGAAACTATTTGGAGGTCCCGATCGCTTGTGGGTCTTTTCGTAGCTTGAGCATGTCTTTCCATTTCGTAGGCGACACCTTCGTGCTCGAATTCGAGGACGACAGACATATTGTACGTTCGCGCATCGAGCGCCTCAGTGTTCATCAACGCCAGGGTTGGGAGCAGACTTCCACCCCGCTTCTTAGCTCGCAGGTAGAGGCACCAGCGGATGGCATTCGCGAACGACGTCTTTCCACGCGCGTTTTCGCCATGAATGAGAATTACTGGTGCGCTGGGTTCCACCCGCAAATCGATGTCATGACGACCGTTGAAGGGGCCAATGTTGGTGAGTGTAAGACGCCGAAGAATCATATGTCGTGCCTCGCGCTCATATTCTCCACGGCTTCGCGTACGATGTCCCGTAAACGAGCCTGAAAACTGTTCCGGTCATCCTCAAACTGATGTTTCCAGGCTTGGTTAAACACTTCCTCCACCATCGATGCGGTGAAAACGGTGCGGATACCCGGGTCTGCGAGCTCGCTCGCAGCCTCCGGATACAGTTCCATTATGACTGCAGACGCGGTGGCTTTCGTTCTTGGTGCTGGCATGCCTAATCCTCCTCCTCGAAGCTTCCGTCCTCGTCGGCTGTGGCATTCAGCCCTGACGCTGCGGCAATTAGCTCAAGATCCATCTTCGTTGCTGCGTTCCGACTGTAGTTAGCAAACTCATGCGCTCGAGCTAGTTCACCACGAGTTAGTGATTTCGTAGAGGCAGAGTCGTGTCCGGTATCCTGTCTTGGTACGACGATCAGGTCATGGATTTGCGCTGAGTATTTGTCGGGGATAGAACGAAGCACGCGCCCCCGTCGCTGGATGAACTCGCGCGGGTTCTTTGACGAGGCCAGAATCAACGCGCGATTGAGGGCGGGAAGGTCGATACCTTCATCCAGACACTTGATAGCGACCAGTATTCCGCCCCGTAGTTGGAAGGACTCCAAAGTTTCGCGGGGAGAGCCCTCCATGGCGCTATGATACTCATAGGTCAAGAGCCCGAGTGTGGCGGAGGCGGCCGACATCGCCTGGAGTTGATCCATATCGTCGCAATAGACAAGCCATCGATCACCTTGCGTGTGCTCGCGGGCGAGGATTTCTGTAGCCAGGGGCACTTTCTGAGATGCTTGCTTCGCGATTCTGGCGCGACGAATCAACAGAAGTTTATAGGCCTCGGTATGCACAGGGCTCCCAGAACCCGCGCGAGGAAGGCGCGCGTATGCCTGTCGAATTAGATGGGTCGCTTGATCCCAATCGTCCTGCTCCTGAGCAGTGAGGAAGACGCGATGAACGAAGTAGTCATAGGGCACGAGTCGTCCGGCGCGGATCGCATCACCGATCGTGAACGGAGGCGCCAGCGATTCACCGAAATAGGCTCTAAGGGCATTTGTTCCTTCGGGATCGCCGAATCGTTCCGGAGTAGCGCTGAGGCCGAGTCGCCCTCCCGCGGAGATGCCAAGAATCGATCTTCCCTGGGCGCTACCGAGTCGGTGAACCTCATCGGCGACAATGAGAAGGTGTTCTCCTCCTTTGACTCTCTTCAAGAACTCAGGGGAGCTTCCAGTTTGCATCGTTGCTAGGACTACCCGGGGACCCAGGGCCGGCATGTTGCGGGTGTAGTCGGCCAAATCGTTCTCCCAGGTCCTACGGCCGAAGCCCGCGCCGGCATCCAGCAAACCAACCATCGCATCCCCAAGCTCTCTCTGGAGCTCTGCCCGCCACTGGTATGCGAGAACCTGCGTTGGCACGAAAACAATCGCTGGATTGCCAGGTTTGATCCACCGCCGAATTATCTCCAGCGCAGTCAGCGTCTTGCCTGAGCCCGTGGCGTGAGTAATGATCCCCCTGTGGCCTGCAGCGAACCAATTCTCTACCGCTAAGCGTTGGTGGCTCTGCAGAGTCCTTGTCCGCGCTACAACTGGAAGGGTCGTTGCCTGCATGGTTCTTGGTAGTACGACTCTCCGAAGTTTCTCCGCAGCAACGTCGATGCCTTCGGGATTGGACAGGTCTAAGAGTCTGGCTTTGACGGCTGCCGAGAATTCAAGAACTGTCAGCCCAGGCTCATGTCCAGCCCACAGGTTGGAGAGGTATTCGCTATGTCTGGTAACTCTCTCGTCATCTGCCTGTCCTCTCCAAGAGCAAAACACTTCAAAGCCTTCGTGATTTGCATCCTGGTCCCAGGCTGAAAACGTCTCGTTGGCGGAGCCAACGAAGCTAACGCGGTTTGACGCTGGATCCTCAAAAAGTCCCACTTTGTCGTGGAATATGCCATTGCCGCCGGCTCGAAAGGCGAGGCGGATGTCGAGCACACTGGTCGCAACGAGTGTTGCCAAGAATTCGGCAACTGGGTGATTCTCTGGGTCCTCGAGTAGCGATTCAAGATCCTCCAGAAGGCGTGTGTCGATCCTGTCTTTCAACGCGATGCCGCGCCCAACGGCTTCTGCGTCCTGTCTGTCTAGATTAGGAGAACACACCAGGCGCATGCGCCCGCCTCTTCGTGCGAACGTCGAGAAAGCGAGACCAACCAAGATGAACAAAGAGCTTCGAAAGTAGCCCACGGCTCGATCGTAGCGACGTGCTTGATCGAGACATGGGACATAAAAACTCCTTACGAGATCCGCTCTTCCGGTGGAGTAGCCGGTCCCTAAGTCCAAGTCAGACAGCATGGATTGTCCTTAACGATGCTCCGGCCATTGTCTTAGGCAAGATGCCGCCTGAATGCCGTCGGGACAACCTATAAGATCTCATAGTCGGCCCAGGCACGTCTACCATCCGGTGACTACCCCCCAACGCTCGACCGGGAGCCCGCTTTCGCAGACCCCCGGTCACCTGCCGCTCCCGACGCTCGAAGTGAAGAAAGAGACGCCGGTGGCAGGCCCCTCACGCGGCGGTGGCGACTTCGCCGCCGTCGGGAGTTCCGCCAGCTCCAGGCCCGTCGGAGCCAACCGGTTCCACCTGCGGCCGGAACGGCCCCGCGACCTTGCTGACGCTCTCCCACGCCGCCAGCAGCTCCGCGTCGTTCCGGAACCGATGACGGTTGAGCCCGTCGAGCATCCCCACCAGGTTGAGCACGTCGCTCGCAACGACACCGAGGTCTGCGCTCGCCCCGACGTGGTCTCGGCGGCCGGCATGGCCCGCTTCGATGGCCTCCTCGAACTCGCCCACTTCCCGCTTGAGATCGGTAAGGGCAAGCTCGGAAAGCCCCACGCTGATGAGGAACTCCCGCTCCGTTTCGGCCAGAGCCAGCATCGCCTTGACCGAGGAGAGGAAGGGCTTCAGGGCGGTGCCCAGCGAGGGGAGCTCGAACCGCATCGCGAGCTCGGGCTTCACCTTGGCCGCCGCCTCACCCACCCTGATGAGGTAGCGGAGGAGCTGGAACTGCAACCCCCGCCGGAGCTCCTTCCGGCGAGCGGTGGCGGCGTGCACTCCAATCAGCCCGGCCCGCTGTTGGGTGATGAGCGCATCGGCACGGGCAATGCGCTCCTCCAGCTTCGCGATCACGCCATCCTGACTCGCGTCGGTGGAGGGATGGGCCCGGGAGAACTCCACCACCCGGGTGGCCATCTCGAACTTCCTGCGTACTATCGCTTTCATACTGGGCCTCCTTCTGGACGCCCCGGCGCGGAGGCTGGGACGCGTCGTCGTGGTTACCGATGAACCACTCGGCCGACAACCCAGCATGAAGGCCGACGCCGAGCTCTATGCCTGTTTCGGGCCAGATTCATTTTGCGGGTTAGCCGGCACCCATTCCTGATCCCTAACACGCAGCCCCGGAACACGGCGTATCTCGTTGTAATGTCTTCACGTCGCACTCAGTTCGCTGGTTGGTGTCGTCGGATCCAGCGATGACATTCGCGACCAACGAATGTGGGAGAGTGTCCCTTCGTTGGAGGAGCCGGTGTCCCCGAAAAGTGACAAGGTTGATGGACACCAGGTGCTGATCCGGTGATAGCTGGCCCGGACGCCACCAAGGCTGATGGTGATGAGCCGAAGACTGTCCCGGCGCGAACGAACCGAACCTCGTCCTGCCCGGTGATGCGTCCGCCTCACCCACAATCATTCCGGTCGGGTGCGAGCTGCCCTCGACCGGCTGTTCCAGGTGTCGATCTCGGCGTTGCGAAAGCCGGTCAGCACAAAGTGATGCGCGGAACGGACGGCGTGCCTCCCGGCCGGTTCGACGAGACCCGCGCCGCGTCGTTCGCGGGCCCGATCGCTTCGAAGCTCCTCCCGGCGAACGGGCACTACCGATGTCCGCGATCTTGTGGGGCGCGGATCGGACCGTGCGGTGCGCGATGCACACGAAGGAGTGTCCGGTGCACGCGTGGCTCCACGCGGTATGGTCCGGATTATGCCCGAAGCGCTTTCGGAGGTCGTGAACCGGAGGCGGGTTATGGAGGAATTTGCCCGTAGGAGAAGAAATCGGGATCGGCTGGAGGAGCTCTATCCATCCTTTCGCGCGGCCGTCCGCTCGCTGATTGCGGATCTCGAGGCCAAAGGGTTCCGGCCCAGGATTCAGGATGCGTGGCGGTCGCCGGAGGATCAGCGGGTGGCGTTCGACACTGGGCGATCGAAGCTCCGCTACGGCTTTCACAACGTCACCGGTGCGGCGAAGAAGGCCGAGGCGCTGGCGGTGGATCTCCTCGACGATGACTATCCCACGAACCCACGGCGGGAGTACCTCCTCTACCTGGCCGCAGCCGCGGAGTCCCGGCGCCTCACCACCGGAATCCGCTGGGGATTGCCGAAAATCCTGGCCAGGGCCATTGACCGGGCGATCCGGGACGGGGACTGGCGCGCGCGAATCAGTTTGGGATGGGATCCCTGCCATGTCGAGCCAACCAGCCTCACGGTCGAGGACGCTCGGCGCGGGAAGCGCCCCGCGTGAGACCGACGAGCGTATGCTATGCCCGTCTTTCCCGTCCCCACCGTCCGGTACTCCTACGACGTGGCCACCGAGCTGAAGCGGCTCCGCGAGCACCGGAAGTTGCGCGGCGTGCCTCGCAAGGGACCGGGGCGGCTCCTCCTCGGCTCCTGGAACATCGCCAACCTCGGGGCGCAGATCCGGCGGGAGTGTGACCTCGCGCTGCTGGCGGAGATCCTGAGTTGGTTCGACATCGTGGCGGTGCAGGAGTGCCGGGAGAACTTCGCCGATCTGTACGACATCGTGGCGCGGATGGGGCGGCGGTACCGGGTGGTGATGTCGGACGCCGGCGGGAACAACGAGCGGCTGGTGTTCATTTTCGACGGACGGAAGCTCGAGCGCCTGGACGAGATCGGGGAGATCGCCTACCCGCCGTCCCGGGCGGCGACCGTCCGGATGAAAGGAGTACGGCGGCAGTTCGCCGGCTTCGATCGAACCCCCTACTTGGCCAGCTTCCAGCTCACCGGCACTTCACTCAGCGTGCAGCTGGTCAACGTCCACCTCTTTTATGGGTCTGACACCCGGGCGGACGTGGACCGGCGGGCGCTGGAGAGCCTGGCGGTGGCCCGGTGGACGGCGCTCCGGAACAAATCAAAGTACGCCGGGGCGCGGGAGGTGATCGCGTTGGGGGACTTCAACATGCCCAAGCCGAGGCGGGACGGGACCAACCCGGTTCAGGGAGCGCTGGCGAGCGGGGGGCTGGTCATACCGCCGCACTCGAGCACGGTCGGGTCGAGCATCGCTTCGGACAATTGTTACGACCAGGTCGCGATGTTCCCGGCCACTACCGAGGCTTGGCTGGTGAATGTGGGCGTCTTCGACTTCGACACCGTGGTTTTCCGTGACCTGTGGGCAGGGCAGGGGAAGGCGATGTTTCAGGGATATTTGAGGTACTATCTCTCCGACCACCGGCCG
Source organism: uncultured Gemmatimonas sp. (assembly GCA_964439025.1). Classification (GTDB taxonomy): domain Bacteria; phylum Gemmatimonadota; class Gemmatimonadetes; order Gemmatimonadales; family GWC2-71-9; genus JABFSM01. The sequence continues at coordinate 274,837 of CAYTMW010000001.1, read as the reverse complement.
ATGTGGGTGGAGTTGAGGCCGAGGTAAGGTTCTGACTCCATTAGTCTAAGGAAATGGCTCGTACCCATCCTTGGCGAGTGATTGTGGTTGAAGTCCACGTCCTAATTCTAGTTAGAGCGCGACGAGGATCATGGAGGAACCGGGTTGGCATCCTACGAATGCGCCTATTGCGGTAAGATTGATGAAGCAACCGACGATCACATTCCGCCCAAGAATATCTATTCCAGACCCCTCCCACCTGACCTCCCGAGCGTCAAGGCATGCGAAAAGTGCAATCATGGCGCCTCGGATGACGACGAATACTTCCGGGATGTCGTGGTCCGGTATCAGCACATCTCTGGTCTTGCGGTCGCTCAGCAGCAGGTCGGCAAGATGCTTCGCGCGATGGCTCTCCCCGCAAAGCAGAAGTATGCAAAGAGGACCATCGAGGCTCTAACCCAAGTTGAAGTTCGGTCGGAGGGCGGGATCATCGTCGGGAAGGCGCCTGCATACAAGGTCGATGTAGTTCGTCTCACTCGTGCCGTGGAGCGGTACGTGCGGGGTCTTTACAGGTACGAATTGGGAAAGCGCGTCCCCCAGGATCTGGACGCACATCTCACCGCTAACCCCGATGACGTAACCTCGTTTCAAGATGAGATCGTTAGGACCTTCCGAGGCGCCCAGCGGCGTGTCGTCCAGGAAAACATCTTCTGGTATTCATGGCTGACATTCGACGACGTTCCGAATGCAGCTGCATGGCTCTTGGTATTCTTTGATCACTTCCCCGTCCTGGCCATTCTACGCCCAAGGCCAGTGTGAGGCGCGCTCTAACCCGCTTGCTGCTGGCGGTCCGCGGCGGCCAACCGCCGGATGATTAGCTTACTTGGCGGGGCCGCCGCGCCCCGCAGCAGAAGCGCAACGCGTTAGGTCTCATTCCCTTCTTCCCCGTTCCGCGGGGATAAGAGCCCCGCAGGCTTTACATGGCTGAATCAGCATTGTCTTGGCAAAGTCTCGCTACTGCCTTTTTCGGCGGAGCAATCGCGCTGGCGGGACAGACGCTTTTCCTGAGGCACGCCAGCGCAAAGACTGCGCAACGACTGGCAGCCGCGTTCTGGGAAGAGCTGAGCGCGGCATACTTCTACAACGACGGAAGCTATAGAGGGTTCACCGGCTTCTCGAGTCAGGTCTTCGACAGCCTGTTCAAGGAGACGGCTGAAGCCTTTCCAGACTCATTGGCTCGCGATGTCATGAGGTACCACTGGCGGATGAAATTCCTTCATGCGGACCAAGCTCGCAATGAGCTTGGTCACCCTGCCAATCAGGGCTTCGTCACTGAAGCCGAACAGCTTCGAGCTCGGCTCCTGCTGCGCTTGGACCACTACTCCAAGCGCGAGGCACAAGATCTGGTGCTCGACCCTGCGGAGACGTGTGATTCTACGCTCCTGATCTCGATATGAGGCCTAACCCTAGTTAGATGGCGCAGGCGCTCGCCCGGTAGGAAGGATCGATGACCGATAACGGCACCAACAATAGCGAGGAGGGTGACGACTGCGTCCTTCCTCCGCCACCCATGCCGGCTGATCAGCGGGGGCGGTATAGCTTCGAGCGAGATCCCGATAATGAGCAAGACGTAGCCCGATACGTGGAGCTGGAGGCGGACGATGAGACGGTCCAGCACGTTGAGAGAGTCAAGAGCGAGTTCGTTTTTGGCATCGAGCATGTCATCTGGGATGTCACTACCGACAAGGACCGTTATTGGGTCATCACCGAACTGACGAATCTGTATTCGCAGAAGCATTTTCCCAGCCTTGACTACACCCTCTCCTTCCATGTCGGCCTCATGATGCGTATGCGAAGCCGGCCGCAAGGTGCGGATGTGGAGGAATCAACACCATTCGACGAGGTGCTAAGGAGGCAGGAACAGGCCAAGCATCGCCTGGACCGAGCCGTCGAGGCGGAGGACTTTCAGGCTGTTGGGATGATGTTCCGCGAAGGCCTGCTTTCTCTCGGTGCAGCCCTTAGAAGACGCGTCGACATCACGCATGTTGGCGAGCGGCCAAAGGACGCCGATTTCAATGCTTGGATCAATCTCCTGTTCGACGTTTTGTGTCCAGGAAGCAACAACAAGGAACTTCGGCAGCATCTGAAGAACACTGCCCATGAAACATGGCAACTTGTCAATTGGCTAACGCACGATCGAAATGCCAGTGCGACGGCCTGTTCAATAGCCGATCACGCGTGCGATACGCTCGTGGGCCACTCCAGACAGATACTGGAGCGGCACCGTACCGACAAGACTGACCACTGTCCAGTCTGCCATTCCCGACAAATGCGCACCCACTTTGACATCTCCATACCGCCGGATGGGGATTACTATGTCACTTGCGGCTCATGCCACTGGAGCACTCGTGCAGAGGCTCCTGGCAATGGCGGCGACTAAAGACCGCACCTTGCAAGAATTTGACAAGAGGCTCCGTACGCCGGGGCTCGGCTGTGGAGACGGTGATGCTTCCCTCCGCGAACGAAATGACCTGCGCGACGAATGACGCGATATCGGCCCACGGTGGGGGTTTGGGCCGGGCAGCGTCCGGTGGCCCCAGAGCCTTGGTGTCGTAAGTGAGTTCACCTTCGAGGAACCGGACAAGAGCGATGCCTCGTGACGAGGCGTACTCGATAGCCCCCCTTTGAAAGCCATTTGTTGAGAACAGCATTCCTTTGTGCGCGCCGGCAGCCCGCAGTTTGTCGGCAAGAACTTGGACATCTTCACGCTCCACTGGCCTCGCGTGATCCTTGCACTCGACCAGCACAAGGAAGTTGGCGCCCAGCTGAGTGAACTTGGCAGTAACATCGATTCGAAACGCGCCGTCCGGCGTTCGTATTAGTGCCAGATGCTCGACAGAGAAATCGGGTAGGTCCCGGCCCAAGGCGGCAAGCAGCGCAGCAACCTCACGCTCGTATTCCTCAGGCTTCAGCTTAGCGCGGTGATCTTCCCACGGTCGAATCATGCTTTGTCCTCGAACCGAAAGAGGGCTGGAGCAGTGCCGCGGAAGCGGTGCGGTCTAACGGTTAGCGCTTGAGCAGCGAACGCGCTCATCATGTGTCAGCCCATCCTTGGAACGTCGGCGCGCTCGACTGCTCCGAAGCGCGTCTTACACCGCACTGTCGAGATCTCAAAAGTCGAGCCCGTCGGCTCCATCTTGGCACGTGGGGCATTTGCGTTGGAAGATATCTGATCCATTGGCGCCATACTCGTGGCCGCAATCACCGCAACGCAGGACATAGATACTCTGGCCGTAATCGGTGCCCGGTAGCCCTGTGGCTCTTAGAACAGTCTGATCGTTACGATTCACGTAGCCTGGTTGTGTGGTTACGCCGGATCCTGCGCGTGAGTCCTTGCCCATATTGCGATCTCCTGGTGCGGTATAACGACATGCAAATCAGCTACGGGGCCTGCCGAAGCCGCCGCGGCCCAACCGTCCAAAGATACCCCGCGGCGGATGAGGCGCTCAGGCCCTGGCAGCTGCATTTGCGGGTTAGCCCGCCATCGGTACGACAGAGCACAAAAGCAGAGCGACTATTGAGCTTTCGGCTCGAGAAAGCTAACTGATATCGTGCGGATCCTGTATTCGTCGTATACACCAAATGTTCCGTACGCAGTGATGGTATCACAGGCACCGGGCAGGAGAATGCGATCCGAGGAAAGTGGTGCTGCGGTCCGCCACCGCTCGGTTGATGCAGCATTGATATTGTATTCGGTCGAGCGGCCTTCGTAGAGACCCGCGACCTCGAACGCTGTTGTCCTCGTGGCGCGCGATGCCGAGTTACAGACCTGGAAATCAAGGCTGCTCAATTGGTCGAACGGGTTCGCCGGCTTGGCAAACGGAATCAGGGTTACATGAACTGCAGCCCTATCACGGCCTGCCGCGGCATCCAGGGAGCGCTGCCGCAGGTATAGCACTAGAAGAGCAATTGCAGCGACCGCTGCCAAGATGCCAATGACCTTCGAAAGCACAATCTTGTGACGTCGTTCAACCAACTTGTAGAAGAGTAGGGCAGCGATGATAGCAAGAATCCAAGGAGTCACCGGGAACCTCTATGAGCCAGAACGCCCTGCATTTCAGCTGCAGCCGCGCTGCCGCCAGGCGGCGCGGACGGTTCCCACCAAGATACGGCCGGCCGCGCCGACTGGCGACATCAGCGCGCGGCTGGCAGCTGCAAATGCTGGTTAGGTCGCCCTATGGTGAAGGCGGCCGGTTTGTCGCATCCAAGCACGGCTGGCGAAGGTGATCAACAAGAAGCTGCGCAGCATCCAGCAATGGTTTGAGTGGCGGCCTCCGAGGATAGCCAGTCAGCGCCTTGAAGAGCCCTTGGACGTCGTCCAAGTACTCAAACAGCTTGTCCTGGTAGTACTCATTGCATTGTCGAATGGCTGCCTTGTGATCGTCTGACAATGGAATAGCGGCGTCGAGGCCTCGTGCCACTGATTCCTCGAGGAGAGCAGATAGGTTGTGACCGAAGTCCCTCCCTCGAAGCTGCGCTATTGAGACGCCCCGAATCCGCAGGAAGGCTTTAAGGCTCAGCTCGATGGAATGACCAAGCAAGTAAAACGAAACCGGGGAGAACCGCGTCTCCTCATGTGGAGTGGCTTTCGCGGCGCGCAGGAAATCCTCGGAATAGGTGTGGAGCGCCAGGGGACCCACCCAAGCCTCAGCACCAAGTGGTCGCAGGACTAGCGACTCTGAAGAGGGAGGGTCTCCGGCGTCTGACATTGAGGCCTTTCAGGGCGGCCTAACGGCCTGCATTTCAGCTGCAGCCGCGCTGCCGCCAGCCGGCGCGGACGGTTCCCACCAAGATACTTCCGGCCGCGCCGACTGGCGAAATCAGCGCGCGGCTGGCAGCTGCAAATGCTGGTTAGGTGGCAGTGAAAGCGGCGGGGGTCGGCTAGCCGAAGTGCTCGCCCATGAAGTCACGAACGTCACGAATCATCTTGTCGACGTCGGAGGCACTAAAAGCGGACCAGTTCCCATGTGCGGCATTGTTGCGAATATCTGCCAAGGCCGTTAGTCGCTTCTGTGTCAGCGCGCTGTAGACGCCTTTCTTGGCAAGGGCCGAATTCATGCTGTCGAGCTTAGGCTTATTCGTTAGTTGAACCTGTTCCCGCGTGCAGAGCCTCCTCAGCCCATCCTCAAGGACGCTTCCCGCGACCACTGCGGCGGGTTGAAAGTACCCGGTGGCGAGCAGCTCCTCTGCCTGCCCCAAGAAGTCGTCGAACAGTTCCGCCTGAATCAGTGTCCTGACTGAGAGCAGGGCGCCATGCTCGAGATCGTCTTTTGCCGCAAGCAGGACGCCAAAGGCTTGGTCAACATCGGGCCACTTAGGATAGCTCGTCGTATGCTCCTTGAGCCGCTGGTAGTGAGCACTCTCTGGTCCAAGGGCTCCAGCAAGCAGGCTCAGGGAGCTCACTAGCCATTGCGTGGCCTGTTGGACATCCACAAAGTCGCTCGTGATATGCCCAGGGGAAGGTGCGTGCCGGGTGGCAAGAACCTTTCGGCCAAGGGCGACTAATTCATCCAGACGCGTTAGGACGCGTTGATCGACGGTCAATTGTCAGAGCCTCGTCGCGTTTGTTACAAGGCGGCTTGGGGATGGCCTTCGCGGCCACCGACTGCCGGAGCACTTTCACCGATGGCGAGCCGCGCCGGCTGCTTCAAGCCTTAGTTAGGTGGTGACGAATGGCAGGCTCATGGCCCAAGGGAGCGGAACTCATTGCGAAAAGCTTTTAGGCGTTGCCGCCGGATGCGGCGCTTACCGAAAAGCGCCTGAAGAAAGTAGAAGCCGCCAGACGTGCTGGTGGCCGTACCGAATCCGGTAGCCAACGCCGCGCCCCAGTCCAGCGTACCATAGAGAACGATGCCGCCGGCAGCGACGCCAGTGCCCAGAGAGAGGGCGGCAATCGGAACTTCAAGGAGCTCATTGAGAGAAGGATGAACGTTCTCGCCCGCAGCGCTCAGGTATGCAGCCAGTCGTTCGGAGACAAACTCCACGTGCTTAAGCCAAACACTGAGTCGCTCATTGGCGTTTGAATGGCTTCGCGCACGCTCGACTAGTGCGAGGCTGTCCCAAAAAGCCTTCTCCCTCCTCACACTCACGACGAAGTCAAAATCCGCTGCGTCGAGGGAGGTTGCGAGTCTTACCACATCAACTCCTCGGGGCATGGCTCCACTCAGATGCACCATGCGAAGAGCCTCCCCAAGCCTGCCAACGTCGAACCAGTCCGCGTGATGGGTGTCTGCCAAGCCAATCCTATCCGCGATGTGCTGGCCCCAATGAGTGTTGACGAGGAAACGCCATTCGTCGCGAGCCACATCCGCTCCTGCGCGCCGGGTACTGCGTCGGACGATTCCGCGATTCGCATGGAAAATCTCCCAGTCATAGATCGCGCGATGCAGACGTTCGCGCGTCTCGGGTTGATCCGGCGGTTTCTCGTGAATCGCGGCAAGGAGTTTGTCGGCGACGGCGCGGTAGGGGGCGTTCGTCCTACCACCAAGTTCGGCGAGTGCGATGTTGGCGGAGGAGGCGACACGCTCATAGAGACCAGGCGTTGGGGCGTTAAGGGAGGCCACCACCGTGGGAGCCTCCAAGGACCCCACATAGCGACTCAGGCGGTCCAAGTAGGTTGCGTATTCCTCGCCGAGAATCTGTACCAGGCGAGCGCGTCTTTCGGCAGCAGTCCTAAGAGTGTCGTAGTCTAGACGAAGCGCTTCATTCTGACCCTTGGAAAGGCTTGAAAGCCACGCCGGCGCCGCTGGTTGCCCTCGCGCCAGCAGCTGGTCAAGGCCTGCGTAGACATCTCGCTCCGTCCTCCCGGCACTGGCTAGCAGCGGGACCTCGTACTCGCCGGGGTAGGCAGTCATTACAGAGAGCGTGCGCCAGTGTCTTGTGACGAAACGGCGTATGGCCGGGCTGTCAAACAAATTGGCTTCAACCAGTGCCACCTGACGCGACAGGAGGCCCTGTACGATGATCGCTCGCTCGATCAGCTGGGCATTCGTGCCGAGCTCAGAATCAAGGTCCATCAAGAAAGCGCGTGTGGGAGCAGGCATCATGGACTTGCCCTCCGATGCAATCGTCGGCGCCACCTAACGCTCTGCACTTTAGCTGCCGGGGCGTGCGGCGCAGTCGCGCAAACCCGACAGTTAAGATATCCTGCGCGGCTGCGTCGCGCTCACGCCGCGGTCAGCTACAAGTGCGGGTTAGGTGGCCCCTGGCCTGGGCCTAGCAGGGGGGACTTCAATGCTGTTCGATGATGGTGATCGTCGCTACGCTGCACCCTGCAATGTCCTCGATGCAACCTTGGACTAGGGTGTTGCGTGTCCGTTTCGCCAGGCCGCCGATGTGGCACTCACATAGTCGAGTCTCCGGGAGAGTCAGGGCGATTCAATTCTAAGATGTGGAGGGATTCTAACCCCATCGCTCTCATGAATGCCTTCGATTGGAAGATGCTTTTGACTCGCGTGGGTCCTCCTTCAGATGAATGTAACCGCCGCTGGTCACCTCAAAGAACTGCTCGAACACCGCAACGTCGGGACCAGTCCAACAGCGAAGCTCGGCGCAGTAGGTTTCGTCGCCCTCGAGCTTGTATCGGACATTCTTGCCGGAACTGTCCTCCCCTATAACATAGGCGGCGTGTTCATCAAATTCCCTCTTGCATAGTGTGTATCGAGCCGGACGGGCAGGCTCAACTATTTCTGGCCCTTTAAGAATGAGTCGAGGAACGGGTTGCGCATCGCGGACTAGGAGCCCGAGACCGGCAGACCACCGCTCAATCTGCGTGACTTCCAGTCGACATGATCGCCAGGTGTCAGGAGTTTGGTTCGTAACCAGTATGTCGAGAGGGCCGTGATGGGCGTAATACATTTCCGCCCGTATCACTAGCGACTCGGGAGGAAGCTGAGAGGGAAGCGGCTTAACGACCTCAGAATTGGGGCGGCTTTCCGCGAGTGAAGACGGATTCTGCAGGGTTATCCCTTTCTGCGAAGCAAGGTCAGCCACTGAATGTTCTGGGGCAGGACGTTTTGTTACCGATGGCGGCGAGATCACCGCCTCGCTATCGCCTCGCTTGATAGTCGAGCCCCCAATGGCTGCTAATTGACGATGCCATCCCCCCGCAATTAGGGCGTCCATCAATGCCTCGCGCTTCGCATCCGTAGTAGTCCAGTCCTTCACAGCAGCTAGTAATCCAGGGTAGGATTGGACAGGGTCTGGCAGTGGAGCTAGCCAGCCTCCTTCTGAAAGAGAGGACACTACCGAGTCATTCACGACCACCTCGGGGCCGATTCCTGTCACGTCCATGGTACAGATGTCAGAAAGGAGCTGACGCGGAACGAAATAAAGTTCACAATCGAAGCAGACCTTCATCGCTCTCAGAGCCTTCCGCTGCGCTGCTGGAAGCTGTCTGTATCGCTCCGCCATTAAGCCCGACGGCTGGATTAGCGAAAGAGGAGTGCCATCCCAGGTGCTGAAATCCACGCCCAGTTGCTGCGCGAGCCTCTTCCCGTTCGCGTACTCCCAATCTGGGAGTTCGAGCAGGCGCCAGCGTCCAAGCAAGTGTGGGCTTGAGGCTAAGGATTCAAACTCTGGGAGAGTTCGTCGGATTGTTGCTACCACTACGAGCTTCCTGCACTGGGGTTGTAGATGGCCGACGAGTTGAAGAACATCCACGCCGCGAGACTCATCATGCGCGAGGAAAACGTCCAAGTCATCCAAGAACAGCACGTACCGCCGCTTAGGGAGGCGGATTGCAGACAGTTGGTCAAGGGCGTCGGGAAGCGGTCTTATGATTCTCCATTCCGATAGTGTCCACCAAGTGCCGAAGACCTTCCTAATGAAGTGTGTGGCCGTCCGTGACTTGCCTACATGGGGCCGCCCGGCGAGTAGTACGTTCTCGTGATTCCTGAGCGCCTCAAGGAGGCTAGTGTCAACGGGAGTTGGCCAGTAATCGAAGAATGACTGCACCCCGTAAGCAGTGACGACGAGGTTCGGTTTAAAGCGCCGTACACGGGAGACCAGTAGAAGAGGCTTAGCCCGATACTCAAGCCACGTCCGACGTGCCGCCTCGACCGCCAACGGCAGCGTGACCGCAACTAGGAGCGCCGTAAAGAAGGCTGTTGGATCGAGCCCGAGAATACCGCCTGAGGCTTGCGATTGCATCGCAAGGACAGAGAGGGGTATCACGGGCGTGGACCTGGGATCCGCACGACTACCTAAGCCTTGAGACGTCGTTATTGGGCCACCTAACTAACACTTATGCTGCAGGGAACCCTATAGCCCGCTGACAAACGCTGCAAGCCACCGCCGCCCATCCCTGCTATCCTTGGCTTGGTGCCTGGGTTGGCTGAGGAGCCAACGAAGAGCTACAGTGATTTCGTGGATTCCAAACCCGCTGCCCGTGCTGCCGATTCCCTGGCGCCGTCCAGGCGTCAGGAGGGAATCGCCCTCTGCCTCTCCGGCGGGGGCTTCCGCGCCTCCATCTTCCATTTGGGCGCGCTCCGCCGACTCCACGAGGTAGGGATCCTCCAGCGTGTTACCGCGATCAGCTCGGTCTCGGGTGGCAGCATCTTCTCTGCCTTCCTCGCGACACGGCTCCACCAACTCGGACGTTCGCTCAATCAGGGGTTCGCCGATTGGCAGGCCGAGGTCGCCGACCCCTTCCGCGACTTCTGCAGCCGGGACTTTCGGACCGTGCCGATCCTGGTTCACGTGCTGTGGAACTGGGTCTGGCCCGATCCGCTGCTACGGCATCTCGAGCGCCGTTATCGGCGTCGACTCACCGATCTCAGACTCCGGGATCTCCCCGAGGCGCCGCAGTTCATCCTCTGCGCCTCGGACCTGACCTTCGGCGTCAACTGGGAGTTTACCAGGACGGGCGCCGGCAGCTACCGAGCCGGCTACCTCGATGCCGCCGCGGAATGGCCGCTGGCCCGCGCGGTGGCGGCGTCGGCCTGCTTCCCACCGCTGTTCGGTCCGATGACCATCGCGGCCAAGCGGCGACGGATCCAACTCTCGGACGGCGGGGTGTACGACAACATGGGGCTCGAGCCGGTCTGGAAGGACTGGACCCACGTGCTCATCTCCGACTGCGGCGCCCCCTTCGAGTTTCGGACGGATACCACGCCGCTCCGGCGGCTGCTGCGCTACACTGCTGTCATCACCAGCCAGACCCGGGCGCTCCGGCTCCGGTCGTTCTTCGGCGACACGGATGAGGGCCGTTACCGCGGTGCATACTGGTCGCTGGGGAGCGGGGTCAAGCCGTCGACCGCTTCGGCCGACAAGCCCGGCTTCGCTGGATACTCCCAGGCGCTCACCGACGACGTGCTGGAAAGGATCCGGACCGACCTCGACGCATTCAGCGAGGCGGAGATGAGCGTCCTGGAGAATCACGGCTATTGGTCGGCGGAGCGGTCAGTTCGGAAGCACGCCCCGGGGCTGCTGCCTGCGGCCGCCCCGGCCCCCGTTTCGCCGTACCCTGAGTGGATCGACGAAGCGAAGATTCGGCGGGAGCTGACCGACAGCCACAAGCGCTTTTCACTCCGCCGGCTCTTTCGGCGTAGGAAATCCCCTCGAAGTTGAGGTCCGTGAGAGTCGCGAGCTTGGCGACGGTCGACTTCGTCACCCCGAGGGATGGGGAACGACAGCTCAAATGGCCCGACTTCCAGCATCGCCTTGGGCGCTGCACTTCGGTAACTGTTCGCCTATTAGATCTCATAAGGCCGGCTTCCTCCCCATTGCGGTTGCTGACGGTAAACCGCAAGCTACGATAATTCCAGTTGTCTCTCGCCAGCTTTCTCGTAACCGACCCGCAGCCGAAATACCTCGGGGGGGCTAAAGGGTGAATATCGAAGCGTTCCGTATCGAACTTCGCAAGCGTGGCATTGGGCCCGGCGCGAGGTGGCGTCGCGCAGATTTTCACGTGCACCTACCTGGCTCGTCCGACTATGAGTACCGCGAGGCTGACGCGAATGCCCGCCTTGGGACCGCACTTGAGGAAGGCAGATACGAGGTGGCGGTTGTCGTGAAGCACCAGGAAGTGCCTAGCCGCGCGGAGCTCGATACTCTTCAACTGCACTGTCCTAGCGTAACTCTCATACCAGGCGCAGAGATCAATCTCCTCGTCGATGCGTTGTTCAAGAAGGTTGGCAAAGACTACTTCTTCCACGCAATCGTTGCCGTCGACCCGGCTGCTGGTGGAGACTACAGCTATATCTTACGCAAGGCTCAAGAAACACTCTTGTATCGCGGTGGCGACTATCCAGCGGGTTTCCGGTCAAGTGTGGTTGAAGTGGGTCGCTTCTTCCGCGACAATGGCGCGCTATTCATCGCTGCACATTTGCATCAGGGGAAAGCGCCGGAGGTCTCGAAGAGCATCGACGATCTCTACGAGGACGACGCGTTTCTTGGCTTCGTACAGGATGGAGCGTTCGACGCACTCGAGGTTCGCCAAAGGAGCACCGCGCGCTTCTTTGAAGGTGGCAGATCCACCGCAGAAGGCCTGCTAATCCCTAGCGCTACTTGTGTTTCCTCCAGTGATGCCCATCACCACGACCACTTGGTCGCTCGGAAGCGAGATACATGGCTCCGAATGGAGCACACGACGTTGGCGGAGTTGCGAGCCGCACTTTCCTTTTCACACCGAGTCCGGCTCGACAGGCCTTCGCTGGCCTACCCCCGTATTCTGGGTCTGCACATTGTGGGTTCCTTCATTCCCAATATGTGGATTGAACTCAATGAGAGTCTGAACTCTCTCATCGGTAGCAAAGGGTCTGGCAAGACGGCAATTCTCGAATGCGTGAGATTCGGCCTAAACACTCCCGTTCCCTCTGAGCGCGTAAAGGAAGTAGGCCGCCACCTCGAACACGTGCTTGGTGCCTCGGGCTACGTTGAATGCCTCGTAGCCATGCCCGGCGATGTTGAGATGCTCATAACCCGTCGCGCGGATTCACCGGATCGGATTACATGTGTCGATGCAAGCGGAAACGCAAGGGTCCTATCGGCTTTGGATGATATCGGCTTTCCGATCTCCATTCTCGGGTGGCACGAAATCGAGGCGATCGCAGACAAGGCCACTGCCCGGATCGCCCTGCTTGACAGAGTCGGAGACCGAGCCGCGATACAACGGCGGTATGATGAAATGGCTCAGATCGTAGAGCGGGCCAGAGACCAACTCCCTGTGCTCCAACGCCAGATTAAGCGCCTCGACTCGGCGCTAAGGGACCTGTGGGAGCTGCAACGCAAACGCGCAACTCTCTTACGGTTGGAACAAGGCGCGCTCCTTACCCTCCAGACCCAGTACGAATGGTTCTTACTCTCTGAACAGAAGCTTGCGGGACTCCAGTCGGCTGCGGAGCGCCGCCAACTCGAGGTTCCAGAGTCCGTGGCGGGGCGAATTTCGATCGAGTTGGGCCCTCTCCCCGCTTTGGGGCCGGGGGCAGATGTAATCACAGCTCGGATTGATGCTGTACGACAAGCCATCGTTAAGACAGAGGCTGCGGAGACTACCGCAACCGGTAGCCTTCAAGCCGCGCTGAATGAAGTTCACGACATGACCAAAGCGGCCCGCGACTCTCTCGCCGAGGCTTTCGGACGCTTCCGCGAGGACACGTACAATCCGCAGGTGAATGCGCTTCCACCGGGCGACCGTGAAATACTGGCAAAACAAATTCAAGTTCTTGAGGAAACAAAGAGACTACCCCTTGTACAACAGCAAGCTGAAGAACTGTCACGCGAGGTCAAAGGGCTCTCGCAGGAACTCGAGACGTTTTGCGAGTCAATTTGTGCTGCCAGAGACGGGATCGTTCAAATACGGCAAGGATTGGTGGATTCTCTGAATGCGGATCTGACCTCGATTCGTCTCGCCTTTCGGCGGTCGGCGAATCATGAGGCTCGCGATAGATTTCAGGGCAGTTATGGTCCTGAGGGCGCGGCAATCGTGAAGTACGTTCAGGGGTTTGGCAATGTCGAAGCCTACCAAAACCTTCGGGCGCTCTTCTCGAAACTTGGCCAGTTGGACATTAGTGCAGATCGATGGGAGGTCAACGATGTGCTTTGGGACGTGAAGCTTGTTGATCTACTTCGAGTTGTTGACGAAGACGATATTGATATCGCGCTCTCGGTAGGAAAGGCAGGCTTCGTGCCAATACAGAATCTCTCCGCGGGCCAGCGTTGCGTCGCTGTATTTCCTCTGTTACTTCGCAATTCGCGCGGGCCGCTGATTATCGATCAACCAGAGGACAATCTTGATAACCGCCATATCGCCGACGCCATCGCCCCAGACCTGCTGCGACGGAAGGCTCTACAGCAGTTTGCCGTTACATCGCATAACGCCAACCTGGTCGTCTTGACAGACGCTGACCTGATAGTTCATGTGGATTCTGACGGCGCCACCATTGGTATTTCCTCCGCTGGCTTCTTGTCTTGCTCAGAGAGTCCAGTGCGGCAATCCGTGCTTGATGTTCTCGATGGAGGCGATGGGGCGCTTAGGGCCCGCCAGCGGAAGTACGGGATGCGCAGCGAATAGTCCATTCATGACTTGCAACCTTTTTCCTCAGCCCTGCGTCAAATCTCCTATCTCTCGGTTTCCGACAGGTAGGAGCGACCGATGTCCATCGACACCGCCGTCATCAGAGGCACCCTCGACCTGTTGATCTTGAGGGTCCTCACCCTCGAGCCGATGCACGGCTGGGGGATCTCCGAGCGCATCCAATCCCTTTCCCGGGAAGCGCTTAAGGCCCAGCAGGGCTCCCTCTACGCTTCGCTCCATCGCCTGACCCGCGAGGGCTGGATCCGCTCCTACTGGCAGGACACCGACTCCGGCCGACGAGCCCGCTACTACACCCTGACCAAGGCCGGCGAGGAGCAGGTCGGCATCGAGACCGAGCAATGGCTCCGCCTCTCCGCCGGCGTCGGCCGCCTCATCGCGTCTACCTCGTAGGAGCTCCCCATGCGCTTCCTTCGCAACGTGCTCTTCCGGCTCCACGCCCTCCTCCGCCCCCGCACCATGGAGAAGGAGCTGCAGGACGAGTTCGCCTTCCACCTCGAGATGGAAGCCCGGAAGCTCATCGCCCAGGGCCTCTCGCCCGCTACCGCTGCAGCCCAGGCCCGCCGCAGCTTCGGCGGCCCGGTGGCGGAGATGGAGCGCGCCCGCGACAGCTGGGGCATCAACCTGATCCGCGATTTCCTCGCCGACCTCCGCCACGCCTTCCGCCAGTTCCGCCGGAAACCCGCCTTCTCCGCCCTCGGCATCCTCACCCTCGCGCTCGGCTTGGGCGCCACCGTCGGCCTGTCCGGCGTGGTCCGCTCCGTCCTCCTCCGCCCCCTTCCGGTGCGCGACGAGGCGAGCCTCCGGGTCTTCTGGTCGCCCTGGTACTGGCGCGGGGTCGAGTTCGACTTCCTCAAAGCGCGTATTCAGGCCTTCTCCGGCCTTGCCGCCTACTCCGCCAACGGCACCACCCTCCGCACCGATGTCCAGAGCACCGTCCTCCTCGCCGGGATCTCTTCCGCCGAGCTGTTCGACGTGATCGGCGCCACCCCGCTCATGGGCTGCACCTTTGCCAAGGGCGAAGACCGCCCCGGCGCCGAGCCGGTGGCCGTGCTCAGTTACGGGGTGTGGCAGCAGGAGCTGGGCGGCGACCCGAACATCATCAACCAACGGATCCTCCTCGACGGCACCCCCACCACCGTGATCGGGGTGATGCCGCGCGGCTTCTACTTCCCGAGCCCCGAGTACCGGCTCTGGAAGCCGCTCGAGCTCGACCCCGCCTCGGGCGATTACCAGGGCAACGGCTGGCTGGTGCTGGTGGGACGGGTCAAGCCCGGGCTCGATGACAGAGCGGTCAATTCCGAAGTGCAGCGACTCGCCCGCGCATTGGGCGAGCAATTCACCTATCCCGCCGCCTGGGACAAGACCAAGGACGCCCACGCCACCCCACTCCGCGAGGAGCTCGCCCACTTCCCGCTTGAGATCGGTAAGGGCAAGCTCGGAAAGCCCCCCGCTGATGAGGAACTCCCGCTCCGTCTCGGCCCGGGCCAACATCGCCTTGACCGAGCAGAGGAAGGGGTTCTGGCCGACTCACCCACCCTGATGAGGTAGCGAAGGAGCTGGAACTGCAACCCCCGCCGGAGCTCCTTCCGGCGAGCGGTGGCGGCGTGTGCTGCGATCAGCCCGGCCCGTGCGAACTACGGCTTTCATGCGAGTCTCCTTTCTGGAGACTTCCGGCTCGGTGGCAGGGGCACCGGCCGTGTCGCTGCCGATGAACCGCTCGGCCGACACCCCGCTGGCGGCCGACAGGAGGCGCACATGCCTAATCCGGGCCAAGTCCTTTTTCGCGCAGTGAGGCGGCCTCGCTGCGGATTTCGCTGAAGTCGGACAGGCAGTTCGCGCGATGTCGGACACCGGGTTCGGGCGATGCCGGACGCTTGCCACTCAGGCCGGGAAACCGCTATTTTCCAGTGCGCGGTGATTTCCAGACTTGATGGACCGCGCCCCGGCACCGCCGGTCACCATCCATCTAAGTCGCGGCTCGGCCCGGCCCGCGACCTCACGTCACGGGCTGTTTGTTTTGCAGGACCCGGCCACCCCCGTCCCGGTGGCCAGCATGAAGAGAACGGCGAGAGCCCCGGCTCGATGACCCGTTCGCCACCCGTTGCCCTGCTCCATTCCGGAGCGCACGGTGGCCCATCCGGCCGGTTCGCTGGTGTGGACCGGAACCATGCGCGCGTGGGACGGTATGTACCTCAGCGAAAGGGTTTCCCATGTCCAGTCTCCAGTCCATCCCGTTCCGCACCATCGAGCACAACAATGTGGCCATGCACGCATTTGGCGGCTTCCCCTACCAGCTGACCCGGATCGCCCCGGGGCTGCACCACCTGCTTCTCCTGCCGGCCCTCGAAGAGGAAATGCTGGTAGCGGCGGCGCTGGCCCAGTGGACGGCGAACCGGCTGTCGACTTGTCTCTGCCTCGATTGGGACCGATCGGTCTTCATCAACGAGGATGGCGAGCCAGCCGCGGCGGATGACATCCCATACGCGTCACTCACGGTCTCCGGGTTGATCCGTCCGGTCGCGATTGAACACGAGCAGCCGTGGCCGGACGACCGCGCGGAACAGTTGGCTCAGTTCATCGAGACGGCGGGGTTCCCGGCGGTGAAGGCGCTGGAATTCGCCCTGGGGGGCAGCACCAAGAACGGGTGGGAAGCATCTGCCAACGAGCTCAAGGCACTCTCCGGCCGCGGCCCTGCGGGCCAACCCTACGGGCTCTTTCCCTGCGAATCGTGCGGTGAGTTCCAGGGCACCTGCCTCGATCCCGAGCCGAGCCTGAGGGGATTGGCGGTGCGGGTGACATGCAGCTGCGAGAACGAGACGCGGTGCGCCGCATGCGGCGAGCCGTTCTGCGGGCGCCAGCTGGAGAGCAACGTATACGAACCGGAGTCGGATGCCATCCGGCACCTGTCGGCCATGCCGGCGCTGGAGCATCGCTGCGCAACCGAGTGAGCGGGAGGAGTGCGGCGAGGCCGGGGGCTACGGGGGACGCCCTCCGGCAACGCCGACTCCGCTCCTTGTCAGCCGTTTCTAGGCCTTTGTGACAACGCGGTCCACGCTTGCTTGATCAGTGCCTCCGACCTCAGGCTCGATGCCCAGCAGGTGAAGGGTCTTGCCGTCGCGCACTCCCGCGTAGTATTTCGCGATCAGGCGGTCGAACACCGACCCTGGGGGCAGCACGGATGCGAACAGGGTCGCGGACGACCGCAGTTTCAGATCGTCGGGGGAGCCGAAGATCTCCCTCGCGGATCGGCCGTCGACACCGACCACCGCCTCCGCGCACCTCAGCAACCTCGGACCGAGTACCGGGTGATCGAGGTACTCTTTGGCTTCCTCAACCCCCTTGATCGAGAAGTGCTTCGAGGTCGAGCTAAAAGCCAATCCGTCGATTTGCGGAAAAATGTACCACATCCAATGCGTGCGCTTGCGGCCGCTCACGATCTCCGAGAGCGCTTGCTCGTAGTCGCCCTCCTGTGCTCGGACGAAGCGGCTCAGGTCGTGTGGGTCGTCCACGCTGCGAGTGCCGATTCAGGTAGTGATGCTAGCCTCCGCCTCAAAGACTGAGATCCTCGAGGCGGGTGCCCCTTCCGGCTCCCAGGGCGGCTCGGGCGCCGGCCACCCGCGCGAGGAACTCGGGATGATTCTCAAGGCGATAGTCGAACCAATCCTCGTCTGACTCGAAGCCGATCAGGACCCCGGCCGGCCGCCCATGGCGGGTGATCAGGATATCCTCTCCCTCGGCCAGCCGGAGGTAATGGGAGAGATCATCCTTCACCTTTGCCAGGGGCACCCCCCGGCGGCTCTTCTCCGTGCTCGCTGAGCCATTCCGACGCTTGGGCCTTGGAGATGATGGCGAGGACTTCGACCGCCGTGTCCGTGACGTCATAGAATACCCGAATGTCGTCGATTCGCAGCCGGAATTGGGGCCGGCTCAACCCCCGAAGGCGCTTGATGCGACTCTTGCTCACCTTCGCTGGCTCATGGCGCAGATGCCGCTCGAGCTCGTCCCGGACCCTGGCTCGGTGGCGGGCAGGCAGCGCCCGGAGTTCCCGCACTGCGCTTGGAGCAAGGACGATCGCGTAGCGCATTATGGCTATAATATAGCCAGAATTAGTAGGAGGGGCAACTGTGCTGCGCGAACGAGGGGGATGAGGCGGTCTAAAAACGCGTTTCGCTGCGAAGGCTTCTTCGGGCCTGAACCCCTCCTTAATCAGGGCCGTGCTGAAGGTGGGGAGCTCGAACCGCATCGCGAGCTCGGGCTTCACCTTGGCCGCCGCCTCACCCACCCTGATGAGGTAGCGGAGGAGCTGGAAGCCCGGCCCGCTGTTGGGTGATGAGTGCATCGGCACGGGCAATGCGCGAATCTGCCTCAGCGCGCGTTGACTTGATGGGAAGCTCTGTCGGCGCGGCGCTAGCTCTTGCCCATGCCGGAAATCTCTCGCTTCTTCGGGATCGTGATTCGAATGTATTTCCGTGATCACGTTCCGCCGCATTTCCACGCGGCATATTACCCCCGCGAGTCTTGGCGTTCGTGGTGGAGTGGGGTAGAATCCATCAGAAGGAACCGCTCGACAACTGGCGTCGGCTTCAGGCCTCCGAGGCGCCGCGACGCATTGCTCCGCTGGAGTAGCCAATGGTTCCGCTCCATCCTCGAATCACCGCCGTTCGGGTACCCGCCCACCTCATCGTGGATCTGACCTTTACCGATGGGTCCCACGGAACGGTGGATCTGACTTCATGGATCGGTGATGGGGCCGGAGTTTTCGCTGCGCTCCAGGATCCTGCGTTTTTCGCCCGCGTCTCGGTAGACCGTGACGCCGGCACGATCGTGTGGCCGAACGGGGCGGACCTGGATCCCGACATGCTGTTTGAAGCGGTACAGCGGACGTCGGCCAAGACGTAATTCGCGCGTCTAGGCGAGTCTCGTCACCCGCCCCCACGCAGCGCCTCGGTCGGACTCACCGCCATCGCCCTTCTCGCCGGGATCCAGGAGGCGAGCGCGGCCACGCCGGCGAGCAGGACCGCCACCGCAATCAGCGTCACCGGATCCGTCGCCGTCACATTGACCAGCAGCGACCGGATGAGCTGGCCCGCCGCCAGCGTCCCCAGCAGGCCGACCACCAGTCCCGCGCCGGTGAGCCTGAGCCCTTCTGCCACGATGAGCGCCAGGACCGAGCCGCGATCGGCGCCGAGCGCCTGCCGGAGCCCGATTTCGTAGGTGCGCTGACTCACCCCGTACGCGATCACCCCGTAGATGCCGACGCCGGCCAGCAACAGCGCCAGCGCCGCGAACCAGCCCAGCAGCACGGTCGTGAAGCGGCGGCTCGCCAGCGCCGTCCCCATCACCGCCTCCATCGAGCGCACCTCCGACACCGGCGCCCCCGGATCCAGCTCGCGCACGATCCGCCTCACCGCGGGCCCCAGCGCTTCGGGGTTGCCGGTGGTCTTGACCGCGAGAGTCACCTGACGCGGAAGGAAGTACGCGCTCTTTCCCGCCTGCGCATACGGGAAGAACATTGTCGGCGGCGTGGTCTTCTCGACCCCGCGCGACAGAATGTCCCGCGCCACGCCGACAATCGTCACCCACGGAGACTGCGGATTGAACATCCGCAAGGTATGCCCGACCGGATCCTGCCCCGGCCAGAGTTGCTTCGCCATCGCCTCGTTGATGATGGCCACCGGCGGCGCGTCCTCCCGGTCCTGCTCGGTGAACGCGCGACCCCGGACGATGCGAATGCCCAGCGTCCCGAAGAACCCCGCTGTTACCTGCTGCGGATCGGCGCTGGGCGCCTGGGCGATTTCCTTGACCTCCTTGCCATCGATCACGATCGACCAGGTCCCGCCGCCGCCCACCACCGGCGTCCACCCCATCGTCCCGGCAGCCACCACTCCGGGAAGTCCCCTGATCCGCTCCTCGAGCTGCTGCACCATCGCAATCGCCTTGGCATCGACCTGATAGTTGAGCGGCGGGAGATTGAGCCGGGCGGTCAGGATCCGCGCGTCGTCGAATCCGATATCGATCTGCTGCAGGCTTCGAAGGCTCCGGACCAGGAGCCCGGCCCCGCTCAGCATGACCACCGCCAGCGCCACCTCGCCCATGACCAGCCCCCGCCGCATCCTGCTGCCGCCGCGGAGGGAGGAGCTCCGCGCCCCCTCGCGCAGCGCATCGACCACGCCGCCCCGCGCCGCGCGCATCGCGGGGAGGAGCCCGAAGAGGAGACCGGTGCCGAGCGAGACGGCCAATGTGAACAAGAGCACCGTACCATCCAGATGCACGTGCTCGAGCCGGGGCAGCGTCGCCGGCGCCAGCCGGAGCAGCGCCCGCACACCGCCCCACGCCACCAGCAACCCTAACCCGCCGCCCGCGAGCGCCAGCAGCCCCGATTCGGTGAGCTGCTGGGTGACCAGCCGGCGTCCCGTCGCCCCCAGCGCGGTGCGGATACCCAGCTCGCGCCTCCGGGCCTCGCCCCGAATCAAGAGGAGGTTGGCGACATTGGCGCAGGCGATGAGCAGTACCAACCCGACGGCCGCGAGCAGCGTCACCAGATAAGGCCGGGAGTTGTTGAGCACCCGCTCCATCAGCGGCTTGACCTCGGCGGTGAACGGCTGGTCGGGAGCGTAGGTCTCCGGAAAGTCCTTGACCCAGCGGCGGGTGAGGAGATTCGCCTCGGTGTTGGCCTGATTCGTGGTTGAACCGGACTTCAGGCGACCGACCATAAGCAGGTAGTGGTTGTTGCGGGTCCAGAGGGAATCGTAGTTGAGCCGGAGCGGCAGCCAGACTCCGGTGGCGGCGTCGGGGAATCCGAACCGGGCCGGCATGACGCCGATGACCCGGCGGGGAATCCCGTTGAGCCGGACCTCTCGAGTCAGGATCTTCGGATCGGAGCCGAACCAGGTGCGCCAGACGCCTTCGCTGATCACGATCACCGGCGAAGGCCCCTGGGCCGGCTTTTCCTCGTCAGGCGCGTAAGTGCGCCCCATGAGAGGATCGACGCCCAGGACCTGGAAGAACCCGTCCGACACCCGGGCACCGGTGATCCGCACCGGCTCCTTGCTTCCCTCCAGGTTGGCGTCGTACCCGGTGTAAGCGGCGAGGCGCTCCAGCGGCCGCATGTCGCGCCGGTAGTCCCTGAATTCCGGCTCCGAGACGTTGGAGTACGGCTCCTGGTGCCGAAAATCCACGAGGCGGTCGGGGTCGGGGAAGGGCAGCGGCTGGAGCAAGACACCGTTGACGACGCTGAAGATCGCGGCGTTGGCCCCGATGCCGAGTGCGAGGGTCAGCAGCACCACCGCGGTGAAACCGGGAGTTCGGGCCAGGCCGCGGAAGGCGAGGCGCAGGTCCTGCAGCAGAGTGCTCACGGTGATCCTTTCACGGGCGGAAGGGCGCAAAGGCGCAAAGGCGCGGGTGTACGTGCGTAGGCGCTCAGCTGCTGCGCTCAGGAGGAGGTCGAGGAGAATGCGAGGCCAGGCTCCTCGACCGGACGCCCGGCGCCGCTCCCGGTAGAAGTTGAGCATCGCCGGGCCATAGCGGCGGCGGAATGGCGCAGGATAGAGATGGAGCAGCCTCCGGTAGAGGCGCTCGCCGGGGACCGGAGACATCAGGACCGCGCCGGGGAGATCACCCGGTGCCGTTCCGCCAGTTTCACCAGCGACCGCAACCGCAGCATCTCGGCGGCGAGCACTCGGCGGCCGAACGGAGTCAGGCGGTAGTAGATACGACGGTCGTCTTCGTCCGGGGGAGTCTTTGCCTCGGCGAGCAGTCCTGAGTCCTCGAGTCCCCGGATATGGCGATAGAGACTCCCTGCCTCCAGCTCGATCTTCCCGCCGGTGTGGTCGAGGATGTCCTGGCGGAGCCCGTAACCGTGCCGGTCGCCGGCGGCGAGCATGGTGAGGAGGAGCGCCTCGACGGGGCGGAGGGGAGAGTGGGCGGCGGGGTCGGGCTGGACCATGGGAAGACCGGGGAATGGGGGAAGACCGGGGAAACGAGCACTATAGGCGAAGTGCCTATAGTCCCTTTGACGCATGGTCTGCCGGAAGGGTTGCAGGGCAGGGGCCCCTCTCAGAAACCCGCCTCCAACGAGCGCTTCCGGGGGGGTAACCGGGCACGCAAGACCGCGGGCCCACTCGCGCCCGCGCCGTTTCCCCCCCCGCGTTTGACGCTAATAACGCAACGCGTTACTATTTCTCAATAATCCGGACCAGTGACGCATCTGCTTCCGGTGGCGGGACGGCGACGCCCACGCGGTTGAGATGGTGGATTATCACTGAGGAGAAATCCATGCCCCGGAAGCGCCTGAGCCCCATCCATCCCGGCGAAGTGCTCCTGCATGACTTCCTGGAGCCGCTGGAACTGACCCAGTACCGGCTCGCCAAGGATCTCAAGGTGCCGGCTCGGCGCATCAACGAGATCGTCCACGGCACCCGGGCCGTGAGCGCCGATACCGCCCTGCGTCTGGCGCGCTTTTTCGGCACCTCGGATCTGCTCTGGCTCAACCTCCAGGCAGCATACGATCTCGACGTGGAACGCGACCGGGTGGGGGCGCGCATCGCGCGGGAGGTGCCGGTGTTTCGGAAAGCGGGGTAATCGCGCCGAGTGACGCCGGTGGCAGGCCCCTCACGCGGCCGGGGCCATCTCGCTCTCCCCGATACTTCATCGAGGTCGGCACTGGCCCCCACGTGGCGCGCGCGGTGCGCTCCTAGGATCCGCGCTTCTCGGAACCGCGCGCCAATAATTCGATGGTCAAAGAGAGAACGGCCCAATGCACTGTCCGGTGGACTCAATCCGGCGGTGCCGATGCCAGAAATCTCCCGGTTCCTGGGGATCGTGATCCGGATGTACTACAACGACCACGAGCCACCGCACTTCCATGCCACCTACAGCGGGGCCAGGGCTCGGATCCGCATCGAGCCGCCCGGGCTTCTCCATGGAACACTGCCTCCGAGGGTGTTGGCAATCCTCATCGAATGGGGTAGTCTCCATCAGGCCGAATTGCTCGAGAACTGGAGCCGCCTCCGTGCCGACAAGAGACCCTTTCCAGTCCCACCTCTGGCCTGACCCATGTACCCTGACATAGTTGGCGTACGAGTGGTCAGGGCCTACGTGCTCGAGCTCACCTTTGCCGATGGCTCCGTGGGCCAAGTCGATCTCGCGTCTGTGATCGTGGGCAAGGGTGGCGTATTCAAGGCCCTCAACGATCCGAAGGTGTTTGCCCAGGTCCGGGTCGACCCCGAGTCGGGCACGATTGTCTTTCCGAATGGAGTCGATCTCGACCCGGATGTTCTCTACGAAGAAGCCCACCGAGCCTAATGGCGTCCAACGTCTTATCGCCCGGCGTCGCGTAGAACCCCCCACCCGCCGTGGGCGCGGCCTCCCCGGGCCAATTGAGTCCTCCTAAGGCCGGTACGCCTCGAGGACACCGGTGAGCGACACCGCGTCTCTCCCCCCCGCGGCATAGAGGTTGCCGCTGATGACGCCGACGCCGAAGTCCACCCGCAGCTGAGGCGGCGAAGCTCGCGTCGTCCAGGTGTCGGTCGCCGGATCGTAGGCCTCCATCGCCCCGGTAACGAGATACGACGGATCCGCTCCACCCATGGCGTAGAGGATGCCGTTCACGACGCCTCCTGTGGCATCCCGCTGGCGCCATGCAGCCGCTCGAGCTCAATCTGCCAATCCTCTTCGACATGGTGTGGGGGCGCGGGTGACACCTTCGCCCGCCGCGCTTTTCGGCACCCCGGGCCGGCAATTCGATGGTCGAAAGGGGAGCGGCTCAATGCACCGTCCGGTGGACTCCAGCCGGCGGTGCCGATGCCAGAAATCTCCAGGTTTCTCGGGATTGTGATCCGGATGTACTTCAGCGATCACGGTCCTCCCGACTTCAATGCTACCTATGGGGATGCCGAAGCGAGTATCTGCATCGATCCTCCCGGGCTCCTGAACGGCGCGCTTCCGCCGAGGGTGTTGGCAATGGTCGTCGAGTGGGGTAGTCTCCATCAAGCAGAACTACGTGAGAACTGGAGCCGTCTCCGTGACCACAAGGACCCACTCCCCATCGCACCTCTGGCCTAAGTGATGCACCCGAGAATTGTGGCAGTGAGGGTTGTGGATGCCTTCGTGGTCGAGCTGACCTTTGCCGATGGCTCCTCTGGTCGAGTCGATCTTGGCCCCGACATCATTGGCAAAGGCGGGGTCTTTGAGGCCCTCAACGATCCAAAGGTGTTTGCTCAGGTCAGGGTCGATCCTGCAAGCGGAACGATTGTCTTCCCGAATGGGGTGGATCTCGACCCCGACGTGCTCTACGAGGATGCGCACCGATCCGGAGGGTAACGGATGAAAGTCGTCATCCTGTCGCTGCTGATGGCGGCTGCGGCGACCGCCGGCCGCGCCCAGCAACCCTTGCCACCGCCGCGCCTCTACCCGGTCGGCAATCCGCTGGGCCTTCCCGTCATCCCGGCCGCCGATGGAAGCTTCAAGCCGATTTCGCCCAACGTGAAAGTCTATGGCTCGGTCTACTCGGCCGAGAGTTGCTCTTACGATCCCGTTCGGGGCCTCATCGTGGTGCCGAATCGCGGGGTGCCCCAGACCGTGCGCGCGAACGACGGGTGGATCACCCTGATGAATCACGACGGATCGGTCCACACCGCGCGCTGGATCGGGGTGCAAAACGCCGGAGCCCAGCGGGACACCCTCAGTCCGCCGCTGGTGCTGAACGAGCCCTTCGGCAGCGACATCATCGACGGCGTGCTGTATCTGGCCGACCGCGACGGGGATACCGGGCCGAACGATCCGCTGGTCTCGGTGGTCCGGCGGTTCGACCTGAAGACAGGAGTCTCGCTGGGGGTCATCCGCGTGCCGGAGGCCTCCTGGTTCAACGACATCGCGGTGACCCGGGACGGTACGGTGTATGGATCCGTTACGGGTGCCGGGCAGGTGTGGCGGGTGCCACCGACCGGCCAGGCCTCCATCTTCGTGCAGGGCGAGCCTCTCAACCGGCCCAACGGGGTCGCACTCGACCGGGAGGGCAACATCGTGGTGGTCAACATCGGCAACGATGCCGTGCTGACCTTCTCGCGCGAGGGGAGCCTGGTCCGCACCGAACATGCGGCCCAGTCCGGCAGCGACGGCATCGTCATCATGGACGACGGTACCAAGTACGTCAGCAGCGTCGTGCTTGGCGGCGTCTCTCGCATTCGGCCGGGGCAGGCCGCGGAGCTCATCGCCGAGAACATTCCGAGCGCTGCGTCGATGTGTTACGACCCGGGCGCCGGACAGCTGGTCATTCCGATGAACGCGAACAACGCCCTCGCGTTCGTCAAGATTCCATAGGACGTCGGGAGGGGTACATGTCTCACCGCCTGAAGGTCATCGCCGCGCTGGCCGTACTCGCGGCATTCACCGGTTCCGTTGCATCGGCCCAGGCGGCACAGGAGCCGCTCCCCCCGGGACAAACCAACAATCCGTTCCCCCAGCCGATCGTCAGCAGCGAGGGCGTGATCATCGTCACCCTCCGCGAGTTCGCCTCGCTGCCGGACATCGACGGCGTCGCCGCGCGCGCGATGACCCTGGTCGACGAGCCGACCACCCGGCGGCTGTTCGTCAGCGACATGCGTGGCCTGCTGTACGTCCTGACTCCGGACGGCCTCACCGTGACGCCGTTCCTCGACCTCCGGGATCCGAAGTGGGGCCTGGCGGTGCAGTCGCAGGGTCGCGAGCGCGGGCTGCAGAGCGTGGCACTCCACCCGCAGTTCGCCCAGGCCGGCGCGCCCGGATTCGGCAAGTTCTACACCTTCACGGACCTCTCGAACCAGACCCCGGCGCCGGACTTCAGGACGCCGCGCGACAGCACGACGCACGACACCGCGTTGCTCGAATGGACGGCACGGACCCCCGCCTCCTCCATCTACGATGGCGAGGCCCCGCGCGAGCTGATCCGGCTGCGCCAGCCGTTTCAAAACCACAACGGCGGCGCGATCGCGTTCAATCCCACCGCGCGTGCGGGCTCGGCCGACTTCGGACTCCTGTACGTGAGTATTGCCGACGGCGGGAGCGGCGGCGACCCGATGAAGCAGGCGCAGGACCTGGGCTCCGCGTTCGGCAAGATCTTCCGCATCGAACCGCTCGGCAGAAATGGCCGCGGCGGCAAGTATGGCGTCCCCGCCGCGAATCCGTTCGTGTCGACGCCCGACGCCCTGCCGGAGATCTACGCCTACGGCATCCGCAACGCGCAGCGCCTCGGCTGGGATTCCCGGAACGGTACCATGTACCTGTCCGACATCGGTCAGAACATCGTCGAGGAAGTGAGCCCGGTCTTGGCCGGTGCCAACCTCGGCTGGAACGTCTGGGAGGGCAGCTACCGCTTCGTCAGCCGGCGAGCGGTGATCACCGACTCGTCCCGCAGCGACCCGAAGGTCACCTATCCGGTCGTCGAATGGGACCAGCTCGATCCGGTCCTGCTTGCGAGTAACCAGTCCGCGTCGGTCGGCGTGGTGGTCTACCGCCATAGCGCGGTCCCGCAACTCACCGGGCGGCTGCTCTTCGGGGACATGCCGAGCGGCGAGCTGTTTCACGTGAGCGCGGATCAGCTCCCGAAAGGCGGGCAGGACGCGATCCGCCGGGTGCTCTTCGTGACTGCGCCCGGCTCGGCACCGCGCACGTTCCTTCAGATCATTCAGGAGAAGAACGCGGCCCAGGGCAAGCCGGCCGCGCAGCGTGCGGATTTGCGATTCGACCTGACGTCGGCAGGGCAGATCTTCGTACTGAACAAAGCCGATGGGACGATTCGAGTGATCGAGCGGTAGCCACTGCAATTTTTCTCGCCGGCGTTCGTCCAGCTTCGTCCCGCTTTTTCGGGGAGTAACCGGGAAGGCAGGTTGCCAGGTTTTTCCTGAGTCAGCAAGCGCATCAGGCGGGGATTGAGGAAGAATTTCTCCCCGCGGCTTGTGCGCCGTCCCGTTGTGGCGTACTTTTGGACGTACGTCAAACAGCCAAGGCGCCAGTGGCCAAAATACCCGACATCATTCCGATTACCGACCTGCGGCAGGACGCGGCCAAGGCCCTCGACCGAGTCCGCCGCTCGCGCGAGCCCGTCGTCATCACCCAACGCGGTCGAGCGGCCGCCGTCATGCTGAGCATGGAAGCATATGAGCACGGCGAGCGAGAGCGCCAGATCTTGCGGCTCCTCGCCAGCGGCGAGCGTGAGATCGCCAAGGGCAAGGGCCGGGACCTTGACACCGTGTTAGCCGACGCCGATCAACTGCTGCGCGACGCCGGCGCGTGAGGGTTCGGTTCACCCCCGCGGGTGACCGCCAGTTTCTCGGGGTGGTCGCTTACATCCTGGCCGATCGACCGAGCGCCGCGCGACGATTTCACACTCGTGCGCTCAAAGTGCTGAAGCGCCTCGAGCGGTTCCCGGAGTCCGGACGGCGGATTCCGGAATTTCCGGATCTCCCGTACCGGGAGGTCATCGTTCGACCGTACCGGTTCTTCTATCGAGTGCGCCGGGATGCGGTGTGGATTGTGGGTGTCTGGCACAGCGCCCAGCTACCCGCTCGACCCACCGAATCGGGAGGCGCCTGAGCGCATGCCGTAATCTCCCCCGCGGTATTCCGCACCTGCCGGCGCCACCCTGACCACAATTCCGCCCGCGACCCTTCGCAACATGCGGCATGGAAACTTGCCAACTCGGCGCCGAGGAGCCTACGATATGGGTATGCCCGATCCGGCTGGGAAGTGGACTCGCGAAATGGTCCTCTCGCTCCCCGACGACGGCAACCGCTACGAGCTGTTCGACGGCGAGTTGCTGGTGACGCCGGCGCCGGCCTTTCTGCATCAATTGGCCGTCGTTCGGTTTTACGACCTCATCGCACCGTTCGTTCGCATCCACAATCTGGGGGAGACGCTGCTTGCTCCCGCCGATCTCTCGCTGGGCGGAACCCAGCTGTCTCAGCCGGACCTCTTCGTCGTTCCCGGTCTCCCCGCCGACCTCAGCTGGAGCAGTCTCCCCAACCCCCGCCTCGTGGTCGAAATCCTGTCCCCCTCGAGTGCCGGCTTCGACCGGACCACGAAACGGCGCCGGTTTCAGCGGGCGGGCATCCCGGAATACTGGATTGTCGATCTCGACGCTCGGACGGTGGAGCGGTGGCGGTCCCGGGACCAGCGCCCGGAAATTCTGGACCAGCGACTGGTGTGGGCGCCGGTCGGCGCGGAGGCGGCGTTGGAAATCGACTTGCCTGCGGTCTTTCAGTCGATTCGAGCTCGGCCGGCCTGAACAGCCGGCTTTGATCACCCCCCGCCGCGCAGCGCCTCCGTCGGACTCACCGCCATCGCCCGCCTTGCCGGGATCCACGACGCCAGCGCGGCCACTCCGGCCAGCAACACAGCCACCGCAATCAGCGTGACCGGATCGGTCGCCTTCACATTGACCAGCAGCGACCGGATGAGCTGACCCGCCGCCAGCGTGCCCACTAGTCCGATCACCAGTCCGGCGCCGGTGAGCTTGAGCCCCTCCGTCACGATCAGACCCAGTACCGAGCTTCGATCCGCACCAAGCGCCTGCCGGAGCCCGATCTCGTAGGTGCGCTGGCTCACGCCGTACGCAATCACCCCGTAGATGCCGACTCCGGCCAGCAAGAGCGCCAGCGCCGCGAACCAGCCCAGCAGCACGGTGGTGAAGCGGCGGCTGGCCAGCGCCGTCCCCATCACCGCCTCCATCGAGCGCAGCTCCGACACCGGCGCCCCCGGGTCCAGCTCGCGCACGATCCGGCTCACCAGTGGCCCAAGCGCTTCGGGGTTGCCGGTGGTCTTGACCGCCAAGGTCACCTGGCGCGGCAGGTAGTAGGCACTCTTGCCCGCCTGCGCGTAGGGAAAGAACATCGTCGGCGGCGTGGTCTTCTCGACCCCGCGGGAGAGAATGTCACGCGCCACTCCCACGATGGTGACCCAGGGGCTTTGCGGGCCGAACATTCGCAGGGTATGCC
Source organism: uncultured Gemmatimonas sp. (assembly GCA_964439025.1). Lineage (GTDB taxonomy): Bacteria > Gemmatimonadota > Gemmatimonadetes > Gemmatimonadales > GWC2-71-9 > JABFSM01. The sequence continues at coordinate 246,292 of CAYTMW010000001.1, read as the reverse complement.
CGACCGGATCCTGCCCGGGCCAGAGCAACTTGGCCATCGCCTCGTTGATGATCGCCACCGGCGGCGCGTCCTCCCGGTCCTGCTCGGTGAACGCCCGCCCCCGCACGATCCGAATCCCCAGTGTGCCGAAGAACCCCGGTGTCACCTGCTGCGGATCGGCGCTCGGCGCCTGCGCAATCTCCTTGACCTCCTTGCCGTCGATCACGATCGACCAGGTCCCGCCGCCACCCACCACCGGCGTCCATCCCATGGTGCCGGCGCCCACCACGCCCGGAATCCCCTTGACCCGCTCCTCGACCTGCTGGACCAGCGCAATCGCCTTGGCATCGGTGGGATAATTGAGCGGCGGGAGATTGATCCGCGCGGTCAGGATTCGTGCGTCGTCGAACCCGATGTCGATCTGCGAGAGGCTGAGGAGGCTGCGCATCAGGAGCCCGGCGCCGCTCAGCATCACGACCGCCAGTGCCACTTCGCCCATCACCAGCCCGCGCCGCATCCTGCTGCCGCCGCGCGTCGAGGAGCTCCGCGCCCCTTGTTGCAGCGCCGATGCAGCATCGCCCCGCGACGCGCGCAGCGCGGGAAGGAGGCCGAAGAGGAGACCGGTGCCGAGCGACACGGCCAAGGTGAACAAGAGCACCGCGCCGTCGAGGTGCACGTGTTCGAGCCGGGGCAGCGTCGCCGGCGCCAGCCGGAGCAGCGCGCGCACACCGCCCCACGCCACCAGGAGACCTAACCCGCCGCCCAGGAGCGCCAGCACCCCCGACTCGGTGAGCTGCTGGGTGACCAGCCGGCGCCGGCTCGCACCCAGTGCGGTGCGAATGCCCAGCTCACGCCGCCGAGCCTCGCCCCGGATCAGGAGCAGATTGGCGACATTGGCGCAGGCGATCAGCAGCACGAACCCGACCGCCGCGAGCAGCGTCACCAGATAGGGGCGCGAAGTGCCGAGCACCCGCTCCATCAGCGGCTTCACCTCGGCGGTGAGGGGCTGGTCGGGAGCGTAGGTCTCGGGAAAATCCTTGGGCCACCGCCGGGTGAGGAGATTCGCCTCGACGTTGGCCTGTGCAGCGGTGGCGCCGGCCTTGAGGCGGCCGACCAGCAGGAGATAGTGGTTGTTGCGGGTCCAGAGCGAATCGTAGTTGAGCCGGAGCGGCAGCCAGACTCCGGTGGCGGCGTCGGGGAATCCGAACCGGGCCGGCATGACCCCGATGACCCGGCGGGGAACCCCGTTGAGCCGGACCTCCCGGCTCAGGATCTTCGGATCGGAACCGAACCAGGTGCGCCAGACGGCTTCGCTGATGATGATCACCGGCGAGGGCACCTGGGCCGGCTTCTCCTCGTCGGGTGCGTAGGTGCGGCCCATTAGCGGGGCGATGCCCAGCACGCTGAAGAATCCGTCCGACACCCGGGCGCCGGTGATCCGGACCGGCTCCTGGTCTCCCGCCAGGTTGGCGTCGAACCCGGTGTAGGCGGCGAGGCGCTCGAGCGGCCGCATGTCGCGCCGGTAATCCCTGAATTCAGGCTCCGAGACATTCCAGGTCGGCTCCTGGTGCCGGAAATCCACGATGCGGTCAGGATCGGGGAAGGGAAGCGGCTGGAGCAGGACGCCGTTGACCACGCTGAAAATCGCGGCGTTGGCGCCGATGCCGAGGGCGAGGGTCAGCAGCACCACGGCAGTGAAGCCCGGGGTGCGGGCAAGGCCGCGCAGGGTAAGGCGGAGGTCCTGCAGCAGGGTGCTCACGGTGATCCTTTCAGAGGCGCAAGGACGCAAAGGCGCAAAGGCGCGGGTGTACGTGCGGAGGCGCTCGGCAGAGGCGCTTACGAGGAGATCGATCAGGATGCGTGGCCAGATGCCCCGGCCGGCCGCCCGGCGCCGCTCGCGGTAGAAGTCGAGCATCGCCGAGCCATAGCGACGGCGGAACGATTCGGGATAGAGATGGAGCAGCCTTTGGTAGAGCCGCTCACCGGGGGTTTTCATGTCCGCGCGGGGGAGATGATCCGCCGCGCTTCCGCCAGCCGCACCAGCGCCCGGAGCCGGAGCATCTCGGCGGCGAGCACCCGGCGGCCGAACGGGGTCATGCGGTAGTAGATCCGCCGCTCGTCCTCATCCGGGGGAGCATCCGCCACCGCCACCAGCGTCGAGTCCTCCAGACGGCGGATATGTCTATATAGGCTCCCGGCCTCCAACTCGATCTTTCCGCCGGTGTGGTCGAGGATGTCCTGGCGGAGCCCATAGCCGTGCCGGTCGCCGGCAGCGAGCATAGTAAGGAGCAGCACTTCGACCGGGCGGAGGGGAAGGAGGGAGCTGGGGTCGGGCTCGGTCATGGTGTCACCGGGGGGTCGGGGACAGGGACTATAGGCGAAGTGCCTATATATAGCCAGTCTGACACATGGTTCGGGAAAAGCGTTGCAGGGGCTGCGGGGCGGGGAACCGCTTTGAAATAACCTGCTCTTCGCGGCGACTCACTCTACATCGAGAGCAGGAATATTCCCTTAACGAACTTTTCTAAGAAACCCACCTTAAACGAAGGGGTAGTCTCCTCGGGCCCAGCCCCTACTTGAACATCCGCTGCACCGTGCGCACCGTGCGCCCCGAGCGGTTGATGACGATGATCGGCATCGTCAGCTTCGCTTCGTTCAACTGGATCGGCCCCGTGGTTTGCACCTTCGCCTGAATCGCCGCCGCGAAAGTGTAGGTCTCCCCCAGCGCGTCGTTGACGATATACCCCAGGTCACGGAACTGGGCGATGGTGAGCGCGCTCAGCGGATTGGCGCCCGGATCGAGCCATCCGGTCATCAGCTCCTGCCCGAAGATGGATTCCCTCCAATGCGAGAACGCGGTTCCCGGTGAGCCGGTGTTTTCGACCGGCACCCCGCTGCCGCCAAAGCCCGCGGCGCTGGCAAGGCCGAACATCGCCGCCCGGCTCGCCGGGCCCAGGAAGGTGGGATCCTCCGCCGGCGTGCGCAGCAGATAGGGACCGGAACCCGCAGTGCTGATATCCCACAGCGTCCCCAGCCCCAGCATGTGCGTCATCTCGTGCAGGATCACATCCCCGAGCTGCCATCGAACGCGGCACGCTGCGCGGCGGTGGGATCAGTACCCGCCGCGTAGCGCACCTGGATGCGGAACGTTCCCGTGGGCAGCGCCGAGGCCGCCGCGTTAATCGCAATTGGCCGGGCGCCGCTGACACTCACACCCACCGACTGCGCGCCGCTCGAGCCGAGCCGCCAACTTTTCGGGCTCGCATGCCCGGCGGAATCGGTCAGAGCGGAAGCCCCGGTCAACCGTCCACCGCCGAGCGCCTCGAAGCCCACTGCTACCCCCGCCAGTGGCTGGCCCTGCTTGTCGGTGACGGTGACCTGAGGCACTCCCGTTACATAATTGCCGTAATACCCGCTTAGGTTGGTGCCGGCGGTGGCGGAAATGGTGCTGGTGCTTTCCTCGACGGCAGGCGTGTTGTCGAGCAGCGCGCTTTCGCCACAGGCCGATATCAGGACGGCCGCGGCCAGAAAGGCGGCAACCGATGTAGTAGGAGTCTTCATGGCGCGAATACTTTGCAAGGCAGATGCCTCGAAGCCTGCCAATATCAGAGAAAAGTGGAACGACTCTGACTCCCTGCGTCGGCATCGTCCTGCCGAATGGGCGGCGTCCGGCGGACTGGCGGAAACCAATCAGGGCACGTATACCGTAGAGAGAACAGTGCCCAATTCTCGGCTAACCCACGGAGATCACGATGGCTGACGCGTCAGTGCGGGGACGAATGCTCTGGTACGAGCTGCTCACGACCGATATGAAAGGCGCCGAGAAGTTCTACACCGCCGTGGTCGGCTGGACGGTGATGCCGTTTGCCGGATCGCCCCAGCCCTACGATATGTGGATGCGAGCGGGTGATATCCCGGTCGGCGGAGTAATGAAGATCCCCGAGGGAATGAACTTCCCTCCGCACTGGGAGATGTACGTGGGCGTCACCAAGCTCGAAGGCGCCGTGGCCCAGATCGAGCGGGCGAAAGGCAGCGCGCTGTCGGGGGTCATCGACATTCCCACCGTCGGTCGCATGCGGGTGATGAAGGATCCGCAGGGGGCGGTCTTCGCGGTCTACGAGCCCGCGCCCGAATCGCCGTCGGCGCCCGAGGCGCAGGCCGAGCTGGGCGGCGTGTCGTGGCACGAGCTGTACACCACCGATGCGGCCGCGGCGCTCAAGTTCTACTCCGAGATGTTCGGCTGGCGGGAGAGCAGCGCGATGGACATGGGCCCCATGGGCAAGTATTACATCTTCGCGCGCCAATGGGACATTGGCGGCATGATGAACAAGCCCGCGGAGATGGCGCAGGTGCCGCCGCAATGGGGGTTGTACTTCCTGGTTCCCGATGTGCACCAGGGCGCCGAGCGGGTCAAGGCCAACGGGGGACAGGTGCTCAACGGGCCGATGGAAGTGCCGGACGGGTCGTGGATCGTGAACTGCATGGACCCGCAGGGCGCGGCCTTCTCACTGAATTCTCGGAAGCCGTAGCTCAGGGCTTGATGAAGCTCCCGTCGTTGAGCTCCCGAATGGCCTGCTTCAGCTCGTCCTGGGTGTTCATGACGATCGGCCCGTACCAGGCCACCGGCTCCTCGATGGGTTTTCCCGAGACGAGCAGGAACCGGATTCCCTCCGGTCCTGCTTCGACCGTCACCTCGTCGCCCCGGTCGAACAGCACCAGCGACCGGTTGCCCGTGCTCTCCCGCACGTAGCTCTCTTCGTCGGCGCTGCCCCGCTCGGTCAGCACTCCGGACAGGGCCGACCCGTCGCGGAACCGGCCCCTCCCCTCGAAGACATAAGCAAAACCCTGGCGGCCGGTCTCGAAGGGCAACGTCTTCCGCTTTCCCGGCGGCACCCACACGTCCAGGTAACGCGGCTCCGCGGCGATTCCATCGACCGGCCCGCGCTTGCCCCAGAAATCGCCGATGATGACACGCACAATAGTGCCGTCGTCATCCACCACCTCGGGGACGTCCTTGCCCTGGACGTCCTGATAGCGCGGCTGGGTCATCTTGAGCGACGACGGAAGGTTGGCCCAGAGCTGGAAGCCGTGCATCCGGCCCGCGGTGTCGCCGGTCGGCATTTCCTGATGGAGAATGCCCCGGCCCGCAGTCATCCACTGCACGTCGCCGGCGCCGAGCGAGCCGCGATTGCCTAGGCTGTCGCCGTGCTCGACCGTGCCGGCGAGGACGTAGGTGATCGTCTCGATCCCGCGGTGCGGATGCCAGGGGAATCCCTTGAGGTAATCCTCGGGCCGCTCGTTGCGGAAATCGTCGAAGAGCAGGAAGGGGTCGAACTCGCTGGTCTCGCCGAAACCGAAGGCTCGGCGGAGTTTGACTCCGGCGCCTTCCAGGGCCGGGGTGGACTGGGTGATGCGCTTGATCGGTCTGAGTGACATGGTATCACCTCCACCAGCAAAATAATCGCGCGCGGAAATATGATGACGCTTCCGCACGGGTGCCTCCGCACTTTGGAGGATGGAAACTTGCGCACTCGGCGCCGAGGAGCCTACGATATGGGCATGCCCGATACGGCAGGGAAGTGGACTCGGGAAATGGTCCTGGCGCTGCCCGACGACGGCAACCGCTACGAGCTGTTCGACGGGGAGCTGCTGGTGACTCCGGCGCCGACCGGCCTCCATCAGGTTGCCCTGATGCGGCTCTACGACGAAGTTGCTCCGTACGTGCAGGCGCAGAAACTTGGCGTGATGCTGTGGTCGCCAGCCGACCTCCATCTCGGCAGCGATCAATTATCCCAACCAGATCTGTTCGTGGTGCCCTCGTTGCCTCCCGATCGCAGCTGGGCCGCGTTTCCCAACCCCATCCTTGTCGTCGAGGTACTCTCGCCTTCGACTGCGCGCTACGACCGGGTCATCAAACGGCGGCGGTTCCAGCGGGCGGGCATCCCCGAATACTGGGTGGTCGATCTCGACTCGCGCGCAGTGGATCGCTGGCGGCCCGCGGACGAGCGGCCCGAGATTCTGGACGACAAGCTGGTTTGGAATCCCGCAGGCGCCGCCGAACCGCTCGAGCTCGACCTCCCGCGGTATTTCGGCGAGGTCTGGGGGAAGTCGGTGCGGGCGGAATAGCGTGCCGGCTCGTGAGTGACCCGGGCGACGAGTGGGGCTCGCCGTAGGCGACGTCGGGCCGCGAGGGGATCGCGTGAGGTTCGGAGTAGCGTTGGCCCGCAGGCGCCGTGGGCGAGTCCTACTCTAGTCCCGGGGGAGAGATCGTCCGCTTCGCCGCGCTGGTGGCGACTACCAGCCCGCGGCCATGCCGTCCTTCCGCGGATCACTCCCCGCCGCCCACCCCTTGATCAACCGCATTACCGCCTGAGATCCACCCGCATTGTCCGGCGTGAGCATTACCACCCGATGCCCCAGCTTCTCCAGCCTGGCTCGCACCTCGGTACCGATCGGCGCCTCCAGCGCCACGCGCAATCCGTCGTAGTGCCGGAACCGCGCCGCGTCGATCGCCTCCTGCAGGTCCATTCCGAACTCCAGAATGTTGAGCAGCACCTGCACCTGCCCCTGCGGCTGGATGGCGCCGCCCATCACCCCGAACGCCAACCACGGCTCCTGCTCTCCGCTGGCCCCCGGCTTGGTGACGAACGCCGGAATCAGCGTATGAAACGGCCGCTTGTTGGGGGCCACGGTGTTGGCGAGCCCCGGCGTCAGGGTGAACCCCGCCCCCCGGTCCTGCAGCGCGAACCCGGTCCCCGGCACCACGATTCCCGATCCGAACTCCTCGTAGTTGCTGTTGATGAAGCTCACCATGTTCCCCGCCGAATCCGCCGCGGCCAGGTAAATGGTCTCACTCGCGGTCGCCGCGTTGCCCGGCTCCATCCGCTCGGCAGCTTTTGCCGGATTGAGGAGCGCGCGCCGAGCGTCGATGAATTTGGGATCGGTGAGCTTCCCGACGTCTACGGTCATCGTCGCCGGATCGCCGATCCAGCGGGCCAGATCGGCATAGGCCAGCTTCTTGGCCTCGATCAGATGGTGCAGATACGCCGGCGTGTTATGCCCCATCGCCTTCAGGTCATACGGCTCCAGGATCTTGAGCATCTCCAGCACCGCAACGCCCTGGTTATTGGGCGGGAGCTCCCACACGGTGTGGCCGCGGAAGGTCGCGGAGATGGGGGTAACCCATTCGACGCGGTGATTGGCGAGGTCCTGGAGCGTGAGAAAGCCGCCCAGGGCCCTCAGGCGCTGGATGATCGTTTTGCCGAGGGAGCCTCCGTAGAGCGCGCGGGGGCCGTCCTTGGCTATCAGTCGGAAAGATTTCGCTAAATCGGGATTCCTGAACCACTCCCCCGCCTTCGGCGCACGGGTGCCCTTGATCAGATACGTCGCCTTGGCCCCCTCGTCCCGCGCCAGCCGTTCCACCGCCTCGCTCCACTGCCGGGCGATGATCGGCGTCACCGGAAAGCCCGCTTCGGCGAGCTCGATGGCCGGCTCGAGTGCCTGGGCCAGGGTGATGGTGCCGTACCTCTCGAGCAGCGCCGCCCACCCGGAAAGCGCGCCGGGCACGGTGATCGGCTCGGGCCCGAACGTCGGCACCCGCTCGTAGCCCCGCTTGGCCAGCTCCTCCCGTGTCATCAGCGAGCCGGAGCGGCCGCTCGCGTTGAGCGCCACCAGCCGCTTTTCCCGCGCCGACCAGAAGAGGGCGAACATGTCGCCCCCGATCCCGGTCATGTGCGGCTCGACCAGGTTGAGCACCGCCGCCGCGGTGACCGCGGCATCGATCGCGTTGCCGCCCCGCTGCATCACCAGGAGGCCGGCTGTTGTGGCCAGCGGTTGACTCGTGGCGATGACGCCGTGGGGGGCGTAGACTGTCGAGCGGGTGCTGGGGACTGGGTGCTGGGGGCTGGGTACTGGGTTCTGGGAACTGCCTTCGGTGGTCAAGGCGACCAGCACCGTGAGGGTGGTGGCGAGGCGCGCGATGGAATAATTCATGGTAGTCTGAATGATGCGCCCACCCGGTCGAGGGCGCCAGCGGGCCGAACCCATTGGAGGGAGTCTGTGTTCGTCATCAACCCCAACCTCGAAAGCGCGCTCTGGTACACCGGCAGCACCATCGCCCAGACGCTCTCCGGCTCGATGGGGCTCCTCGGCGCGATCATGCTGTTCGCGCTGCAGGAAACCTCCAAGAGCATCGCCCGCGCCGCGGTGCAGCTCTCCACCCACCCGCATCCCACCATGAACCCCTCCTACATGCACCACCTGCTCAGCCGGCGGGGGTTTCGCGAGCTGGCCAAACTCTACGCCGACTCCCTTAAGGGGGCGACCGAGGGCGGAACCAGCGTGGAGCTCCTGGCCCATTACTCCACGCTGACCTGGGAGCTGGACTACGACGCGAAGCTCCGCCGCTCGTTCTGGACCGCGCTCGAGGCCAGCGGCGTCATGATCGCCTTCTCGATCACCGTCTGCGGACTGGCTCCGGTCCTTGCGAAGCGTGACTGGGTGGGCCAGGCGGCGCTGGTCATCGGCGTCGTCGGCGCGATCAGTTGTCTCGTGCTCTACGGCATTCTGCTCCGGGTGCTGTTCCGGACGACGACGGAAATCAGGATGCCGCGGTCCTAGTCAGGACGGAGATCGGATGGCTTCGAACGGGACGCTGCCGGCCTCCGGGAGGGGAAGGTCGAGCTGGCGGCTCGCATGATCGATGTCGATGCCGACCAGGGCTCCCCCGACATCGAGATCGAGCACCACCCCCGGCATCACCTCGCGGGAGGTGACACTGGGCCGGTCAGCCAGATCGATATAGAGCGAATCGGTATCGGCGTAGTAGTAGAGTTTCACCGCACCTGTCCTCCGAAACTCCGGTCTGGAAACGCATTGTGGACGGTTTGTCCGTCTGCAAGCGTAACCACTCGGAGGTATCTGCCCAATTCCGAAATATATCCCCAGTAGCGCACGCGGCCATCAGCCTGCTCCTCTCGGCGCGCTGGATTGCGCAACACCGTCTCCAGCCATTCCCGTCGCAGGTACGGTCGCTTCCTGAGGACTTGCTCCTCGAAATACCGGGTGGTTTTCACCCGTGGAGTTTTGATCGGGAGGCGACGTCTGGATGTACCCGAAACCCGCGAGCTACGTCTAATTCGCCTCGCCCACGAGGCCGGCACAATCGTGTGGCCGAACGGCGTGGATCTGGACCCCGACATGCTGTTTGAAGCTGCGCATCGGACGTCGGCCAAGGCGTAGGCCGCGCGGCCGGCGGCCGCCGCCTATCGCCTCGCGCAAACCGGGCGTATTATCCGACTTCCTACCTTGTGGATGCTCGACGCTATGCCTCAATCCGTTTCCCTGACCGTCAACGGCTCGAAGCGCTCGGCGACGGCCGAGCCCCGGACCCTCCTCGTCCACTTCCTGCGTGACCAGCTGAACCTGACCGGCACCCACGTCGGCTGCGATACCAGCCAGTGCGGGGCGTGCACCGTCCTGCTCGACGGGCGGGCCGTGAAGAGCTGCGCGGTGCTGGCGGTGCAGGCGGAGGGCCGCAAGGTGACCACGATCGAAGGGCTGGCCCCGAACGGCTCGCTGCACGCCTTGCAGCAGGCCTTCTGGGAAAAGCACGGGCTGCAATGCGGCTTCTGTACCCCCGGCATCCTCATGATGGCGACCGAATTCCTGGAAACGACCCCCGACCCGACCGAGGAACAGATACGCCACGCGCTCGAGGGCAACCTCTGCCGCTGCACCGGCTACCAGAACATCGTCGCCGCCATCCAGTCCGCCGCCGCCACACTCCGTGAGGCGCGTCCCCGCGCCGCGCGGGCCTGAGGAGATTCCCATGGCCACGCTCTTCGGTTCCGGCATCCGGCGGCGTGAGGACCCCCGCCTGCTCACCGGACGAGCCACCTACACCGACGACGTCAAGCTCCCCGGCATGACCCATCTGGCCATTCTGCGGAGCCCCTACGCCCACGCGCGCATCAAACGCGTCGACACCCGGGCGGCTCGCAAAGCCCCCGGTGTCCTGGCCGTGTACACCGGCGCCGACCTGCGCGAGCGGGTCATCCCGGTGCCCTGCGCCTGGAACGTCCCGGGCTGCGATCTCAAGATTCCGCCGCACCCGCTGCTGGCCGACGCCAAGGTGCGCTACGTCGGCGACGGGGTCGCCATGGTGGTGGCCGAGTCGCGCGAAGCCGCGCGGGACGCGATCGACCTGATCGAGGTGGACTACGAGGCGCTGGCCGCGGTGGTGAATCCCGAGGAGGCGACGCGCCCCGGCGCGCCGGAGCTGCACGACGGAGTCCCCCGCAACATCGCGTTCACCTGGAAGGTGGCCGGAGGCGACGCGGACAAAGCCTTTGCCGAGGCGCCGGTCAAGGTGAAGCTCCGGATCCTGCATCCGCGGCTGCAGCCGACCGCCATGGAGCCGCGCGCCGCGGTGGCGAGCTACAACGGCGGCACCGGCCAGCTGACGCTCTGGGTCACCAGCCAGAACCCGCACATCCATCGCTTCCTGATTTCGGTGATACTCAAGCTTCCGGAGCACCGGGTGCGGGTGATCGCCCCTGAAGTGGGCGGCGGCTTCGGGAGCAAGATCCCGGTCTACGCCGACGAGGCCCTGGCGAGCCTGGCCTCGATGGACCTGGGCCGCCCCGTGAAATGGACCGAGGACCGTTCCGAGAATTACAAGGCGACGATCCACGGTCGCGACCACGTCGAATACGTCGAGCTCTGCGGCAGCAAAGACGGGAAGATCACCGGCCTGCGCACCAAGGTCTATGCCGGGCTCGGCGGCTACGCGTCCACGGCGTCGATCGGGGTGCCGACCATCCTGCACGGCCTGATCTATCCCGGGCCCTACACCATCCCCAACGTGCTCGGGACCATCTACGGGGTCTACACCACCACGACTCCGGTGGATGCCTATCGCGGCGCCGGCCGCCCCGAAGCGACCTTTCTGCTGGAGCGTCTGGTGGACCAGTTTGCCCGCGCCTGCGGCAAGGATCCGGTGGTGGTGCGCCGCAAGAACCTGATCCCGGCGGACAAGTTCCCCTACACCACGGCAACCGGCCTCTCCTACGACTCGGGCAACTACCAGGGAGCGCTCGACAAGGCGCTCACCATGATCGGGTACGACGCCTTCCGCGAGGAGCAGAAGAAGGCGCGCAAGGCGGGGCGCTACCTCGGCATCGGGGTCACCACCTACTGCGAGATTTGCGGGTTAGGGCCTTCGCAGGTGGCCGGCGCGGTGGGCTTCGGCGGCGGACTCTACGAGAGCGCGCTGGTCCGCGTGTACCCCACCGGGACGGTCCGGGTATATGTGGGAGTGAAGCCCCACGGCCAGGGCGAGGAGACGACCTTTGCCCAGGTGGTGGCCGACGAGCTGGGCCTGCCGATCGAAAACGTGGAGATCGTGGCGGGCGACACCGAGTGCACTCCGCAGGGATGGGGCACCTACGGGAGCCGCACCACGGCGGTCGGCGGCCCCGCGGTGCTGCTGGCGACGCGGAAAGTGCGCGACAAGGCCAAGCGCATTGCGGCCCACCTGCTCGAGGTGGCCGACGAGGACCTCGAGTGGAAGGACGGCAAGTTCCAGGTGAAGGGGTCGCCGAGCCGGTCCAAGAGCTTTGCCGAGGCGGCGCTGATGGCCAACGTCGGCTGGAACATGCCCGCGGGAGAGGAGCCCGGGCTCGAAGCCTCGGCGTTCTTCGACCCCACGAATTTCGTCTATCCGTTCGGCACCCACATCGCCACGGTGGAGGTGAGCGCCGAAACCGGACAGGTCAGCATCCTCCGCTACGTGGCCGTGGACGACTGCGGCCCGCAGATCAATCCGATGATCGTGCAGGGCCAGGTGCACGGCGGTGTGATCCAGGGCATCGGCGAGGCGCTCCAGGAGGTGGCGGTGTACGATGACGACGGGCAGTTGCTCAGCGGGACGATGATGGATTACGCGGTGCCCCGCGCCTCGCAGATGCCGACGGTGGAGACCGATTTCACGGTGACGCCCTCCCCGGTCAATCCGCTGGGCGTCAAGGGCATCGGCGAAACCGGGACGATCGCTTCGGTGGTGACGGTGGTGAACGCAGTGTGCGACGCGCTCAGCCCGCTCGGGATTACCCACCTGGACAAACCGCTCACCGCCGCCCGGGTCTGGGCCGCGATGCAGCAGGCCAAAGGAGGCGCGCGATGATTCCCGCCGCGTTCGAGTACACCCGCGCCCGCAGCCTGGCCGAAGCGCTCAAGGCCATGGGGAGCAAGGGCAGCAAGGTGCTGGCGGGGGGACAGACGCTGATTCCCCTGCTCCGCTTCCGGCTGACTCAGACAAAACGGGTGATCGACATCGCCGGGCTCGCGCAGCTCAAGGGGATTGCGCGCTCGCCCAAGGGCCTCAGGATCGGCGCCGGGACCACCTACCGCGAGCTACTCGACTCGGCCCTGGTCCGGCGGGATGCGCCCCTCATTGCGGAAGTGACCGAGCAGATTGGCGACCGCCAGGTGCGCAACGTCGCCACGATCGGCGGCGCGCTGGCGCACGCGGACCCGGCTTCGGACATGCCGGCGGTGCTGCTGGCCCTCGATGCCGGCTTTACCCTGCAATCGAGCCGCGGCAAGCGTGAGGTGCCGGCGCGGAAGTTTTTCCTGGGCGCCTTCAGCACGGCGCTCAAGCGCAGCGAGCTGCTGACCCAGATCACCGTGCCGGCGCTCAAGGGCGCCGGGTCGGCGTACGCCAGCTTCGAGCAGCCGGCCTCCGGCTACGCGCTGGTCGGCGCCGCGGCCCGGATTACCAAGCAGAAGGGGTTGGTGAGCAGCGCCACCCTGGCGTTCACCGGTCTCAGCGACCATGCCTTCCTTTCCGACGCCGCCCAGCTTCTGATCGGGACGCCGGGCGGTGCGAAGAGCATCGCGAAGGTGGCGGAGGCCGCGATCGAGGGTGTCGAGCCCAACGACGACATCCACGCCCCCGCGGAATACCGGTTGCACCTCGCCCAGGTCATGGCGCGCCGGGCGCTAGAGCAGGCGCTGAGCCGGGCCACCTAGAGGGTGCGGCTCGACTTCAGCGGGACACTCGTGGTGGCCGCGGCGATCGAACGGGTGTGGGAGCGGCTGATGGATCCGGCGTTCGTGGCGGATTGCGCGCCGGGAGTCGAAGGGGTCGAGCGGAGGGACGCCACCCACTTCCGCGTCAAGACGCTGCTGGGAGTGGGAAGCGTGCAGCTCCGCTTTGCGCTGGATGTGGAGCTGGCCGAGCTGACCCCGCCCTCCTTCGCGCGGATGCTGGTGGGCGGAACGGCGCCAGGCTCGGCGCTGCAAGCAGAATCCACCGTCAAGCTGGAATCCCAGGGCCGCCAGGAAACCCGGCTCGACTGGACCGCCGGGAGCGAGGTCCGCGGCGCCATCGCCAGCACCGGGGCGCGCCTGCTGAAGGGGACCGCCAAGACGCTCACCGAGAAGTTCTGGAAGACCTTCGCCCAGCGCGCCGCCAAGCCCGCCCGCTGATGGACATCGACGCACTGCAGGCCGCCTTCGCCGCGGAGCGGTATGTCGCCGATCGCGACCTGGCCACCGCGGTCTTCCTGTCGCTCAAGCTGGAGCGGCCGCTCCTGCTCGAAGGGGAAGCCGGTGTCGGCAAGACCGAGGTGGCGCGCACCCTGGCGCGCGTGCTGGGCGCCGGGCTGATCCGGCTGCAGTGTTACGAAGGGCTGGACGTGAACACCGCGGTGTACGAGTGGGACTACCCGCGTCAGATGCTGGCGATCCGGATGCTCGAGGCCCGCGGCGACCGGCGAGCCGGCACCGAGGCGATCTTTACCAGCGAGTACCTGCTGCGCCGGCCGCTCCTGCAGGCGCTGGAGCTGCAGGGAGAGCAGCCCCCGGTGCTGCTGATCGACGAGATCGACCGCGCCGACGAGGAGTTCGAAGCGTACCTGCTGGAGCTGCTGAGCGACTTCGCGATCACCATTCCCGAGATCGGCACCATCCGCGCCGCGCGCCCGCCGCGGGTTATTCTCACCAGCAACCGCACCCGCGAAGTCCACGACGCGCTCAAGCGCCGCTGCCTCTATCACTGGATCGACTATCCCAGCGCCGAGCGCGAGCTGGTGATCCTGCGAGCGCGCCAGCCCGGCCTCCCGGAGACGCTGGCCCGCGAGGTGGTGGGCTTCATTCAGCGGCTGCGCTCGGCCGACCTCACCAAGGTTCCCGGCATCGCCGAAACGCTGGACTGGGCCGCCGCGCTCGATGCGCTAGGCGCCCGGCGCCTCGAGCCGGCCCAGATCGACCGCACGCTGGGCGCGCTGGTCAAGTACCGGGAAGACCTCGAGGCCCTGCGCGGACCCGCCGCCGCGCGCCTGCTCGATGAAGTGCGGGCGGGCCAGCCCGCATGAGCGATGCACTGGCCGCGAATGTGGTGGCGTTTGGCCGGCTGCTCCGCGCCGCCGGCGTAAGCGTCGCGCCCGAACAGACCCGGCAGTTTGCGCAGAGCCTGGCCTTGCTGGGCGTGGAGAGCCGGCGCGATGTGAAGGCGGCCGGCCGGACGATCTTCGTCCGGCACAAAGCCGAGCTCGCGGTGTACGACGCCGCCTTCGAGCGGTTCTGGCGCCGCGGCACGGTGGTCGGACAGCCGGCGGAGCGGCTGCCGCGGATCCAGAGCCGTGCGCGCGCCGCCGAGCCCGAGGTCCCCCGGGGCGAGGCGGGCGGCGGCGACTCCGAATGGACGGATCTGCCGAGCGGACGCTCCGCGAGCAGCGTCGAGCGGCTGCGTCGCATCGACTTTGCCGAGCTCACGCCACAGGAGGCGAGGGATGCCGGTGCCCTCGTGGCGACGCTGGCGCCCGCTCTGCCCCTTCGCCCGTCGCGGCGGCACAGCCTGCACCGGAGCGGGGGGAAGCTCGCTCCCCGGGCGATGCTGCGGCGCTCGCTCGCGACCGGGGGAGAAGTGCTCGACTGGCGCTGGAGCCGTAAGCGCCGCCGGCCGCGGCCACTCGTGGTGGTCTGCGACATCAGCGGCTCGATGGAGACCTACAGCCGGTTCCTGCTCCGCTTTGCCCACGCGCTGGGGAGGGCCGGCGCGCCGGTCGAGGCGTTCGTCTTCGGCACCCGGCTCACCCGCATCACGCGCGAGCTCCGCCCCCGGAACGCGGATCAGGCGCTCCGCGGCGTGGCGGCCAAAGTGGTGGACTGGAGCGGCGGGACCCGGATCGGGGCCAGCCTGCGCGAGCTCAATCAGCGCTGGGTCCGCCGCACGGTGCGGAGCGGCGCCATCGTCTTAATCGTGTCGGATGGGTGGGAGCGCGGCGACCCGGCGCTGCTCGGCCGCGAAATGGCGACGCTGCGCCGTTCCTGCCACCGCCTGATCTGGCTCGACCCGCTGGCCAGCCAGCCGGGCTTCGAGCCGGTGACGCGCGGGTTAGTGGCGGCGCTGCCCCACATCGACCATCTGCTTCCCTGCGGCACGCTGGGATCGCTCGAAGCGCTGGGCCGCCGGCTTCGGCGGCTCATCGAGCGCCCGGTTCCAGGACCACCTTCCCGCCCAGCATCACCCAGCTCACCCGTTCAGTGACCGTGATGTCCCGTAGCGGATCGCCCGGCACCGCCACCAGGTCGGCGAGCTTGCCCGCCTCAATCGCGCCGCGATCGGTGACACCCAGCAGATCGGCGGCCCGGATCGTGGCTGAGCGAAGCGCATCGAGCGGCGTCATGCCGAGCTTCACGTAGACCGCGAATTCCCTGGCGTTCTCGCCGTGGGGGAACACCCCCGCGTCGGTCCCGAAGGCGATCTTGACTCCCGCCGCGATGGCCCGGCGGAGGCTCGCGCGCGCCACCGGGAGGATGATTTCCGCCTTCCGCCGAACCAGTGGCGGCAGCACGGCCAGGTTGATCCGGTCGACCAGGTATGTGGTCGGCACCAGGTATGTTCCCCGCTCCTTCATCAACGCGATCGCTTCGTCGTCGAGCTGCGAGCCGTGCTCGATCGATGCCACCCCGGCCCGCACCGCGGCCTTGATGCCGTCGGTGCCATGGGCGTGCGCGGCCACCTTGATGCCGTGGCGCGCGGCCTCGTCCACCATCGCCTTGAGCTCCTCGTCGCTGTATTGCTGCGCGCCGACCGGCCCTTCCAGCGAGAGCACGCCCGCGGTGGCGCAGGTCTTGATGACCTGCGCGCCGTGCTTGATCTGGTAGCGCACCGCCTGGACCACTTGCCAGGGACCGTCGGCGGTGCCGTCCTCCGGACTCTGCTCCAACACCCCCGGCCTGAAGCCGGTGACGTCGCAGTGTCCTCCGGTGATGCCGAGCGCGTTGCGGGACGGGACCACCCGGGGGCCCATGATGGTGCCCCGCGCCACGGCCTTCCCCAGCGCCACGGTGACGTCGCCGCCGAAGTCGCGCACCGTGGTGAAGCCGGCCCTCACGGTCTTGAGCGCGTTCGCCGCTGCGCTGAAGGCCTGGTCGGCGTCGGTGAGGGTCACCGGCTCGAAGAACGACGTCGCCGAGATCTCACTGGAGAGATGGGTGTGGAGATCGATGAAGCCCGGCAGCAAGGTCACGTCGCCCAAGTCGACGGTTCGGGCACCGGCGGGCAGCGAGGCCGGGTTTAGCGCGATGATCCGGTCGCCCTGAACCACCACGGCAGCGTTGGCGAGCATCCGGCCGCTGGTCACGTCGAGCATCCGGGCGGCACGGATTACGAGCGGTTGGGTGTCCTGCGCCAGGGTGACCGAGGTCGAGAGCGAAAGGGCGGCGAGGAGCAGCATTCGAGTGCGCATGGGATTCCGAGCGAGAGGGATTAGGGGAATGTACCGATCTCTTCGCGGCGCCGGGTACGCGCTAAACCGGACGGAATATCCCTGAAAACCCACCTCAAACGACCCAGCGGCCTCGCCTCACGTCCCCCCGGTCGATTGCTCCAGCCCGCGTTAACTCGGTTACCAGGGTCCCCATCTCCCGGCGCAAACTGGGTAGATGCCCGCCTATTGCCCACCTCGGCGCCGAGTCCCTATCCTATGGTTATGCCCGTCATCCCCGAAGCCCGGCGCTACTCCGTCGCGGAAGTCCTCGACTTCCCGGCCGACGGGAACCGCTACGAGGTGGTCGGGGGAGAGCTGCTGGTGACCCCCGCGCCGACCTACGGTCACCAGCTCCTGGTGTCACGGCTCATGTCCTACCTGTTCGAGTACCTGAAACCACCGGGTCGTCGGGATTCCCTCTACACCTCTCCCGCCGATATCACGTGGGGACTCAGTCCGAGGGAAGCCGAGGACCTGGTCCAGCCCGACGTCTTCATCGTCGAGCTTGCTCAGGCGACCACGACCTGGCGGGATGTGACCCGACTTGCGCTGGCCATCGAGATTCTCTCGCCCTCGAATACGCGGGCCGACCGCGTAGTCAAGCGCAGAACCTATCAGCGCCATGGCGTCGCGACGTATTGGGTGGTGGATCCCGTGGCCCAGCTGGTGGAGGTATGGCACCCGGCGGACGACCGGCCTGAGATCGTCGTCGAGCAGCTCACCTGGAAGCTCACGAACGACTCCGCCGAGCTTCGGATTCCCCTCGCCGATCTGTTCTCGCCGCCGGGGACGCGCTGAGCCACCCGCAGGTTGTGATATCCTAACTTTTTATACTACCTCTAGTAGTATGACATCCTACCGGATTCTCGCCCAGCGCATCGCTCGGGTCAGCGAGCTCATGGCGCAGCCCGGGAACAAGGCCAAGGCTTCGGTCCTCGCCGGGCCGCGACCCGAAGCGCTGGCGCTGCTACGTCGTCGCGAGCCGAGGGTCGCGCTGGATCTCGAATAGCCCGCTCCGGAGCCCGCGGAGAGACTGGGGAGAAGCCGGCGGCCTCCTCTGCTACGTGATGCCGAACATGGAGCGCCCGGCACTCACACGCACTTCCTAACCGGCAGCCGGTTCGTCCTCCGGGAGCCCGGTCCGTAGCAGCACTGCCAGCCGATGCAGCCCGAGCTCCGAGTCGATCCCCAGCTTCCGCCGCAGACTGGCCCGGTGGAAGGTGATCGTGCTCAGGGTGAGGCCGACCTTCTCCGCGATCGCCGCGCTCGACATCCCCTCGCCCAGCAGAAACAGGATCTGCTGCTGTCGTGGGGTAAGTGAGGCCAGCGATGGGTGGTGCACCAAGAGACCGGTACGCTCGGTGTGGCTGGGGATCCTGGGCGAGACGTACCGGCGCCCCGCGAACGCCTCGTCAATCGACAGGAGCAGCTCACCGAGATCCGCATCCTTCGGCACGTAGCCGTCGGCGCCCAGACTCAATGCCGCGTTGGCCAGGTTGCGGTCGATGTGCATGGTAAGAACGATGATCCGGAGCTCGGGCCATTCCCGCCGCAGCTCGGAGAGGACCTCGAGCCCGCTCTGGCCGGGCATCGAGAGGTCGAGCAACACGCACTCGGTGGTGGTCCGGTGGAGGAGTTCGAGGAGCTCGTGTCCCGAATGGGCCACGCCAGAGACTTCGTGGTGCGGGGCGAGCAGCGCTACCAAGCCCCGTGCGAAGAGCTCGTGGTCGTCCGCGACTGCGATCGAGCACCGCGACATACAGACACCTTGCCAGAGCCCCCAAATCATGCCTCAGGGCCTTGGGAAACGCTAGAGCGCCATCGCGCTGTGGCTGGCAAGGCCGCGTCGCGGAGACTGTGAGTTCTTATAGGGGGTTGGCCAGCGCGGAGCCACTCCCCTTGCTTACCGAGAGGTCTCGTCGTACACTACCTCTCGGTTACCAAGGGAGCGCCGCCCGTGAGCAAGCCCACCGACCTGGTCCAGGGCACCCTGGACCTCCTCATCCTCAAGATCCTGGCCTTTGAGCCCCAGAACGGCTGGGCCGTGGGACAGCGGCTCAAGCGGCTCTCCTCCGATGTCCTCCAGGTCAGCGAAGGCTCGCTCTATCCCGCCCTCCACAAGCTCGAGCAGGAGGGCTGGGTGACGGCCGAGTGGCGACCCAGCGAAAACAACCGCCGCGCCAAGTTCTATTCGCTCACCCGGCTGGGCCGCCGCCAGCTCGCCCGCGAAACCGAAAGCTGGCGGCGGTTGTCCCACGCGATATCGGCGGTCGTTCGGCTTCGCGAGGTCTGACCCATGCGCCTGGAACACTGGCTGTACAAGATCCCGCTTCGGCTGCGCTCCATCTTCCGGCGCCGCCAGGTCGAGCGCGAGCTCGACGACGAGCTCCGCGATCACCTCGCGCGTGAGACCGCCGAGCGGATTCGCCAGGGCGCGAGCCCCGCGGAGGCGGAACGGGCCGCGCGGATTTCCCTCGGCGGGGTCGAGCAGCAGAAGGAAGCGGTGCGCGATACCCGCGGCTTCCGGCCGCTCGAAGACCTCGCCTCCGACATCCGCTACTCCCTCCGCGCCCTCCGGCGTAACCCGGGCTTCACCGCCGCCGCCGTGTTCGTGCTGGGCCTCGGCCTGGGCGCCAGCACCGCGGTGTTCAGCGTGCTCGATGCGGTGCTGCTCTCTGAGCTGCCCTATCCCGACGCCGGCCGGCTGGTGCGGATCTACCAGAAGAACTCGCCCACCAATCTCTGGACGCTCTCGGTCGTCGACGTGCAGGCCATCGCCGAGCAGCAGAAGAGCTTTGACGCCTTCGGCGCGGCTCGCTGGGCCGCCGCGTCACTCTCCGGCGCCGGGACTCCCGAGCAGGTGGCCATCGGCCGGGTGAGCGCAGGCTTCTTCACCGCGCTCGGGGTGACAGCGGCAGCGGGCCGCCTGCTCGAGCCGGGCGACGAAGCCGCGGGGGCACCCGCGGTGGTGGTGGTGTCTCACGCGCTCGCGGAGCGCGCGCTCGGGGGCGCCGCCGGAGCCGTCGGCCGTTCCGTCACCCTCGACGGGGTGAGCCATACGGTGGTCGGCGTCCTGCCGCCGAAACGCGACGAGCTCGCCGGCATCACCGCTGTCGCCTGGCCTGCCCTCCAGCTGACCACGCCTTCGCGGCGCGGCCCCTTCGGGCTCCGGGGCATCGCGCGCCTCAAGCCCGGCATTTCCGTCGACGCCGCGGCGCAAGACCTGGCCGGTGTCAGCGAGCGAATCTTCCCGCTCTGGGCCTCGGGCTTTCAGGACAAGACCGCCCGGCTCTTCCCGGTGCCGCTCAGGACGACGATCATCGGCACCGCCGACCGCTCGGTAGGCTTCTTTGCCGGCGCGGTGGCGCTGGTGCTGCTGATCGCCATCGCCAATGTCGGCACCCTGATGCTGGTCCGCACCTCGGCGCGGGAGCAGGAGCTCTCGGTGCGCGCGGCACTGGGCGCGGCCCGTCCCCGCCTCGCGCGGCTGGTCGCGACGGAGTGCCTGGCCCTCGGATTCCTCGCGGGGCTCGCCGGGTTAGGGATCGCCGCCGCCGGTGTAAGCCTGGTCGGCGCCCTCGCGCCCAATCTCCCGCGCCAGGCCGAAGTGGGGCTGGATGCGCGCGCGCTGGGATTCTTGGGTCTAGCGGCACTCCTCTCCGCTCTGCTAGTGAGCCTCTCGCCCCTGGCCCAGGTGCTCCGGCGCGGAACCGGGGCTTCGCTGGTTCCCGATGCGCGGCGAGCCGGAACCAGCCGGAGCTCCAACCGGACCCGGGCCGCGTTCGTCATCGCCGAGTTCGCGCTGGCGCTGCCGTTGCTCCTGGGCGCCGGTCTCCTGCTCAAGAGTTTTCTCCGGCTGCAGCAGGTGGACCCGGGCTTCGATCCGGTGGGCGTGGGGAGTGTCAACGTGGGACTCCCTGTCGCGCGCTATCCGGACGACACCACCAGGCAGCTCTTCTGGCGCCGGCTGCTGGACCGCGTGGAGGAAGTTCCCGGTGTGGTTGCGGTGGGGCTCACCACCTCGCTCCCGCCCAACAACGGCGGCGACGTCAACAACTTCGATCTGGTCGCCCACCCGGTCCCGCAGGGCACCTCGCAGCCGGTAGCCCCCTGGGTCGGGGTCAGCAACGGGTTTTTCGAAGCGATGGACATCCCGCTGGTCGACGGCCGCCTCTTCCGCGCCGGCGATTCCGTTTCCACGCCGCCGGTGGTCGTGGTGAGCCGGGCCTGGGCAGCGCGCTATTTCCCGGGTGAGCCGGTGCTGGGCCAGCAGCTCGTCTCCGGCGGCTGCACCAGCTGTCCCCTCACCACCGTGGTCGGCGTGGTGGGCGACGTGCACTACCTCGGCCTGGATACCCCCGCGGAGGGGGTGTATACCCCGCTGGCGCAAGGACAGGTCCGGGGGGCCGCTTTGGTGGTTCGGAGCCGCGGTGCTCCCGGGAGGGTCTTTGCCGCGGTGCGCGCCCAGGTTGCCGCGCTCGATCCGGAGCTGCCGTTCGCGGAATCGCTGCTGCTCGACCGGCTGCAGGCCTCGCTCGCCGATCCGCGCCGCTATACCGCTGTGCTCTCGGCCTTTGCCGGGGTGGCGGTGCTCCTCGCGGCCCTCGGCATCTTCGGATTGATGTCCTACGTGGTGCGGCAGCGGCGCCGGGAGATCGGGGTGCGGATTGCGCTGGGCGCCCAGCCAAAGGCTGTCACCCGCATGATCGTCGCGCGGGGGATGCGCTACGCGCTGGTCGGCACCGCGATCGGCGTCGGCCTCGCGGCGCTGCAGGTGCGCTGGCTCCGGGCGCTGCTCTTCCAGGTGGGCCCAAGTGATCCGGTTGCGCTCGTCGGAGGCGCAGGAGTGCTGCTCCTGGCGGGGTTCCTGGCGTGCTGGGTGCCGGGGCGTCGCGCCGCGCGGATCAAGGCGCTGGAGGCGATCAGCACGGAATAGTCCGGTCGCCTGGCCACCCTAGCCGCCGTCCCGCTCCGGCGGCATCTTGTCCACCCATGTCCGATCTCCAACAACGCCTCGATAACGGCCTTTCCGGCCGCTACACCATCGAACGCGAGCTGGGGCAGGGCGGGATGGCGCTGGTCTTCCTGGCCCGGGACCTCCGCCACGACCGCAAGGTCGCCCTCAAGGTCCTGCGGCCCGAGATCTCCGTCGAGATCGGCGCCGAGCGGTTCCTCCGCGAGATCAAGATGGCGGCCGGGCTCACCCATCCCCACATCCTCCCGGTCTATGACTCGGGAGAGGCCGGCGGCCTCCTCTTCTACGTCATGCCTAACATGGAAGGGCGCTCGCTCCGGGAGCGACTCGACGCCGAGAAACAATTGCCGCTCGAGGAGGCGCTCCGGATCGCCCGCGAAGTGGCCACGGCGCTCGACTATGCCCACCGGAACCGGGTGATCCACCGCGACATCAAGCCCGAAAACATCCTGCTGCACGAAGGCAACGCCATGGTGGCGGACTTCGGGATCGGCAAGGCGCTCTCCGGCACGGCGAGCGTTACCCGGACCGGGCTCGCCATCGGGACCCCAGCCTACATGAGCCCGGAGCAGGCCTCGGGAGAGCAGGAGATCGACGGCCGCAGCGACGTGTATTCATTGGGCTGTGTGCTCTACGAAATGCTCACCGGCGAGGCGCCGTTCACCGGCGCCACCGCGCAGGCGATCATGTCCAAGCGATTCCTCTCCCCGGTACCCCACGTGAAAGCGGTTCGGGACGTGCCGGAGGGGATCGACGCGGTGGTGACCAGGGCACTGGCCCGGGCGCAGGTGGATCGCTATCCCACCGCGGCGCAGTTCGCCGAGGCGCTCCGGTTCGACGGCGGTCCCCACCGCACCCCGGCCGACGCGCCCAGGAGTGCGTCGGCGGCCAAGGCCATCGCCGTCCTCCCGCTCGCCAACATGAGCGCCGACCCGGAGAACGAGTACTTCAGTGACGGAATGACCGAGGAGATCATCGGCGCCCTCTCCAAGGTGCCCGGGTTGCAGGTGGCCTCCCGCATCTCCTGCTTCTCCTTCAAGGGGAAGGAGGTCGACATTCGCCAGGTCGGCGAAAAGCTCGGCGTAGCCTCGGTGCTCACGGGAAGCGTGCGGAAGATCGGCAACCGGATCCGGATCACCGCCCAGCTGGTCAACGTGGAGAGCGGCTACCACCTCTGGTCGGAGACCTACGACCGCCAGCTCGAGGACGTCTTCGCCATCCAGGACGAGCTCTCCCGGGCCATCGTGGACGCGCTCAAGCTCCGGCTCACCAGCGAGAGCGACCAGCTGGTGGTACCCACCAAGAATCTCGAGGCCTACAACCTCTACCTGAAAGGGCGCTTCTTCTTCTTTCGGTTCACCGAGCCGGGCCTGCGGAAGAGTCTGGAGTTGTTCCAGCACGTGCTCTTGCAGGAACCCGGCTACGCCCGCGCCTATTCGGGAATCGCCGACTGCTGGTGCGAGCTGGCCGACGACTGGGTCGCACCCGACGACGCCTACCCCAGGGCGAAGGCGGCGGCGACCACGGCCCTACGGCTTGACCCCGAGCTGGTCGAGGCGATGACCTCGATCGGCAAGGTGCTCTGCTGGTATGAGTGGGACTTCGCTGGCGCGGAGCAGCAATTGCGCCGCGCCGTGGCGCTCAACCCCAATTACACCGAGGCACACTGGACGTTTGGGAGCGTCCTGCCCGCGGTAGGCGCACTGGGTGAGGCGATCGGGGAGATGCGGAAGGCGATTATCCTGGATCCGCTGCACCCGCACCACAGCCGCTGGCTGGGCCGATTCCTGCTCTACGCCAAGGACTACGACGCGGCAATCACCCAGAGCCAGAAGACGCTCGAGCTCCACGCCGACTACTTCCACGCCTACCTCGACATCGGCTCCGCCTATCTGGCGCAAGGCAAGCCGGATCAAGCCTTGGAGTGGTACCGTCGGGGACAGAAGCTGGAGTCCAGCGTCCGCTCCTACGATGCGCTCATCGTGCGGGCGCTGGCTCCGCTGGGGCGACGGGAGGAGGCGGATGAGATCCTCGCCCGGCTGGAGGAGGAGTCCCGGCAGCAGTACGTTCGGGCCGAAGTCCTCGCGATGGGTTACGCGGCGGGGGGGAACCTCGACAGGGCCTTCGCCCTCCTCGAGCGGGCCTATCAGGCCCGATCCGCCGGGCTGATCTACCTCCACCTGGATCCCGGCTACGAACCGCTCCGGAAGGATCCCCGGTTTGCCGAGCTGGTAGCGCGAATCGGGTTGAAGTAGCCTTCCCCATCCATGTCAGATATCCAGGAACGACTGAACCACGGCCTCGCCGGCCGCTATATCCTCGAACGCGAGCTGGGGCAGGGCGGGATGGCGCTGGTCTTCCTGGCCCGGGACCTCCGCCACGACCGCAAGGTCGCCCTCAAGGTCCTGCGGCCCGAGATCTCCGTCGAGATCGGCGCCGAGCGGTTCCTCCGCGAGATCAAGATGGCGGCCGGGCTCACCCATCCCCACATCCTCCCGGTCTATGACTCGGGAGAGGCCGGCGGCCTCCTCTTCTACGTCATGCCTAACATGGAAGGGCGCTCGCTCCGGGAGCGACTCGACGCCGAGAAACAATTGCCGCTCGAGGAGGCGCTCCGGATCGCCCGCGAAGTGGCCACGGCGCTCGACTATGCCCACCGGAACCGGGTGATCCACCGCGACATCAAGCCCGAAAACATCCTGCTGCACGAAGGCAACGCCATGGTGGCGGACTTCGGGATCGGCAAGGCGCTCTCCGGCACGGCGAGCGTTACCCGGACCGGGCTCGCCATCGGGACCCCAGCCTACATGAGCCCGGAGCAGGCCTCGGGAGAGCAGGAGATCGACGGCCGCAGCGACGTGTATTCATTGGGCTGTGTGCTCTACGAAATGCTCACCGGCGAGGCGCCGTTCACCGGCGCCACCGCGCAGGCGATCATGTCCAAGCGGTTCCTCTCTCCGGTTCCCCACGTGATGGCGGTGCGCGACGTCCCCGAGGGGATCGACGCGGTGGTGACCCGCGCGCTGGCCCGCTCTCCGGTGGACCGCTATGCCACCGCCGGGCAGTTTGCCGAGGCGCTCCGCATGGACGCCGGTGTTCACCGCACACCTTCCGAGGCGTCGAAGCCTTCGGCGGCACAGAAATCCATCGCGGTGCTGCCCCTCGCCAACATGAGCGCCGATCCCGAGAACGAGTACTTCAGCGACGGGATGTCCGAAGAGATCATCAACGCCCTCGCCAAGGTGCCCGGGCTGCAAGTGGCCTCGCGCACCTCCTGCTTTTCTCTCAAGGGCAAGGGGCTCGACATCCGCCAGGTCGGAGAAAAGCTCGGCGTGGCCTCGGTGCTCGAGGGCAGCGTGCGAAAGGTGGGGAACAAGATCCGGATCACCGCCCAGCTCATCAACGTCGAGAACGGCTATCACCTCTGGTCGGAGACCTACGACCGCCAGCTGGAAGACGTCTTTGCCATCCAGGACGAGATCTCCCGCGCCATCGTGGACGCGCTCAAGCTCCGGCTGAGCGGGACCAGCGCAGAGGTGGCGGCGCCGACCCAGAACCTCGAGGCCTACAGCCTCTACCTCAAGGCGCGCTTCTTCTTCAATAAGTTCACCGAGACGGGGCTCCGGAAGGGGCTCGAGCTGTATCAGCAAGCACTGCTGCAGGACCCGGGTTATGCGCGGGCCCACGCCGGCATTGCCGACAGCTGGTGCACTCTGGCCGACGATTGGGTCGCGCCGGAGGTGGCCTTTCCGCAGGCCAAGGCGGCGGCGACGCTGGCGCTCAAGCTGGATCCCAACCTTCCCGAGGCGCTGACTTCGCTCGGCAAGGTGCTGGGGTGGCACGAATGGAAGTTTGCCGAGGCAGCCGATGCGTTGCGGCGCGCGGTGGCCGCCAGCCCGAGCTACGCCGAGGCGCACTGGACCCTGGGCAGCATATTGCCGACGGTGGGACAGCTCACCGAGGCGATCGCGGAGATGCGCACCTCCGCCTCGCTCGACCCGATGGTGCATCGCTCCAGCCGCTGGGTCGCACGCTTCCTGCTCTACGCGGGCGACTATCAGGGGTGCATCGAGCAGAGCCACAAGACGATCGAGCTGGTGGAGACCAACTTTCTTTCCTACCTCGACATCGGTTCGGCCTACTTGGCGAGCGGGGATGCGGAGCAGGCGCTGGAGTGGTTCCGGAAGGGCCAGGCTCTGCCGACCAGTGTGCGGGCCTACGATGCGCACTTGGTGCGGGCGCTCGCGGCGCTGGGCCGCGGTGAAGAGGGCGAAGCGATCATGGCCCGGCTCGAAGAAGAGTCGCGGCAGCACTACGTGCGGGGCGAGATCGTGGCGATGGGCTACGGCGCCCTGGGCGACTTCGACCGGGCGTTTGCGCATCTCGACCGAGCTGTCAGGGAGCGCTCCAGCGGCCTGATCTACATCCACGTGGATCCCGGCTATGCGTCGCTCAAACAGGATCCTCGCTATGCGGAACTGGTGGCGCGGATCGGGGTGAGGTGAGCGACTCGTGAATCACCCGGGCGACGAGTGGGGCTCGCCGTAGGCGAGTCCCACTCTAGTCCCGGGGGTGAGACCTTCGACCCGCTGGCGTAACTCCCTTCTTCGCGCCATCCTAGTGCAGCCCCCCGCGATCGAGGATCCCATGCTGCTGCCCTTCCTGGCTCTGCTCCTCCAGGCGCCCGCTCCCGAAGCCCGCCTGGTCCGCTACCCCCACGTCCATCAGAACCAGGTCGCCTTCACCTATCTGGGCGACATCTGGACCGCCAGCACCGACGGCAACGACATCCGCCGCCTCACGGTGCACACCGCGCGCGACGCTTACCCGCGCTTCAGTCCCGACGGCAAGTGGATCGCCTTCTCCAGCGACCGCTTCGGCAACCTCGACGTGTTCATCATTCCCGCCGTTGGCGGCCAGCCGACTCGGCTCACTTATCACTCCGCCGCCGACCAGGTGCTGGGCTGGACCCCCGACGGCAGCCGAGTGCTCTTCTCCAGCAACCGGAGCGAGCGCTTCGGCGCCATGCTCTACACCGTGGACAAGGCCGGCGGGATGCCTGTCTCGGCGGGGCCCGACATCGGGGTCTTCGCGAGCTATTCCCCCGACGGCAGCAAGCTGGCCTTCAACCGCAAGTCCCAGGTCTATTGGCGGAAGGGCTACCGCGGCTCCAACCAGAGCGACGTCACCGTGCTCAACGTCGCCAGCGGCAGCTTCAGCGACCTCACCGACTTCAACGGGATGGACAGCTGGCCGATGTGGGGCCGGGACGGGTTCATCTATTTCGTGAGTGACAAGGACGCCAACGCGACCAATCTCTACCGCGTCCCGGAAAAGGGCGGCGCCCCCGAGCGGGTGACCACGTTCACGACGGGCGACGTGCGCTGGCCGGCGATTTCGGCGGACGGAAAGACGGTCGCTTTCGAGCACGACTTCGGCCTCTGGCTCTACGACATCGCCGGCAAGCAGGCCAGGAAGGTGCCGCTCCGCATCAACGCCGAGCTACAGGAGAATCTCAGTGAGAGCCGCAGCTTCCGCTCCGAGGCCGACGACTACTCCCTCGCGCCGAGCGGCCGCCGCATCGCCTTCTCCATTCACGGCGAGCTGTTCACCGCGCCGGTGGAAGAGGGCGATTTGCGCCAGCTCACCTCGGGCGCAGCGCGCGACATGAATCCGGTCTACTCGCCCGATGGCGGCCGGCTGGCCTGGGTCTCCGACTCGAGTGGCAGGGAAGAGGTGTGGGTGGCCCCGGCCGACGGCGGTGCCGCCGAGCGGATCAGCGAGGTGGACGCGCTGAAGCAGGGGATTGCCTGGGCGCCGGACGGGAAGTCGCTTGCCTACACCGCCTCGGACAGCAAGCTCCGCCTCTACGCCATAGCCACGAGGCGCACTACTGAGCTGGTGACGTCGCGCTACGGGAATATCGGTGCCCCCGTCTGGAGCCCCGACGGGAAGTGGATTGCCTATGCCCGCTCCGACGAGGACCGCACTCCCGACCTCTACATGGTGGCCGTCGCGGGCGGGCCGGAACGGAAGGTGACCTTCGACTCCTACAACGACGGCGGGCCCGAGTTTTCGCCCGACGGACGGACGCTCTATTTCCGGCGCACCGACGGGGTGCAGAGCGGGTTAGGGGGCCCGGCACTCGCCCAGCTCTGGGCGGTGGGACTCGAGCGGCAGGCCTACGACCCCGACGACGCCGATGCGCGGCCCGCCGACGACACCACCCGGCGTGCCGCCCGCCCCGCGCCGCCCCGCGAGATCGCCGTCGATTGGCCCGGCCTCGAGCGGCGCACCCGCCGGCTCACCAACATGCCCTTCCCGGTGAGCGACTTCGTCGTCGCCCCGGATGGACGCAGCATCGTCTTTGCCACCCAGGAGCAGGTGGGCGCCCGCACCAGCGCGGCACTCTTTACGATCGGTGCCGACGGCCGCCGGGTGGCCCGGCTCGTCTCGCTCGGCACTCCGGGGGGCGACGAGGACGCGCCCGCAGGTCCGGGCGGTGGCGGCGGGGTGAGCGGGCTGGCCATGACCCCGGATGGACGGAGCGTCTATTTCCAGCGCGGCGATGGGGTCTACTCGTTGTCATTGCGAGGCGCCGCAGGCGCCGAAGCAACCCCGTCGCCCTCGGCAGGATCCCCGCGCCGCATCGCCTTCACCGCGCGAGTCAACATCGACCTTCCCGCCGA
Source organism: uncultured Gemmatimonas sp. (assembly GCA_964439025.1). Taxonomy (GTDB): domain Bacteria; phylum Gemmatimonadota; class Gemmatimonadetes; order Gemmatimonadales; family GWC2-71-9; genus JABFSM01. Next base: position 217,871 of record CAYTMW010000001.1, on the reverse strand, counting down.
GCGAACCCAGATGTTCGACGACGCGTGGCGGACGATGAAGTACCGGTTCTACGACCCCGCGATGCACGGCAAGGACTGGGACGCGATGCGGGCCAAGTATCGCCCGCTGCTGGCGCACGTCGGAGACCGCGACGAGCTGCTCAACATCGTGAACGAGATGATCGGCGAGCTCAACGCTTCGCACACCGGCGCGGCCGCTCCTCCCGGCGGCAATGCCGGCGGCACGGTGACGGCCCACCTGGGGGTCGAGCTCGAGTCCGATGCGCGGGCCGGGCGGTACAAGGTCACCCACATTTACAAGGGCGGTCCCGCCGACAAGGACTGGGTCAAGGTCAACGTCGGCGACTATCTGATCTCGATCGACGGCACCCCGGTCAAGGCGGGGGACAATTACTGGAAACTGCTGTCCCAGCGGCTCAACCGCCGCGCGGCGGTGGCATTCAATGCGCAGCCTTCTGACGTGGGCGCCGCGACCTCGCGGATCGATCCGGTACCGGCGGGCCAGTTCAACCAGCTCCGCTACGACCGCTGGGTCGAGCAGCGGAAGGTGATGGCGGGCCAGCTCTCCGGCGGGCGGGTCGGCTATCTCCATATCCAGGCGATGAACCAGCCGTCGCTCCGGAAATTCGAGAAGGAGCTGCGGGAGAACCGGGACAAGGAGGCGCTGGTGATCGACCAGCGCTGGAACGGCGGCGGCAACATCGAGCAGGAGCTGCTGCAGATCCTGGTGCAGCGCGAATACCAGGTCTGGCAGCCAAGGGGCACCGAGGTCAACAGCCGCCCCTTCGCGGGATACTTCGGCCCCAAGGTGGTCTTGCAGAATTGGCGCTCGGCTTCCAACGCCGAAATGTTTCCCGCGGGCTTCAAGCAGCTCGGGCTGGGCCAGGTGATCGGCGAGCCCACCATGGGCGCGGTGATCGGGACGGGGAGCTATTCGCTGATCGACGGCTCCACGGTGCGAACGCCCGGGGTGGGCGTTTATCTGGCCGACGGCAAGCTCACCAACATGGAGAACTACGGGGTGCAGCCGGATATCCTGGTGCCGCACCGCGCCGAAGACGAGCTGGCGGGGCGGGACCCACAGCTGGAGCGCGCGATCCAGGAGCTGCTCAAGAAGCTGGGCGACAAGCGGCCCAAGGCGCTTACTCCTTAGCGGGGATTGTCCCGAGCGAAGCGAAGGGGCTGGTCGCGAGATTGGACCGGCCTCTTCGCATTGTCGGCGATGTCTCACCCCCGGGACTCGAGTGGGACTCGCCCACGGGGCCTGCGGGCCTACGCTACTCCGCTCATCACGCGACCCCCTCGCGGCCCAACGTCCCCTATGGCGAGCCCCACTCATCGCCCGGGTGACTCACGCGATTGCTACCGGCCCTCTCCTTGACATTCTAGGAGAGGGTCGTACCTTGGTCTCCTAGACTCACTAGGAGACCAGGCCTGTGGCGTCCGCCGCCCATTCCGAGATCCCCGAGCTCCTGCAGGGGACGCTCGATATGCTGATCCTCAAGGCCGTGTCGGTCGGTCCGATGCACGGCTACGGGATCCTGCTCCGCATCCAGCATTTTTCCCGCGCCGCGCTGGAGATCCAGCAGGGCTCGCTTTATCCCGCGGTCTACCGCCTGGAGCACCAGGGGCTCCTCGCCAGCGAGTGGGGGACCAGCGAGAACAACCGCAAAGCCAAGTTCTACACTCTGACCGCCGCCGGCCGCCGCCGCTTCAAGGAGGAGCGCGAATCGTGGTCCCGGCTGGTGCAGGCAATCTCCACGGTGCTCGACGCCACCCCAGCCGATCTCCGCGCATGATTCATCGCATCCGCGACTCGCTCCGCGTCCTCCTTGGCCGCCGCCGCTTCGAGCAGGAGATGGACGCCGAGCTCAGGACTCATATCGACCTGGCGGCCGACGATCTGATGAGCCGAGGGGTGCCGCGCGACGAGGCGCTGCGCCACGCCCGCGCCGCTTTTGGCGCGCTGGAAGGCGCCAAAGACGCCGCCCGCCAGGCCCGCGGAGTCCGCTGGGCCGACGAGCTGGCCGGCGACCTCCGCTACGCCTTCCGCACCCTGTGGAAATCGCCCGGCTATGCCGCCGTCGCCGTCGCAACCCTGGCCCTCGGCATCGGCGCCAACACCGCCATCTTTTCGGTGGTAGATGGCGTCCTGCTCAAGCCGCTGCCGTTTCCCGAGAGCCACCGCCTGGTCCACATCACCCGCGACTACCCGCTGGGCGCGCTCTGGACCTACCGGACCGCCACCACGTCCTATACCGGCGTCGCGGTGTACGAGTACGGCGGCGAGCTCAATCTCTTCATCAAAGGGACAGCCGAGCGGATCCAGGGTCGGGCGGTTTCCGCTGAGTTCCTTGCCGTGTTAGGCATTACGCCGATTCTGGGCCGCAGCTTCCGGGAGGGAGAAGACGCCCCTGGCGCGGCGGCGGTCGCGGTGATCAGCGAAGGCCTCTGGCGCCGCCACTTCGGCGCCGATCCCACGATTCTCGAGCAGACGATCCAGGTGGACGGGACCCCGCGCCAGGTGGTGGGGGTGCTGCCGGGGAGCTTCGCTTTCCCCAAGGTCGGCACCGACCTCTGGGTGCCGATCAAACTCGACCCCAAGCTTCACGCCACCGTCTGGGGCGCGGGAGGCACGACCTTCATCGGGCGTCTCAAGCCGGGCGTGACACTGGCGCAGGCCGACGCCGAGCACAGGGCACTCATTACCCGAGTGCGGGACGCGTATCCGTGGCGAATGCCCGACACCTTCGGCCAGATCGAAGAGAATCACTCGAAGATGCTCGAGGATGTGGTGGGGCAGGGGGTCAGAGGTCGGCTGCTGCTCCTGCTCTCCGCCGTCGGAGTGCTGCTGCTGATCGCCTGCGTCAATGTGGCGAATCTCAACCTGACCCGGCTGGCCTCGCAGGAACGGGAACTCGCGGTGCGGCAGGCGCTGGGCGGCTCCCGGCTCCGCGTGGCCCGGCAGCTCGTGGTCGAGCAGCTCGTGCTCGCGGCACTTGGCGGCGCGCTCGGCGTTGCGCTCGCCTTTGCAGGGACGCCGCTGCTGCTGCGGTTTCTGCCGCCCGACACGCCGCGACTGGACGAGGTGGCGATCGACTTTCGGGTGCTGGGATTCACCGCGCTCGCGATCCTCGCCGCAGGTCTGTTGGCCTCGCTGGGCCCGCTGGTGCGGCTCCCCAGGACCGTCAAGGCCGAAGTGCTGGGCGGGGGGAGCCGAGGCAGCTCGGCTGGTCCGCGCCGGGCCCGGCTCGCCGCGCTGCTGGTCGGCACCGAGGTGGCGCTTTCGGTGGTGCTGGTGATCGGGGCGGTGATTCTGCTGCGTAGTCTCGAGTCGCTGCTCAGCGTCGATCCCGGTGTGGTCGTCGAGCACCTCACCACCGCGCGGGTGACCCCTGATCCGGTCTGGTGCAAAGACCAGGCGGGTCCCTGCACCTGCGACGCCGCCAATGGCCAATGCAAGGGCTTCTTTCCGGCGCTCGAGGTGCGGCTCGCGGCGATGCCGGGGGTCCGCGGGGTCGCGCTCACCACGATGGTGCCGCTCGACGGCGGGTGGAGCGGCTACGCGATGGACATTGAGGACCATCCCGTCGAGCCGGGCAAGCCGGCGCACATTCTCGGTATGCACGCTATTTCGCCGGGGTACTTCGGCGCGCTGGGAATACCGATCCTGAGCGGGCGCGCGTTCACACCGGACGATCGGATCCCCGGCGAGCCGGTGGTGATCGTGAACCGGACCCTGGCGTTGAGCCGGTGGCGGGACCAGTCCGCGGTGGGGAAGAAGATCAAGCCGGTCTGGCTGCCGAAGTGGGCCACCATCGTCGGCGTGGTGGCCGACGTGCACTACGAAGGCTTGTCGAGTCCGCCGTCGGAGGAGTTCTACATGCCGATGGCGCAGTGGGGAGTCGGCTCGGTGATCGCGGTGCTCAAGAGCGATCTGCCGCCCAGCTCGATCGAGCCGATCCTGCGCCGAGAAGTGGCTGCGGTGGACCCGACTGCGACGGTCAAGGATGTCCGCTCAATGGGTGACGTGGTGCTCGCCTCGGCGGCATCACCGAGGACCACCACGACGCTGATCGGACTCTTTGCCGCGATGGCGCTGATCCTGGGCGCGATCGGGGTGTACGGCGTGCTTTCCTATGGGGTGACGCAGCGGCGCCGGGAGATCGGGATCCGGATGGCGATCGGTGCGGAGCCCATGGCTGTGCGCACCATGGTGATGCGGGAGGCGGCTCGGCTGCTGGCCGGCGGCATGGTGGTCGGGCTCCTGGTGGCGTGGCTCGGCGCGTCGGTGCTGCAGGGCTTCGTATACGGGGTGAGCGTGCGCGATCCGCTGACGTATGCGATGGTGCCGCTGATTTTCGGAGCGGTGGGGGTTGCGGCGAGCTACCTGCCGGCGCGGAGAGCGACGCGGGTGAGCCCGACCGAGGTGATGCGCGAGGAATAAGCGCGATTGTCACCCTGAGCGAAGCGAAGGGGCTGATCTCGGCATTGAGACCGGCCCTTCTCTTTGTCTGCGATGTCTCATGCCCGGGCTCGAGTGGGACTCGCCCACGGGGCCTGCGGGCCAACCCAACTCCCAACTTCACGCGGAGCCCTCGCGGCCCGACGTCCCCTATGGCGAGCCCCACTCCTCGCCCGGGTGACTCACGCGTCGTCAGCCGTGGCACGTTGGTGACACCCTGTGATCTCCAGCGGGCGCAGGGAGCGGGCTGACGACGGGGGCGCTAGTGAGCGTAGCGAACTCGAGCGCCCCCCGGAGGCCAGCCCGCCCCGAGCCCGCGGAGAGATGCGAGGCTCCGCCCCTTCGGTCGTTTCACTCCCTCAGGGTGACCGGTGACACTTCCTCGGCCACCCCTAGCCTCAGGGCGGAACGGCGAGCAGATTCCGCCCATGCGCCCCAATCCGATCCTGATGTTCGCGGCGGTGCTTGCCGCCTGCGCACCCGCTGCCCAGGCCCCGAGCCCGCCGACGCCAGTGGTTCAGCAGCCCGGCACTCCAGGTGTCCAAGCTCCGGCCCAGCCGCTGCCCGACGACTCGATTCGCACCCTCGTATCCCGGCTCGACCTCGCGCGATATAAGGAGACGATCAGAGGCCTCACCCAGTTCGGTGACCGGCGCCAGGGCACCGCCCGCAACCGCGCCGCGGTGGACTGGATCGAGGCACAGCTCAAGAGCTATGGCTGCACCAACACCGAACGCATCAAATACGAGTACACTGGCCGGCAGCTCCGTCTCCCCGGCGACACCACGCGCCCGCGCCCGCGGACCCCGGCGGCCAATGCGCCGCGCAACCCGCAGAAAGGATTCCGGGGCCCCACCGGCGTCAACACCAATCCCGATCTGCAGCCCGACACCGCGCTCCGCCGCATCAACGCCGAGCCGGATTCGCCGGGCCCGCGCGAAGAGGTGTTCTGCACCAAGATCGGGAGCACCCACCCCGAGGAGATGTACATCATCGGCGCGCACATGGACGGCCACGGCTTCGGCGCCGCCGCCAATGACGACGGCTCCGGCACCGCACTGGTCATGGAGCTGGCGCGGATCTTCAATGCCCCCGACGTCGAAACCGACCGCTCGATCCGCTTTGCCCTCTGGAACAACGAAGAAACCGGGCTCAACGGCGCTCGCGCCTACATCGCAGAGCGGCAGGAGCTCCAGGGAAAAGAAGCGCCGGCCGGATCAGGCAAATACCCCGAGCCGAAATGGCTGGGCATGATCCAGCACGACATGATGATGTTCGATCATGGCGCGCCGGGGTCCGACGGCAAGGTGAGCCCCGAGCAGCGCCGGGAGGCCGATGTCAATATCGAGTTCGCCGGCAGCTCGAAGCTGGCCGCCGAAGCGGCGCAGCTCGCTTGGCTCTTCCGCCGGGCCAACGATCGCTACGCCACCGACTACCCCGCCGCCGTGGGCGACCGGATGAGCAATACCGACTCCGGCCCGTTTCAGGATCTCGTCCCCGCGATCTCGCTCCGGGAAAACGAGCGGCTGCGCGACATCGGCAGCGGGTGGGATCCGCAGTGGCACCAGCCGACCGATGTCTTCTCGACGTATTCCGACAAGGATTTTCGGCTGGGGCTCAACGCGGCGCAGACGACGCTTGCTGCCGTGGCGCAGCTCGCGGGCGTCCGATTGAGGAAATAAATCCACAGACCGAGAGAGAAAGATATGAAAGCCTTCAACCTCATTACAGTTGCACTAACCGCCGCCCTCCCGCTGCATGCTCAGGGGGACAGGATCCAAGGGGCCGGAGTCGTGGACACTCCGCAGCGACAGGCCCAGGCGCTCGATCGTGACGGCAAGGGCGCCGAGGCGCGGGTCATCTGGCAACGCCTCATCGACAACGCCGCCGACCCCGAGGCAAAGGCCGCGGCGCAGCGCCGCATGGCGATGTCCTACGGCTTCGAGCATAACTGCGCCGGGGCGGTCAAGTACGAGGAGATGGTGATCGCGTACTGGGTTACCCGCGAAACGGAAGAGCCGCAGAACGCCTTCTATCAGCAGGGAGAAATGGCCAACGAGGCGGCGCGGGTCTGCATCGACTCCGGCGACTTGGCGGCAGCCGAGAAATGGTATCGGAAGGGTGCCGAGCTCGGGAACAAGGAGCCGGATCCGAGGACTCACCCCGGGAGTCTCTGGGATTATCGCACCGCGCACGCGCTCGCCCGGCTCAACGCTCGGCGGGGCAACAGGGAGGAAGCGCTGAAACAGGTGGCGCTGGCGCGGAAGATTCTCGACAGCGACACTCCGATGGCAGGACCGCAGGAGCGGTTCTACCCGTACCTGGTGGGCTACGTCGCGCTCTACACCGACGATCTCAGGACCGCCGAGGCGGAACTCACCCGCGGCCTCGCGATCCGGGCCAATCAGAACGACCCCTTCCAGCACTATCTCCTGGCGCTGACCTACGAAAAGTTGGGACAGACCGCCAAGGCGACGGAGCTGTACCAGAAAGCCTACAATCTCGCCACCGCACATAACCCGCCGGCAGCATACACGCGACGAGCGGCGCGCCTAAAAACCATGAGGAGCAATCCATGATCAAATTCATTCTTCCCCCGGCCGTCATGACCTTCTTCATCACCAGCGCGGGTCCCGGCAACGGCGCGGCGCTCGGCGGACTGGCCGGCGCCGACGCCCACTGTGCCGCGCTCGCCAAAGCCGCGGGCTCCACCATCACCACCTGGCACGCCTATCTGAGCGCCAAGGCCGCCGACGGCAAACCGGCGGTGAACGCGCGCGACCGGATCGGCAGCGGCCCCTGGTTCAATCATGCCGGGATGCAGGTCGCCAAGGATGTGGCCTACCTCCACGGCGAGAGCAACACCCTGAACAAGGAAACCGCGCTCACCGAGAAGGGCGGCAAAGTGAACGGGCGGGGGGACACGCCGAACATGCACGACATCCTGACCGGGTCGGCGCTCGACGGCACCCTGATGCCCGGCGACGGCGATACTACCTGCGGCAACTGGACCAGCAGCGCCGCCGACGGCAGCGCCCAAGTGGGCCACTTCGACCGGACCGGCGGCGGTCAGAACCCGAATTCCTGGAACTCGGCGCATCCCAGCCGAGGTTGCGGGCAGCAGAATCTCCAGGCAACCGGCGGGAACGGACTCTTCTACTGCTTCGCGGTATCCGGGTGATCTAGACCACGGCGCGGCAGGCCCGCTCCAGACGGGCCAGCCCGTCGTCGATCTCCGCCGCAGTCATCAGCATCTGCGGCGCGATCCGGATGACGTGGCCGTTCAAGCCGCCGGTCCCGATCAGCAGTCCTTCCTTCTTCGCCGCCTCGAGCAGCGCTCCGGCCTTCGCGGGGCTCGGCGCCTTGCTCTTGCGATCCTCGACCAACTCGAGCGCCTGCATCATCCCCATGCCGCGCACGTCGCCGATCCACTCGTGCTGCTGGCCCAGCTTGTCGAGCCCGGCCCGGAGCTGACGCCCCCGCTCGGCGCTCCTGGCCGGAACGTTCTCGCGCTCCATCACCTCGAGCGTGGCGTCCATCGCCGTCATGCTGACGGGATTGCCGCCGAAGGTCGAGATCGTCTTGCCCTTCCACGCCGCCGCGATCTCGTCACGCGCAATGGTCGCCCCGACCGGAAATCCCGAGGCAATGGCCTTGGCCATGACCATGATGTCGGGCTCGACTCCCCAATGCTCGATCCCGAACCACTTGTCTCCGGTCCGCCCGAAGCCGGTCTGCACCTCATCGGCGATGAACAGCCCGCCGTGCTTCCGAATGATCTCGGCCACCCGCTGGAAATACCCGGGCGGCGGCACGATGTAGCCGCCGGCGCCCTGGATGGTTTCGGCGAAGAAGGCCGCGGGCTTGCCGCTGGTCGTCGTCGCGATCACTTCCTCGACGTCTTTCGCATATCGCTCGGCGCATTGGTCGTGCGGCGGCCCGAAGGCGCAGCGATAGCAATAGGGCGAGAGCGCATGCTTGACCCAGGGCACCGATCCGCCGAGGGGGGTCCACCCGCTCATCGCGGTGAGCGACGTCCCGAGGGCGGAGCGGCCCGAGTAGCCGTAGCGGAGGGCGATGATTTCGTCGCGCCCGGTGTACATCCGCGCCAGCATGACCGCGGTCTCGACCGCCTCGGTGCCGCTGTTGGTGAAGAAGGTCTTCTTGAGCCTGCCCGGGGCGATGCCCGCCAGGCGGCGGGCGGCGTTCACCTGCGGCTCATTGAGATAGAGCGTCGAGGTGTGGCCCAGGCGGCCGACCTGCTCGCGCACCCGCTCCACCACTTCGGGGTGACAGTGGCCGATGGCGGTGGTGAGGATCCCACAGAAGAAATCGAGATACTCCCGGCCGTCGGCGTCGGTCACCATCGAGCCGTTGCCCTCGACCAGCACCAGCGGCTCCCGGTAGTAGGGCGCCGCCGCGGGAAGGATGAATTCCTTCCAGTCCGACGCCACCGAAGTGTGGGGTACGACGGTCATGGCAATTACCTCCGATTTACGAAGAGCGGCAGGTTTCTGATCTTCATGTTGTTGGCTCCGATTTCCACGGCGCCCGGCCGTTCCTGGCCGTCGATGTTGAGCACGAAGCGCAGGATCGTGACGTCCTTATCGACTCTGAAACTGAAGCCGTCGATGTCGTCGTCGGTGAGGGCGGCGAAGACGATCCTCTTGTCGCCGTCCTTCTCGATGTGATCCTGTTCCTTGGTCGCGACGACCGCCGGCCGCCCGCCGCGGACGCCGCGCACCCTTCCGCCGGGTCCTCTCACCACGTGGAGGGGCCGGCCGGGATAGATGACTTTCCGTTCGGTCTCGACGTCGATCCGCTTGAGATTCTTGATGTCGCCGCCTTCGGCCGCGACGGCGCCAGAAAATCGGCGCTGCTGGCCCATGGTGGTCCAGCGGACGTGCCAAGTGTCGTCGTTGTCGCGCCAGAGGTAATAGCCGAGGTCGATTCCATCGGCAAAGGCGGGGCGGCCGTCGAACCGGGCGGCGGGGATGCCCTGGGCCGGGAGCGGGGCAGCGGCCAGGAGGGCGACGAGGGCTGTGAGTGCGGTGGACTTCACGGGTTTCACCCTTGGGAGGTTCGCTAAAGAATACCGATTTCTCCGGCTCCGGGCGAAAGTGTTCCTACGGGGCTCGCAGTTCGCGCTCATGCCCAGTGGTCATAACTCGTTCTGCCGCTCACTGACGCCCCTATGGACCCCTCTCCGCCCTGCGCCTGACGTTCGAGTGCGCTTCTGTCGCTTTCTCAGGGTGACCTCAGCGCCCAGCACCTAGTGCCCAGGTTGCGACCTTGTGTTCCTCACTGCGGGGCTCGCGTCGTGGCTTCCGGTGGCGCGGGCGAGCCGGGCTGATCCGTGCGCGGTATTGCGGAGCGACTAGGCTGTCACCCTGAGGGAGCGCAACGACCGAAGGGACCGGTCTCAACCTGGAGATCGGCCCCTTAGCTTCGCTCAGGGTGACATTTGCGTGAGTCACCCGGGCGATGAGTGGGGCTCGCCATAGGGGACGTCGGGCCGCGAGGGCTCGGCGTGAGATTGGGAGCTGCGTTGGCCCGCAGGCCCCGTGGGCGAGTCCCACTCAGGCCCGGGGGCGAGACAAGGGTGACAATCCGCTCAGGGTAACAGGCCGGAGTTAGGTTTCCGCCATGCAAACCGCCCGCCGTACCCATGGTTTTTCGGAGTCCGTCATCCGCGGGATGACCCGTCTCGCCGCCGAGCACAAGGCGATCAACCTCGCGCAGGGATTCCCCAACTTTCCGGCCCCGCAGGTCCTCAAAGATGCCGCGGCGGCGGCGATCCAGGCCGACATCAACCAGTACGCGATCACCTGGGGCTCCAAGCGGCTCCGCGATGCGCTGGTCCGGAAGTACCGCGAGTGGTACGGAATGGAGGCCAATCCGGAAACCGAGCTCACCGTCACCTGCGGCGCGACCGAGGCGATGGCCGCGACGCTGCTCGCCATCGTGAATCCCGGCGAAGAAGTCATCGTCTTCGAGCCGTTCTACGAGAACTACGGCCCCGACGCGATCCTCTGCGACGCCAAGCCGGTCTTCGTCCCGCTCCTCCCCGGCCAGCCCCTCGACCTCGACCGGCTCGGCAAAGTCTTCTCGGATAAAACCCGCGCCATCGTCATTAACACCCCCGGCAATCCGTCGGGTCGCGTGCTCGACCGGCAGGAGCTCGAGGGGATCGCCGCGCTCTGCCGGAAGCACGACACCTGGGCCGTCACCGACGAGATCTACGAGCACATCCTCTACGAGGGTGAGCATATTCCGATGGCGACGCTGCCGGAAATGCGGAAGCGGACCATCACCATCAGCGGCGCCTCCAAGACCTTCAGCATCACCGGGTGGCGGATCGGGACGATCGTGGCGCCCGCGGGCGTCACCGACGCCATCCGCAAGGTCCACGATTTCCTGACGGTGGGGGCGCCGGCGCCGCTCATGGAAGGGCTCGCGGTGGCGATGGAGACGGTGGGCCGCAGCTATTACGAGGGACTCGCGGCGGAGTACCTCGCCCGGCGCAACATCCTGATGCTCGCGCTCACCGCGGCGGGCTTCAAAGCGGTGGCCCCCGAGGGCGCCTACTACATCCTGGCCGACTATTCGGCGCTCAGCGATCTTCCTCCCCCCGAGTTTGCGCGCTGGCTTACCATCGAAGGCGGGATCGCCACCGTCCCGGGTACCAGCTTCTTCAATCGCCCCGAGGACGGCAGGCGGCTCACCCGCTTTGCCTTCTGCAAGACCCAGGATCTGCTGCAGGCGGCCGCGCGCAAGCTCGAGTCGCTTCCCACAACTGGAGGCCGTTGATGTCTGCGATTCGACCGCTGCTGGTCTGTGCTGTCCTCGGGGCCGCGGCGCCGCTCGCCGCCCAACTCCCCCGCGCCCTCCCCGAAACCGCCGGCATGTCGGCCGCCCGGCTCAAGCGGATCGGCCCGGCGCTCGACTCGGCGGTGGCAAGGGGCGAAGCGGTGGGCATCGTGACCATGGTGGCGAAGAATGGCAAGCTGGTCGAGGTGGATTCGGCGGGTTATGCCGACCGTGAGGGGAAGATCCCGATGCGGCCGTCCACCCTCTTCCGCCTGGCGTCGATGACCAAGGCGATCACCAGCGTCGCGGCGATGATGCTGGTCGAAGACGGGAAGCTCCTCCTCGGCGATCCGGTCTCCCGATACATCCCCGGCTTCCGTCAGATGCAAGTCCTGCAGCGCTCCGGGCCGGACTCGGGCAAGACCACGCGGGCGCGGCGGCAGATCACCGTGCGCGATCTGCTGACTCACCGCTCCGGCATCTCTTACGGTTTTTCCGACGCCGGTCCCATCGGGAACAGCTATCGCACGGCGGCAGTGACCGACGGGATCGCCACCCCCGACGTCAAGACGATGGCCGAGAATGTGGACCGGCTGGCGCGCCTGCCGCTGGGATTCCACCCGGGCGCCGAATGGGCCTACGGGCTCAATACCGACGTCCTGGGACGCGTGGTCGAGGTCGTCTCGGGCAAAAGCCTCTCGGCGTTCATGCAGGAGCGAATCTTCAGTCCGCTCAAGATGCACGACACGTTCTTCTACGTGCCGGACGACAAGCTCTCCCGGCTGGTGGTGCCGTACATGCCCGACTCGACCGGGCGCCTGGTGCCGATGGAGAACGAGGTGCAGCCGTTCAGCGAGGGGCGGCTCATGATGGCGGGGAAGCCGGCGCGGGGCTCGCGGACGTTTTTCTCCGGGGGCGCCGGCCTCATCGGCACCGCCGGCGACTACGTCCGGTTTCTGCAGATGCTGGCGAATGGTGGAACACTCGACGGGGTGACGCTGCTCGCGCCCAAAACCGTCGAGCTGATGACCCGTAGTCACACCGGAGACCTCTCGGGAGATCCGCTCGGCCCCGGCAGCGGCTTCGGCCTGGGATTCCAGGTGCTCGAGGATCCCGGCACGACCGGTGAGTACGGCTCGCCGGGGCTCTTTCTCTGGGGCGGGATCTACGGCACCACCTTCTGGGTGGATCCGAAGGAGCAGATCGTCGGCGTGCTGATGATCCAGCGGTTTCCGACGGCGGGCGCCCGGATCCGCACCGTCTTCCGCAATCTGGTGTATCAGGCGCTGGTCAGGTGAATCCCGTCCCGGTGGCGCTCTATGGCGACGGGGTGCGCCTGGAGCCGCTCGCTGTCCGCCATGCCGACGATCTCCTGGAAGCAGCCGCCGACCCGGCGATCTGGCTCTACATGCCGATCCCGCAGCCGAACTCACTCGAGCAGGTGCGAGACTGGATCGCGGAGACGTCGAAGCAGGCCACCAGCGGAGATCAGCTTCCTTTCGCCATCGTGGACGCCGTCTCCGAACGGGCGATCGGCTCCACCCGCTATCTGGAGATTCGCCGGGAGTGGCGGACGCTGGAGATCGGGTGGACCTGGCTCGCCGCGAGCGCGCAGCGCACCGGCGTCAATACCGAAGCGAAGTTTCTGCTGCTGCGGCACGCCTTCGAGGACCTCGGTGCGCTCCGGGTCCAGTTCAAGACCGACCTGCGCAATACCCGCTCACAGCAGGCGCTCGAGCGGCTGGGTGCAGTGAAGGAGGGAGTGCTCAGGAAACAGCGAATCAATCACGACGGGTATGTGCGGGACGCGGTGTATTTCAGCATCATCGATAGCGAGTGGGGAGCGGTGAAGCGGCGGCTTGAGGGGAAGCCTAGTGAGCGGTGAGAGGTCAGGGGTCAGGGGTCAGGGCATATTCCGGTGGAGCCATATGGCATAGAGTGACTATTTCCGAAAAGTGACATTTATTGATAGGGTAGGCCCTTCCGGTTAGGCTTCTTCCCCCCATGCCTACTCCTCCCGTCGCCCCCCGCCACCCGCACATCGTCGAAATCCACGGCGAGCGGCTGGTGGACGACTATTTCTGGATGCGGGAGCGCGACAATCCCGAGACCCGCGCCTATCTCGAAGCCGAGAATGCTTACGGGGAAGAGCTCCTCGCCCCCTCGCAGACTCTCCAGGATTCCCTCTACACCGAGATGCTGGGCCGGATCAAGCAGACCGATCTCTCGGTGCCGTATCGCGACGGCGGCTACTGGTACTACAGCCGCACCGAGGAGGGGAAGCAGTACCCGATCCATTGCCGGAAGCGGGGGTCGCTCGACGCCGAGGAAGAGGAGCTCCTCGATCTCAATGCGATGGCCGAGGGGCGGCCCTACCTCGCCCTCGGCGCCTTCGAGGTCAGCGACGACGGACGGTTCCTCGCCTACTCGGTGGATGGCACCGGGTACCGGGAGTACGACCTCTTCGTCGAGGACCTGGCGACCTACCGAATCCTCGCCGGCCCGATCAAGAAGACCGGCTCGGTGGCCTGGGCCGCCGACAACCGGACGCTGCTCCACTCGGTGGAGAACGAGGCCAAGCGGTTCCACCAGGTGTGGCGCTTCGAGCTGGGCGGCGGGCATGAGATGGTGTTCGAGGAGGACGACGAGCGGTTCCGCGTCGGCGTGCAGCGCACCCGCAGTAAGCGCCATGTTCTGGTCCAGAGCGACAGCCACACCAGCTCCGAAATCCGCCTCTTGAGTGCCACCGATCCCTTCGCCCCGCTCCGGATCCTGGTTCCCCGGGTGGCAGAGCGGGAGCTGCAGGCAGAGGATCTGGACGACGAATGGCTCCTCCGGGTCAACGACACCGGCCCCAACTTCCGGGTGGTCCGCTTCACCGAGGAGCAGCGCGATCCGGCGAGCTGGACCGAGCTCCTGCCGCACCGCGACGACGTGATGATCGAGACGCTCGACGCCTTTCGCGATCACTGGGTGGCGGGAGAGCGCGAGGCCGGCCTCATGAATTTCCGGGTCACCAATCGCGAGAGCGGCGCCGTGCGCTACGTCACCTTTCCCGAGCCGGTCTACGAGTCGTACCTGGGGCCGAACCCCGAATGGGAAACCGGGACGCTCCGCTACGGGTACGAATCGCCCGTCACACCGAGCTCGGTCTACGATTTCGACGTCGCGACCGGCACGAGCGAGCTCAAGAAACGCCGCGAGGTGCTGGGGGACTTCGACCCGTCCCGCTACGGCTGCGAGCGAATCTCGGTGCCCGCGCCGGACGGAACGTCGGTGCCGGTGTCGCTGATGTTCCGGCGCGAGCCTCCGGTCGCCGACCCGGCGCCGATGCTTCTCACCGGCTACGGCGCCTACGGCATTTCCTATCCGGTCGGGTTTTCCTCGAACCGGCTCTCGGTGCTCGACCGGGGGGTCACGGTGGCGGTAGCGCACGTGCGGGGCGGGGGAGAGCTGGGCCGCCGCTGGCACGATGCCGGGCGCATGGCGCACAAGATGACCACCTTCACCGATTTCATCGCGGTGGCGGAGGCGCTCGTCGCCCAGGGACGCACCACCACGCCCCGGCTCGCCATCGAAGGTGGAAGCGCCGGCGGACTCCTCATGGGTGCCGTCACCAACCTCCGCCCCGGTCTCTTCGGCGCCGTGCTGGCCCAGGTTCCTTTCGTGGACGCGATCAACACGATGCTCGACGCATCACTCCCGTTGACGGTGGGCGAGTACGAAGAGTGGGGGAATCCCACGAACCTGGAGCAATACCGCTGGATGCGGCCCTATTGCCCCTACAGCAACCTCGCCGCGAAGGACTATCCGGCGATGCTGGTGCGCACCTCCCTCAACGACAGCCAGGTGATGTACTGGGAGCCGGCGAAATACGTCGCGAAGCTCCGGACGCTCAAGACCGACAGTCAGCCGCTGCTCTTTCTCACCAACATGGGCGCCGGGCATGCCGGCGCGTCCGGCCGGTACGACCGGCTCCGCGAGGTGGCGCTCGATTACGCCTTTGTCCTCTGGCGACTCGGCCTGTGGACCCCCTGATCGAGGAGCTGCTTCCCGCCCCCGACATCCGGATGCGTCACCGCCGGCTCGTCGCGGCGCCGGCGGCCGCGGTCTTTGCGGCGCTCCGCACCCTGAGAGCGCCGAAAGGCCCCTTGACGCTCGACAGAGTCACCCAGGCGGGCTTCAAGCTGCTTGGTGAGCGTCCCGGCCAGGAAATCGTTCTGGGAGTCGTGGGGAAGTTCTGGAGGCCATCGGGGGAGCGCCGGCCGGCGGACCGGGAGCAATTCAGGCTGGGGGCGCCGGCAGGTGAGGTGCTCGTTGCCTGGAACTTTGAGGTGACGCCCGGGGAAGCGGGAAAGGGGAAGGGGCCATCCTCACCACCGAGACCCGGATCAAGGCTGGCGACCCGGCCACCCTCCGAACCTTCCGCCGCTATTGGCGGATCGTCTACCCCGGGAGCGCGCTGATCCGTCGCGCCATGCTCCGGGCGGTGGCGCGGGAGGCTACGGGGCGGTCTTGACCGGCGTCCCGCCCATCCGGGCGCCCAGCCAGGTCGCCACGGGATAGACCGCCACGCCAATCACCCAGAACCAGGCCGGGTGCGGGAACACCAGCATGTAGCCCACCGCGGCGGCGAGGAGCAGCACGCCGACCGTGAGCGGCGGCCACCCGGCGGGGCGGGCAAAACGCGCCGCGGCCCAGGCGCCGGCCAGCGCACTCACGAACCACCCCACGAGTTTGACAGCCAGCGCGGCCACGGGCATCGCGGCGATCGCCACCTTCATCGACGCCTTCATGGGCGCCAGGTCGGCCGCGGGCGACAGGGGATAGATCCGCGCGTTGATCACCTCGACGGCGAAGGTGATCGCGAACGCCAGCAAGAGCCCGAGAATTATCGCTACGATGCCGCGCACGGTGGGGGACATGAGCACTCCCTGAGGATGGCTGCCAATCTCGGAGGCAGATTACCACGTCGGGCATCCGCCCGCCAGAGCGCATCAGCGGATTTCGGCCCATACTTGGGGACGCTCCTGTCTTCACAAGACGACGCGAAGGGAACCCATGACCGGCCCGCCGCTCACCGACCAGGAGTACCTCCGCCACGACGCCACCGGGCTCGCCGCGCTCGTCCGCGGGGGAGAAGTCTCTCCCGCCGAGCTGGTGGAGACCGCGATCGGCCGGATCGAGCGACTGAATCCTCTGGTGAATGCCGTCATACACCGCATGGACGATGCCGCCCGGCGCTCGGCCCGGTCTCCGGGGACGGGAGGTCCCTTTGCCGGCGTTCCGCTCCTCCTCAAGGACCTGGTATCCACCGTGGCGGGAGAGCCGTTTCGCTGCGGGAGCCGATTCCTCCGGGGCTTCGTGCCGCCCCACGACAGCGAGCTGGTCCGGCGCTACCGGCGGGCGGGGTTCCTCCTCCTCGGAAAGACCAATACGCCGGAGTTCGGCCTCACGCCATTCACCGAGCCCGCCCTCTGTGGCCCCACCCGGAATCCCTGGGACCTAACCCGGACCACCGGTGGATCGAGCGGCGGCTCCGCGGCGGCGGTGGCGAGCGGAATGGTGCCGGTGGCGACGGGGGGCGACGGCGGCGGCTCGATCCGCATTCCCGCCTCCTGCTGCGGACTCTTCGGGATGAAGCCTACCCGGGGGCGGGTGCCCACGGGACCCGACATCGGGGAGATCTGGCACGGTGCGGTGGTGGAGCATGTGCTGACGCGCTCGGTGCGGGACAGCGCCGCGATCCTCGATGCGACCGAGGGTCCCGACCCGGGCGCGCCCTATGTCGCCCCGCCGCCGGCCCGGCCCTTCCTCGAGGAAGTGGGCCACGCTCCCGGGAATCTGCGCATTGCCTTCACCGCGACGCCCTGGCTCGGGAGCACGGTCCATCCCGACTGCGTCGCGGCGGTTCAGGAGACGGCGCGGCTGCTCGAAGAGCTCGGGCATCACGTCGAGGAGGCATCGCCCACCATCGATGGACCGGGATTCTGCCGGGCCTTCCTCACCATGGTGTGCGCCGAGCTCAGGGGGGACATCGACGAGGCCGAGGTGCTCCTCGGGCGGAAAGCACAGCTCGCCGACTTCGAGCTCCCCACCTGGGGGCTCTCCCGCCTCGGCCATGCGATTCCCGCCTCGGAATTTGCCCGCGCGGTGCGGTTCCTCCAGCGGGTGGCCCGGCAGACCGGTCCGTTCTTCGAGCGCTACGACGTGGTGCTCACCCCCACGGTGAGCAGCCCCCCCTTCGCGATCGGCGCGCTGCAGCCCACCCCCGTCGAAGCGTTTTCGCTCGGCCTCCTCGGCCGTCTCGGCGCAGGAAGTCTTTTCCGGATGCTCGGGGTACTGGAGCAGACCGCCGACAAGGTCTTCGAGTGGATTCCCTGGACCCCGGTGCTCAACGCCACGGGGCAGCCGGCGATGTCGGTGCCGCTCTGCTGGAACCGGGAAGGATTGCCGATCGGGATGCACTTCATCGGGCGCTATGGCGACGAGGCGACGCTCTACCGCCTCGCTGCCCAGCTGGAGGAGGCGCGCCCCTGGTTCGGCCGTCTGGCGCCGCTCGCCACGCGACCATAGGGAAAAACGCCGAAGGGGCCGGACGCACGCGCCCGGCCCCCTCGATCACTCCCCGCAGGCGAACTACTTCAGGTGCCTGCTTACCAGCTTGGTCATCTCGAACATGTTGACGGTGCCCTTGCCGCCGAAGACCGCCTTGAGGTTCGCATCGGCGTTGATGTTGCGGCGGTTCTTCTTGTCCTGGAGGCCCTTCCGCTTGATGTAGGCCCAGAGCTTCTTGGTGACTTCGGTTCGGGGGATGGGCTTGGAGCCGACAACCTCAGAGAGTGCCGCACTGGGCTGCATCGGCTTCATGAACGCCGCACTCGGCTTCCGCTTGGCGGTCTTCTTCGCGACCTTCTTCTTCGCGGACTTCTTGGCGGACTTTCTCTTCTTCGCCATCGAGACATCTCCTGTCAGGGGTCCAAACGTGGACTGCGGGGGCGGTACGAAGCACTGCCGGAAGGAAAAGTTAAACATCTTCTCTATGAACACAATAGGGAAAAACCTCGAATCCCTCTCGGAGCGCGTCTGATGCGACCTGGATTTCCCCTCGTCATTGCCCTTTTGGGGCTTCAGCCCGGGCCTCTCAGCCAGGGGGGAACCAGCCATTTCCTCGAGGAAATCCTCCAGGTGGAGGACCGTCGCGCCCCCACCGAGAACGACCGCGCATTCCTTCGGGCCGCCCTCTCGAGCACCGATCCTCTCGCGGTACGCCGTGCCGCGCGCGCTCTGGGGAGGCTCGAACGCCCCGGACTCGTGGTCCACCTCCTCCCCCTTCTCCATTCCCGCTTCCCCGCGGTCCGCCGCGACGCCGCGGAGGCGATTGCGCAGGGAGCGCAGGGCTTCCGGGGGGATTCCGCTCTCGACCGGCGGGGTGCGACCTGGCCCGCGCTCCTCGGCGCGCTCCGGAAACGGAACGGGGAGGAGCGCAATCGCGAGGTGCGGGGGATGCTGGCGCTCTCCCTCGGGCGGCTCCCCTATTTCGACGCGGGAGAGATCGCCGCGGTGCGGGGCGAGCTGGTGAACGGCTGCTCGGAGGTCCGCGGGGAGGGCGAGTCAGTGGCGAATCTCTGCCGGGGGGCGGAGACGATGGTGCGCGCCACCTGGCGGCGGGTTCCCCTCGACGAGACGACGGTGCGCCGCCTGCGCTCGGTGGCGCGGGAAGCGGGCGCAGGGGCCGCCTCCCGCCGCCATGCGCTGGGTGCGCTGGTGATCTCACAGGCGGCGGATGATTCGACTCTGGGAATTGCCGCCCGAGCGGCTGACCCCGAGCTCCGCCGTCTCGCGCTCAGCGGGGTACGGCGACTCCAGGGAAGCTGGCGTGCGCATCCTGTGCTCGCGCGCGGGCTCCGGGACCCCGACGCCGCGGTGCGGCTCGAGGCGGTGCGCGCGCTGGCCCGCGCCGCCGGCACGAATGGATGCTCGAGGCTCGCGAGAGCGACGACGGATCCGTCTCCCAGTGTAGCGCTGGTCGCAATTGATCTGCTGGCGGCGTGCGGAGGAGATACGGCGGCGGTGAAGAGCCTTCAGTCTTCAGTCGTCAGTCCCCAACCCCCTCACTCCTGGCATGTCCCCGCCCATGCGCTCCTCGCCCTCGCGCGCGCCGTACCATCCCGGGCCGCGCCGCTGATTCCGGAGATGGCGGTGCACCCGGTCTGGCAGGCGAGGATGTACGCCGCCCGCGCGGCGGCCTCGGCCAAGGACACCGCTACCCTCACGCTGCTCGCCGAGGATCTGTCGCCCAACGTGCGCGAGGCGGCGATTACGGGACTCAAGGAGGTCGTGCAGCACGCAGGCGATCCGATCTACCGTCGGGCGCTCGCCGCGGCGGATTACCAGCTCGTCCTCACCGCGGCGGCGGCGCTCGAGGGAACCCCCGATCGGGAGGCGGCCGCGACCGCACTCATCGCCGCGCTGGACCGGCTCTCCGAGGCAAAGGCGGAAACCTCCCGCGATCCCCGGGTCGCGATACTGGTCCGGTTGCGGGAGACCGGCTCGCCTGCTCTCGCCGACCGGCTCATGCCGTATTTGGAAGACTTCGATCCCGCGGTTGCCGACTCGGCGGCGGCGATTCTCTCCTCATGGACCCGAACGGCGTGGCAGCCGAAGCCGCGTCCGGCACCGGTCGCCAGCGTCTCCCGTGGTGAAGTCGAATCGCTCCGGGGCGTTCGGTTGCGTTTCATCATGCAGACGGGAAGGGCATTCGAAGTCGAGCTCCTGGTGGACGACGCGCCGGTGACGGTGGCGCGCATCGTCCGCCTGGCGCGGACTCGCTACTACGACGGCCGCACCTTCCATCGTGTCGCCTCCAATTTCGTCCTGCAAGGAGGAAGTCCGGGGGCCAACGAGTACTCCGGCGTCCCCGCCTTCATGCGGGACGAGCTCACCGCCACGACCCACGCTCGGGGAACGCTGGGTGTGTCCACCCGGGGCCGCGATACCGGCGACGGACAGATCTTCATCAACCTCCGGGATAACCCTCGGCTCGACTACGACTACACCGTCTGGGGGCGGGTGGTGTCGGGTCTCGAAACCATCGATACCATCCAGGAGGGTGACGAGATACGCCGGATCGAGATCCGGTCGCGTTGACCGCCCCCGGGCCACACGGTACGTTTTGAGGGTTCGCGGGAATCCCGGAGGGATCATGCGCATACTTCGATGGACGGCGCTGGCAGTGGCTGGCGCGCTGGCTGCGGTGGCGGTCGCTCCCGCCGCCGCGCAGAGCGTCGACCTGAAACCGACGCAGAAGGTCAAGCGGGACAAGTACGTCCTGACCGCCGAGGAGATCGCCGAGCGGCCGGACGTCATCAACGCGTACGACGCCGTCAAGCTCCTGCGGCCTCAGTTCCTCAAGACCACGCGGTTCAAGGGACCCCTCGGGTCGAGAACCGAAGGGGGAGGTTACCCGCCCGATGACATGGGGACTCCGCCCGGTCAGAGCGGTGGAAGCAGTAGCGGCACCAGCGCCGTGCTGTACATCGACGAGATCAGGCAACCGACGGTGGAGGATATGCAGCACATCCGGGCCGCCGATGTTCTCGAGATTCGCTACCTGACCGGCAGCCAGGCGTCAGGGCGGTACGGGCCGGACCACGAAGTGGGAGCGATCCTTCTCAAGACCAACCGGCTCGGAAAAGGGTGAGCCTCTTCCGGTCGTGTTCGGTCACTCTGCACGCCGGCCTCCTGGCCGGCGCGCTTGCATCATGGGGATGCTCCAAGGGCGCGGCGGCGGGGGCGCAGAGCATCGCCTCCGCCGACACCGCGGCGCTCATGAGGACCGTTCGGGTACTTGCGGCAGATTCGATGGAGGGACGGCGCGCGGGCACTCCGGGGGGCGCGCGCGCCCGGCGCTACCTCATCGAGCGGCTCAAGGCGCTTGGCATAGGACCTCTGGGCGGCAGCTATGAGCATCCCTTTCCTCTCCCCCGCGACAGCGCAACGGGAGTCAACATTCTCAGCGTCATCCCGGGCTCCAAGCCGGGTGGCCAGTACATCGTCCTCTCCGCGCACTACGATCATGTGGGGATCCGCCGCGGCGAGATCTACAACGGCGCCGACGACAACGCGTCGGGGGTGGCCGCCGTGCTCGCCATCGCCGAGGAGCTCAAGAAGACTTCGCTCCAGCATCCGGTGATCATCGCACTGTTCGACGCGGAGGAAGGGGGGTTGAGCGGTGCACGCGCTTTCCTCGCGAATCCGCCGGTCCCCAAAGAGCAGATCGGCATGATTCTGAACATGGACATGGTGGGCCACAGCGAATCGGGTGAGCTCTGGGTGGCCGGCGCGAATCACTATCCCAAGTTCCGCCCGGTGCTCGATTTGCTCGCCTCGATGGCGCCGGTCGTGCTCAAGATCGGCCACGATCGGAAGGACATCCCCGGGGAACAGGATTGGACCGGGAGCTCCGACCACGGCCCCTTCCACGCCGCAGGAATTCCCTTTCTCTATTTCGGCGTCGAAGATCACAAGGATTATCACAAGGCGACCGACGATCCGGAGACGCTGACGCCGGGATTTTTCGGGAGGGCGGTGACGACGGTGTTGGCGGCGCTGTGGAGGGTGGATATGATGCTGTGAGGGAGGCCCCACCTTGCCTCCCTCAAATCATTTCTTCAGCAGCACGAACGACGCCGTAATCGCCACCACCCCACCCTGCTCGCAGCTGGTGTCCCCCTTGAGGGTGCCGCTGTCGAGGGAAGCCGAGGTGCGGCAGACCATCCCCGCGATCTCCTGGACCCAGGAGAGGTGTTCTCCCTCGACCTTGAATTCCTGCACCTCACCGGGGGGAACTTCCTGATCGGAGATCACACCGAGGGTCGCCTTCCACTGGGGGTCCTTCGCGATCACGAGCCGGAGCCCGCCCGGGGGCGCCTGGTCGGACTGATAGGGGCCTTCCCAGGTGCCGATCAATAGCTTCTCGACGCTGGCCGGCGTCGGACTCGGTCTGGGCGTGGGGGCCTGAGCGGTCGCGGGGAGGGCGGTGGCTGCGAGGAGAGCAGCGGCGGACAGAAACCTTCTCATGGGTGGATCTCCGTTTGGGTGCTGGATGCTGGATGCTGGTCCCGCTCACCGCTCACCGCTCACCGCTCACCGCTCACCGCCCACCGTTACAGGCGCCTCAATTTCACCCGCTCGACCTCATGCCCCGGCCCCTTTTCCAGGATCAGGTGCGCCCGTTCCCGCGTGGGCAGGATGTTCTCCCGCAGATTGGCGCCGTTGATCTGGTCCCACACCTTGCTGGCGAAGGCCTGCGCCTCCTCGTCCGAAAGATGCGCATACTTCCCGAAATATGACTTGGGATCCCGGAAAGAAGTTTCACGGAGGCGGTTGAAACGTCGCAGGAACCACTCCTTGATGTGCGGTTCCGGCGCATCCACGTAGATGGAAAAATCGAAATAGTCCGAGACGAAAAGGGCGTCATCCCCGGGGCGCGCGTCGCCCTTATCGAGCACGGTGAGGCCCTCCAGGATCAGCAGATCGGGCTGCCGGACGATTTGCTCCTCACCGGGAACGATGTCATAGATCAGGTGCGAATAGACCGGCGCCGATACCTCGGGTGCCCCCGCCTTGAGATCGGCGACGAAGCGCAGCAGGCGCCGCCGGTCGTAGCTTTCGGGAAATCCCTTGCGGGCCATGAGCCCGCGTTCTTCGAGCACCTTGTTGGGATAGAGAAACCCGTCGGTGGTGACGAGATCGACCCGCGGGTGGTCGGGCCAGCGCGCCAGCAGCGCGCGCAGTACCCGCGCCGTGGTGCTCTTGCCGACCGCCACGCTCCCGGCCACGCCGAGGATGTAGGGGTTCCGTGCCACCGTCTTGCCGAGGAAGCGATCGGTGACCCGCTCGAGCTCGCGAGTCGCCGCGACGTGGAGATTGAGCAGCCGCGACAGTGGCAGGTACACTTCGACCACCTCCTGCAGGGAAAGCTGTTCGTTGAGTCCCTGCAGCTCCGCCAGATCCGCCTCGGAAAGTGTGAGCGGCGTCGTGTCGCGCAGCCGGGCCCACTCGGCGCGGTCGAAGCTGGTATAGGCTGAAAACGACATGGATTGGAAGGTAAGTTATGGCATCTGATTTCACCCAGCGACTGCTCGCCTTCCTGGAGGAAGAGGTCTACCCCGCCGAGGCGGTGTGGGAGGCCCAGGTGGCGGCGGACCGATGGCGCCCGCCGCCGGTCGTGGAAGAGTTGAAGCAGAAAGCCCGGGCTGCCGGACTCTGGAATCTCTTCCTCCCCGACCCGGAGTACGGGGCCGGACTCTCGAATCTCGCGTACGCCCCGCTCTGCGAGATCCTGGGGCGCTCGCTCATCGCCCCCGAAATCTGCAACTGTTCGGCGCCCGACACCGGCAACATGGAAGTGCTTTCCCGCTATGGGACCGCCGGGCAGAAGGCCCGCTGGCTTGTCCCGCTGCTTGCCGGGGAGATCCGCAGCTGCTTCGCGATGACCGAGCCGGATGTGGCGAGCTCCGACGCCACCAACATTCGCACCGCCATCGTGCGGGACGGGAACGACTACGTCATCACCGGACGGAAGTGGTGGACCTCCGGCGCCGCGGACTCCCGCTGCAAGGTCGCGATCGTCATGGGGCGCACCAATCCCGATGCGCCGCGCCATTTGCAGCAGTCGATGATTCTGGTGCCGATGGACGCGCCCGGTGTCACGGTCATTCGGAATCTTTCCGTATTCGGCTACGACGACGCGCCGCACGGGCACTGCGAGGTGCTCTTCGAGCAGGTCCGGGTCCCGGCGGCGAATCTGCTGGTTGGCGAGGGACGCGGATTCGAGATCGCCCAGGGCCGCCTCGGCCCGGGCCGGATGCATCACTGCATGCGGATGATCGGACTCGCCGAGCGGGCGCTCGAGCTGATGTGCCGGAGGGTGGGGGAGCGGGTGGCGTTCGGGCGGCCGCTGGCGGAGCAGGGAACCATCCGGGCCGGCATCGCCGAATCGAGGATTGCCATCGAGCAGGCCCGCCTGCTGGTGCTGCACGCGGCGCGGCTGATGGACGAGAAGGGCAACCTGGTGGCCCGCGCGGAGATCGCGATGATCAAGGTGGTGGCGCCCAACATGGCGCTTGCCGTGATCGACCGCGCCATCCAGGCCCACGGCGGCGCCGGGGTGAGCCAGGACACCTTCCTCGCCGCGGCGTGGGCTCAGGCGCGGTCGCTCCGCATTTTCGACGGGCCCGACGAGGTGCATCGCGAGACGTTGGCAAAGCTCGAGCTGGGAAAGTATCAGGCCGGATGAGGGGGCTCGACCGAGCGGGCGCTATCCGCCCCGGCGAGGAGCTGGATGCGGCGCGACTAACGGTCTGGCTCGGCGAGCCGCTGCCGGCCGCGAGCGGTGGGATCGAGATCTTCCAGTTTCCTCACGGACACTCGAACCTGACCTATCTCGTGCGGGCCGGCGATGCGGAGTACGTGCTGCGCCGCCCTCCCTTTGGAAACGCGGTGAAGACGGCGCACGACATGGGGCGCGAGTTCCGGATGTTGGAGGCGCTGGCCCCGGTATTTTCCGAAGCGCCGCGCCCGCTGCGGCTCTGCGATGATTCCCAGGTGCTCGGCGCGCCCTTCTACCTGATGGAGCGGAGGAAGGGGATCGTGTTTCGTCGCGAGCTGCCGGCGGGCGTGAACCTCACTCCCGCGCTGGCCGATCGAGTCTCTGCCTCCCTGGTCGACACGCTGGTGCGGCTGCACGCGGTGGACTACGAGGCGGCCGGCCTTGGCTCAATCGGGCGGCCCGCGGGGTACGTGGCGCGCCAGGTGCGCGGCTGGAGTGAGCGATACACCGCGGCCGCGACAGAGCAGATTCCCGAGATGGAGGCCGTGGCCCGGTGGCTGGCGGAGCGCGCACCGGCCGAGCGCGGCGCCGCGGTGATCCACAACGATTTCAAGTTCGATAACCTGCTGCTCGACCCCGCGGATCCCGCCCGGGTGGTGGCTGTGCTCGACTGGGAGATGGCGACGGTGGGGTGTCCACTGATGGATCTGGGAACGGCGCTCGCCATGTGGATCGAAGCGGGGGATCCTCAGGAGCTGCTCGGCGCCGCGATGGGACCGACGCATTCACCGGGAATGTGGACGCGTGAGCGTCTATCGGAGGCGTATGCCGAGCGCTCCGGCCGCTCGGTGGACGGCATCGCATTCCATTACACTTTTGGCCTCTTCAAGGTCGCGGTCATCGTGCAGCAGATCTACGCCCGCTACGTGCGCGGCCGCACCCGCGATCCGCGCTTTGCCGGATTCAACCACATGGTGGCGGTGCTGGCGCGCCAGGCCGCCCGCGCCGCCGAACACGGTACCCTGAGGCCCCTATGACTGTCACGCTCCCACTCGCCGGCCGGGTCGCTCTCGTTTCCGGCGGCGGGCGAGGCATCGGGAAGGCCATCACCCGCCGATTTGCCGAAGCGGGCGCCCACGTCGCCATCGCGAGCCGCAAGCTCGACGTCCTGCAGCGTACCGAGGACGAGTTGCGGCAGCTTCCCGGGCGAATCCTCCCCATCGCCTGCCACGTGGGCAAGCGCGAGGAGCTCGAGCGCGCGGTGCGGGAAACAGAATCGACGCTCGGGCCGATCGACATCCTGGTGAACAACAGCGCCACCAACATCCAGACCGGCCCGGCGCTCGAGGCCACCGACGAGCAGCTCGACAAGATGATCGAAGTGAATGTGAAAGCGGCGCTTCGCCTGGTGCGACTGGTCGTGCCGGGGATGATTGCCCGCGGGAACGGCGGCACCATCATCAACGTCGCCTCGGTCTCGGGGCTCATGCCGCAGCCCGGCGCGATTCTCTACAGCGCCACCAAGGCGGCGCTGATCATGCTCACCCGCGCCTGGGCGCGTGAGCTCGGGGCACACCGGATCCGGGTCAACGCCCTCGCCCCCGGTCTCATCCAGACCGATTTCAGCGAGTATCTCTGGAACGACGAAACCCGGCGGAAGGAATTTGCCGGCAATCAAGTGCTTCCCCATCTCGGCCAGCCCGACGAGATCGGTCAGGCCGCGCTCTTCCTCGCGAGTGACGCGAGCTCCTTCGTGACGGGACAGGTGCTCGTCGTGGATGGCGGATTGCTGGCGTGACCGGCCCGGACGCCGCCGCCGAAGCGGACGGTCCGCCCCCGGCGGACGGGTCGCTCCCAGAAATCGAGCCGCCGTCGCCGACGGTCTGGGCCGCGGTCAAGGAAGCGGTTCAGGGCCGGCACCGGCACGACTATACCGCAGGGCCGATCGGCCGCTCGCTGATGCTGCTCGCGGTGCCGATGGTGCTCGAGGTGGCGCTCGAATCGGTCTTTGCCGTCGTCAACGTCTTCTGGGTCGGGCGGCTCGGCCCCGGCGCCATCGCCACGGTCGGGCTCACCGAGGCGATGTTCAGCTGCATCTACGCCCTCGGCATGGGCCTCGGCATCGGCGCCACCGCGATGGTGGCGCGGCGGATCGGCGAGAAGAACCCCGACGGCGCCGCCCGCGTCGCGGTGCAGGCGATCGCCCTCGGCATCCTCGTCGCCATTCCGATTGCCATCCTCGGCGGCGTCTTTGCCAAGGACCTGCTCCGGCTCATGGGGGCAGCGCCCGACGTGGTCGCCGCTCACTCCGGGTACACCCGGGTGCTGTTCAGCGGGAACGTCGTCGTGCTCCTGCTCTTCCTGATCAATGCGATCTTCCGGGGCGCGGGCGATGCCGCGATCTCCATGCGCTCGCTCTGGATCGCCAACATCTGCAACTTGATTCTGGATCCACTTCTGATCTTCGGCATCGGGCCGTTTCCCGAGCTGGGCGTCATGGGTGCGGCGGTCGCGACCACGGTGGGTCGCGGGATGGGCGTGGTCTACCAGTTCTACCGGCTCACCGGGCGGAACAACCGTTTCGTGATCCAGCGGCGCCATCTCAAGTTCGAGCCGCCGGTGATGGCAACGCTGATGCGCTTGTCGGGAACCGGGATCTTTCAGATTCTGATCACCACGACGAGCTGGATCGGTCTGGTGCGGGTGGTCTCCACCTTCGGCAGCCAGGCGCTCGCGGGGTACACGATCTGCCTGCGCATCATCCTGTTCGCGCTCCTCCCGAGCTGGGGGATGTCGAACGCAGGGGCGACGATGGTGGGACAGGCGCTGGGAGCCAAGAAGCCGGAGCGCGCCGAGCAGGCGGTGTGGCGTGCGGGATTCTACAACTTCTGCTTCCTCGGCATCGTGGGGATTCTGTTCGTGATCTTTGCGCCGGCCCTGGTGAACGTCTTCACCCCGGATCCCGAGGTGCGCCGCCTTGCCACGATCGGGCTCCGCATCGTGAGCGCCGGCTTCCCGTTCTACGCCTACGGGATGGTGCTCACCAGCGCCTTCAACGGGGCCGGCGATACCTGGACGCCCACCTTTCTCAACCTGTTCTGCTTCTGGCTCTGGGAGGTGCCGTTGGCGTGGATCCTGGCCAAGACGCTCGGGTGGGGTCCGACCGGAGGGTATGTCGCGATCGCCGTCGCCTTCTCGACGCTTGCGGTGGCGAGCGCGGTGCTGTTCAAGCGGGGAGACTGGAAAACCCGGCGGGTCTAGCGCTTCGCGGCTGCCGAGTCCTTGGAGAAGATCTCGGGGCCCAGCTCCAGCCGCGCCGCCCCGGTCGCGCGAGCCCGGAGGATCAGGCCGTCGGCGCGAACCAGAATGCCGGCCGGCTCACTTGCGGCGATGGTCGTGTGGAGCGTGACACCGCGGGCGAGCTCGCGGTTCATCTCCTTCACCGTCATGTCCTGGATCTGCTGCATCAGATCGCCCGCCGGCACCTTGGTCTGCTCCCGAAGGAATTCGCGGATCGCGCCCCCCTTGAGCCAGGCGACACCCTGCACCAGCATCCCGGCGCTGGTAGCGTCGAAATCGAGGTCCGGCACCGAGATCAGCCCGGTGGCCGCTTCGTAGCGCGGCGTTCCCAGGAGCCAGACCCGGCCGCGGGCGCTCCCGGTGAAATCGATGCCCACCGCCATCCGGCCTCCGCCCACGCCGAAGACGGTCACCTTTCTCACCTTGAGCGTCCCGCCGGCGGCGTTCACCTGCTGTCCCTTGAGCTTTTCCGTCAGCACGCCGCTCATCACGCTGTAGGAGAAGTTGCCTTCGACCAGCATCGAAAATCCCTCGGCGTCCCGGATAGGGCCGAGCGGTGGGAGCGGCACCGAGGCGACCACGGGCTTGGGACCGGCCAGGATGCGCGGCGCGGCGGTGACGCCGATCTGGGCGCCCACGGTCTCCCTGGAGCCCCGCACCCGGCCCAGGTGGACTTCACTCGGCTGCAGAATGAGCCAGAGGCTGTCGGTGACGCGGATGGGCTGCTGGAGCTCGACCCAGATTTTTTCGAGCGGGGTGCGGACATCGAGCAGGGCGAGCTGCCGGTCCACCTGGGGGAGCAGCGACCGCAGCACCGCCGTGGCGCCGTTCAGCACCTTGCCGGTGACGTCGAACTGGAGGAACGAGACCTCGCACTGATCCCGCTCGGTGGTCGAGTAGGGCTCGATCGTGTCCACCACCGTCCGCACGCGGATGCGCCAGCTTTCGCTGAGACGGGGAACGGCCCGGAGCCGGAGCCTGGCGCGGGGAGGCTCTCCCTTGGTGCCGCACTCGCCCTGGATGTCGGGGCCGATCGGTGGATCGAGCCAGCCGCGGCCCTGGTAGTGGACGATCGACGTCAGGATGATCGTGTCGGCGGCGAACGTCACCTTGAACGGCTCCCGGGTGACTTCGAACGCGAAGGACTTCCGCGCGGCGTCGGGGAGCACGATCCGCTCGCCGATATCGCCGAATTTTCGGGGGACTTCCTTCTCCATGGCGGCGACGGCGCTCTGGCGATCCAACGTGAGCGGCGCGACGATCGTACCGGGGGGAAAGGGAGGGAGCCCGATGGTGTCGCGGCTGAAATCCCGGACCGGCTCGGGGGCGTCGACAAGCCCACCGCCGCAGGAAGCCAGCAATCCGATCAGCGTAGACGTCACAGCAATGAAACGCATCCGGTATTCCCCACATTGTCCGTCGTCTCACTATAGAGTAAGCTATTTTGTCCTTGCTCGGCTGACAACACGGGAGAAGCCCGAATGACTCCGCTCCACCTCCTTGCTCACTTCGCGTTGCTGTTTCCGCTGCTGGCCCGGCAACAGCCGGCCCCCGCCGACATCGTCTTCCGCAACGCCAAGGTCTATACCGCCAACGACCGGCAGCCTCGGGCGGAAGCGGTGGCGATCCGGGGCGACAAGATCGCGTTCGTCGGGAGAAATGCCGACGCCAACCGGCTGATCGGCCCCAATACCCGGGTCGTCGATCTCCGGGGTGCCGCGGTCTTTCCCGGCTTTACCGACGCGCACATGCACCTGGCGGGGGTCGGAGCGCGAGAGATGACGCTCAACCTCGAAGGCACCACCAGCCTCGAGGATTTTCTCGCCAAAGTGAAGGCGCGGGTCGATCAGAGCCGGCCGGGACAGTGGGTGACCGGACGCGGCTGGATCGAAACCTTCTGGAAACCGCCGGTCTTCCCGACCCGGCAGGACCTCGATCGCATCGCGCCCGCCAATCCGGTCATGTTGACCCGGGCCGACGGCCACGCCTCGGTCGTCAACAGCGCGGCGCTCAAACTGGCGGGGATCACACGGACCACCGCGGCGCCGTCCGGCGGCAACATCAACAAGGACAGCGACGGCGAGCCGACCGGGATGCTGATCGACCGCGCGCAGGGGCTGGTGAGCCGCCTGGTGCCGAATCCGACCGAGGAAGAGCGCGACCAGCAGATCCTCAAAGGCGTCGAGCGCTCGGTGATGCTGGGCTGGACCCAGATCCAGGATGCCCACGGCAGCTGGGCTGAGGTCGAGCGGATCCGCCGGCTGTACACCGACGGCAAGATCAAGATCCGAATCTACAAGGCGATCTCGGGCCCGAGCGCCGACGCCGACCGGCTGATTGCGCAGGGTGCGAGTCTGGGTGAATTCGACAATCGCCTGAACGTGCGCGTCATCAAGGTGGTGATGGACGGCGCGCTCGGAAGCCGGGGAGCGGCGCTCCTCGCGCCGTACACCGATGAGGCCCGGACCACCGGACTCATCACCACCGACACCGTGGCGCTCAAGGTGATGCTGGCGGGCGCGCTGCGGAGCGGGATCCAGGTGGAGACCCACGCGATCGGCGACCGCGGGAACCGGCTGACCCTCGACATGTACGAGCGTGCGATGCGGGAAGTCCCCCCCGACCAGCGCAAGGTGGCGGAGCCGCGCTGGCGCGATGAGCACTCCCAGATCGTGGCGCTTTCGGACATTCCGAAATTCAAGCGGCTCGGCATCATCGCCTCGATGCAGCCGTCGCACGCGATCGGCGATCTCTACTTTGCGCCCGCCCGTCTGGGTATGGACCGCCTCCGCGGCGCCTATGCCTGGCAGACGCTGATCAAGCAGGGTGTGCCGATTGCGGGAGGAAGCGATGCGCCGGTGGAGCGTGGGGAACCGCTGATCGAGTTCTACGCGGCGGTGGCGCGGAAGGACATGCAGGGACGCTCGGGAGAAGGATGGCACCCGGAGGAAAAGATGACCCGGGACCAGGCGCTCAAGGCGTTCACGGTGTGGGCCGCGTTTGCCGCGTTCGAGGACGCGGTCCGGGGTACCATCGAGACCGGCAAGCTCGCCGATCTCACGGTGTTCGACCGCGACATCATGACGGTGCCGGAGCTCGATATTCTCAAGGCGAAGAATCTGATGACGATCATCAACGGCGAGATCGTCTATGGAGTGGTGCCGTGATAGTCGCTCCCCCGGGGCTAGGGTAGAACTCGCCCACGGGGCCTGCGGGCCAACCCGCATCTCGACCATTCGTCAAGCCCTCGCGGCCCGACGTCCCCTATGGCGAGCCCTACCCGTCGCCCGGGTGACTGAGGTCTCTCTCGCATTCGCGTCCCCGCGCCCATCAGCCGACCACGCGTTTCTTCGAGTTGGACTTGAGCCAGGCCGCGAGTCTGTTCTCGGAGAGCTTGCCCTCGGCGAGGGCGATCATGGTGAGCACCGTCTCCGCTTCCTCCGCCGAGAGACGAAGACCGTTCTTGGCGAGAAAGGCGTACATCGCCACGAGCGCCGTTGGTTTGTTGCCATCCGCAAACGCGTGATTCCGAGCCAGCCTGAACCCGTACGCCGCAGCCAGGCCTTGGAGATCAGACTCCTCGTATGCCCACTTGTTCCGCGGCGTATCCCCTGCCGAATGAAGCGCCCCTTCGTCGCGGATGCCCGAAAGGCCGCCGAACTCGGCGATCTGTTCATCGTGAATCGCGATGACCTGCTCGGTTGTGAGCCAGCGAGGCTCCACTCTGCCTGACACGTCGGCTACCTCTTCGACAGCTCGCGAAGCGTATTTCGGTAAAGCTTCATCCCCTCCCTCGCAGCTTCCATCGTCCTGGCGAAATCCGAATCGTACGGCGTCACCAGCACGCCCTCGACCGTCTCGCGCAAATACACTTTGTCCCCCTCCGCCAGTTTGAGCCGCTGCAGCATCGCTTTCGGAATTGACACCCCCGCCGAGTTCCCGATGGGCCGGATGACCGTTTCCTTGACCAGCATCAGAGGCCTCCTGAAAAGTAATAACGAATGTAATAACTTTTCTACGTCGGGCAATGTCCAAACCCGCTCGAGGGTCCATATTCTGACGGCCTACAACACGGAGAACGACCATGCGGTTTTTGCCGCTTTGCCTCCTTGCCTCCAGTCTGCCCGCGCAAGATACCGTTCGGTTCAGTCCGACCGTCGGCCATCCGACGTTCGCGGTGCGGGAGCCGGCGCTCCGGATCAAGCCCAACACCGTGCTGATTTCGAAGACGATGTTCGGGCCCTACTACACGAAGGAAGGGGGCGCTTTTCCGGGCGAGGTGGGGCCATTCTACGTCGAGGGTGCCACGACCAGCGACATGCTGGTCGTCAAGATCATCAAGGTCACGCCCAACCATGACCTCGCCGCGGCCAATGTCCGGCCCTCCTTCGGTGGTCTCTCCGCCGACAACCGGGTCCGGATGCTCAATCCGCCGATCGACTCCCGGCGCTATCTCTGGCGGCTCGATCGCGAGAAGATGACCGGCACGACCGAGCTGCCCGACAGCCGCATGAAGTCGATCACCATCGATCTCCAGCCGATGCTCGGACGGATCGCGGTGGCGCCGCGTGGCTCGGAGGCGTTCGCTGGGATCTGGCCCGGCGACTTCGGCGGCAACATGGACGCGCCGGAGCTGCGCGAGGGCACTACGGTGTACCTCCCCATCTTCCACGACGGAGCCTATCTCTATTTCGGCGACGGGCACGCCCGGCAGGGGCAGGGAGAAGTGGCTGGAACGGGACTCGAGACGTCGATGGACGTGATTCTCCAGATCGACGTCATCAAGGGGAAGACGATCGATTGGCCCCGCCTCGAGGACGACCGCTACATCATGGTGGCGGGAAGCGCTCGGCCGCTCATCGATGCCTTTCGTCTCGCGCACATCGAGCTGATCGAGTGGCTCGAAGAGTACGGATTCGGCAAGCTCGACGCGTATGCGCTGCTGGGACAGCTGGCCGAGAGCACCGTCGCGAACGTAGTGGATCCCAACTACACGGTGATTGCGAAGTTTCCGAAGCGTTACTTGCCTCGGTAGTCACCCGGGCGACGGGTAGGGCTCGCCATAGGGGACGTCGGGCCGCGAGGGCCTGACGAAACATCGCGATGCGTGTTGGCCCGCAGGCCCCGTGGGCGAGTCCTACCCTAGTCCGGGGGCGAGGTCACGGCTTCCAAACCGGCAATCGGCCCGGTGTCCAGGGAGCGCCGGCGGTCTCCGCCTCATCCTCCAACTTTTTCAGCTCGTCCAGCGCCGACTGCAGCTTTGGCAGAAACACCGTGAGCGCCTGCGACGCGATGTCGTAGCCGCGCCGGGCCGTGGCCGTCGGCGCCGAGGTGTTGTTCCAGGTTCCGCCGATCACTCTCTGGAGCCGGGCCTGTACCGACGGAGGGACCGGTTCGTTCCGGGCGCCGATCACCTGGTCGCCGGTGAGCTCGGTACGCAGTTCGCGCAGCCGGTCGGTGAGCGCGCGTCCGCGGTCGGCCAGCGCCGCCGGGGCGCGAGGCGTCTGATCGATCGCCTGCCGCAACGAGCGGAGCCGGTTCTCCGCCTCGGTGAGCGCCTGCGACGTGCCGAGCAGGGCGCGCTGCAGCCGGGCGGTCTGCTGGTGGAAGGCGGCGATCGCCGTGCGATCCGCCGGAGGGAGGCTCCCCTGCCCGACCGGGACCGCGCGGAACGTCTGCGACTCGCCGACGGGAGCGAGCTTGCCGTCCACGCGGAGCGCCATGCTCACCTTGTAGGTGCCGGGTACCACCATCGGACCCGAGGGGCCGCCGCCGCCGGCTTGGGGACCATCGTCATCGGTGTCCCCGCCACCCCCACCCCCGCCTCCACTCCTGCCGCCACCGAACCCGCCGCCCCCCGCCCCGACCGGCGTCGAGGCATGATGGCGCAGATCCCACGTCATCCGCTGGAAGCCCGCCGTCGTCGGACCGGTGAGCCGGCGGATCACGTTGCCCTGGTCATCGGTCACCGTCAGCACCACGGCCGGCGCCTCCTCGCGCTCCTCGGCGCGCAGGCTGTCCCACGAGGGGTACGGCACGTCCTGGTTCTTCTGCGCCGCCGAGCGCTCCGTCTGCTGCCGCCGCTGCCGCAGCGTCCGAAGCGCATCCCTGAGGTAGTAGGTGAACGTCGCGCCCATCGGCTGGTTGGCCACGGTGTAGAGGTCGTCGCCCTGGGAGCCGCGGGGCCCGCCGCCCAGCGGCTGCGCCGGGATGTAGATCTTCGCATCCTTGACCGGGAGCAGTACCGCGCGCTCCGCGATGGTGGTGGCCGCATTCCGGAGCGGCGAATAGTCGTGCAGGATGTAGAACCCGCGCCCGAAGGTCGCGAGGATGAGGTCGTTCTCCCGCTGCTGTATCGCGATGTCGCGGACCTGGATCGTGGGAAGTCCGCCGAACTTGAACCACTTCTTTCCACCGTCCAGCGTGAAGTACGCGCCCATCTCGGTGCCGACGAAGAGCAGATTCGGATTCACGTGGTCCAGGACGATGGTCCACGCCGGGCTTCTGGCCGGGAGATCGCCGACAATCGAGCTCCAGCTTCGGCCGCCGTCGGTGCTCTTGTAGACGTAGGGCTTGTAGTCGCCCTGCTTGTGATTGTTGAAGACCGCGTACCCGGTGTTGGCGTCATGGTTGGACGCTTCCAGGTCGGCCACGAACGTAAGCGAGGGCACACCGGGAATCGTGTCGGTCTTGCGCCAGCTTCCGCCGGCGTCCTCGGTCACCTGGACCAGCCCGTCATCGGTGCCGGCCCAGAGCATTCCCTCTTTCTTCGGTGATTCGGACAGCGACACCACGGCGCCCCAGAGCGAAGTGGAAGTGTTCTTCGCCACCGCGTCCACGCCCCACACCTTGCCCATGAGCTGGAGCTTGTTGCGGTCGAGCTGCCGGCTCAGGTCCCCGCTGATCGGGCGCCAGGTGTCGCCCCGGTCGTCGCTCCGATACACCCGCTGCGAGGCGAAATAGAGCCGTGTATTCGCGAACGGGCTGATGATGAGCGGCGCGTCCCAGTGCCAGCGGCTCGCGGCCTCACCGGGCTCCACCTGCGGCTGGATCCCGACCCGCTCACCGGTCTTCCGGTCGTATCGCGCGAGCTCGCCGTGCTGCGACTCGCCGTAGATGATGTCGGGATTGGTGGGATCGATTCTCGGCTGGAATCCGTCACCGCCCACCGTGATGAACCAGTCGGCGTTCGACGCCCCGTGCCCGTTGGTGGTCTGCGACGGGCCGCAGAGCGTGTTGTTGTCCTGGGTGCCGCCGCAGAGATTGTAGAACGGGAGCGCGTTGTCGATGCTCACCTTGTAGAACTGGGTGACGGGCAGGTTGCCGAAGAAGTGCCAGTTCCCGCCGCGGTCGCGGGTTTCGTAGAGTCCGCCGTCGTTCCCCACCAGCAGGTGCTCGGTGTCGTCGGGATCGATCCACACCGCGTGATTGTCCACGTGCATCGAGCGGCCCTGGATCGAGCGGAAGGTGCGCCCGCCGTCTTCGGTCACCGACATTTGCACGTCCACCGAGTAGACCCGGTCCACGTGCTTCGGATCGGCGACGATCTTGTGATAGTAGAAGGGGGGACCGGCCGTTCTGGTGCTCATCCGCTCCCAGTGCTGGCCGCCATCGCGGGAACGGAAGAAGCCGCCGGCTCGGTTGGCCGCTTCGACCTGGATGTACACCACCCCCGGATCGGCCGGCGACACCGCGAGCCCGATCTTGCCCAGCTCCTCCGAGGGGAGCCCCCGGCTCAGCTTGTTCCAGGTGGCGCCGGCATCGGCGCTCTTGTACACCGCCGAGCCGGGCCCGCCGTCGATGAAGCCCCACTGGCGGCGGCCCCGCTGGTAGGTGGTAGCGAAGAGCACGTCGGAATTCCGCGGATCCATCGCCAGCTCGTAGGCGCCGGTCCATTCGTTGTCGGGTTTCAGCGCCTGGGTCCACGTCTTCCCGCCGTCGGTGGTCTTGTACACCCCGCGATCGCCGCCGGGCGACCACATCGAGCCCATCGCCGTCGCGTACACCACGTCGGACTTCCGCGGATCGATCACGATGCGGCCGATGTGGAACGACTCCTTGAGCCCCAGATTGTTCCAGGAGCGGCCGCCATCGGTGGACTTGTAGACGCCGTCGCCCCAGCCGACGCTGCGCTGGCTGTTGTTCTCGCCGGAGCCCACCCACACCGTGAGCGGGTTCGAGGGATCGATGGCGACGGTGCCGATCGAATAGGAAGCCTGGGCGTCGAAGATGGGCGACCACGTCGTGCCGCCATTCACCGTCTTCCAGACGCCACCCGAGTGGACGCCGACGTACCAGACGCTCTTATCGCTCGGGTGAATCGCGACCTCACCGATTCGCCCCGACGCCATCGCGGGACCGATGCCCCGGAATCGGAGGCCGGAAAACTGTCCGGCGCGAAGACCACCGCCGCCGGCGGAATCGCCTCCCTGGCGAGCGGCCGGGGCGGCGGGGGCGGCGGGGGCGGGCTGTGCGGCGAGCTGGGCGGGCAGCGCGAGCGTAACCGAGAGCAGGGCGGAGAAGCGTCGCATCGGGTCCGTGTTTCCTGTGGGGGAGGCGCTGGGGTACGGCGTGGTGATGGTAGGATACTCCGCGGCCACGGTCGGAGCCACCCTCCCCCGGCTCCTGGCCGGGTGGTACCTTGGGGCACCCCATGCCTCCATCAGCGAAACCCCAGCCCCCAACCCGCAATCCCCAATCCCCAATCCCCAATACCGACGGTCTCCGCCCCCAGCTCGGCCTCCTCGACGCGACCATGATCAACGTCGGCACGATGGTCGGCGCGTCGATCTTCATCGTGCCGAGCGCCATCGCCGCGCTGTTCACCGGGTCGTTCCCGACGGTGTTCGTCTGGATCGCCGGGGGACTGGTCTCGCTCTGTGGCGCGCTCTGTCTCGCCGAGCTTGGCGCGGCGATGCCGAGGGCAGGTGGGCAGTACATCTACCTGCAGCGCGCCTTCGGGCCGGTCTGGGGATTTCTCTACGGGTGGGGCGCGGCGGTGGTCATCAATCCCGCCTCGCTCGCATTCGTCGCCGTGGGATTCGCCACCTACTTCGGCTTCTTCATCCCGCTGTCGCCGCTCGGGGTGAAAGTGGTGGCGGTCGCCTCCCTCGGCGTGCTCACCCTGCTCAACTACTTCGGGCTGCGCGTCGGCGCCCTGACGCAGAACATCCTCACCCTCATCAAGATCGGCGCGGTGCTCGCGCTGATCGGGCTCTGCCTCCTCCTTCCTGGAGGGAGTGCGGCGAACGTGCAGCCGGTCTCGCCGGCGGAATCACTCATCGGCCTGGTCGCCCCATTCGGCCTGGCGATGATCCTGGTCCTCGGGGCCTATGACGGGTGGATCGAGATCACCTATGTCGGGAGCGAGCTGCGGAACCCGGGGCGGAATATGCCACGCGCCATCGTGTTCTCGACGCTCCTGGTGGCCCTGCTCTACGTGGGGGTGAGCGTGGCGGTGGTGTATGTTCTCGGGCGGGCCGGCACCGCGGCGTCCACTCTGGTCGCCGCGGACGCGATGAAGGTGGTGCTCGGTCCCGCCGGCGGGGCTTTCATCACCCTCGCGATCCTGGTTTCGACCATCGGATGCAACAACGGCATCATGTTCACCGCAGCGCGGATCCCCTACGCGATGGCCCGGGAAGGGCGGTTTTTCGCGTGGGCGGCGCGGCTCCACCCGGTGTACCAGACGCCGAACCGGGTGCTGGTCGTCCAGGGGATCTGGTCAGCGGTGCTGGCGCTGAGCGGCACCTACAACCAGCTTCTCACCTACGTGGTCTTCGTCGGCTTTCTGTTTTATGCGCTGTCGTGCGGGGCGGTGATAATCCTGCGCCGGCGGGAGCCAGGCCTTCCGCGCCCCTACCGGGCGTGGGGGTATCCCGTCACCCCGGTGGTGTTCATCCTGTTTTCGGGGTATCTCATTCTGAGCAGCATCATCCAGACGCCGCGCGACGCCGTCATCGGCGGAGGGCTACTGCTCGCGGGGCTGCCGGTGTATTGGTGGTGCAGGCGGAGCTATGGGGAGCAAGTTGCTAACAGCTAGCCGCTAGCAGCGAACAGCTAACGCACCTCTCACCTCTTACCCCTCACCTCTCACCAGAGAGAACTCCATGTCCGACGACGACGTTCAGAACTACGCCAACCACGCGCGTTATCTCCCGCCCTATCACTTCGTCGTGTTCCCGATCCTCGCGGTCAATGCGATCGTCGCCCTGGTCCTGCTCGCGCGCGCCCCGTCGGTCGGGACGGTGTGGGCCGCGCTGGTGGCGCTGGCGATCGCCGGGGGATTTTTTCTGACCCGGTGGATGGCGCGCCGGGTGCAGGACCGGGTGGTCCGGCTGGAGGAACATCTCCGGCTGAACCGTCTCCTGCCGGGGCGGCGCGAGGATATCGAGTCGCTCTCGCTGGGACAGCTGATCGCGCTCCGGTTCGCCTCCGATCAGGAGGTGCGCCACATGGTCGACCGGATCATCAGCGGCGAGCTCACGACGCAGCACGAGATCAAGCGCGCCGTGCAGCACTGGCGCCCCGATCACCTGCGCGCTTAGGGGAGCTTCGCCAGCGCGTCCGTGACCGCCCGGTTGTTGGGGAACCGTGCTGCGAGCGTGGTGAGCACCACCTTCGCGCTGTCGGGGTGGCCGGCGGTGACGTGTGCCTGTGCCATAAGCAGGCCATGGCGGGGCGCTAGCCGGGCGTCGTCCGGCGCCACCTGCATCCTCCCCAGATCGGCAAGCGCCCCCGCCGGGTCCTTCCTGTCCCTGAGCTTCGATTCGATCACCAGGAATTTCACCGCCGGATCGTCGGGGCGGAGACGAGCGAGCTCGTCGGTCAGGCGAGCGGCATCCTCTGCCCGCCCCGAATCGCGGTCCAACCGGGCTTTGTGGTAGAGGGCGGCCACCAGAAGGTTGGAGACGTCCTCGGGATCGCCGGAGCGGATTCCTACTCCTCCGGCATACCTGTACACCAGCTCACCTCCGTGCTCTGCCGCCTCATACAGAAAAAACATCGCCACCAGCCCGGTGCCCGCCGAGACGAGCTTGAGGATCCGGCCTGCCCGGTGCGAAGACCAGATGAGCACCAGCATCTCGAGACCCGCGACCACGATCAGCAGATTCCGGCTCCGGTTGCCCCAGTGCTCATGCTCCTGGACCGCCTCCCGGGCCCCCGGCACCCGTTCCACCGGCCCATGCGCATCCAACCCCGATTTGGCGGCGACGATCGACGTCCCGGCGCCCAGGATGATCAGCGCCGCCGCCGCAGGGTTGAGCCAGGCGCCCCGTCCGGCGAGCGAGCTGATCCGGAGGATGATGCCCACAAAACCGAGGGCAATGACGAAATGGACCAGGTGAGGGTGGAACGGGGCGATGTTCGGCATGGTATGCTTTCGCACTGGGGGATGAGGGGGCTATTGGTAAACTATCATCCCCCCGGGGCCGCTGGAACAATGTACGAAAGTCCTTGCCTCCTAGCCTTAGTAACCCTGCGTCATATCCACAGCCAGCCCAGGCCTCCTTCCCGCCTCGATATCCGCAAGCGCCTCGAGAAACCCCGCCGCCGCGCCGGGCACCGTCGTGAGCCCCGAGATGTGCGGCGAGATGGTGACATTCTCGCGATCCCAGAGCGGCGAATCCGGCGGCAGCGGCTCCCGCTCGAACACGTCCAGCGCCGCGCCTGAGAGCCACTGCTCGTCGAGCGCTTCCGGGAGGGCGTCCTCCTCCACCAGTGCCCCGCGTCCCACGTTGATCAGATAGGCGCCGCGGCACACCGCCATCCGATTGCGGTCGAGCAGGTGAAAAGTCTCCTCGGTGAGCGGGCAGGCGAGGACCAGCCAGCGTACCCCCGCCATTGCGCTGGCAAACTCCCCGAGCGCGTGCACCGCCCTGAATGGCTCCCGCGCGGACCCGCTTCGGGAGAGCCCGTCCACGACCACGCCCACACCCTCAAATGCGCGCGCGATCCCGGCGCCCACCGTTCCGGTCCCGACGAGGAGCGCCGTCGTGCCGCGAATCGGCTCGGGATGCCGGGGCTTCCAGCTCCGGGCTTTCTGCTCCGCCTCGAGGTGCCGGAGCCGCTGGGTGACGGCGAGCGCGCGCGCGACGCAGTACTCCCCGATCTGTGGCCCGAAATCCTCCGAGGTGCGGGTGAGCAGCGTGTCGGGTGAGAGCCCGGTGCGGAACGCCCACGCATCGACGCCGGCGCCGATGCAGTGGATCCACCGGAGCGTCCGCCACGGCCCCGTCTTCGGGGGTCGGAAGCCCACGAAGACGTCGGCCCATTCGACGTCGGCGTCGCTCACGTCGGGAACGCCTCGCTCGCGGATCTCGAGGTCGGGCCTGCTCTCGGCAAGACGGTGTCCCAGCCCCTCGTGCAGGGGATCGGAGACGAGGACTTTCCTCGGGCGCCACGATGTCTGAGTCATGGAGCGGGAAGTTTACGTGGATGGCGCCCGCTCTCGCCAAGAGTTAAGGTTTCCCGCTCATGGACAAGACGCCGGGACGCCGTCGTGTGCTCATCGGGGCGGCGTTCCTCATGGCCACCTCGGCCATCGGACCCGGGTTCCTCACCCAGACGGTGGTCTTCACCGCCACCCTGGGTGCGAGCTTCGGGTTCGCGATTCTCGTCTCCGTCCTTTTCGACATCGGCGCCCAGCTTACCGTCTGGCGGATGGTTGTCGCCTCGGGGCTCCCGGCGCAGACTCTGGCCGACCGGGTGCTTCCCGGGCTCGGCAAAACGCTCATCGTCCTCGTCGCCACCGGCGGTCTCGCGTTCAATATCGGCAACGTCGCCGGGGCCGGACTCGGCCTGAACGCCCTCCTCGGGCTCGATTCGGGGCTCGGCGCCGCGCTGAGCGCCGCGATCGCCATCGGGCTCTTTCTCTCGAAGGAAGCCGGGCGCGCCATGGACCGATTCGCCCAGCTCATGGGCGCGGTCATGGTCCTCCTGGCGGTCTACGTCGCGGCGGCGGCGTCCCCTCCGCTCGGGGAGGCGCTCTTCCGAACGGTGGTGCCGGAGCGGTTGGACGCACTCTCGATCGTGACGATCGTTGGCGGCACCGTCGGCGGCTACATCACCTTCGCGGGAGCGCACCGGCTGCTCGATGCCGGCGTGACTGGAGTCGGCTCGATCGGCCCGGCAACGCGCTCCGCTGTGCTCGGCGTCGGCGTTGCGAGTCTCATGCGGGTGGTGCTTTTCCTTGCCGCCCTCGGCATCGTGAGCCAGGGTCTCCGGCTCGACCCCGTGAACCCGCCGGCCTCGGTCTTCCGGCACGCGGCGGGGGCGCTCGGCTACCGTCTCTTCGGCGCCGTCATGTGGGCGGCCGCGATCACTTCGGTCGTGGGCTCCGCTTACACCTCCGTCTCGTTCGTTCGAACCCTTCTCCCGCCCGCCCAGAAGGAGAATCTCCGCTCGACCTCCGCGATGATCATCGCGTTCATCGTCGTCTCGACCGTCATATTCCTTCTGATCGGCCGGCCGGTCACGATCCTGATCGCGGTCGGTGCCTTGAACGCCTTCGTCCTCCCCATCGGCCTCACCGCGATGCTGCTCGCGTCACGACGGGCCGATCTGATGAACGGCTATCGCCATCCGCCCGTGCTCTTTGCCGCGGGCGCCGCGGTGGCGATCCTCATGGCGGCGCTCGGGGTCTACACCGTGGCGACGCAGCTGTAGCGGATCGTCACCCTGAGCCCTGCCCTGAGAGCAGCGAAGGGGCAGCGAAGGGGCAGCGAAGGGGCGGGCTGGCCCCCGGGGGCGCTCGAGTTCGCCGCGCTCACTAGCGCCCCCGTCGTCAGCCCGCTCCCTGCTCCCGCTGAAGCTCCCGGGTTGTCACCCTGGGCGAAGCGTCGGTCACCCTGAGGCCACGTAGTGGCCGAGGGGCCGATCTCCACCTGAAGACCAGCCCCTTCGGTCGCTCCGCTCCCTCAGGGTGACTAACCCTTAGCGAGGGGAAGCGAATTGGCCGAGACTCAGGTCTTGCGATGCCGGTCGATCCACCAGGCTATTGGAAGAACGATCAGAAACGTCATCGTGGTGAGCGAGACCAGGCGCTCGGCGCCGACCGGGGGTGGGGGACCGACGATACTGATTGCGTAGAGCAGCACGATGAGAGCGAGAAACGCCCAGAGGGCGACGCCGCCGATGAGATCCCTGCGCCGTGTCGAGCCGAGATATAGCCACACTCCCGCGAGGAACAACAGCGATTCTACCACTACCGTGCCCGGCACTGACCGCCAGAGTCCGAGGCCGGTGGTGGGCCCGCCGGGCCAGAGCGGCAAGTCGGGGTCGTGCGTCACCCAATCGAGCACCCAGTGACTCACCACCAGCGCACCGAGGACGTTTGCGCCGCGCGCGTCACCACTCCGCCAGCGGTAGAGCGCCGCCACGATGACGCCGTACACGACCGCCATGAGCAGGCTGTGCGACCAGGGATAGGACTCGAACACCAGGGAGTGGAAAGGGGCGCCTCCGGTCCGGATCCGGAAGCGCTCGATCCCGGCCAGGGAGTAGAACGGCCAGAGCACGTCGAGGAGGAGCGGAGCCAGAATGAGCCACCCCAGCGACACCCTGGGCGTCCAGCGCTTGGCGCCGAACCCAACGGCAAAATGACCGATGAACATGCTCTGATCTCCCGATGATTCGCGCCGAGAATCTATCGCGCAGTTTCGACGGCCGCCCGGCGGTCGAGGGACTGAGCTTCACGGTGCCGGAGGGAGCCCTCTGCGCACTCTTGGGTCCCAACGGCGCCGGCAAGACCACGACCATCCGCATGCTGCTCGGGCTCATCCCGGCCTCGAGCGGGAACGCCGAGGTGGCGGGAGTCGCGTTGCCTGCGTCAGCGGAAACGGGCGCGGTCCTGCGGGCACGCGTTGGGCTGCTCACCGAAGCGCCGGGGTTCTACGACCGGATCAGCGGCCAGGCAAATCTCGAGCTCTTCGGGCGATTGTACGGACTCGACGACGCGACGCTCAGGTCGCGCGTTGAGTACTGGCTCCGGCGACTCGAGCTCTGGGATGCGCGGAGGCGTCCGTTCGGCACCTGGTCGAAGGGGATGAAGCAACGCCTCGCGCTGATCCGCGCGGTGCGTACGCTGATCCGCGGGCCTCCGCGCCGAGGCCAGGACCATTCTCCTCTGCACCCACAACCTGTCCGAGGCCGAAGAGCTTGCCGACCTGAACGGGGTGATGCGGCGGAGGATGCTAGTCTTCGGGCCGCGGGGCAAACACTGCATCTGACTCTCGACGAGGTGGGGCGGGACACGCCGCAGGTCATCCGAGAGGTGGTTCGGCTGGGCGGGGAAGTGCTGGCGGTGCGCCCGGTGGCGAGGTCGCTGGAGGAGATCTACCTGCGTGCAGTGAGCGAGGCCGCGTGACGCGGGAGATCCTGCTGCTCTTTCTCAGGAAAGAGCTCTCCGATCTTCGGTGCAACCGCCAGGTCTGGCCGGCCTACGTGTTGCTGCCGATCGTATCGTCCTGCCGACCGCAGGGAATATCGTGGCGCTCCTGCTGCTCGCGCCCATCATGGCCGTCGTCGCCGCGCTGGCGGGGCTTCGCGTGTCGGCGCGATTCACCGATGTGCCGGGCGCAATGCAGTTCACCGGGCTCCTGGTGGTGCCGCTTTGTCTGGTGATAGTGGCCCTGATCGGCCGGCCCGCGATGATGTCGCCCGTCGTGGGGCTGGGAGGAACGGTTTTCCTGTCCGGGTTGGCGTTGTGGCTGTTCAGTAGGAACGTGCGGAGGTTCAGACGGGAAGAGATTTTAACCAAGTGGCGTTGACAGCCCGGGATTGTCATCGGGCGCTCCCCGGAGGCCAGCCCGCCCCGAGCCCGCGGAGAGGCGTGGCTCCTATCGTTTCGCAAAGACGGTCGTTTTTCCCGCGGAGTTGAACGTCAGAATGTCGTATGCCTGTTTCGTACCACCCTCCATCCCCGGCGACCCGACCGGCATCCCCGGCACGGCAATGCCCACCACCTTCGGCTTGTCGGCGAGGAGCTTCCGAATCACATCGGCGGGCACGTGTCCCTCGACGACGTAGCCACCGACGAGAGCAGTGTGGCAGGAGGCGAGATTCCGCCCGACCTTGTAGCGCGTCTTGATCGACGCCATGTCGCCGGTGTCGCGCACCGACACCTCGAATCCGCTCGACCGCATGATCTCGACCCAGTTGTGACAGCATCCGCAGTTCGGATCCTTGTACACCATCATGGGTGTGCCGGCGGCAGCCCGGAGCAGGGCAGGGGAGACGACCACCGCAGCGGCGGCGGTAACGCCGCGCGCAATCAGCGCGCGGCGGGAGATCAATTCAGACATCGGACACTCGGCCTGTAGAGTACGGGAGGAAAGATAATTGGCTCATCCCACCGGACGTAGGGCATGTGGCTTCGAACGACGTCGCCCAGATAGTTGGGGCGGGCAGTCTCGATATCGTCCCGCGTCTTGGCGTCTTCGCGTCATTGGGTCTTCGCGTCCAGCGAACCGTCCCGCCAGACCTCCCGCCCGTCGAGAAGGGTCAGCAGGACACGGACCGAGTGTACTTCCGTGGGAGGAATCCGGAAGATGTTGCGGTCCAGGACGATGAGGTCGGCCGCTTTGCCCACCTCCAGCGTGCCGTTGGTCGATTCTTCGCCCGCGGCGTACGCGCCTCCCTGGGTATAGGCTCGCAGCATGGTACGGAGATCTACCAGCTCGGCCGCGATCCACGGCGCTCCCGGGGTGGCGTCGGGCGCTCTCCGGGTAATCGCAACCTGAATCGCCTCGAATGGATTCATCGACGACACCGACCAGTCGCTTCCCGCCGCGAGCCGAGCGCCGGCCTTCGTTACCGAACCGATCGGGTAAAGCCAGCGGGAGCGCGCGGGGCCGAGGACCGGCTCGGTCAGGTTGGTGATGTAACCGTCGGCATAGGCCCAGAGGGGCTGGAAACTTGGAATCACGCCGAGCGTCGCGAAGCGGGGGATGTCGGCGGGATCGATCAGCTCGAGATGCGAGATCATGGGCCGGGCGTCGCGCGGTCCGTTGTGCCGCCGCGCAAACTCGAAGGCATCGAGCGACATGCGCACCGCCCGATCGCCGATAGCGTGCACGTGC
Organism: uncultured Gemmatimonas sp.; assembly: GCA_964439025.1. Lineage (GTDB taxonomy): Bacteria > Gemmatimonadota > Gemmatimonadetes > Gemmatimonadales > GWC2-71-9 > JABFSM01. Next base: position 172,879 of record CAYTMW010000001.1, on the reverse strand, counting down.
ACCTGGAAGCCGGCGGCGTCGAGGGCCGCGACCAGCGTGTCCATCGCGCCGGGTGATAGATTGGGCTCTCCTCGGCCGGTGCCTCCCTCGTAGGGGGCGAGGAGGGCCGCCGTCTTTGCCTCGATGACCCCGTCGGCAAAGATCTTGGCGGCACGGGGAGAGAAGTAGCGTGTGCCGGCGTAGCGGCCCCGCCACGCGCGAAGCGTATCCACCTGCCTCGGTCCCGCAGCTGGGTCCGTCTCCATCGCCGCGACGACCCGCGCCGTCAGCATGCTCGCGCTGTCGAGGGACGAGTAGGCCTGCAGGATATCCCGCCCCGCGTCGGCGTCGTAGAGGCTGGTGATCCCGACCGCATTGGCCATGGCAAGGGCCCGGCGGATTCCGGTCTCGATCTCCTCCGCCGATCGCTTCGGCAGATGTTTCCCCACAAGATCCGCCGCGCTCTCCCGCAGCGTCCCGCTCGGCTCCCCCGTCGCCGGATCACGCTCGATGCGGCCGTGGGGCGGGTCTTTCGTCTCGCGTGTCACCCCGGCCAGCTCGAGCGCCTTTGAATTGACCCACGCCGAATGGCCATCCGCCGCGGTGAGAAAGACGGGCCGGTCGGAGACAATCTCGTCAAGCCACTCCTTTCTCGGATTTGCGTCGGGAAAGACCGGGAGCTGCCAGCCCCGGCCCCGGATCCAGGTCTTGTCCGGATGAAGCGCGGCGTAGCTCCGCACCGAATCGAGAATCGCTTGCCGGCTTTCGAGGTCATCGAGAGTGATCTCGGTGAGCCCTATCCCTCCCCGCGGGTGCATATGCGTGTCGTGGAATCCGGGCAGGACCACTCTGCCCGCCAGCTCGATGACCCGGGTTTCTTCTCCAATGTAGGACTGCGCCACTGCGTCGGTTCCGGCGTACACGATGCGTCCATTCCGCACCGCGAGTGATTCCACCGTGAGTGAATCGCCGGCATCGGGATAGATCAGGCCATGCCGAAGCACGAGGTCGGCGGGCTGGGTGGTTCCGCACGCAGCCACCGCGACCAGCAGTCCAGAGAGCCTGCCCTGAGCGAAGCGAAGGGTCCGGCCGTTGAGCCGTCCGAGATTCATGGCACCACCGGGAGACAGGAGCGCATAGGGATGCCTGGAAGGTAACTTTCCGGTATGCCCCGCCGTTATCCCGACACGCACGTACTCTATCGGCACCTCACCCGGGAATTCCCTCTCATCGTGAAAGGAGAGGGGTGCTGGCTGGTGGACGAGGAGGGCCGGCGGTACCTCGACGGATGCGGCGGAGCCTACGTGGCTTCGCTGGGGCACGGGGTGACGGAGGTCGTGGAGGCCGTCTCGGCGCAGATTCGCAAGGTCGCCTACGTCAGCGGAATGAGCTTCACCAACCAGCCAGCCGAAGAGCTGGCCGAGCTGATGGCCGGGCTCGCCATGGGTGATCTCACCCATTTCTATTTCCTCTCCAGCGGATCCGATGCGGTCGAGGCCGCACTCAAGCTCGCCCGGCAGTACTGGGTGGAGCGGGGGCAGCCCGGTAAGTCGGTGATCGTGGCGCCGGCGCCCGGATACCACGGAAATACCCTGCTGACCCTCTCAGCCGGAGCGCGCGAGCACTACCGGAAATACTTTGAGCCCTGGCTGCTCGAGGTCCCCCGGATCCCCGCGCCGTACCAGTACCGCTGCCCCTGCCGGGGTGCGGATCGGGAGTGCCCGCGCTGCAGTGGACGGGTGCTGGAGGAGACGCTGCTTCGGATCGGTCCCGAGAAGGTTGCGGCCTTCATCGCGGAGCCGGTGGGCGGCTCTTCCACCGGGGCGTCGGTTCCGCGGTCGGACTACTGGCGGACGATCCGGGAGATCTGCGACCGGCACGAGGTGCTCTGGATTTCCGATGAGGTGCTGGTCGGGGCCGGTCGCACCGGCACCTGGTCGGCGCTCGAGCCGTACGCTGCCGTGCCCGACATCCAGGTCATGGGAAAGGGCCTCAGCGGGGGATACGCTCCACTGGCGTCGGTCGGGGTGCCGCGCCGCATTGCCGACGTGCTGGCCCAGGGATCGGGCGCGCTGCTGCACGCCCAGACGTTTTCGCATACGCCGATGATGTGCGCGGCAGGGGTGGCGGCGATACAGTACCTTCGCGACCACGCGCTGGTGGCCCGATGCGCGACAATGGGCGAACGGCTGCACCGGGAACTCGAGGCACTGCGCGGACTCCCCTACGTCGGGGACATTCGCGGCAGGGGCCTCCTCGCCGGGATCGAATTCGTGGCGGACAAGGACACCCGGGCACCGTATCCGCGCTCGGCGCGTTTTGCCGAGCGCTTCACCGCGGCGGCGCAGCAGGGCGGCCTCATGGTCTGGCCGAACACGGGCCAGGCCGATGGAACCGATGGAGATTTGGTGGTGCTGGCGCCGCCGTTCATCATCACCGAAGCGGAGATCGCCGAGATCGTTTCGAGGTTCAAGACCGCGTTGCAGGAACTGTCACCCTGAACTCTCCGCGGGCTCGGAGCGGAGTTGGGAGGAGATGGATCCCTTCGCGTCGCTCAGGGTGACAATGCAGGTTCTTCAGCGGGCGCAGGGAGCGGGCTGACGATGGGGGCGCTAGTGAGCGTAGCGAACTCGAGCGCCTCCCGGAGGCCAGCCCGCCCCGAGCCCGCGGAGAAGCCGATAGACGTCAGCCTAGAGGATCACAATGCCCAAGCCGCAGATCATTACTCCGCCCCCGGGCCCGCGCGCCCGTGCCATCATCGCCCGCGACCAAGCCTTTGCGGCGCCCTGCTACATCAAGGAATACCCGCTGGTGATCGCGCGGGGCGAGGGCACGATGGTCGAGGACGTAGACGGCAACCGCTTCCTCGATTTCATGGCGGGAATCGCCGTCTGCTCCACCGGCTACAGTCACCCGGCGGTGGTCAAGGCGATCCAGGACGCCGCCGCGAAGTTCCTCCACATCTGCGGCGGCGATTTCTACTATGAGGGAATGGCCGAGCTCTGCGAACGGCTCGCGCGCATCGCGCCGGGAAGCAGCAAGAAGCGGGTCTTCCTGAGCAACTCGGGGACCGAGGCGATTGAAGGCGCGATGAAGCTCGCCCGCCATGCCACCCGCCGGACTGCATTCGTGGCCTTCAAGGGAGCCTTCCATGGGCGGACGTACGGGGCGCTTTCCCTCACCTCGAGCAAGGCGCGCCAGCACCAGGGGTTCGGCCCCTTCCTCCCCGACGTGCACCACGTGGCGTACGGCTATTGCTACCGCTGCGAGTACGGTAAGACCTATCCCTCCTGCGGCATCTTCTGCGTCGACACGATCGAGAAGGATCTTTTCGCCCGGCATCTCGATCCGAAGGACGTCGCCGCCATCTTCGTCGAGCCGGTCCAGGGCGAAGGAGGTTATGTCCTCCCGCCGCCGGGATGGCTCACCGCGGTGCGCGAGCTTTGCGACCGGCACGGGATCCTGATGGTGGCGGACGAGGTGCAGTGCGGGGTCGGGCGCACCGGGAAGATGTGGGCCTGCGACCACGAGGGCGTCGAGCCCGACATTCTCGTCACCTCGAAGGGTCTGGGATCGGGGATGCCGATCGGCGCCATCATCGCCAAGGAATCCATCAGCACCTGGGAGCACGGCGCGCACGGCAGCACCTTCGGCGGCAATCCGGTCTGCTGCGCCGCTGCGCTTGCGACACTGGACCTCGTAGAGCGCGACCTGGTGTCGAATGCCCGCCAGCGCGGGGAGCGCCTCGCTGCCGGGCTCAAGGGCCTCGCGGAGAAGCATGCCTTCATCGGGGATGTCCGCGGCCTCGGACTGATGCAGGGGATGGAGTTCGTCACCGATCGGACGACGAAAGAGCCGGCCGGCGACCTGGTTCACCGGGTCGAGCAGATGGCCTTTTCCAAGGGACTCCTGGTGCTCGCCGCGGGGAAGAACGCCCTCCGCTTCGCCCCGCCGCTCGTGGTGAATGACGAGGACGTGGACATCGCGGTGGGGATTTTGGGGCAGTGTCTGAATGAGCTCGACTAAGAGAGGCAAGGAGGCAAAGTGGCTAGGAGGCAAAGTGAAAACACCTTGCCTCGTTGCCTCGTTGCCTCTTTGCCTCCTCGTTGCCTCCTTGCCTCCTTGCCTCCACGCCCAGCGCGATCCCGTCCTGAAGCAAATCGCAGTCCCCCACCCCTACTACTACCGCGAGATGTACCTCCCCCAGGTCACCAGCGGGCCCTCGTCCGCCGCGTGGTCCCCCGACGGGAAGGAGCTGGTCTACTCGATGCAGGGCTCGCTCTGGCGCCAGCGACTCGGCTCGCGCGAAGCGATCCAGCTCACCGACGGCCCCGGCTACGACTACCAGCCCGATTGGTCTCCCGACGGGCGCTGGGTCGTGTACAGCTCCTATCGCAACGACGCGATGGAGCTCTGGGCGCTAGATCTCACCGACGGCACTACGCGCGCGCTCGTGGCCAACGGGGCGGCCAATCTCGACCCCCGCTGGTCGCCCGACGGGAAGCGCCTCGCTTACGTCTCCTCAGCACACGAAGGCCGCTGGCATGTTTTCATTTGCCACTTTGCCTCCTTGCCTCTTTGCCGCTCACCAGAACGCATCACGGAGGACAGCGCCAGTCCCCTGCCGCGCTATTACTACAGCCGCTTCGATCACTTCCTCTCCCCGGCCTGGTCTCCAGACGGCAACGAGCTGATCGTGGTCGGGAACCGCGGCCACATCTGGGGATCGGGGGGACTCTGGCGCATGGAGGCTCGCCCGGCTGGTGCCATGCGCGAGATCCGACGTGAGGAAACCAACTGGAAGGCCCGACCCGACTGGTCACACGACGGCCGCCGAGTCGTCTACAGCTCGTACCTTGGCAACCAGCGGAATCAGCTCTGGGTGACCAGCAGCGACGGAGGCGATCCCTTCCAGCTCTCCTACTGCGCCTGCGACGAGACCGCACCACGCTGGTCTCCCGACGGGCGCCGAATTGTGTACGTGAGCAACGCGGGGGGGAACACCTCGCTGCGAGTGGTGGCCGTTCCGGGCGGCGCAGTGGAAACGATCTCCGCCGTGAGCCGCCGGTACCTCGGCTCGCGCGGCACGCTCCGCCTCACCGCAACCGACGCCGGGGGTGCGGCGATCCCGGTGCGGCTCTCGATCACCGGCGCCGACGGCAGAGGCTGGGCGCCCGACACCGCCTGGCGCCACGCCGACGATGCGTTCGAGCGCCACACGAGAAAATTCGAAGTCACCTACTTCCATGCGCGCGGCACCGCGACACTGAGCCTTCCGCCCGGCACCTACACGGTAGAGGCGCTTCACGGGCTGGAATATGCTCCGGTCACCCGCACCGTGACCGTCAAGGCGGGAGGGAGTCACGCCGAGCGGCTACCGATGCGGCGACTGCTCGACCTGCCGGCCCGGGGCTGGTGGAGCGGCGATCTCCACGTGCACATGAACTATGGCGGAGCCTATCGCGCCGATCCGGCCCGGCTCCGCTTCCAGGCCGAAGCGGAAGACCTCCACGTGGTGGAAAACCTGATCGTCAACAAGGAGCAGCGAATCCCCGACGTCGCCTTCTTCCGCGGCGGCCCCGATCCCGTCTCCACCGCGCGCACCATCGTTACGCACGATGAGGAGTTCCACACCAGCTACTGGGGTCACACCTCGCATCTCGGACTGACCCGCCATCTCATTCTGCCGAACTATGCCGGATACGTGAACACCGCCGCGGCGAGTCTCTTTCCCGACAATGCGTTCGTCAGCGATCAGGCCCACGCGCAAGGCGGGATCTCGGGGTATGTCCATCCCTTCGATCCGCCGGCGCCGAACCCCGCCCTTCCCGATCCGCTCACTAACTCGCTCCCGGTGGACGTGGCGCTCGGCAAGGTGGATTACCTCGAGGTCCTGGGCTTCAGCGATCATCTGACCACCGCGGGAGTCTGGTATCGCCTCCTCAACACCGGCTTCCGGATTCCCGCGGGCGCGGGCACCGATGCGATGACCAACTTCGCCTCGCTCAGGGGACCGGTGGGGATGAATCGCGTCTTCGTGCGCTCGGGGCCCGCGCTCCAGTATCGGAGCTGGCTCTCGGCGCTCAAGGCGGGACGCACGTTCGTCTCGAACGGACCGCTCCTCTCGTTCACGCTCAATGGCCGGGAGGTGGGCGACGAGATCACCTTGCCGGCGGGGGTGCATCAACTCGTCGCCCGGGTCGCCTTCCGGTCGATGGTGCCGGTGGAGCATCTCGAGATCGTCGCCAACGGCATCGTGCTCGCGCCGATCCCGCTCGCTGACGGGGGAACTCGCGCCGACGCGGTCATTCCGCTTCCGGTGACACGGAGCGGCTGGCTTACTTTGCGCGCCTGGTCCGGCACCCCGGCGCACCCGGTACTCGATGTTTATCCGTTTGCGACGACGAGCCCCATCTACGTGACCGTAGGCGGGCGCCCGGTGCGAAATGCGGAAGATGCCAGGTATTTCGTGCGATGGATCGAGCGGCTCGAAGCGGCGGCGAGGGAGCATACGGGATGGAACGATGCGGCGGAGAAGGAGGAGGTGCTGGGACGCCTAGCGCAGGCCAAGGCCGTCTTTCAGTCTTCAGTCCCCAGTCCCTAGTCCCCAGCCCCCAGCACCCGAATAGCTCCAGGCTCCAACGACACCGTGATCCTGCCTTCCGCAAGGAAATCATGGCCGTCGGCCTCTACATGCAGCGGTGACCCTGCAGATTCGATCGTCGTAGTCGCCGCCGTCTTCGTCACTGTGACTTCCGGCATGCCGATGTGAGCGCCGCGCCGCAAACGCGAGAACGCCAGCAGGGCGCGGACGAGTCCGACCCGCTCGATGATCACCCGTTCGAGCACGCCATCCCAGGGAGACGATTCGGGTGAGATCCGCATCCCGCTGCCGAACCCCGCCCCGTTGGCGACAGTGATGTTGAGGGCGCTCCCCTCATGGACGGTCCCGCCCGCCTCTGTCACGGTGAATCGCCGCCGGGGCTCGGTGAGCAGCGCGACCACACCTCCCGTCACATAGCAGAGCCGGCCGGGGAGGAAACGCCCGAGCCTCTGTGCGTGCCGATTGGCGGCGGGACTCACACCGACCGAGGTGGAATTGAGGAAGACCACGCTCCGCTCGGCACCGCCGGGCTCGTGGAAGCTGAGGCGGCCCAGGTCGAGGCGTCTCCTGGCACCCTGCCCGAGCTTCGCGATCGCGAGCTCGGGATCGAGAGGGATTCCGGCGTTCCTGGCGAAGTCGTTCCCGGTCCCCGCGGGGATCACGCCCAGGGGGACCGGCGACCCCGCCCCGGCGAGGCCGTTCACCGCTTCGTGGATGGTGCCGTCCCCGCCCACAACGATGATCGCCGCGGTTTCCCCGGAGCGGGCCCATTCGGCAGCCCGGGCCTCGGCGTCGCCGGGTCCCGTGGTCTCGTATACCACGAGGCGGGGGAAGTGCGCTTCGAGGGCCGGCCGGAGCCGCCGCCAGAGCCCGGTAGCACGTCCCCTACCTGATGTGGGATTGAGAATCGCGAGGGCGGACCCGTTCAACCGGATGCTCCCCCCTTCCCTCCGGAGGGCTTTGGCTTCATCCTATTGGGCACGTGCGGGCCCTCCCGAGGCGCGCCGAAGCCGGCATGACTCCCTTCCGTGACCGAGGAATCACACTATGCGTCTGACCCGTGTCCTGAGTCCGTTGATCGTCCTGACCGCGATGGCCGTCCCGGCGACAGTGGTCCACGCGCAACGCTACTGGCACGATGAACAGGGTCGGGACGCCTTCCGGTTCGACTTCGCGCTGCCGTTCCTCAAGGGCGACGATCACAAGTTTTTCACGGGGACCTTCGTCCCGTCGCTGAGTCTCAGGGCCGGGGAGGGATTCCGCCTCGAGGCCGACATTCCCGTTGCGCGCGCGGGTGGCGATGCATCGTCCTCGATCCGGCTCGGCAACCCCTACATCGGGCTTCGAATCGGCGATGATGCCAAGCAGGTCTCCGGGATCCTCGGCGTCAGGCTCCCGGCGAGCAGGCAGCCCACGACAGCGATCGCCGCCCGGGCGCTCGCGGCGGGTTCCATCTCGGAATACGATGACTTCGAAGCCTATAGCGCCAATGTGCTCACTGTGCGGGGTGGGCTCGAGTATCGTCGCGCCCGGAGTGACGGACTCATGTTCGGCGCCCGCGGCGCGGGCTCGCTGCAGCTGAACACCAGCGGCGACCCCGGCGCCGACGCCGAGACATATTTCGACTACGGCGTCCGCACGGGATACGAAGGCGCCCGCTTCCTGGCGACCGTGGCGCTCACCGGGCGCTACTTGATCACCGCTCCCGATCACGCCTTCGCCTGCCCCGTGAGCGAACCCGACTGCAATCCCAAGGGCTTCAACGAGCGCACCCACCACCAGATCACCGGCATGCTGGAGCTCCGCTCCGGCCGCGTGCGTCCGCGCGTGACGCTCCGGCTTCCGCGCGACAGGGATCTCAGGGACATCGCGGGCGCGGTGCTCGGGCTGGGGGTGTCGATAGGGAGATGAGCGGTGAGCGGTGAGCGGGAAATACCCTAAGGTAGGTTCCGCTCACTGCTCTCCTTTATACGCCCACCCCACCAGCTGCTTCGCCCCCCCCAGCATCCAGATCCCCACCCCGATCGCGAGAATCGCGTGCAGCCAGAGTCCGCGCACGCTCCAGACCCCCATGGAGATGGCGCCGAGCGCCCGGGCCGCACCGTGCAGGATCAGGCCCAACCCCACCGTCCGTACCACGATTCCGAACCCCTCGCGTGGACTCATGAGCCCCTCCCGGGATCTGGGTGTCCCACAATATATCAGTTGATGCCACAAGAGCTTAGGGTCTCGCTTTAGCGCTGAGTCGTACTATATTGTGTACGGGGTGGCGCAATCTTCGTCACCGTGGGCGCAGGAAAGGGCGGAATTCGGCCAACTGAGTATCCCCGTTGAGGAGGATCGTTTATGAAGGCACGGCTGCGCGGAGCAGTAGTAGCGTTGGCGATGTTACCGGCCCTGACGGCGGTGGCGGCGGCACAGACCGATCGCTTGCACATCGGACCCCAGATCGCCTATGACATCGACGCCAAGAAAGTCGGACTCGGAGTGCAGGTCGGCGTGCCGATCATGCGGCGGCTGGAGTTCTATCCCTCGTTCATGCTTTACCTGGGCGATGGCTCGTTCTGGAATATCAATGCCGATCTGAAGTACCGGGTCGCCAGCTCGCAGCCGCACTGGCTCTACATCGGAAGCGGATTGAACATCAGCCGGTCCTCGGCCGGCGGATTCTCGAACACCAATCTCGGCCTCAACCTCTTCGTTGGCGCCGAATCGCTCAAGGGACGGATTCATCCGTTCGTCGAGCCGCGCCTCATCCTCGGCGATGGCAGCCGGTTCCAGATTGCGGCGGGGTTGAACTTTACCCTGTAGGGAAGTCGTAGGACGCAAAGACGCGGGGACGCGGGGTGGTTACTCCGCGTCTCCGCGCCGTCGCGTCCCAACGCATTACCCCGCCGTACTCTTCAGCCGTCCCCCCCGCACCGTCGCCCCCACCACAATCGCCGCGCTGATCAGCACCAGATTCTTGATGATGTACTGACCCTCGAGGGCCGGGACGAATGGAAACTTCACGAACGTCTCATCGGGGAAGAAGAGCAGCGGCAGCATCGTCCCGGCCATCTGCAGGAAGAGCAGGAGCAGCGTCACCCGCAGGAGTTTTCCGGTCAGCAACCCGATCCCGATCAGGACCTCCCAGATCGCGAGTCCGACCAGCGACACATCGCGGGGCACGTTGCCTCCGGTGAGCCGAAGAATCGTATCGGTGGCGAGCGTCTCCGCAGGGCTGGTGCCCGGGAAAAACTTGAGCGCGCCGAACCAGGTGAACACGATGCCCAGAGCCAGCCGAGTCAGCGTCACCCCATGCTTGGCCATCCACGCGGTGAGCCGCCGATCGAGTGGTTCCAGCGGTTCCGGTACCGCCACATTGCCTCCTTGCCTCTTAGCCTCCTTGCCTCTTTGCCACCTTCTCCAGATCCAGCAAAAACTGCTTCCTCCATAACCCTCCGCCGTACCCTCGCAGCTGTCCGTTCTTCTGAATCACCCGGTGACAGGGAATCACGATCGGCAGCCGGTTGCGTCCGTTGGCGAGGCCCACCGCCCGCTGCGCCGTCGGCTTCCCGATCCGGATGGCGAGCGCCTCGTAGCAAATCGTCTCGCCGAACGGAATGTTGAGCAGCTCCTTCCAGACCTTTTCCTGGAACTCGGTGCCCTTGAGATCGAGCGGCACGCTGAAGTCCTGCCGCTCGCCGGAAAAATACTCCTCCAGCTCCCGCACGATCCGGTCGATGTGCTCGTTCTTGCCCGGCACCACCGGGCGGCCGTAGAACCGCATCAGGTCGGCGGCCTGTTTCGGCAGCTTGTCCCGATCGGCGTACTCCAGCATGCAGAGGCCGTCCTCGGTCGCTGCGGCGAGGAGCGGACCCAGCGGGCTCGGCAGAAGTGTGGCGACGATCGGCGCGGTTCCCCTCGCCTCGCCGGGGTTCTTGCCGAACAGCTTCTTGAAGGCGTCGCGGAAGCCGCTGTCCGACTCGAAGCCGCTGTCGAAGGCGGTGGGGGTGACGGCGCTGCCCTCCTGCAGGCGGCCGAGGGCGACCCCGAGCCGCCGGGCGCGCGCGTAGGAGTGCAGTGTCATGCCGAATCTCCCGAGGAAGTAGCGCCGCGCGGTGGCGGGCACGATGCCCATCTTGCCGAGCGCGGCGTCGGTGAGGCGCCGGGTCGGCTCCTTGTCGAGCGCGGTGAGTATCCGCTGCACCCACTCAGGGTGCTCGCCCGCGCGTTCCAGCGGCTTGCAGCGGAGGCAGGGCCGGTAGCCGGCCGCGCTGGCATCGCTTGGGGTCGCGAAGAATTCACGATTTTCAGGTTTGGCCTGCTTGGAATGGCAGGTGGGACGACAGAAGATCCGGGTGGTCTTGACCCCGACGAGGAAGAGTCCCTCGTAGGAGGGGTCGCGCCGGTCCACGGCCCGGTGCAGCTCGGTCGGGCCGTGCAGGAGGGTGCGGGGGCGGTAAGGAGTCGAAGTCACGGTGGCAATCATGGGGAGCAAGGTAGGGAAGCGCCAGTCTCTGGGCCACCGAAGAACGGACAAGCAATTTGGCCGCTTTCAAACTAATCTTGGATCCGTTCCCGCCACTTTGCCTCCTTGCCTCCTTGCCTCCTTGCCTCTCAGGAGCATGCATGCACCTTGTCCCGCTGGATTGGCTGATCGTTGTCGCCAGCATCCTCATCTCCTTCGCCCCCGCCGTCCTCCTCGCCCGCCGGGCCGGCAGCAGCACCGCCGAGTTCTTCACTTCGGGGCGCTCGGCGCCCTGGTGGCTGGTCGGCGTCTCGATGGTGGCGACGACCTTCAGCACCGACACCCCGAACCTGGTCACCAACCTGGTCCGCGAGAAAGGCGTCGCCAACAACTGGCAGTGGTGGGCCTTCCTGCTCACCGGCATGGCGACCGTCTTCTTCTACGCCCGGCTCTGGCGCCGCTCCCGGGTGCTCACTGACCTCGAGTTCTACGAGATCCGCTACGCCGGCCGGGCCGCCACCTTCGTCCGCGGCTTCCGCGCCGTCTACCTCGGCCTCTTCTTCAACTGCGTGATCATGGCTTCGGTGAATCTCGCCGCGGCCAAGATCGCCAACGTGATGCTGGGCTGGCCGATGTGGCAGACGCTGGTCATTTGCGCCGTGCTCAACATCGCCTTCGCGGCGACGTCGGGGCTCTGGGGGGTGCTGGTCACCGATTTCATTCAGTTCGGCATCGCGATGGCCGGGTCGTTCGCGGCGGCGTATTTCGCGCTCAAGCAACCTGAAGTCGGCGGGCTCGCGGGTCTGGTCCAGCGCATCGATCCGCAGACCCTGAGCCTCATTCCCGATTTCGGCGACTGGGGCATGACCCTGTCGGTGCTGGTCATACCGCTCACGGTCCAATGGTGGTCGGTTTGGTATCCCGGTGCCGAGCCGGGGGGCGGTAGCTATATCGCCCAGCGGATGCTCGCGTCCAAGAGCGAGCGCGACGCGCTGGCCGGCACACTCTTCTTCAACGTGGCCCATTACGCCCTCCGCTCCTGGCCCTGGATCATCGTGGCGCTGGCCTCGATCCTGGTCTATCCGACGCTGGCCGACATCGGGCGCACCTTTCCGTACGTCGATCCGTCGCTGATCGGCCACGACATGGCCTATCCGGCCATGCTGCGCTTCCTCCCGGTCGGCTGGCTTGGGCTGATGGTGGCGGGGCTGCTCGCGGCATACGTCTCGACTATCTCGACCCATCTCAACTGGGGCACCTCGTATCTGGTGCACGATTTCTACCGCCGCTTCATGAAACCGGGCCGGGACGAGAAGCACTATGTGATGGTTGCCCGCATGGTGACGGCACTCCTCATGCTGCTGGCCGGGCTGCTCACCTTCCGGCTGCAGACGGCGGCCAAGACCTTTCAGCTCCTGCTCTCGATCGGCGCCGGCACAGGGCTGATTTATCTGCTGCGCTGGTTCTGGTGGCGGATTAACGCCTGGAGCGAGATCTCGGCCATGGGGAGCTCGTTCCTCACCTCGCTGCTGCTCTTCCTGCGCGACACGCCGGCTCATCCGGTCTCGCCGGTGTTCTCGCTGCTGCTGACCGTCGGCATCACCACGGTGGTGTGGGTGACGGTGACCCTGATCACCGAGCCCGCCGACCGGGAGACACTGATCAAGTTCTACCGGCTGGTGCGCCCGGCGGGCCCGGGGTGGAAGCCGATCTCGACTGAGGCCGGGCCGGTCGAGAGCCCCGACAGCCTCCCGCAGTCGCTGCTCGGCTGGGTGCTGGGCTGCACCGTCGTGTATGCGGCGCTCTTCGGGACGGGAAGCTTCATGTACGGGAAGACCGCGCAGGGGCTGGTCTGGCTGGTGCTGTTCGTCCTGAGCGGCATCGGGCTCCTGCGACTCCTGCCCCAGCTCTGGTCGAAGGAGTCGGCGGCCTGACCGGCAAGGCGGTCATTCTGGCCCGCGGGTTAGGCACCCGGATGCGGCGCGCCGAGCCCGGGGTTGCACTGGATCCGGAACAGGAAGCGAGGGCGGGCGAAGGTCAGAAGGGGATGATCCCGATCGGCCGGCCCTTTCTCGATCATGTGCTGAGCGGGCTGGCCGATGCGGGGTACAGCAGAGTTTGCCTCGTCATCGGCCCGGAGCACCACGCGGTGCGCGAGTACTACAGCGGTGCCGGTAGCCCGGAGCGCGTCACGGTCGAGTTTGCTATCCAGGAGCGGCCCCTCGGCACCGCCGACGCGGTGCTCGCTGCGGAGTCGTTCTCCGCTGGAGAACCGTTTCTCGCGGTGAACGCCGACAATCTCTATCCCAGGGCGGCGCTCGAGGCGCTGCGTAAGCTCGACGGTCCCGGGCTGGCGGGCTTTCGCCGGTCCGGGCTGGTGCGCGATGGTCTCATCCCGCCGGAGCGCATTCTGGACTTTGCGCTGATCGAAGTGTCACCGGATGGCTACCTCACCCGCATCGTCGAAAAACCCGATCCGGAGACCGCTCGGAGCTTCGGCTCCGACCCGTTCGTGAGTATGAATGCGTGGGTGCTCCCCCCATCGATTTTCGCGTCCTGTCGCGTCATCGCGCCTTCGCGCCGCGGCGAGGTGGAACTCCAGGACGCACTCCGGCACAACATGCGAGAGTCGGGCGAGCGCTACCGGGTGCTTTCATTCGATGAAACCGTCATCGATCTCTCCAGCCGGGCCGATATCCCGGTGGTGACGAATCTGCTTCGGGGACGGGAGGTGCGCCCCTGACCGTCCGCGCCTATCGGGTGCCGGGGCGGATCGAGTTCCTCGGCAAGCACACCGACTACGCCGGGGGGCGGAGCCTCATCTGCGCCACGGAGCAGGGGATTTCCGTCGTCTCCCGAGAGCGGGGCGACGGAATCTTTCGGATCACCGATACCGTGACTGGCCAGACGGCCGAGCTTCCGCTCGGGCCGGATCTCGAGATACCGCGCGGAGAGTGGGTGGCCTATCCCGCCACGGTCGCACGGAGGCTGGCGCGGGACTTCGGGCCATTGGATACGGGGCTCGATCTTTCATTTACCAGCGACCTTCCCCAGGACGCCGGGCTCTCCAGCTCCAGTGCCCTGGTGGTGGCGGTGGCGCTGGCTCTCGCGGATGCCAACCGCCTGCAGGAGCGCGCCGCCTGGCGCGAGGCGATTCCTGACCGGGAAGCGCTGGCGGGATACCTGGGCGCGGTCGAGAACGGGCGCGCCTTCGGCCCTTTTGCCGCCGACGGCGGGGTGGGGACCCAGGGCGGAAGCCAGGACCACACCGCCATTCTCTGCTCCCGTCCCGGCATGCTGGTGCAGTATGGCTGGATGCCGGTGCGTTTTGAGCGGGCGGTGCCGTTTCCGCCGGGTTACGTCCTGGCCGTCGCGGTAAGCGGCGTCGAGGCCGCCAAGACCCGGGGGGCGCTGGGGCTGTACAATCGCCTGGCCGAAGACGCGGCCGAGCTGCTCAGGGTGTGGCGGGAGAAGTCCGGAAGAGACGATCCAACGCTCTTTGCCGCGCTCTCGGCAACGCCCGATGCCCGGCATCTGCTGGCCCGATGGCTCGACGGGCAGCACCGGGGCGAAGCCCTGCTCGCGCGCCTCGATCAGTTCTGGGAGGAGTGCTTTGACATCATTCCCGCGGTGGGGAACCTGCTGGAGCGGGGAGACGTCGCCGGGTTAGGGAGTCTGGTGGAGCGCTCCCAGGCCGGCGCCGAGCGAGGGCTTGGGAACCAGGTTCCCGAGACCATCCACCTGCAGCGAAGCGCCCGAAAGCTCGGCGCAGTCGCGTCGTCGGCGTTCGGGGCCGGGTTCGGCGGGTCGGTGTGGGCGATGGTGCGCGAACACGAGGCCCACAGCTTCCTCGAAGCTTGGTCGGCCAGCTATCGGGCGGCGTATCCTTCGCGGGCGGAGAGTGCGCGGTTCCTGATGACGAAGGCCGGTCCCGCCGCAACAGGGGGGTTCGATCCGACCGAGCCCCTCTAGCGGGTACGCAGGTACGCCGCCAGATCCGCCTGTTGCTGCAGGGTGAGACCCAGTGCGAACACCCGGTCGTAATGGGCGACGGCGGCGGCGACGATCGCGAGGCCGAGTGCCAGGCCGAGGAGCTTTGCCCGCTGCTGCGCGGCCATAGGCATTGTTCTTCGCCTTGGGCGCGGGCGCGGGCGCCCGGTGACCCCCATCGCCAGCGCGACCACGAGCCGGAATCGCCTGAGCTCGTGGCCGCCTTGTCCCTGTACCAAAAGTCCTTCCCCGCCGTCCGCCAAGGGTCGTCGGGACTAGTTCACAATTCATTCAAAGGAGCGATTTCGCTTCGTTGGACCAATTCATAAATTTCTCCTAACAATCCTCGCTGCCCCATTTGTCGTGTGAGGGCGGACCGGCTGAGCCGCTCCCGGGATATCACCACCGCACGGAACGCGACCATCCGGCTGATTCGCCGGCGCGAGCTCCGGAGCTAGGAGCGCGCGCGAGTCCTCAGCAGCTTGAATCCCTGCCCGAGGACGGCGGGAACCAGCGAGAGGAGCAACACAGCCATCCAGTCCGTTCCCGACAGCGGACGCGTGCCCAGCATCCGCGCGAGTGGGGCCACATGGACCGACGCGATCTGCAGCACCGCCACCAACGCCACCGCCCCAAAGGCCCAGGGATTCGAGAAGGCCTGCCCCTTGGCCAGCACCGGCCCATTCCGCCGAGCATTGCCCAGATGGAAGGTTTGCGCGAATGCCAGCGTCATGAAGGCGAGGGTCATCGCCCGGCGCGGATCGCTCCCCCCCCTCGAGAGCCCCCATATGTAGGCGGCCAGCGTCGGCACGGCGATCAACACCGAGTACACCGCGATGCGCTTGAGGAACGGCGCCGAGAGGATTGCCTCGTCGGGGCCGCGGGGAGGGCGGCGCATGATGTCCGGCTCGGCGGGCTCGAGGGCCAGGGCCAGCGCCGGAAATGTGTCGGTCACCAGATTCAGCCAGAGGATCTGCACCGGGAGGAGCGGCGTCTGCCCCCCCACAATGCTCGCGCCCAGCAGCACCAGCACCTCCGCGAGATTGCAGCTGAAGAGGTAGAACACGAACTTGCGGATGTTGTCGAAGATGACTCGCCCTTCCTCGACCGCCGCGCTGATGGTGGGGAAGCGGTCGTCCTGCAGCACCACGGCGGCCACCTCTTTCGCGACGTCGGTGCCGCGTTTGCCCATCGCAACCCCGACGTCAGCCTTCTTGAGCGCCGCCGCGTCGTTGACGCCGTCGCCCAGCATCGCCACGATGGCGCCTCGCTTCTGGTACGCGGTGATGATGGCGAGCTTGTCCTCGGGACTCACCCGGCTGAATGCAGCCACCCGCTCGAGCCGGGAGCCGAGGTCGGACGGGGCCACCTGCGCCAGGTCCTTGCCGCTCATCACCTCCTGACCGTCCTCCAGAATGCCGAGCTCGCGCGCGATGGCCTGCGCCGTGAGCTGCTGGTCGCCGGTGATCATCACGGTGCGGATACCGGCTTCCTTGAAGCTGCGGATGGTGTCCTTCACGCCTTCGGCCGGCGGATCGATGATTCCCACCAGCCCGACGAAGGTGAGGTCCTTGAGGGCCGATTCGTCGGTCGAGGAAACCTTTGCGGACGCGAGCGCCAGCACGCGCAGCCCGCGCGAGGCCAGCTCTTTGTTTTTGTCGAGGAGGCGGTCGCGCCGCGCCGCATCGAGCGCTTCTTCCCCGTGGGCGGAGAGCGCGCGGGTGGAGAGCTCGACGATCTTCCCGGGCGCGCCCTTCACGTATGCGAGCGTGGCGCCGTCGGCCGCCTTGTGGAAGGTGGCCATGAGCATTCGCTCGCTCGAGAAGGGCACCACGGCGGTCTCCGGCTGATCCTTGAGGAGCGCATCCCGCTCGAGGCCCGCCTTCCGCGCCGCCACCAGGAGCGCCGCCTCGGTCGCGTCGCCCTGAACGGTCCAGCTCTGGCCGGTCTTCCGCACGTCGGCCCGGTTCGCCAGGGCTCCGATGGTGAGCGCGAGCGTGAGCGGGGGATCGTCTTTCACGGTGAGCTCGCGGTCGTTCTCCGTGAACTTGCCCTCGGGCGTGTAGCCGGTGCCCCCGATCTGGATCTCGCGTCCGGCCGTCCACAGCGTGCGCACCGTCATTTCGCCCGCGGTGAGGGTCCCGGTCTTGTCCGAGCAGATCATCGTCACCGATCCGAGTGTTTCCACCGAGGGGAGCCGCCGCACCAGCGCGCGCCGCCGCGCCATGCGGTGGACGCCTACCGCGAGGGCGATCGTCGCGGTGGCGGGAAGGCCCTCGGGGATGGAGGCCACCGCCAGCGCGATGCCGGTCTCGATCAACCGGCCGAGGGCCTGGCCGTGGAGCGCGCCCACCGCGATGACGACCGCTCCGATTCCGAGCGCGAGCCAGACCATCCGGCGGCCCAGGGTGTCGAGCCGGCGCTCCAGCGGGGTAGGCTCGTCCTCGATCTCCTCCACTAATTGGCCGATCCGTCCCAGCTCGGTGTCCATTCCGGTGGCGAAGACGACAGCCCGTCCGGTCCCGGCGGCGATGGTGGTTCCCTTGTAAATCATGTTGATGCGATCTGCGAGCGGCGTGTCTGCGGGGACCGGATCGAGCTGTTTAATGACCGGAGCGGACTCTCCGGTGAGCGGCGCCTCGTTCACCCGGAGGTCCGCGGCGGCGAGGAGGCGGGCGTCCGCGGGCACCGAGCGGCCTTCCTCGAGCTGGAGGACCTCCCCGGGGACTACCCCGCGCGCCTCGATTTCGACGGACTTGCCGCCGCGGATCACCAGGGCCTTGGGCGTCTCGAGCGCGCGAAGCGCCTCCATGGCTCGCCGAGCCCGGAGCTCGGTGATGAAACCCAGCAGCGTGTTGATGACCAGAACCGCGGCGATCGCTGTCGCGTCGACCAGATCGCCCACGGCCAGCGAAACCCCGCACGCCGCCGCCAGCAGGAGCACCACCACGCTCTTGAGCTGGTCGACCAGGATGCTCCAGGCCGACACCGGCCTGGTGACCCTGAGCTCGTTCGCTCCGACGCGGGTGAGCCGGTCGGCGGCCTCCGCGTCGGTCAGGCCCTCGGGACGGCTCTCCAGCTGCCGGAGCGCATCCTCGGCGGAAAGAGCGTGGTAGGTTGGCGTCGAATGCATCCGGTGCCACTTTCTTCCGTTTCTGTGCGGACGCCGCGAGCCCGGCCCGACCGCACACCCTTTCCGGTCCAATCGATGGCGATCGCCTGCGCGCGAATGGAGATGCAGGCCAGGGAGCTGTGGCAGAATATGAAGGGCGCCAAGGTGGAGCGGGTCATCCAGTGGGTTCCGTAGGCACGCGACTGCCCTCGCGACTCACGGTTTGGGGGTCCCGCCTGTCTCTAGGGTAGACCCCTGACGGAGGCAGCAGCTCCATGACCCGCGCCACCAGATTCATCCCCGCAGCGTTCGTGTCGGTCCTTTCCGCAGCATCCGTTCCGTCACGACCTCCAGGCCAGGTCGCTGACCTGCCCAGAGCGGCGGACGCTTTTGTCAGCGCCCGCGTCGCAGCGGATTCCTTCTCCGGAGTGGTGCTCGTCGCCCGCGAAGGCAAGGTCCTGTACCAGCGCGCTGCCGGCCTCGCCGATCGGGAGCGTGGTATCGCGATGGAGCTGAGCTCCAAGCTCCAGATCGCCTCGACGACGAAACTCTTCACTCAGATCGCCATGCGCCAGCTCGAGCAGGCCGGGAAGCTCTCTCTCGCGGATACCCTGGGAAAGTTCCTGCCTGACTACCCGAATCCAACCGCGCGCGGCCGGGTCACGGTGGAACAGCTCATCCGGCATCGCTCGGGCGTGGGCTCCTTCTGGAACGAGAAGTTCATGGCGCGGGCGCCGCACGTCAGATCGGTGCACGACTACATGGAGCTCTTCCAGGATGACTCGCTGCTCTTCGAGCCCGGAACCAGCGAGGCGTACAGCAATGGCGGCTACGTCCTCCTCGGCGCGATCATCGAGCGCGTGAGCGGTCTCTCCTACCACGAATATTTGCGGGAGAAGGTGTTCCGCCCCGCCGGAATGACCGAGACGGTGCCCTATGACAGTCGGGTGACCCGGACCAACGCCGCGACCGGATACACGACCCAGATGCTCGACGCGCCCCTGGCCGGTGACCGTCGCCTCGCCGGCGCCGGGCCGCGCCCCGGCTACGAGCGGCGCGACACGACCCCCGCCGGCAACGCTCCGCCTGGTCCGCGAATCATGACCGGTGGCCCGCGGCGCCCCAACACCAGCACGCAGGCCGGGATGTCGGGTCCCGCCGGTGGCCACTACTCGACCGTGGGCGACTTCCTGAAGCTTGCCAACGCGCTGCTTGGGCACCGCTTGTTGGACAGCGCGCGAACTGCGGCACTCCTCGGAACCCGGTTTTCGGCGGGCCAGGACTTCCGGGCCAATGGCGGCGGGGCGGGGACGAATGCCGAGTTTTCCCTGTACCCTGGCGGTGAGGTGATCGTCGTGCTCTCGAACTATGATCCGCCCGCCGCTACCGTGGTCGCGCATTACCTCCGGTCGCTGATCGCGCTACCGGCCGCGGCCGCGCCTCGCTAGCATGCGCGCTTGACGGAGTCTGATGCCTCACTCGTGGACCGGGCGCGGCGCGGCGATGCCGGTGCATTCGAGGTGCTCCTCCGGCGACACTTTCGCGCCACCTATCTCGTCGCCATGGCGCAGCTGGGTGAGCGGGCTGAGGCCGAGGATGCGTGTCAGGACGCGTTCGTCAGGGCATGGGAACACCTGGGGGAGTGCCGTGAGGCCGAGCGATTTGGCGCCTGGCTGCTGCGCATCGTGCGAAACACCGCGCATAACCGGCGCGACTACCTGCGCGTCCGCCTCACCGAACCGCTGGATGACGACGCGCCCAGCCCTGCGGTGGGCTCGTCGGAAGCGGATCTCGAGCGTCGCGAGCTTGCCCAGGTACTGCACGCCGCGCTGGCGGAGCTCGTGCCGATTCAGCGCGAGGTCGTCCTGCTGCACGACCTGGACGACTGGCGGCACGGTCAGATTGCGGCGCTGCTGGAGATTTCGGAGGTGATGTCGCGTCGTCACCTGAGCGACGCCCGGAAACGACTGCGCGTCCTCCTCCGGGGGCGTGCTTCCCTGGAAACTGACGATGACTGAGCGTGACGACGGACGCATCGACCTCACTGCCCTGGGGCGTTCGAACCCGGCCCAGGCCGACTCGGTCGTCAGGGCCGCGATGTCGCGGATCAGAGCGAGAACGCCGGAGCGCGAGCCACTGCTCGCGGACCTGGCCGGCTGGTGGCGCCCCGGCTTGGCAGCGGCGGCAGCGATCGTGCTGTGTACCCTCGGAATCGTGTTGGCGCGGCAGCGCTCCGGCTCGGAGACTGCTCTGCCGGCATCGGTGGAGGCCCGGGTGCTCGACTGGGCGGAATCAGGGTACGTTCCGAGTAACGGAGAGCTGCTCACCGCCTTTCAGGGGTACTCGCGATGAGTGCCCGGCGGGTGCGTGGCCTTGTTCTTCTCCTTGCCGTGTTCGCGGCGGGCCTTGCCGCCGGCATTGGCGTGGACCGCGCCCTGCAGCCGCGCTCGCTGCTCAAGACGCGCCTGACAACACAGATGCCGGAAGTCCTCGGCCGCTTGGGGCTCACTCCTCTGCAGCGACGGGCTGCCGATTCGATTCTGGAGCGAGGCACTCCACGAGCGGAGGCGGCGATGCGCGACATGGTGCCGCGTCTCGGCGCAATTGCGGACTCGCTGGACGCCGAGCTCCGTCAGATTCTCACCCCGGCCCAACGCGCCAAGCTCGATTCGCTCGGCGGCAAGCGGATGTTCCTGCTCAAGCGCAAGACCAGCGGTCCCGGAGGCCAGAGGGTGGATACCCTGCCACCTCGGTAAAGGAGCCTTTAGATGTTCAAGCTCTCAACTATCCTCGTCGCGTTCTCGCTCGTGTCGCCAGGAAGCGCTCTCGCGCAACCGGCCGTGCCGGTTCCCGCACCGCTGCCCTCCGTTGCCTTGCCGCCGGATCTGGATCGCGTCCTGCGAGACTACGAACGCGAGTGGCAAGCGCGCTCGGCTGGTGGATTAGCGACGCTCTTTGTGGAGGATGGCTTTGTTCTCCAGTCCGGCCGGCCCCCGGTTCGCGGCCGCGCTGGCATCACCGAGGCATATCGGGGGGATGGTGGTCCCCTTGTCCTGCGGGCCCTTGCCTTTGCTGCGGCCGACACCATCGGCTACATCATTGGAGCCTATTCCTCCAGAGCCGATTCACCGGACGTCGGCAAGTTCATTCTCGTTCTGCGGCGCGAGCCAGGAGGGCCGTGGCGCATTGTGGCCGACATGGACAATGGGAATGCCAACCGTTGAGCGGATGCAGGAGCTCCGCAGTGTGCTGGACACGCGGATGTGGCGCCTGATCAGCGTCACAGGGGAGCGGATCGCTCCCCGAATAGAAGCGGTCGAACCCTCCCTTGAAGCTGGCCTCCGCTGGGTCAGCGACGAAGCCAGTTGCCGCAATTCGTGGTATGCTTCAGGTGGCCTGTATGGACCGTCACACTGAATGGGCCGGTGACCGTCATGGTCAAATAGCGAATTGCAGTTAAGCATTCACAGACGGAGATTTCCATGGATATCTTGACCCTGCTCGTCGTTGGCCTGATCGCCGGGCTGCTGGCCAGTCTTGTCGTTGGCGGCGTCGGCTACGGGATCCTGGGCGATATCGTCATCGGCATCGTTGGCGCCTTCCTGGGCAGCTGGCTCTTCGGCGAGTTGGGCATCCGGGTGCCCTTCGGCGGCTTGGCCGGCACCATCTTCGTCGCGTTCATCGGAGCCGTCGTGCTCCTCCTGATCATTCGCGTCATCCGCAGGGGGCGGCGCACCTAGGTCGCCCGGTTCAGCGGAAATCCTGCTAAAACGGCGGCCAGCTTTGGTGGACGCCGACGGTCAGTGCAGAGCGCCGATCCGTCACCAGGCCTCTCGCCAGATCAATTCGGAGGACGCCCAGTTGTCCCTCGGCAATCCCGATCCGAATGCCGGCACCCCCGTCGAGATAGAAGCGGTCATTGACTGAGCCATCCGCGGCCTCGATGACCTCGGCTCCGTCGAGGAACACGCCGACGGCGAGGACGAGCGGTCCGACGCGATAGACGGGTTGGTCGCCGCCGAGACTCGCGTGAATGATGCCGCGGCCGGTGCTTCGGCCGGCGAGTGGTTCGCCGCTGGTGACTGGATGCGCCCGGAGCGGAATGGCCCAGGACAAATTCCCGCCGGCAACTGGCCAGGTTCCAAGTGGAGCATGGGTGCTCGCCCAATCGAATCCGAGTTGAGCGGACCAAGCCGCACGGCCCAGCCCGCTAGAGGAAGCCCAGGTCGCGCGGACACCGCCCCGCGCGTACGTCGGGTGGGTCGAGAGCGCGAAGGCGTGCTCGCTCGTCGCGGTCAGCGCCAACCGATTGCCAAGCGCGCGGAGCTCGGCGCCAACCGAGACCGTCAGATAGTCTCGATTCCCGGACCATCGCTCGAATCGAAGGGCTGCCGACGGACGCACCCCGGCGGTGACCCAACCTCCAAAGCCAACGACGGCAGATCGCCGCGATTCCTCAAGAACCGTGGCGTTCGCGGTATCGAGCGCGAAACGAAATCGCTCCCAGGCCCCCTCTATTCCGATCACTCCCTGAAATCCGAGATCCGCGGGCATGTCGACTCGAAAGACAACTCGAGGGCGGGCGGACTCCCAGCGCCAGTTCCCGCTCCAGAGCTCTCCCGCCCCGGTTGGGCTGGCGACCTCGAGGCCCACCTCGTTCTGAGCAACGGCTCGAATCGCCCCGGCCGCTACCAGACGCCAGGTGCGCTCCACCATTGGGCGTTCGACGACTGCCACTCGGACCTCGACGATGCCGCCTGGGACCGGCTGGAATTCCACGACCGCTCGCCGAAGCGCAGGGATATCGGACACTCGGCGTCGGGCGAGCGCCAGACGGGACGGGGTGAGCACCGCCCCGTGCGGCACCGACATCGCGCCGGAAATCCCCTGGAACCGGATCCCGCGCGTTCCCTCGATTCGGACGAGGTCCACCGTCGGCCGGCCGATCTGGTTCCATGCCCGGAGCGCGCCGTCCGGATCGCCGGTGAGATACAAGCTGGTCGCGAGGAGCTGCCAGCCATGCCCATCGCCGGGGACCAGCGCCAGGTACTCGGTGGCAAGGCGGACGACTTCGGCATGGCGGCCCTGCTTGAATCGGACGCCAGCCAGTTCGCGCAGGACCAAGGGTTCGGAGGGGCAGGCTTGCGCGGCTTCCGCGAGCAGCCGAGAGGCCTCGTCAAGTCGTTTGGCAGTGACGGCGTCGAGTGCCCGGTCGAGCCAGGGAGGACACGGCATTGGGTCGACCGGAACCGTGTCAGCGCTTGCGGTGGCAGCCGCAGCCGGCGCCGGCCGGATCACCAACGCCCAGCGGTCGGCCCCGGTCCAGCGGGCAAGGAACTGGGTCTCATCAATGGTGGTGGATGGGGCTCTGGCAGGATCGTGGAAGACCACACGGCCGTCGCTCCAACCGAGCACGACGACGTAGTGGTATCGGTCCCGGGCGACTTGGATAAGAGCCACCACCGGAACGCCCTCGCGAAGGTTCTGTCGGACCAGGTCCGGCGTACCACGCAAGACCCGGGTGTCCCAGCCCCGGGCGCGAGCGGCCGACGCGAGGTCAGTGGTGAGAATGCCGCCCAGCGCCGGCCGGGCCAAGTCGGCGAAGTCTTCGGCGTACACCCCGCGCCGCCCCCACCACCGCTCGACCATGGCGACTGCCGCCCCCCCGCATAGCAGGACCGATTGGGGGAGGTAAGGCACGTCGAGCACGGCAGTCTGGCCGGTGGGTAATCCCGGAGGCGGCGACTGGGCGCGTGCCGAGGCACCGCCCAGTCCTGTGCTGAACCATATTCCTGCCGTGACCAGCCCGGCGATGGCTCGCACCGGTCGGTCAGCGCGGCCGCGCTAGCTGACCAGGATTATTATGAGGATCAGCAAGGCGATGATAATGACGGTCGTGCTGATGACGATCGTGTCAGCGCCGCCTGCCAGGGTCCGGTCACCGACTGCGGTTTGTTCGGCGATCTGGTCCAGCGCCGCCTGGTCGAGGGTGGCGACTTGGGCCGAAAGATCCGAAGCGCTGACCCTCATGCGGGCGGCGACCTTCTGTACCTGGTCGGTCGCGAGGAACTCGCGGACCGCTTCCCGGTTACCGGGCGGGCGGGTGGCAACGGCGGCATCGAGCTCCGCACTGCTGACCGCGCTCCTGCCCTGGGCATGAAGCGGAGCGGTCAGGCTGAGCGCGGCGGCGGCGATGATCATGGATCGCGTAAGGTGTCTAGACATGCGGGCTCCTGGGAGAATGGGGGGCAATTGGCCCCGGCCTGTATCCGGACATGAACGCTAATCGGGCGGGGTGGAGCCGCCAATTGACCATTGGGCTGACTCGGGACCAGCTCGAAAGAACTAGACCAGGCGGACCAGGTCCGGACGACCGACTCCGCTCCGGGAAAAGGCAGCCACTTCCAGCCGGCTCCGGAGCGCCAGTTGTTCCAGGAGGTTGTGCACGTGACTCTTGACCGTGTGCACCGCGATGTGGAGCCGGGTTGCGATCTCCTTGCGCGGCCACACCCGGAGCCATCCAGAGATGAGTGCCGGCCATCAGCGCGAGCACTGCCCCTACTCGAACATTCGAGCGTTGCATCACACCCTCCCCGGCTGGTTCAATGGTCGCTGATCCGCAACGACCCCCCGTCGTTTACCTCGATTCGGCTGAGCCGTCTCTTGATCGTAGTACGACTTGTTGATAGATTAGCTTATCGTTTAACAGGCCAACACGATGACGGTTGTCAAGGTATCACCGAAGTTCCAGGTCGTGATTCCCCGGCAGATTCGGGAAGCGCTCGGGCTCCGGGCGGGGCAACAGGTCCAGGCGCTCCAGTACGGAGAGCGCGTGGAATTCATCCCCGTCAGGTCCATAAAATCGATGCGCGGCTTCTTGAAAGGCATTGACACTTCGGTGCCGCGGGATCGGGATCGGGTGTGAACGTCGTCGACTCGTCGGCGTGGCTCGAGTACCTTGCCAACGGTCCAAATGCTGGACACTTCGCCCCCGTGATTGAAGCGATCGATGACTTACTGGTCCCGGCGATCGTCCTGTACGAGGTCTTTCGTCGCGTTCTCCAGCAGCGCGGCGAGGATGCGGCTCTGCAGGCCGCGGCTCTCCTGCACCAGGGGGAGGTCGTGGCCGTCGACTCGGCGCTGGCATTGTATGCGGCCCGACTCGGTCCGGAGCACAAGCTCCCCCTAGTGGACAGCCTCACCTATGCCACGAGCCGCGCTCGGGAGGCTACTCTCTGGACCCAGGACGCGGACTTCAAAGGCCTGCCTGAGGTCCGGTACAGGCCCTCTCGGCCGCCCAAATAGGAGGCTGTCTCGGCCAAGGGGCGCAAGCGGAAGCGGAGATGGTGATCGCCTCGCACACCCAAGGGCAATGGTAGCGGTCTCCGTCCTACTCGCTCACCACCAAAAATCCTATCGCCCCCTTCTGCCCATGCCCGAACCCATGGTTTACGAAGGGAAACTCCCCGGCCACGTCGCAGATCAGCTCGAAGCACATTCCGCCACCGGCGGGCACGTCCCAGGTCTGCACCCCGCGAACTGGATTTCCCGGGGGCGCTCCCAGATACATCGTGTCGAACTGCTCGCCGACTACATGGAAGGCGCAGGGATGGGTGGGGCCGCAATTCACCAGCCAGAACCGCACCCGGTCCCCGAGCTTGACCCTGATCGGATCGGTCACGTATTGAAGTGGACGGCCGTTGAACGCCAGAAAATCTGGGAGCGTCGAGAGCATCTTGATGTAATCGAACGGCCGGATCCCTCTCCCGTCCGCCGCAGCGAGGTAGAACTCGCTCTGCACCAGCACGAATTCCTTTGCCGGGGGCAGCGGCGTGGCCGGCGAGACGATGATCGCCCCATACATCCCCGACCCGATATGCATCAGCACCGGCGCGCTGCCGCAGTGATACATGAACGCGCCGGCCCACTTCGGCTTGAAGGTGAAATTGACCGACTGCCCCCTGGTGACCGACCGGAACGACGTCTTGGGATTGATCTGGGCCGCGTGAAAGTCCATCGAATGCGGAACGATCCCTTCGTTGGTCAGGGTGAACTCGACCGTGTCCCCCGCCCGGCAGTGCACGATCGGCCCCGGGATGTCCCCCTCGAAGGTCCACGCCGCCACGGTGGTGTCCTGGGAAATCCGGACCGGCACCTCCTGCGCCCGCCAGTTGAGCCGGAGCGTTCGCTCGTTCGAGAGCGGCGGCAGTGTCGGGTCATAGCGCCGGAGCTCCGGGAGCGTCGCCCCCGGCGGAACCGTGGTGAGGTCCCCGTGCCCCGGCTCCTTGTGCAGCGTCGAGTCCAGCCTGCTGTTGGCGTTGGCAAAGCGGTCGCTGCTGTCGGCCTGGGCCGCCCCGTTCGCTCCTTCTGAGCCGCCGGGCTTCTCGGCTTCTTCTCTGCATGCGGCGAGGGCCGCCCCGCCGAACACCAGGCTGAGCGAAGCCTGGCCCAGAAACCGGCGCCGGGTGGTCGGGGACTCATCGGGCTTTTCGAGAAGCTCGGAGAGGCGCGGCACCGGCGCAATCGATCGGTCGTCAGGCATGAGTTTCCCTTTCGGTTTCAATCGTCCAAGGTGGGCAGCGGTCGACCCGTCGGTGTAGCCGCACCGCGGCGGGCATCCCCCGCATCGAAGGTGCGCCACATGTTGTACACGAAGCCAAGCGCGCCGATCGCAAACAACACCCCGCCCACCGAAGTGACCGGCGCGCTCTTGCTTCCGATGTGCGGGCTCAGCATGAACCCCGCCACCATTGCCGCCAGACCGAGGTTCACGAGCCACCAGTGGGCAATCGCTATCCCCGGGCTGAACAGACGGTGCCCGAATAACCTGGGCAACAGCTGATACCCAACGCCGAAGATCATCATCGTGATGAATCCCACCACATTCATGTGCGCGTGCGCGGGCCGGTAGATGACCCACGCCGGATGCATCGCCATTGCCAGGCCGAGCCCGATGCCTGCCGCGAACCAGGCCAGACTGGCGCGGATGAATGCCTTAACGAACCAGTCCATGAGAGTGCCTCTCAGACCTCACACAGGGCGACGGCATCCCGGAGCGAGGTCAACGGATCCCGGCTCGGCACGAACTCGTGCGCGAGGTACCCCGTGAATCCCTTGTCCGCGATCGCCCGGCACACCGCCCGCCAGTTGAGCTCCTGCGTGTCGTCCAGCTCGTGCCGCCCCGGCACCCCGCCGGTATGGAAATGCCCGATGTGGGCAAAGTTGTCCCGGATGGTGCGGATTACGTCGCCTTCCATGATCTGCATGTGGTAGATGTCGTACAGAAGCTTGATCCGCGGTGAGGCTACGCCGAGTATCACCTTGACCCCGAAGGCGGTGTGGTCGCCCATGTAGTCCCGGTGGTCCACCTTGCTGTTGAGCAGCTCCACGCAGATCGTAACACCGTGCTTCTCCGCCGCCACCGCGACCCGGCGGAGGCCGGTGATACAGTTGGCCGCGCCTTCCTCGTCGCTCCGCCCCTTCCGGTTCCCGAACATCGCGATGAGGTTGGGCACTCCCGCCGCCGCGGCGAGCGGCAGCGTCCGCTCCAGCTCGTCCACCAGCATGTCGTGCTTGGTCGGATCGTTGAAGCCGGTACTCAGGAAGTCGCGGCGCTTGGACGGATACCCCATCGAGCAGATGAGCCCCGCGTCCCGCACCACCGGCCATTCCTCCGGCTGGAGGAGATCCACCGCATCAAGACCGATCTTCTTGCACTCTCGCGCGAATTCGGGGAGCGGGATCTTGCTGTAGGGCCAGTAGGAGACGGATTGTTTTAACCTGCCGGCATTGGCCCCTTCGTTGCGCTCAGGGTGACCCATCACGACACCTGCACCGGCCGCCAGCACGCCAATCGCTTCGCGCCGCTTCATCAAAACCTCAAGCTCTTGAGATACTGGTAGCTGACCTTCGCACTCTCGAAGGGAGAGCCAGGGGTCGTGTCCTGCTCGTAGAAGTAATGCTGCACGCCCGCCTGTTTGGCCCGGCGGAAGATGCGCTTGAAGTCGATCGTGCCCGTGCCGACGTCGGCAAATCCGCGGGCCGGGGCAGGGGCCATGTCCTTGACGTGTAACAGCGGGAAGCGTCCTGGATGCTTCGCGAAGTACTCCAGCGGTTCCTTCCCGCCCTTGGTGATCCAGTAGAGGTCCATCTCGAACTGAACCAGCTTCGGATCGGTTTCCGCGAGTAGCACGTCATAGCCGATCTTCCCGCCGATCGGCACGAATTCGAAATCGTGATTGTGGTAAGCGAACCGGATCTTTCGCGTCTTGGAGGCTTCCCCGGCTTTGTTGAAGAGCGCAGCTATTCGCTTCCAATCGTCGAGGCTACGGCGCTCCTCTGCGGCAATGAAGGCCACCACGATGTAGCGCTGTCCCAGCGCCGCCGCATCGTCGAGGGTGCGCTCCCAGTCGGCGCGGAGCGCCTGCAACGGCACATGATTCGAGGGGGCGGTGAGGCCGTGGCGAGCCAGGACCCCGCGAAGCGAGGCACCCGTCCCCTGCGGGAATCCCGCGAACTCGACTTCCTTGAAGCCGATCACCGCCACCTTGGCGAGCGTTCCCTCGACGTCCCGCTGGAGGTCCCGCCGGACGGTGTAGAGCTGGATGCCGATGCGGGAAAGTTGCGCCTTCGCGAGGATCGGCCCTTTCGCTTCGCTCAGGGTGACCATCGCCGCCATGCCGGCCAGAAACTCTCTGCGCCTCACAGCTCATTCCTCTTCATCGCTTCCACCGCCAACGCCGCCGCCCGCGCGGTCAGCGCCATGTACGTAATCGATGGATTCTGGCACGCCGACGACGCCATGCACGCCCCATCGGTCACGAACACGTTCTTCACATCCCAGAGCTGGTTGTGCCCGTTGAGCACCGAGGTCTTCGCGTCGCGTCCCATCCGCGCGGTGCCCATCTCGTGGATGCAGTGCCCCGGCGGATTCCGGGAATCGTGGCTGCGGATACTCGTCGCGCCTGCGGCCTCCAGCATTTCCGCCGCCGTGGTCTGCATGTCCTGAAGCAGCGCGCGCTCGTTGGGACCCCAGGTGCAGGTGATCCGGAGCGCCGGGATTCCCCACTTGTCATTGAGTGTCGGGTGCAGCTCCATCCGGTTGTCTTCCCTGGGCAGACACTCGGCCCAGCCGCTGATCGAGAAGCTCCAGGGCCCGAGCCCCCTCCGGAAGAGCGCTTCCTTGAACTCCGGGCCAAATCCGTTCCGCGGCCTGGGCAACCCGCCGCGCCCCGCGCCACCCTGGAAGCCGTAGCCCCTGAGAAAATCGGGATGCCTGTCCTTCACGTTCCGGAACCGGGCGATGTAGATCCCGTTGGGCCGCCGGCCGTACGAAGTCTGGTCCTCCATCCCGGGAATCGTCCCGCTCGCCCCGGCGCCGTAGGCATGGTCCATGAGATTCCGGCCGACCTGCCCCGAGGAATTCCCGAGTCCCGTGGAAAAGCGCGGACTCTTGGAGTTGAGCAGCAGCCGCGCCGATTCCAGCGTCGAGGCACAGAGGAAGATGATGCGCGCCCGGAACTCGAGCGGCTGCATGGTGACCGCATCGATCACCCGCACGCCGGTGGCCCGGTCCCGTGATTCATCGTAGATGATGCTCTCGACCACGCTGTCCGGTCTCAGGGTGAGCCGGCCGGTGCGCCGGGCCGCCGGCAGGGTGGAACCGATGCTGGAGAAATAGGAATGAGTGATGCACCCCCGCTCGCAGGGGCCGCAGTAATGGCACGCCGCCCGGCCGTTGTGATTCCGGGTGAGGATCGCCACCCGACCGATGGTGAGCAGCCGCTCGCCCCCCCACTTCGCCTGGACCTTCTCGCGCACCAGCCGTTCCGCGCAGCGCAGCTCCATCGGCGGGAGGAACTGCCCGTCGGGAAGCTGGGCCAGCCCCTCGGCCTGGCCGCTCACCCCGATGAACCGCTCCACGTGGTCGTACCACGGCGCGATTTCGGCGTAGCGGATCGGCCAGTCCACCCCGATGCCCTCTTTCGCGTTGGCTTCGAAGTCGAGGTCACTCCAGCGATAGACCTGGCGTCCCCACGTGATTGAGCGCCCGCCCACCTGCCGCCCCCGGAACCAGGCGAACGGCTTGTCCGGATCGTTCTCGTACGGGTTCTCCCTGTCGTTCACGAAAAACTTGGAGCCCCACTCGTCGCAGGCATAGCAGTTCTTCTGCACCGGCTGATCCCGCTCCAGCGCCTTGCGATCCCCCCGGCCGCGGAACCGCACCTCCCACGGCTGAATGTGCTCCACGTAGTCCCGGCCGGGATCGATGTTCCGGCCCGCTTCCAGCACCAGGGTCTGAAGCCCGCGCTCGCAGAGCTCCTTCGCGGCCCAGCCCCCGCTGATGCCGCTGCCAACCACAATTGCATCGTAGGTCGTATCCTGTGCCGGTTTCATCACCGTCCTCCCACCGGCACGCAGCCGTCGAACCGGCCCGGAATGATTGGCGTGGTGCGCTGGGCTTCAGCCACCTGCCTCGAGGTGACGTAGCCGAACACGATCGCGCTCTTGATCGCGACATAGGCCGCGGCAGGTGATCCGGCTGTACCGGTCTCCACGTCCACCACCGTCAGGAACGCAATGCGGCCCTTTTCGTCGAGCGCCGCAAAGGAGTTTCCCTGCGCCTCCCGGCAGCGGGCGTCCCACGCATCGAGGCCGGCCAGGATCTCCTGCCGTTCCTGGTCTGGATACCACTCCGCGAGAAGCAGGTCGACAAAGGCGGGAGCGCCGACATCGACCGCCCCCGGCGAGTCGGTGCGCGGAATGACGGTGTCGGCCAGCGCCGTCACCAGCGCCATCTGCGCCGGAGAGAGCGCGCGACCTCCGGCCTGCCGGACTGTCTGGTCGTGGAGGCGGGTGCCGGCCGCCCATCTCTCCCGGGCGGACAGCGGGGCGAAGAGCGGCGCCAGCGCCGCCGTCCCAAGCACACTCAGGATTTGTCGTCGGTGCATGGAGGAATGCTACCTTACGCTCACAGGCACCGCTACCTACGTTTGGGTTCCGTGCCTCTTGCCGAATTCCTCCGCGTCAGCAAATCCTTCGGCGCCACCCGCGCGGTAGACGCCGTGTCGTTCGACGTTGCCCGCGGCGAATTCTTCTCCCTGCTCGGCCCTTCCGGCTGCGGCAAGACCACGACGCTCCGGCTGCTCGCCGGCCTGGAGGACCCCGACGCCGGTGAGATCCGGATCGGCGGCACCTCCGCGCTCGGGCTCCGCCCCTATGAGCGGAACCTCGGCATGGTCTTCCAGAGCTACGCGCTCTTTCCCCATCTCACCGTCCTGCGAAACGTCGCCTTCGGCCTCGAGCGCCGCCGGGTGAGCGGGACCGAGCTCACGCGCCGAGTCGCCGAGGCGCTCGCCACGGTCCAGCTCGATCCGAAGGAGTTCGGCCACCGCCGGCCAGCCGAGCTTTCCGGGGGCCAGCGCCAGCGTGTGGCACTCGCAAGGGCGCTGGTGCTCGAGCCGGAGATGCTATTGCTCGATGAGCCGCTCGGCGCAATCGACGAAAAACTCCGCCGGGTGATGCAGCTCGAGCTCCGCCAGCTCAACCGGAAGCTCGGCATCACCTTTGTCTACGTCACCCACGACCAGGACGAGGCGCTGACCATGTCGGACCGGATCGCGGTCATGGACCGCGGGCGCATCGCCCAGATCGGATCGCCGGCGGAGATCTACGAGCATCCCCGCACCGAATTCGTCGCCACGTTTATCGGCGAATCGAATCTGTTCGATGGAGAGAATGGCGCCCGCATCGCGGTCCGGCCCGAGTGCATGATGCTGGCCGCCCGCACCGACACCCCGCCAGCCGGATACCGGTGGCGTCCGGGGACGGTGGAAGACGTGATCTACCAGGGTGAGATGCTTCGCGTGCTGGTGCAGCTCGAAGGAAATCGGCGCTGCACCGCTGCGCTCCGCAACGAGGGACAGCTCTCCCGCCCGCTCCCCTGGACGCCGGGTACCGCCGTTTCCGTGGGATGGAAACCGGAAGACGCCCGCGTGCTCGCCGACGCATGACCGTCCGCCGCCAGATCCTGGGCGCGATTGCGCGGCGACCGGCGCTCGGCGCGGCGAGCCTGCTCTTCCCGGGCGTTTTCTGGCTCGTCCTGTTCTTCGTCGTCCCGATGCTGCTCATGCTCGGCGCGAGCGTGATGCCGCGGGGCACCTATGGCGGTGTGGAGCCGGGATTCACCCTGGAGCACTACCGCCGCTTTCTCGATCCGCTCTATTTGCAAGTGCTGTGGCGGACCATCGTCTGGTCCGCGCTCGCGACCGCGGTCTGCCTGCTGCTCGGATTTCCGGTCGCCTGGGTGATCGCCACGAGCCGGCGGCATCGCTCGCTGCTGCTCTTTCTGGTGGTTCTGCCCTTCTGGACCAGTTTTCTGGTGCGCACCTTCGCGATGATCTTCCTCCTCCGGGACACCGGGGTGGTCAACTCCATTCTCATGAGCATCGGCCTGATCCGGGAACCGATCGCGCTGCTCTATACTCCGTTCGCGGTGCTCTCCGGCCTGGTGTACGGTTTCCTGCCGTTCATGGTGCTGCCGATCTACGCCTCGCTGGAAAAGCTCGATCCCGCGCTCCTCGAGGCTGCGGAGGTGCTGGGGGCGCGCCCGGTTGCGCGTTTCTTCCGGGTAGCGCTTCCCCTGGCGCTCCCCGGTATCATCGCGGGCTCGCTCCTCGTGTTCGTACCCGCGATGGGGTCGTTTCTCACCTCGGACCTTCTCGGCGGCGCCAAGCAGGTGATGATCGGGAACCTGGTGCAGAATCAGTTCACTACGGCGAGGAACTGGCCCTTTGGAGCGGCTGCATCTTTCGCGGTGATGGCGGTGGTGCTCGTCGCCGTCACGCTATCGCTCCGCTTGCGGGACCGAGAACCGGCCGAGCGGGGGAGCCGGTGAAACCGGCGCCGAAGTGGCTCCTGGCCCTCGCCGGCGTGGTGTACCTGCTCCTGCATCTCCCGGTGTTGGTGCTGGTGCTCTTCAGCTTCAACGCCTCGCGCTACTCGGTGAGCTGGTCCGGCTTTACCCTCGACTGGTACCGCGCGCTCGCTGCCCGCGCCGATCTCTGGCGCGGGCTCCGCATGAGTCTCGCCGTCGGCTTGGTCTCGACCCTGGTGGCCACCTGTTTCGGCACTCTCATCGCGTTGGCACTTGCCCGCCGCCGCTTTCCCGGACGGCGAACGCTCGAAGGGCTCGTATTCCTGCCGCTGGTGACTCCGGAGATCCTGGTGGGGATCTCGCTGCTGGTGCTGTTCGTGCTGGCCGGCATACCGCTCGGGCTCGGCACGATCACGATCGCCCACACCGCGTTCAATATTTCCTTCGTCGTGGTCGTGGTGCGGGCCCGGCTCGCGGGAATGGACCAGCATCTCGAGGAGGCGGCGCTCATCCTCGGCGCCGACGAGTTGACCGCGTTCCGCACCGTCACCCTCCCTTTGCTATCGCCCGGAATCCTGGCTGGAGCGCTCCTCGCCTTCACGATGTCGTTTGACGATTACGTGATCACTTCGCTGGTGTCGGGGGCGGGGTCCTCCACACTCCCGGTCGTGGTATATGGTATGGTGCGGCGCAACGTGGAGCCCACGGTGAACGCGATCAGCACGATTATTCTGCTCGGAACATCGCTCTTGATCTACGCCGCGGATCGCCTGCTTCGGGAGCGCCCCGCCCGATGATTTCGCGCCGGGAGTTTCTCGCGCGCGCGGCCGCGCTTCCGGCATCTGCGGCGCTGCTCGATGCCTGCCGAGCCGAGCCGAACCGTGCGCCCCGCGCAGGCAGCGAGGAGCTCGGCCCCCTCGAGTCCGAGCTCAACATCTACAACTGGTCGGACTACATCTCACCCGAGGTCATTCCGGGATTCGAAAAGGAATTCGGGATGCGGGTGACATACGACACCTACGAGAGCAGCGAGGAGCTGGTGGCCAAGCTCCACGCGGGGGCGACCGGATACGACCTCGTCGTGCCGACGACGTATGCGGTCACCGCGCTCATCGAAACCGAGCTGCTCGCAAAGCTTTCTCTCCGCTACCTCGGCAATCTGCCCAATCTGGCCCCGGTCTTTCGAGGGCTGGCCCACGATCCGGAGAATGCCTACTCGGTGCCCTGGCAGTGGGGGATGACGGGGATCGCCTGGCGAAGCGATCTCATCTCGGACGCTCCCGAGAGTTGGAGCGTGTTTCTCAACCGGACACTCGCCGGCAAGATGACGATGCTCGACGACCTGCGGGACGTGATCGGCGCCTTCCTCCGGTACCGGGGCCATTCGATCAATTCGGTGGACCCGGCGGAGCTTGCGGAAGCGAAGCGCGACGCGATAGCGGCCAAGGCGTATCTCAAGGCCTACCTCTCGGCGCCGGTCAAAGGCCAGCTGATCGCGGGGGACGTCTGGCTGGCGCAGCTCTGGAACGGCGATGCCGCCCAGGCACGCAAGGAGCAGCCCGCGCTCGCCTGGATGCTGCCGGAGGAAGGGAGCACTCTCTGGATCGACTCGCTGGTGGTACCGAAATCAGCGCCGCATCCCCGCGCCGCGCACGAGTTCATCAATTACACACTGCGTCCCGAGATTGCGGCCGCAATCTCCACCGCCACCGGTTACGGCAGCCCGAATCAGGCTGCGATGCCGCTGATCGACAATCCGGTCCCTTATCCGGCCCCAAACGAGCTCGCCCGGCTCGAGATCCAGAAAGATCTCGGCCGGGCGAGTGCGCTCTGGGATGAGGTGTGGACGGAGGTGAAGAGTAGCTGAAGAAAGTCTTCACTTTGCCCCCTTGCCTCTTTGCCTCCGACTACATCTTGTGCACCGCAAACCCATCCACATGCACATCCAGATTGTGGTTCATCCGGATCCCGACGATCCCGGCCACCGAGCCGCCGGGTGCGTCCATCTCGTGCACCGTCTTCCCGTTGATCTTGAAGGTAAGCTTCTTGGTCGCCGCATCGCCGGAGACTTCCAGGGTGTTCTTCGCCTTGCCGGCCGAGTCCTGACTGACCACCGCCGCGTTGGCAAGCCAGCCGTTCCGGTTTCCGCCGGTGGTGAGGTTGGTGGACGGGCGCCCGGCGACGCCGCCCTGCCGGATGGTAAACATCCCGTCGCCCCGCACGATCAGGTAGATGTACGACGCGTTGGGTCCCTTCAGGTCCTTGCCGGCCACCAGGAGTCCAAAGGCCTCGGGGTGCGTGGGGGCCTTCATCTGGGTGAAGCTGGCGATGGTGTGGAACGAGCCGGGGACCGCATCGGCGTCGCGCCAATAGATGCCGGACGGGCCGGTGGTGAAGTGGAGTCCGGCACCCATGGGCGCGAACTTCACGTTCATGATGCTGGCGGTCGAATCCTCCAGGCGGGCAAACCAGCCCGGCGGAAGCGTTCCACCACCGGCGACCTTCTTGTCCGGGTCGGCCGGATTCCCCTGGGCAAATGCCGGGGCGGCGAGTAGTGCGGTGAACGAAAGAACAGTGAGTGCGCGCATAGGAATACCTCAGGAAAGAGTGCTGGGGGTCGGGTAATGCCCGGCGGTTGCGGCCCCACCGGGGGGACGGGTAAAATACCGCCTTACAGTCGGGGGGACCATGGAGATCTTTGGAGTCATTTTCGCCACGCTCGGCGCCGGCATGATCCTGTTTGCCCTGACCTTCGTCACCCTCCTGGTCGGGGCCTTGGTCAACGGGATGGTGGTCCTCATGTCCGGACCCCTCATCGACCGGATTGTGGCCCGGAAACGCTAACCCTTTTTCGGTTCCTCGGGCTGGTCCGGCCCTTCCGGATCGCCCATGCTCGCCGACCGTAACGCCCCCTCGAAATTGGTCTTGAGGCTGCCCAGCCCCTCCCTTAGGCCCCGGACTTTCATCTGGTGGCCGCTGGTCCGGCGCGCCAGCATTCCCATGATCCCCATGGTTTCGGTGAGTGCTGCCAATCCTACGGTGTTGGTAGCCGCTTTGGATTCGTCGAGCCGCCGGGTGAGCCGCCGGGTGACCGACTCATCCACCCGCATTCCGGCAATTTCCTCGATCAGCCGGTGCATCTGCTCGAGCCTGGGTTGGAGGGTCTCCAGGACGGCCAATTGGGCCTTCTGCCGGGGGGTCAGCTTGTCGCTCATCGGGCCTCGAAGTAAGTCTCAACGGGCGGGCGCGGAGGGGCGTACCTCAGGGATGACGCCCCGGTCCGCCCCAAGCGTCTTTCCCCCCTGTCGAGGCCGGTACGGCGCATGAAACTCTCCGATATCTCGATCCGGCGGCCGGTGTTCGCCAGCATGGTCAGCGGCGCCCTGGTGTTGTTCGGCGTGCTGGGGTACCAGCAGCTTTCGGTGCGCGAATTCCCCGATGTGGACGCCCCGGTCGTCTCGGTTTCGGTGTCCCTCCGGGGGGCCAATCCGGCCACGATGGAGTCCGCGGTGACCGACGTGCTCGAGGAGCAGCTCGCCTCCCTCGAAGGCCTGCGGACCATGACCAGCAACAGCTCGGAGCAGTCGTCCCGGATCAATCTCGAATTTAACCTCGACCGTCCCATCGAGGACGCAGCCCAGGACGTTCGCGACATTGTGGCCCGGGCCCGGGGGCGGCTCCCCCAGGAAATCGACGAGCCGGTGGTGCGGAAGCAGGATGCCGACGCCCGGCCGATCATCTTCGTGGGCCTGGAATCGAAGCAGCACGACCTCCTCCAGCTCTCCGAGATCGCCGACCGGGTCCTCAAGCCCCGGCTCCAGACCGTGCCGGGGGTCGCCAGCGCGGAAGTGCGGGGCGAGCGCCGTTACGCGATGCGGATCTGGCTCTCGGTGACCGCGCTGGCGGCCCACGACCTGACCGTGCAGGACGTGGTGCGCGCCATCGAGGCCCGCAACGTCGAGATCCCGGCCGGGCGGATCGAGTCGGACCGGCGGGAGTTCTCGGTCCGCTCCCTGGGCGAGCTCAAGACTCCGCAGGAGTTCGCCGCCATGGTGGTGTCCGCCAGCCATGGGCAGGTGGTCAAGCTGGGCGACATCGCCAGGGTCGAGCTGGGGGCCGAGGACGATCGCAGCATCTTCCGGTTCAACGGCCGGCCCGCGGTGGGGCTGTCGGTGGTCCGGCAGAGCAAGTCGAACCTGGTCGAGGTGGCCGACGCGGTGCGCGAGGCGCTCCCCGAAATCGAAGCGGCCCTCCCTCCCGGTGTCACCGCGACCCTGGGCTACGATCAATCCATCTACGTCAAGCGGTCCATCAAGGAAGCGGAAGAGACCCTGATCATCGCCGCCGGCCTGGTGGTGCTGATCATCTTCCTGTTCCTCCGAAATGTGCGGGCCACCATCATCCCGGGCCTCGCCATCCCCGCCTCGATCATCGCCACGTTCGCGGTCATGGCGGCGTTCGATTTCTCCATCAACAACCTGACCCTGTTGGCGCTCACCCTGGCCATCGGCATCGTGGTGGATGACGCGATCATCGTCCTGGAGAACGCCTACCGGCACCAGGAGGAGCTGCACGAGCCGCCCGAGGAAGCGGCTGTCAATGGCACCCGCGAGATCGCCTTTGCCGTGGTCGCGACGACGATTTCCCTGGTCGCGGTGTTTACACCGCTCGCGTTCCTCAAGGGCAGCACCGGACGGCTCTTCAATGAATTCGGAATCGCGGTGGCCGCGGCCGTCGCCATTTCCGGATTCGTGGCGCTCACCCTCACCCCGATGTTGTGCGCCAAGATTCTCCGGGTGCCTCCCCGGCATGGAGCGATCTACCAGACGCTGGAACAGAGCTTCAAGTTTACCGCCACCACCTACGAGCGGGCTCTAGGTTTTGCCCTGCGTCATCGCGGCATCGTGCTGGCGGGTTCGGCGGCGCTGGTTGCCGGGGCCGTGCTGGTGTTTCTCAACCTGAAACGTGAATTCGTTCCGCCGGAGGACCGGGGGCAGATTCAGGTCCAGATCACCGCGCCCGAAGGGGCGACGCTCAGCTTCACCGACGAGTACCAGCGGCAGGTGGAGCAGATCCTCGCCGGCATCCCCGAAATCTCCAACTTCACCAGCACGGTGGGGGGCGGGTTCGGCGGTGGCGGGGGTCGGGTCAACGGCGGGCAGATCTTTGTGCGCTTTGTCGACTGGTCGGAGCGCGACCGGACCGCGCAGGACATCGTCGAGGTCCTCCGCCCCCAGCTCGCCGCCATCTCCGGGGTCCAGGCCTTTGCGAACAATCCACCGGCCTTCGGCGGCTTCGGCTCGCCGGTCCGGTTCATTATTCAGAATCCCAATTTCGATTCCCTGTTTGTGGGCGTGCAGGCCATGCTGGAGCGGGCCCGCCAGGTTCGCGGGCTCACCAACGTGGATACCGACCTCCGGGTCAACAAGCCGGAGCTCTCGGTCTCCTACGAGCGCGATCGCGCCGAGGACCTGGGGGTGCCGGTGCGGGACGTCGCGGCCACCATGCAGGCCATGCTGGGCGGTCAGCGGGCCAGTACCTTCACCCGGAACAACAAGCTCTACTACGTCATGGTGCAGCTGTCCCCGGAGGAGCGGGCCACGCCGACCGACATGAGCGGCCTCTCGGTCCGCGGCCGGGACGGCGAGCTGATCAAGCTGGAGCAGCTCGCGCGGATCAGCGAAGGCGTCGGTCCCCGCCAGCTCAACCACTATATGCGGGTGCGCTCGGCCGACGTGTCCGCCGGGCTGGCCCCGGGCTTCACCCTGGGCGAGGCGCTGGATTCCCTCAACGCCATCGCCGCGGAAGTGCTCCCCACCGGCTCGACCATCGCGCTGGGCGGTGAGCTTCGGGAGCTGAGCGAGAGCGGCAACGCGCTCTATTTCGCCTTCCTGCTGGCCCTGGTCGTGGTCTTCATGGTGCTGGCCTCCCAGTTCGAATCGCTGATCCACCCCTTCACCGTGCTCATGGCGGTGCCGCTGGCGGTGACCGGGGCCATCTTCACCCTCTGGATCGCGGGGTCGAGCATCAACCTGTACAGCCAGATCGGCATGATCCTGCTCATCGGACTGGTCACCAAGAATTCCATTCTGCTGGTGGAGTACACCAACCAGCTCCGGGAGCGCGGGCTGGACACCCTGGCCGCTCTGCTGGAAGCGGGGCGGATCCGGCTACGGCCGATTCTGATGACCTCGATGGCCTGCATCATGGGGGCGGTGCCGATCGCGCTTGGGCTCGGCGCCGGGTCGATGAGCCGGCGTCCGCTCGGCTACGCGATCGTCGGCGGGGTGTTCTTCTCGACCGCCCTGACCCTGTTCCTGGTGCCGGTGGTCTATTCGCTGATGGAAGGGCTGCGGGTCCGAGTCGGCGCCCGCCGGCACGCCGCGCCGGGCCGCCCGGTACCCGCCGAATGACCGCATTGTTCCTGCTGCTCTCGGCCGGCGTCGCGGCGCCGGCCGGGCCGCCCGCCGATACGCTCCCCCGCATCACCCTGACCGAAGCCCTGCGGCGCGCCGCCCGGCTGGATCCGAACTACGTGCGCGCCCTCGGCGCGGTGGACAACGCCGCCTGGGCGCGACGGGCGGCCATGAGCGCGATGATTCTCCCGTCCATCTCGGTCGGCTCCGACTACACCTCGTTCTCCACCAGCCAGTTCAACGTCGGCACCGGCGCGCCGGCCCGGACCAGCGCCACCGCGCGGATCGACGCCCGCTTCGAGCTGTTCGCCGGGGGACGCAAGTTCGCCACGCTGAGCCAGACCGGAGCGGACCTGGAGGGTGCGAGGGCGGGAGAGGAGCAGCAGCGCTTCCTCACCGCGCTCGACACCGAGGTCGCGTTCTACTCGGTCTTGAGCAATCACGAATTTGTGCAGGTGTCGCTCGACCGGGTCCGTCGCGCCCAGGAGCAGCTGGTGGTAGCGCGCGCCCGGGTGGTGAGCGGCGCCGCGGTCCAGACCGATTCCCTCCTGCTGCTGCTCGAGCTGAACCGGGCGCGAGTCCGGTTGCTGCAGGACGAAGCCCAGCTCCGCGTCGCGCGCCTTATCCTGGGCCAGCGCGTCGGCTCGGCGGGCGGGATCGACGCGGTGCCGCTCGACACGGCCCGCGCCCCCGATCTTCCGATCTCCCTGCTCGAGGCGATGAACCAGGCGGTAGAGCAGGGGCCGGAGTACCGGGTCGCGCGGGCCAACGAGCGCTCCGCCGAGGCCGCCGTCAAGGCCCGCCGCGGGAGCTACCTTCCCTCGGTCTTTCTGAGCGCCAACGAGATCACCTTCGGCGACAACTTTTATCCGGTCGGCCTGACACGCCGTACCCTGTCGGTGAGCCTGAGCTATCCCCTGTGGGACAACGCCAACCGCGAGCTCGCGTACGTGCGCGCAAAGAACGCCCGCGAGCTGGCGCGCGTTGTCCGCGCCGATCTGGAGCGCGCCGCCGAGGCCGATGTCACCTCGGCGTGGGAAGCGTATGAGACCGCGCGGGCAACGACTGTGTATTCGGAGCAGGGGCTCATCATCGCGCGAGAGAACTACCGCGTGCAGGAGGCCCGCTATCGCGCCGGGGCCAGCACCATTCTCGATCTGATCGACGCCCAGTCCAGCCTGACGGAAGCGCAGGCCGAGCTGGTCCAGGCACGATATGCGGCCCGTCTCGCCCTCGCCGGGCTCGAGGCGATTCTCGGCCGCCGACTCTTCAGCGACAAGGATCCTTCGTGAGGGGACTCGGGGTAGTGATGCTGGCGGTGCTTGCGGGCGCCTGTGGAAGCTCCTCGGGTGCGCCGGCTGCCGGAGCCGCCGGCACCGGCGGAGCGGGCGCGCAACCGGGCGGCGGGCGCGCCGGCAGCGGTCCCGTACCGGTCGAGGTCGTGCTGGTCCGGTCCGATACCGTCATCGATGCCATTACCGCCACGGGACAGATCGAGCCGCTGCAGTCGATCGAGCTCCGGCCGGAAGTGGACGGACGGCTGGTGGAGATCATGGTGCGCGAAGGCGCCTTCGTCACCCAGGGGATGCCGCTCTTCCGGGTCGATGACGCCGAGCTCAAGGCGCAGGTCGACCGCGGCAAGGCCGACCGCGATCTGGCCCAGCAGGCACTGACCCGGACCCGCGCCCTCCTTGCCGACAAGGCGGCCGCGCCGGCCGACGTGGAGCGCGCCGAAGCCCAGATGCGGAGCACCCAGGCGTCGCTCGACCTGCTGGAGCTCCGCCTGGCCCGCACCGTCGTACGCGCGCCGTTTTCCGGTGTCACCGGGCAGCGCCTCGCCAGCCTGGGTGACAACGTCAACAACTCTACGAGGTTGATCACACTACAGACGGTTAATCCCCAACGCGCGGCCTTCCAGGTGCCGGAGCGCTACGCCGAGCAGCTCAAACTCGGGCAGCGGGTGCTGTTCCGCGTGGCGGCGCTCCCGGGCCGCGACTTTACCGGCAGGGTTGATTTCGTCGATCCCCGGGTGCAGCTCCCCAGCCGCACCATCACCATCAAGGCGCTGGCGCCAAACCCGAGACGCGAGCTGGCGTCGGGCATGTTCATCGAGGCGCGGCTGGAGACCGCCATCCGCCCCGCGGCACTGGTCATTCCGGAGGATGCCGTCAGCCCCTTCGCGGGCGCGATGTACGTTTGGGTCGTCCAGGACGCGAAGGCGCAAAGACGCGAAGTCGTGCTCGGCGTCAGGACTCCGGGGTACGTCGAAATCCAGAAGGGCCTGGAGCTGGGTGAGCAGGTGGTCGTCGGCGGCACCGACCGGCTCCAGCCGGGCAGCGAGGTCCGGCCGACGGTCGTGGACCGGGACCCGCGCCGCCCGGCCGGCGACCGCCCCGCCGCTCCCCAGCGGTCACCCTGAGCGTAGCGAAGCGGCGGAGCCCCACGGCTCTCCGCGGGCTCGGAGGCGGGCTGGCCTCCGGAGGCGCTCGAGTTCGCTGCGCTCACTAGCGCCCCCGTCGTCAGCCCGCCCCCCGTGCCCGCTGACAATCCCCGCTTGTAACCCTCAGCGAAGCTACTGTCACCCTGAGATGGCCGCCCCCTAGCTGGATGCTAAATATTGCCTCACTTATGCTAATTTTGATGTAATTAACACTAACGGCTTGCATTTTTAATCTATCCATAGTAAGGTTCCGCCTCCCCGACTTAGTCCACGAGTCACCGCGGAGCTGCCCCCGATGCTTGATGATCTCAGAGATTTCCTGGAAATTCCCTACGACCGGCTCGAGGAAATGAATCTCGAGGCCAAGGCCGAGCGCCTGAGCCGAACCGGCGTCGACAAGATCCGCGAGAAGCGGATGAAGTACCTGACCGACGAGAAGCGGATCAAGGCGGTGACGGTGTGCTTCACCGACCTCGAAGGCCGGCTGCACATGCTGGACTACGACAAGAAGTTTCTGCTCAAGTCGGCCGATAATCTCACCTTCGACGGCTCTTCCATCCGCGGATTTTCGCAGCAGGCCGAATCCGATCTCCGGCTCGCGATTGACTGGCCGGCTACCTACTGGCTCCCGGCCGATGTGTTCGGCGCCGGGAAGGTGCTGGTCTTTGCGGACGTGCTGGAAAAGGACGGATCGCCTTACGTGGCGGACATCCGTGCCAAGCTCAAGAGTTACCTCGACCGGCTCTACCAGAAAGACGGCTACACCTGTAACGCGGCCAACGAGATCGAGGGATTCCTGTTCAAGGGCCGGGACGCCGAGCGGCGCTACTACGAGACCGGCTGTTTCGAGTTCCCCAGCACCGGCGGCTACTACCATTCGCTCCCCGGTGACGCGCTCCGCCTCTTCATCGACACCGCGGCCGAAGTGCAGCGGGCGATGGGCTTCGCCAACGAGAAGGATCACCCCGAGGTGGCGCCTTCGCAGTTCGAGATGAATTACTCCTACACCGAGGCCAGCATCGCCGCAGACCAGGTGCTGCTCTACAAGCTGATCTGCCGTCAGGTGGCCGCCCGGTTCGACATGACGGCGAGCTTCCTGCCGAAGCCGGTCACCGGCGTCAACGGCAGCGGCATGCACACCAATCTCTCGGTGAGCCAGAAGGGAAAGAATCTCTTCTGGGATCCCAAGGGGCCCGACAAGCTCAGCAAGCTGGGCTGGAAGTTCATCGACCGGATCCTGACCAGCGGACAGGACGTCTGCCTGCTATTCAATCCGAGTGTGAACGCCTATCGCCGGCTCGATCCCCACTTCGAGGCGCCGAACCAGATCAAGGCGTCGGCGGTGGACCGCGGCTCGATGATTCGCATTCCGATCGGCAACGACAAGACGGCCCGCATCGAGGTTCGCTCGATCGCGCCGGATGCCAATCCCTATCTGGCGATCTACACGATGTTCCGGACGGGCTTCGAGGGGCCAATCGAGAGCTCCAACGGCGAGAAGCGGCGGGACCGGACCAAGTTCCTCCCGGACAACATCTACGACGGCATTCGGCTCTTCAAGGGCAGCCGGTTCGCCGCGGATCTCCTGGGAGAAACGGTCCAC
Organism: uncultured Gemmatimonas sp.; assembly: GCA_964439025.1. GTDB lineage: Bacteria > Gemmatimonadota > Gemmatimonadetes > Gemmatimonadales > GWC2-71-9 > JABFSM01. Next base: position 129,407 of record CAYTMW010000001.1, on the reverse strand, counting down.
AAGCGCTATTCGGACTTGAAGCTGGCCTCCGCGGATCGCTGCCCCAAGGCGCTGGGAGGGCTGATCAAGATTCCGGAGATTCAGTTTCATCATGAGGTGACGAACCAGTACCTCTGGTCCAAGTTCTAGACTCTTGTCTCCCTTCGCCTTATCCGCGAAGTCTCACCCCCGGGCTCGAGTGGGACTCGCCCACGGGGCCTGCGGGCCAACGGAACTCCGAACCCGGCGCGGAGCCCCCGCGGCCCGACGTCCCCTATGGCGAGCCCCACTTATCGCCCGGGTGAATCACGCGGTTGTCACTCTGAGCGCAGCGAAGGGGCCGAACTCAGCCGGCTCGCTGCACTCAGCGTGACAATTCCGCTAGCGTCCCAGGATAATTCCCCTCCTCCCGCCGGCGCGCTCGTCCCGCTTGGGGAAGTGCTCCTCGGAGACGCTCATCCGGATCGATGCCGGATCGAGATCCAGGTGCTTGCGGACCAGCGTCAGATTGCCCAGTGCGGCCGCGAACAGAATGTCGGTACGGCATCCGCGGCTCACCAGATACCTCGCCACGTCCGGATGGTCCCGCACCAGGTACTGCGCCGGAGTGGATTCGTGATCGACATTGTGCGCGTTGATGTCCGCGCCGTGATCCAGAAGCAACGCTGCAACTTCGACGGTCCTGGCGACGTGCAGCGGTGTCTGCCCGTCGCCGCCTCGCAAGTGCCCCTGCGTTGCATCGGTCGCCACCAGCTCGCGCAACCGGTCCAGCATGCCATGCCGAGCCGCTGTCGTGTCGTTCTTCTTGATCGCAGCCGCCAGAGCTTCAGCCGGCTCGGCCGCGCTGTTCCTCGACTCCGCTTGGGTCATTTTCCTTCCTCCGTAGCGTGTCCGCTATGAGGGCCCATCCCCTACTGCGCGATCGTGTCCGCAAGGGGGGCCATCACCTGCTCCGGGGTGCGGCCGGATCGCTTGGGGACCTTGAAGGGGTGATCGGCGTCGTCAATCAGGTGCAGCGTGGCGCTCGGCCCGAGCTTCTTGCAGACGCCGGTGATGAGCTCGAGCCGGGCGAATTCGTCTCGGGTTCCCTGGAGGAACAGCATCGCCACTTGCACTTGAAACAGGTGCTCCGCGCGCGACACCGAGGGCTTGCCCGGCGGGTGGAGCCACCCTGCGATCAAAGAGCGCCTGCGCGACGGCTTCCAGGAAGGGGTGCGCGCCGACATGAGGACGTGGGTTCCCGCCAGGAGAATCTCCCGAAAGGTACCTTTGCGAGTGGGGAAGGTCGTACGGCCATCTGCAGCGCTCTCATTGCGGCAGCCCGACGCGGCGCATCAGGTCCGCGTACCGTGGATCGGAGCGAAGCCGATCCAGCCGCCGCTCCATCTTGAGGTAGCGGATTGAGCCGGAGCGCTCTTGGTACGCCCGCTCCAGCCATCGGAAGGCAGCGTCCTTGTCGCCCAGCGCGGTATGCACGAGTGCCACGAAGAAGGGTGACGCGGCCCGCTTTGCTGCCTGCGCCTCCAGGTCACGCAGAATCGCGCGCGACTCCGCTTCCCGTCCGTCGAGTGCGTGCACGCTGGCGAGTGAGGCCAAATAGTTGGGATTGCCCGGCCGCAAGGCGATTGCCCGCTCGAACTCGCGCCTGGCATCGGCGTACATTCCTTTCTGTTCGTACGCCATGCCCGCTATCCAGTACGCCGTGGGGAAGTTGGGATCCAGCTCGAGCGTCCGTCGCTCCTGCGCGATCGCTTGGTCGTACTGAGCCGCTGCCAGGAGGGCCATGCCAAGATCGGCATTCATGCGCAGGGAAAGCGGGTCCAACTGTTGAGCGGTTGTCATCGCCGCGACCGCCTCCTCCAGGCGACCCACGGTCGTCAGACTCAATGCGTACCAATGGTAGGAGGGTGCGTAGCCCGGATCGAGCTCGATGGCGCGCTTGAATTCACTCTCCGCAGCCGCCCATTTCCATTCGTGCAGGTGCAGGTGAGCCAGCGAATTGCGTGCCTCGGCAAGCGTGGGGTCGATCTTCAGCGCGCGGGCCGCAGCCATGCTGGCCTTGGCCGTCGCCTCCTTCGGCGCAATGAGCTCGTAGTCGTAGAGACTGAGGTAGGTATCCGCCAAACCCGAGTAGGCCGCGGCGTACAGGGAGTCGCGCTCGATCGCCTGCTGGAAGTGCCGGACTGCTTGCTGGAATCCATCGGGCGTTCGCTTGTTCCACGCATGCCGGCCGCGCAAATACAGATCATGCGCCGCAGCATCAGCCGTCCCGCCACGAAGTAACGCCGCATTTGCACCGCCCGGCAGTCGCAGCTTCAGCGAGGCGACGATCGCGCGGGCGATCTCCTCCTGCACGGCAAAGACATCCTCGCTCCTTCTATCGTACGACTGAGACCAGAGAGGAAAACCATCCTGCGCGTTCACGAGCTGCGCTGAGATCCGAAGGCTGTCGCCGGCCTGGCGCACGCTCCCTTCGAGGACCGCCTCCACCTTGAGCTGCCTCGCGATCTCATCGATTTGCAGGTTCTTTCCCTTGAAGGCGAACGACGAGGTGCGGGCGGCGACGCGCAACCCTTGCACCCTGGCCAGGGTGTTTATCAGCTCCTCGGTCAGGCCGTCGGAGAAGTACTCGCTTCCCCCCACCGAGCTCACGTTTGCGAACGGGAGAACGGCGATTGACTTGAGCTCTGTCGTCGCGCCCGCCGGGTTCGGGCGCGCCGAACCGGTGGCATCACCGGGACCATCGCGAACGGCGCGGAAGAGGCCTGCAACAGCCATCACAAAGACAAGCCCGGCCGCCGCGTACGTCAACCCGCGGCGGTTCACCGGCCTATCGGCGCGGGGCGTTGCCGAGCCAGACTGCGGCGCGCCGAGCGATTCGGCGAACGCGCGAGCGGTTTGAAACCGGTCGGCTGGCACCCGAGCCAAGGCTCTGCTGACTGCTTCCTCGACGAGGACACTCACATTAGGGCGTACTACGCGCAGCGGTGGAATCGTCCCGACGAGTTGCTTCGCGATGGTGGCTTGTGGGGTGGGTCCCGTGAAGGGAGGCTCGCCTGCGAGCATCTCGTACAGCACGCATCCGAGCACATATATGTCGCTCCGGCCGTCGATTGATTCGCTTGCAGCAGCCTGCTCGGGGCTCATGTACGCCGGTGTGCCGATGGCCATCCCCGTTCCGGTGAGGCTCTGTTGCCCAGTCCTCAGGACGGGGCGCGCGATCCCGAAGTCCGCCACGAGAGCATGGCCGTCACTGAGAAGAATGTTTTCAGGCTTCAGGTCCCGGTGCACCACGTTGTGGCGGTGGGCATAGTCCAGCGCGCTCGCGACCTCGCGCGTGATGGCGAGCGCTTCCTCCACGGGAAGCTGCGTCTCGCGCAGCAACCGGCTGCGGAGCGACTCGCCCTCGATGTAGGGCATCACGTAGTAGAGAAGGCCGCCGGCCTCGCCCGAGTCGTGCAGCGGCAGGATGTGCGGGTGGGTGAGGTGAGCGACGGTTTCGATCTCGCGCAGGAATCGCTCGGTCCCAAAAGCGAGGGCGAGCTCGGGGTGAAGCACCTTGAGCGCTACGGCGCGATGGTGCTTCAGGTCTTCGGCGAGATAGACCGTGGCCATACCACCCCGGCCGACCTCCCGCTCGATCCGGTACCGGTCGACCAGCGCGGCCTGGAGTACTGTGCTCGGGTCGGTCATTGGCGCACTCCGATGCGCCAATATATAGCGAAGCGAGTGAGCCGTCCGCTGGCTGGTGTCTGCGTGGGGGTCACGGAACCACGACTATTCCCACGGCGCCGCCGAACTCGGTCCGCTCCAGCCGAGCTCCCCGGGGCGCCGACCAGGGGCCGCCGTCGAGCCTGATGTTGACGCGGTGGACCCCCGCCGGGACCTCGCCATCGCGGCCGCCCCCCTGGTAATCCGCCGCCTCAGGGCAGTTCCGCCCTTACAGACTCCAGTGGCCGGACGCATATTGGGACCGGCAACTTCTAAGGTGCCTCCCCCAACACATCCCCTGGAGCGGCAGATGAACAATCGGGCCACGCGGAGCACCACCGCCGCGCTCCTCTTCGGCTTCCTTCTCCCCGGCCGGATCGCCGCACAGAACTTCGCGGTGGTCGAAGCAACGATCACTACCATCCACGCCGCGTTCGCCTCGGGAAAACTCACCTGCCGCGCCCTCGTTCAGGCCTACCTCGACCGCATCGCCGCCTACGACCAGGCCGGCCCGGCGCTCAACGCCATCCAGTACGTTAACCCGCGGGCGCTCACCGAGGCCGATTCTCTCGACGCGGTGATGCGCTCGGGGACCAAGGTCGGACCGCTCCACTGCATCCCCGTGCTGCTCAAGGACCAGGTCGAGACCCGCGACATGCCGACCACCTACGGCTCCGCCCTCTTCAAGGGCTTCATCCCGGCGCGGGACGCGACCATCGTCATACGGCTGGAGGCAGCGGGTGCCATTATCCTCGCCAAGACTACGATGGGTGAATTCGCGGCCCGCTACGTCGGCTCCGGCTTCGGTGCGGTGCGAAACGCCTACGATCCGACCCGCAATCCCAGCGGCTCCTCAGGGGGCTCGGCGGCGGGCGTCGCGGCAAACTTCGGCCTGATCGGGATCGGCGAGGACACCGGCGGATCGATTCGCGGGCCGGCGGCGGTGAACAGCCTGGTGGGGCTCCGACCGACCCTGCAGCTGGTGAGCCGGTTCGGGATGATGCCGGCCAACCCCACCCAGGATACCATGGGGCCGATCACGCGCACCGTGCTGGATGCCGCACTCCTCCTCGACGTGATCGCGGGATACGATCCCAACGACCCGGTCACTGCGTACGCCGTGGGTCACCAGCTGGCCAGCTACGCCGCCTCCCTCCGCATCGATGCGCTCCGCGGAGTCCGGATCGGCGTGGTGCGCGAGCTGATGGACACCACGACCGACAAGGCGTCGGAGGACTACGCCAAAGTGCGAGCGGTCTTCGATCAGGCCGTGCGCAAACTCGAGTCGCTCGGCGCAACCGTCCTCGACTCGCTGGTCATCCCTGATCTGGCGAGCGTTCGCGACGTCGACAACATCTACGAAACCGAACGCGCCACCGACGATTACCTGAAAGAGCACCCTAACGCGCCGGTCAAGACGTTCAAGGAGATCCTGCTCGCCGGGGTGGTGAATCCGTGGCGGGCCCGCGGGATGATGAGTCTGGTGGGAAAGACTACCAATGATCCCGGCTATCTGACGGTGATCCAGAAGCGGGAAAGGCTCCGGCTCGCGGTACTCAAGGTCATGGCCGATCAGCGGCTCGATGCCGTTGCATACCCCACCTTCAATCACCAGCCGACGGTGATCGGAGACAGCGTCCTGACCAAGGCGAAGCCGGAAGACCGCTACGGCCGGGGCGACAACCGTGGCCTAAGCCCCGCGATCGGCTTTCCGGCGCTGACGGTGCCGGCAGGGTTCACATCCGACGCGTTACCGGTGGGCCTCGAGCTCCTGGGACGGCCCTTCACCGAAGCGATGCTACTCGGGTTCGGCTATGCGTTCGAGCAGGCGACCCACTATCGTCGACCGCCGCCGAACACGCCGTCGCTCGGGAAGTCGCGATGATTCCACCGTACCAGCACCATAAGACGCTTCGCTGTGACACTCGCACCGACAACCGCGACATGACCCGATGCTCGTGGTCTTCCGCTTTGACTCGACCGTGCGCCCGGTGCAGTTGGACACCATCGCCACCGACGCAAAGTTTCCGATGATCTCGCCCGATGGGAAGGGGTGGAACCGCTGTGGCTGACCGCCACTCAGTTGCTCTTCCGCCGAGAATTCTTCTGGTTTCGGGTGCTCCGGCTCTTCGTGCGCCGTGGCCTGTTCGACGAAGACCAGGCCCAGGGGATGCTCCAGTGGCCCCACTCGGGCTTTCACGTCCATGCCGGTGTGGGGGTGCCCGAGGACGATCGCGTCTTTGCCCTCCGGCTGGCCCGCTATTGCGCCCGCAATCCCGTCGCGCTGGAACGGATGACCTACGATGCGGAGATGGAGCGGGTTCCGCTGGGCGGAGCTGCTTCGCCGGATCTTCGAGGTGGACCCGCTCGGCTGCCCCCGGTGCCGGGGACTGATGCGGATCGTCGCTGTGATCATCGAGCCCGCCGTCCTCACCCGGATCCTCGCGCATCGGGCCCGCGCCCAGCGGTCGCGGAGTCCACCCCCGCGACGACGGTCGGCCACCCCGACCGCGGCCGGGCACGCCACCGGCCCCCGAGCCCAGGGGGGAAAAGGAAATTCCTAATTTCTAACTGCGACGCTCGGTAGCCGCCTGCACCCACCAGAGCGGTGTCTGCGTGGGGGTCACGGAACCACGACTATTCCCACGGCGCCGCCGAACTCGGTCCGCTCCAGCCGAGCTCCCCGGGGCGCCGACCAGGGGCCGCCGTTGAGCCTGATGTTTACGCGGTGGACCCCCGCCGGGACCGCTAACCTGATCTCCCACACCGCCGGCGCGACCAGTACAAGCCGCACCGGGACCCAATCCGTGAAGTCGCCCATCAACTCGACCGACGTGGCGTCCGGTGCGCGGACCCTGAGCGTTCGCCGCTCAGCCAATCCCACGATCTCGAGCGGTGGCCCACTCTCCTCGGTGGGCACCAGTCGACCCCCCAGCACGCCGGTAGTGTGGACCGGCACCGACCGGGCCGGCCTCCCGAACGCCCGCAACCGGAATCCAGCACTCAGGTACGCGGCGCCGAGAGTCTGGCGCACGGGATCCGAAGGGTACTTGCCGCCGCCCAGCGATACCGCGAGCCGCTGGCTGAGCGACACGACCGCCGTGATCTCGCCGTACGCTCCGGTGAACGCGCCGCTCACGCTCTCCGGGTTTTGCGCCCACGGCCGTGCTCCGGCGCGGGCTTCGAGCTCGATGTTGGGGCCCGTCCACCGAATCGCGCCGACCAGGTCAAGGTGCCGAAGCCGGCCCTGCAACGTCGTCGTGGCGCTTCCCACCAGAGCCACACGGTTCTGGACGGACCAGCCTGCCACGACCAACTCCACCGGCAGGCCGGACGGTCCACCGAATGACTGCCCCAGGTTGGCACCGATCCAGCCTCCGGTACTGGTTGCGAAGACGTGTAACCGGGCGCCGGCCAGGAGGTGCCCGGTTACCGACTCGGCGGCGTACTCTGAGGCCCCGGCCGAGCCAGACAGCTCGAGGCGCCACGAGCCGCTCGAGCCGGCGAGCCACGCGGCGGCCGCAGTGCCTTGGATGACACCGCGGCCGCTCTCGAATACCGTCCAGCTTCCCTGACCGGCGAATGACAGGCGAGGGGAATCAAAGCGGAGGGCAGGAGCGAACACCACGGCTCCCGAAGCAAGAAAGCCGTCATACCTGACGATGGACGCACCCACACCCAGAGTTCCCTCGGTCTGTCCTGCCACGGGGGACCCGATGGGGAGAAGCCAGGCCGCGATCGCGAAACCATCGCGCCAACCGCGGGGCCTCACCGAGGCGTACCCCTACGGTTTCCGCTTGCGACTTCCCCCTGATCCAGGCAAAGGCGCGCTGGTCGCGTCCCCCATTTCGGTTGCCGCGCGAATGCGAACAGCCAGCGCCGCAGCGGGTGAGGCGCCCAGCTCGATGTCTCTTTGCACGTTGCGGCGGAACGCGATGTAGTCGGCATCGTCAGCGTTGTGGGCGAGGGCCAGGACAGCACCGACTGCAGTATCGGCTGGCACGCCCGCGGCCACCAGATCCGCCATCACGGCCGCCGCAACGGTCAGGGGCTGGCCGGAGCGAAGCCTTCGCAACCGAGCGAGATCGCCGGTCGCGGCTCCAGCCCGGAGTGCACTCGTTCCGGCGGTGAGCTCGGCCGTGGACGCGGTCTCACCGAACGCACCTCTCACCACGACGAGCTCGTCCCGGAGACGGTTGACCGCGGCGACGATTGTGGCAGGCGGCGCGCCTTTCGCCGCCCCTTCGAGCGCCCGATCCACCAGCGGCTCGATGGGCAATCCTCGCGTGCGCGCGGCATCCAGAATGGCGTCCACCTGTGCCCGCGCCGGGTCGGGCACACGCCCGACGAGGCGAGGCTCCTGACCGCGCGCCATTGGCGGCGTCGCCGCGACCAGGATGAGCGCGGGAATCATCCCGAAGCGCACGGCGCTCACGTTCCCCCCACGGTCACCACGGAGTTGGAACGACCGAACTCCTCTTCCGCCACCGGCGCCTCCGGGTCGTTGCGCCAGATCGTTCCGTTCACGACGAAGGCGTAGCGGTAGCGGCCCGTCACAAGCGGCACGGCAACATGCCAGACTCCATCCCCCTCCGCCCGCTCCAGCGGCGTCGCTGACACGCTCCAGTCGTTGAAATCCCCCACCACGGTGACCGCCGACGCCTCCGGGGCTATCAGCACGAACTGGGTCAGTCGACCGGCCGCGGCGCGCACCTCTCCCGGCGTCGCTGTCGGGCCAGCCGGCCGGCCGGCGAGGTGGACGGCGAGCAACAGGACGGCCAGGCCGGCCGCTAGCCCCAAGCCGCGGACCGGGCTCAGCCGGATGGTCCAGTGGCGGCGCCACCAGCGGACCCGGCTCGCAGCGGCAACCCCAAGCGGGGGCAGGCGATCGATCTCCGACATGACCCGCTCGGTGAGATCCGGCTTGAGCTCCGCCGGCTCCCTGAGGATATCGATGACCACGTCGAGGGAATCTTCTCGATCAGTCACGTACCGTCTCCGCCAGCAGTTTGCGCAGCTCGTCCCGGGCCCGGAAGACTCTCATGCGGAGGGTCGCCGGACGCACCCCGGTCACGGTCTCCATGGCTTCATAGCTCAGGTCCTCGACGTGTTTCAGCAGAAACGCCTCCCGCTGCTCCGCGGGCAGTTGTTTCAGGGCCCAGTGGATCGCGTCGCGCAACGCGTCGCGGCCCTCAGAGGACGCCACCGAGGCCGTGGCCAGCGCGACCTCGCTCCTCACCATGATGCCCTGGGTTCGTGTCCGCCTGGCTGCGTGGGTTCGGCACCGGTTGACGAGAATGCCGAAGACCCAGGGTCCGAACCCCTCGGGACCTTCGCAGCGGCCGAGCGAGCGGTACGCGCGAATGAACGTGTCCTGCAGTGCGTCCTCGGCATCGTCCTTGTTTCCGAGCATGCGGAGTGCGTAACGCCCCAAGCGCTCCCGGTAGCGCTCTACCAGCCGCGCATAGGTCCGGGTTTCCCCCGACAGCACCCGGCGCAACAGCACTCCGTCACTCTCTTCCTTCACAACTCAAATACCCCGGGTTGGGGCCCGGCGTCACCATCGGGCCGCGGGCGCCTGAATCCCAAGCGTGGAGCCCGGGTGTCCCGTGACGCCGGGCAGGCTGGCGGGGTATACACAGTCAGACTCAACTCTTCAAGCGAGGTCGCGAATGCGTGCACGGGCGCTTCCGCTGGGGACCTTCCTGCTTGCGACCTGGGCGGGGCCGGTCGCGGCGCAGCTCATTTCGATTCGCACGGTCCCGATCTCCCAATCACACCAGTTCGACCTGTTCCCGTCGCTCCGGATGGGGATGGGCGGCGTCACGCTCGCGGTCGACGACTCCCTGCACGATCCGTTCAGCAACCCCGCCAAGGGAGTCCGCTTGGGCGCGAGCAGCTTCTTCGGCTCGCCGGGAGTGTACAGCGTCTCGCAGGGGGCCGGCGCCGGCCGGACTCTGCCACTGGGTGCCTGGGTGCGGTCCGGCAACTGGTTCGGCGGCGCGTCGCTCGCCGTCCAGCAGATGGACCTGAGTGAGAACCCCAATCAGTTCTTCCCTGAGCCACCTTGCCCGGTCTGCGATCGCGTGCCAGGTGTCGAGCTGCCCGCCGCGGACCGCTCCCACGGCAACGCATTCGGGTACGCGATGCTTGGCATGGCCGTGCCCAGGATGGGGCTTTCCCTGGGGGCAAGCCTGCTCTGGGCAGGCCTTCACGGCGTCGACGGCGTGGACCTGCTCTACCCCCGAAGCATGCGGCTCAAACAGAACGGGCACGCGCTCGATCTGCGCCTCGGTGCCCTGAAGGAGTGGGGAGGCGGCCGGACCTTGAGCGCCGTGGTGGTGCACAACCGGTTCGCGGCGACGCACGACGTGTTCTATCTCGACTCCTTCTGGGATCCCGGCAACCAGCAGTTTGCCCAGCGGCCGCGGGTCGAGCAGAACCTCGATCACACCAACATCTGGGGCGCTCACCTCGAGTATACCCACCCGCTTGGGGCGCCCGGGTGGCAGCTGGGGTGGGTCGCCACCACCAATCTGATGTCGCACCCGAAGATTCCCAACTACGAGATCCAGAACATCCCCCGGGACCCGGGAAACTCGGAGGCGTTCAACCTCGGCGTCGGCATCTCCAAGTCGGAGCATGCGTCCACTTTCGCGCTGGACCTGCTCTACGAGCCCATCTGGAGCTACACCTGGGCCGATGCCGCTGCCCCTCTCGAGACCGCGCGCGGCACCACGATTCCCGCAGGCGCCAAGACGATTGAAAATAGGTTCCGCTTCTCCAACGCGCTCCTCCGCATGGGGTTTGCCCAGGACGTGGAGTTTGACCAGGCGACGAAAGGAGTCGGGCTCCAGCTCGGGCTCGCGGTACGTCGCATCGACTATTCGCTGGTGCAGGACGACAACGTGCAGGCCACCACGCGGCGGCAGCATGAAGACTGGGTCGAGTGGACGCCCACCTGGGGCCTGAGCCTCCGGTTTCCCGCCTGGGAGGTTCGCTATCGCGGCAGCGTGACGCACGGGACGGGACGTCCGGGCGTGCGCTCCTCCGGTGGTGACGTGAGGGTGGCGGAATCGGTCCCCGGCACCATCCTGGTCGCGCCGAGCGGTCCGCTCACGCTGACCGGCGTCAAGGTGATGACCCATCAAGTGGCGATCTCGTTCCCGTTCCGGTGAGCCAGGTCCGAGAGGAGAACGGCATGATGACGCGCGTACCGCTGGCGCTGGTCCTGGGATTGGCCGCCCTCGCGAGCTGCGATCCGGACGTCACGACGCCCGAGCCGCCGCAGCCCTCGATCGATGCCCAGCTGCGAGCCAGCATCGGAAACTGGGGAATCGTCCCGATCGGCGCGATGCCGACGCAGAACCCGGCCCAGGTCGAGCTGGGTCGGGCGCTGTTCTTCGACAAGATCCTGAGCGGCAATCGGGATGTCGCGTGCGCGAGCTGTCACGACGCGTCGACCGCGCTCGGCGACGGACGCTCGCTGTCGGTCGGCACTGGCGGCACCGGTGCGGGCGCCGCGCGCCGGCTTGGTCCCGGGCGCCAGTTCACCACGCGAAGTGCCCCATCGCTCCTCAACGCGGGTCTGGGTCTGTTCTACATGTTCTGGGACCTGCGGCTGACCGGCAACCAGGGGCAATTCGTCACCAACCCGAACGTCACCCTTCCGCCGGCTCTCCCCAATATCCTCACCGCTCAGGCGATGCTGCCGGTCCTGAGCCGGCACGAGATGCGGGGCGCGCCTGGCGACGTCGACGTGTTCGGTAATCCCAACGAGCTCGCCCGGCTCGGCGACAAGCAGACCACCGAGGTGTGGGACGCGCTCATGGAGCGGCTCCTGGCGGTCTCCGAGTACGTGGCGATGTTCAACGCCGCGTTTCCGGGAACGAGCCGGCCCCGGTTCGAGCACGCGGCCCGCGCGCTGGCCGTCTTCCAAATGCAGGAGTTCACTCGGACCCGCTCGCCGTTCGATCGCTATCTCGAACGGAACGACGCGGCCCTGACCGTGGAGCAAAAGCGTGGCGGGCTGCTCTTCTTCGGGAAGGCCCAGTGTTCCTCCTGCCACAACGGGCCGTTCCTCGGTGGCCAGGGCCTCGCCAACGTCGGAGCGCCGCAGATCGGCCCCGGCGGGACGAAGCAGCCGCCGCTCGACCTGGGGCGGGGAGAGCACGAGAACGGCGACTTCTACCGGTTCGCGTTTCGGGTGGCGCCGCTCCGCAACGTGGAGCTCACCGCACCCTATTTCCACAGCGGGGCGTATCGTACGCTCGAGGCCGTCGTGCGCCACTACAACGACGTGCCGGGGTCGCTCAACGGGTACGACCCATCCCAGCTCGATCCGGACGTGCGGCCGTTGTATCACGGTGAGCCGGCCACGGCCAGCGCGGTGCTGGCGACACTCGACGGGCGGCTGCGCCGTCCGCTCGGGCTCACCGACACCGAGATCGGCGAGCTGGTAGCGTTCCTCAAGGCCTTGACTGATCCGGCGGCCAGGGACCTCTCGTCCGCCATCCCGGGGAAAGTTCCGAGCGGCTTGCCGGTCCGGGAGTGACCTGGTCCGGTCATTCGTGGCGCAGGGCCACGGTCGGCTGGGCGCGCCAATCGTAGAAGTCGTGGACCGTCACCCACAGCTGATCCTCGTTCCGTGACGGGTTGGTCCGGTAGATCAAGGTCAGCCGGTCCGGTTCGGGGACATCCAGACCCCGGAGGAACACTCCGTAGACCAGGCTGAAGGCGATGGTGCAGAGGCCGATCCCGAGCGCCAGGGTGATGCTCGCTATGACGGCGGACGCGGGTTCCTTACGGAGCGAGCGGATGCCGAGCAGCAGATCCTGCCGGAGAGATTGCACGCACGGGTCCAGTCAGGGGTGTGGGGGTACTACGGCTGGCCAGGTTGAAGGTTTTAAGTCGGAACGCGACGGTAATTATTCGGAGTAGATTTCAGCAGGTGCCGAGCTGATCCGCGCAGCGCCACGCTGGGAGCCGATCTCCGATGCCTCCAACTCGAAATAGTCGCTTCACAGCCTCCCTCGTCCTTCTTTTCCTGGCTGGCGCCGAAGCCTTCGCGCAGGCCCCGCGTTTCGAGGTGGTGGTACCCGCCGCAACTCGCCAGGCGCCGCTCACCGGCCGCCTGGTGCTGGTCGTCGCGAAACGAGACAACCCGGAACCGCGGCTCACGATTTTTCCATCGGGACCGGCGATGTTCGCCGTGGACCTGGAGCAGCTCCCTCCGGACCGGCCCGCGGTGATCGACGGCGGTTCGCTCGGGTTTCCGCGCCCGCTCACCGAGCTGGCCCCCGGCGACTACTTCGTCCAGGCCGTGATCAACGTGTACGAGGAGGTCCGCCGCACCGACGGGCACCGAATCTGGGTCCACCTGAACGATGGCCGCCAGGAGCCATTCCAGATCGGAGCCGGAAATCTCTACAGCGACGTGCAGCCGGTTCGCATCGGAGCCGGCGGCACCATTCGCGTCACGGTCAATCATCTGATCCCCGCCCGGCCCAAACCAGCCGACACCGAATGGGTCAAGCGGGTCCAGATCCAGAGCAGCAAGCTCACCGAGTTCTGGGGCAGGCCGGTGTTCATCAACGCCACAGTGCTGCTGCCCCGGGGCTATCAGGATCATCCCGAGGCGCGCTATCCCGCGGTGTACACCCTCGGACACAACGTCCCCTTCTCGTTCTCCACCGACTCCGCTCGCGCGCGAGGGCTCGGCACCATCAATCCCGTCACCGGCACCGAGACCGGCTTCGATTTCTACCGCTCCTGGGTCTCCGATGACTTTCCCCGGGTGATCGCGATCAGCTTCGAGCAGCAGACGCCCTACTTTCCGGACTCGTACTCCGTCAACTCCGCCAACAATGGGCCCTACGGCGACGCGATCGTCCAGGAAGTGATCCCCTGGCTCGAGGAGCACTTCAGGATCATCCGCCGTCCCTACGCCCGGATCGTGGAGGGCGCCTCGACCGGCGGGTGGCAGGCGCTGGCGCTCCAGCTCCAGCATCCCGACTTCTTCGGCGGGGCGTGGGTACTCCAGCCGGACCCGATCGATTTCCGCAAGAATCAGCTGGTCAACAACTACACCGATTCGAGCGCCTTCGTCGTCACCACCGGTCCTTTCACGGCCGGCGAACGGCCGTTCCGGCGCACCACCGAGGGCCAGATGGTGTGGACCATGCGCCAGCTGAGCCTCTTCGAGGAAGTGCTGGGGACCCGGGGCCGCTCCGGCTACCAGCTCGGAGCATGGGAGGCAGTGTACGGACCGGCGGGCGCCGATGGATATCCCAAACCGCTCTGGAACAAGCTCACCGGCCTCATCGACCGTGAGGTGGCGACGTACTGGCGGGAGCATGGCTTCGATCTTCGGGAATATGCAGAGCGCAACTGGGCCACGCTGGGTCCCAAGCTCGCCGGCAAGCTGCATTTCTTCGCGGGAGACATGGATGATTTCTATCTGAATCTGGCGGTCTATCAGTTCGAGGAATTTCTGAAGAAGACCACCAACCCGCACTCGGATGCGGAATTTACCTATGGCCGCCCGATGAAGGGACACTCGTGGCATGCGTATCCCTGGGCGGAGTTCGTCCGGCGCGTGGCTGCCTATGTGAAGAAAAACACCCCTCAATCCTGAATCCTGGAGTTCTCATGTCCGACCCTATCCGCCGCGAACTCCGCCTGCTCAAGGGATACGCCCTGGTCGTCACCGCCCTGCTCGGAACCTTGTCCGTCGCCGCATTCCGTCAGAGCGCACAGAAAACCCGGTTCACCGAGATCGACGTGGAGCGGATCAACATCGTCGAGCCGGATGGGAAATTGCGAATGGTTATTTCGAACCGGCCCCGCTCCATCGGTCCGATTTACAAGGGCAAGCCCTTCGGATATCCCGGCGGGACGCGGCCCGGGATCATCTTCTTCAACGACGAAGGCACCGAGAACGGCGGGCTCACCTTCACCGGCCGGACGCGGGAGGATGGGACCTACAGTTCGTCGGTTGGGATGTCATTCGACCAGTTTAACCAGGATGAGACCCTGACCCTGCGGTACTCCGACGAAAACGGCCGCAAGACCAGCGCGATAACCATCGCCGAGCGCGACGAGCGGGACATCTACGACTTGATATTGCAGCGCGACTCGATCAACAGGATGACTGACAGCACCGCCAGGACCGAGGCGCTGCAGCGCCTGATGGGACCGCGTAACGGGGTGCCACTCGCCGCGCCGCGGGTGTATCTCGGTCGCGACCGCAACAAGGCGGCGGTGCTCAACCTGTTCGATCCGAACGGCAAGCCGCGGCTCAGGCTCAAGGTGGATTCGCTGGGTGCCGCGAGCCTCGAATTCCTCGACGAGCAGGGCGCGGTCCTGGCGCGGTATCCGGAACGGCGGTAGGGCGCAGAGAGGCGAGGAGGCAAGGAGGCAAGGAGGCTAAGGCCTGCCTGGCCCGTAGAGGACCTTGCCGGCTCGGGCGCCGGTATGCTTTCCGTTCTCGATGGTGACCACGCCGTTCACCAGGACGTACTCGATCCCGATGGGATGGAGCATCGGCTCATCGAAGCTGGCCCGATCGTCGAGCGTGCCGAGGTCGAAGATCGTCACATCCGCCCAGTTGCCTTCCTTGATCGTTCCGCGGGCCGCCAGCCGCATTCGGGTGGCAGGCCACGAGGTCATCTTCCGCACCGCCTCCTCGAGTGACAGCACGCCGCGCCGCTTCACGTATTCGGCGATGACCCGCGCCGCGTTCCCGAACGCGCGCGGGTGCGGCAGTCCGGTCTGATCGGTCTGCCCCGGCGCCAGGACGGCGCCGGCATCGCTGCCGATGCTGATCCAGGGGAACTTGAGCGCGGTTTCGATGTCCTGCTCCGACATCATGTGGTAGATCGCCATCACCCGGCCCCTGCCCTGGAGCACCAGGTCCATCGCGGCGTCGGCCGGCTCCTTCCGCATCTCGCGTGCGATGGCGCTGAGCGGCTTCCCCACATGCTTCGCGTTCTCCGGGTTCCGCGCGTTGGCGAGGACGATCCCGTCCCAGCCGCCGGCGGCCTCGACGATATTCCACCACCCGGGAGATCCGGTCTGCTGTTCCCGCTTGAGTCGGGCCCGGATTTCCGGATTGCTGAGCCGGGCGCGCAGCGAATCATTCCCACCTTCGAAGGCCCAACTCGGAATCGTGGCCTCGAGGCCGGTGCCTCCCGCGGTGTACACGTACATGTCGGCGGCCACGTCGACCCCGCGGGCGCGCGCGGCGTCCACCACCAGCCGCACCGAGTCCATCAGGATTCCCCAGGACGGGCGGTGCGCCACCTTCAGATGGAAGATCTCGCCCGGCAGCCCCGCGCCCTCACTAATGGCGATCAGCTCCCGCACCGACTGCACCACCTCCGCGCCTTCGCCCCGGATGTGGCTCGCGTAGATCCCGCCGTACCGCGCCGCGACCTTGGCCATCTCGATCAGCTCGGCGGTCGTGGCGTATGAGCTCGGCGGATAGATGAGCGCCGTGGTCATGCCCATGGCTCCGGCCCGCATCGCCGTATCCAGGATCGCCCGCATCCGGTCCAGCTCCTCCGGGTTAGGCGCCCGGGCCGAGCTGCCCAGCACCGCGGCACGCGCCTGGGTCTCGCTGAAATAGGAGCCGAAGTTGATGCTGATGCCCTGGCGTTCCAGGGTCGCGAAGTAGCCGGGAATGCCCGATGCCGGCACCGGGAATCCGCCCTCGCCGCCGATCGCGGTCGTCACCCCCATCATCAGCTTGTTTTCCGCGAGCCCGTTGCGGGGCAGGATTCCTCCGGACTGGTCCATCATGTCGATCCAGCCGGGCGAGACGTACTTGCTTGCAGCGTCGATCTCTCTGGCCCCCCGCTCCGGCACCCGGCCGATCTTCGCCAAGCGGCCGTCCTTGATGGCCAGATCCGCGCGAATCCACGGATTGCCCGCGCCGTCGAGCACCCGTCCGTTCCGGATCACCAGGTCGTACTGCGCGGCGGAGGAGCTCAGCGCCGGTGCGGCTGTCTGCGGCGCGGATGTGGACCCTGTGCTCGCGCAGGCGGAGAGTGCGGCGGCGAGGAGTGCTGCCAGCAGAGAGAATCTCACATGACCTCCGGGGACAGCGTGACAATTCCGCTACCATCGAAACCGGCCGGGATCGAACGGCGCCAGCGCCGCCGCGGAGGCCGCACCGGTGATCACGTCGGCCATTGCCTCGCCGGTGACCGGCGCCATGGTGATGCCCAGCATCGCGTGGCCGGTGGCGACCGAGAGATTCCGATAGCCGGGCACCCGGCCGAGTAACGGCAGCCCGTCCGGGGTGAGGGGCCGCATCCCGACCCACTCGACTCCTTCCCCTTTGTTCACCGGCTGACGGAGATACCGGGCGATCCCGACGCGAATCCCGGCGATTCGCCTTCGATCGAGGGTCTCGTTCACGCCCGAGAGCTCCATCGTCCCGGCAAACCGGGTGGCGCCATCAAAGGGAGACCCGCCGACCCGCGCCTCCCCGAGATAGAGCGGCCGGGTGAGCCGCGGCTCGGCGCCGTTGAGGGTGATGCTGTAGCCCTTGCCCGCCTGCACCGGCAGCGAGACGCCGAAGTGCTCGAGCACCTGACCCGACCAGGCCCCGGCGGCCACTAGCACCTCGTCTCCTTCGACGAGTCCGGCGGAGGTCTCGACCCCCCTGACCCGGTCGCCGGCGCGTGCGCCGTTCGCTCCCTGGACCTCCACCCCCGAGCGAATCTCGACCCCTACCCGACGGAGCTGATCCGCATAACCCGCGATCAGGGACTCTGGCCGGACGTGGAACTCCTCCTCCACCACGAATCCGGACGTCACCGCGTCGGAGAGCGCCGGCTCGATCCGGCGGAGCTCCGCCCCGCCCACCGGGGTCGGCACCCGATAGCCGTATTCGCGATAGTGACCGAACTCGGCCAGTGCCCGCCGCATGTAGCGTTCGTCAAGAAACACGCACAGCATTCCACTGCGATGGAGCTCGAACTCGACCCCGTCGCGCTCCAACTCGTCGAAGGCCGAAAGCGTCTTTCGGTTGAGCTCGGCCACTGCCCTGAGTCCGTGAATGAAGTCGCGCGGGTTGCAGTAGCGCCAGAAGCGCCAGAGCCAGCGGGCCAGGCCGGGCGCGGCGGCCGGTGAGATGTAGAGGGGGCTGTCGCTTTGGAGCATCCACCTGAGCGACGCCAGCATCAAGCCGGGTGCCGGAATCGGAGCAGAGATCGATGGCGTGATCCAGCCGGCATTCCCCTTGGAGCAGGCGCCCCCGGGCTCGCCCTTGTCGAGCACGATGACATCGCGGCCTCGCTTCTTGAGCGAGTATGCGCACGCCAGCCCGATGACACCGGCCCCGACGACGACGACGCGGCTCAACCTGGCGGCGGGGTCTCCCGCCGAAATCTCACATTGAGGGTGCGGGCTGCGCTCAAGCGATGGCCGGTCACCCGGCCCTGCCGGTTGCGATCGAACGCGACCTGGGTCCCGGTGCCGACGAATATGTCGAGGGCGATCGGATCCAGGGTTCGCCACTCGCCCCAGCGGGTTCGAACCTTCACGGTATCACCCCGCGCTTCCACCACCGCCCAGGTGTCGAGCTCGTCGCTCCGGTACCGCCCGACATAACCCGCCGCCTCGGCCGCGGTGAGACGGGGGGCGGGCGGCAACCGGCGCGCCGATACCGTCATCCCCACGCCGACCGCCAGCATCATCGGCTCGGAAGTGCCGGTCTGAAACACCAGTTCTCCCGGCAGCGGGCGAGCGCGCTGTCGGTCACGCCCAGGAGGACCCGGCGCACGCCGTTCCCGTCCGTGGCCGCGACTTCGACACGCTTCAACGTCATCGGCTGTATGGCGAAGTTCGTCACGTGCATCTCGTACGCGAGGAACGAGGTGTCGTCACCGGTGGCGATCGTCGGAGGCTTGGGTACGCGGAGCTCGAGAAACGGCGGAAGCGCCGCCCCCTGCCCAAAGGCGGGAGGCGGCGCGATGACGGCAACAACCGCCAGAGAGAGAATGTGTCGAGCGGCCAACGCGGCTAGGAAATATTCGGGTTGTTGTTCCGCTCCACATCCGGCAACGGGAAGCCGAACGGATATCCCGCGGCGGTAGCACCGGGGCAGGCCTGGCTTCCATAAGTCCCACCGTTCGGGAA
Source organism: uncultured Gemmatimonas sp. (assembly GCA_964439025.1). Classification (GTDB taxonomy): domain Bacteria; phylum Gemmatimonadota; class Gemmatimonadetes; order Gemmatimonadales; family GWC2-71-9; genus JABFSM01. The sequence goes on along the minus strand of CAYTMW010000001.1, from coordinate 110,570 downwards.
CGCCGCGCCATCCGCTGGGAGACGGGGGAGCGCGTAGCGATTCATGTCGCCGAGACGCTGGCCCTCCATGAAGAGCTCCCGGCGTCGCTCCTCGATCACCTGGGCCTTGACCTGGGCCGCCGTTTGGCCGGCTCCGTTGTAGGCCGGGATCCCCGCGGCGGTATGCAGCGCATTGATGATGTCGATGGCGCCCTGGAGGTTGCCGGCGGCGACGTGCGCCTCGGCCAGAATGAGCCGGGCCTCATCATAGCTGGCGATGGGAATCGGCGCGCCACGGTCGGCATACTTCATCACCTGCCGGATGAACGTCTGGCCATCCGAACCTTTCGACGTGGTGACGTTCACCACGACCCGGGGATCGGGCACCCCCCCGAAGGTCAGCCCTACGAAAGACGGGTCCACCGACGAGTAGTTGTTCACCCGGGTGTGGAGGAACACCTGGTTCTGCTGGGGAATGGTCCCGGCGGTGCTGGCGATGGCGTTCTGCACGAATCCCGGGGTCACCAGCGCGGCATCGGCGCCCGCGGCCGCGACCTGTCCAAGGTTGAGAAGGGTCCGGGCCCGCCCCACTCGCGCCATGTTGAGCGTGCTGACCGATGCGGTATCGGTCGCCGTGCCCACCACCGCGATCGCCGCATCGAAGCGCAGCTTGGCCTCGTTCCAGAGATCGGTCTTGCTGAGCTCCGGGCCGATATTGATCGCCGCCGAGCACATGGCCTCTCCCAGGAGCAGGATGCTGTAGCCGGCGTAGGCCGCGGAGCGCCCGAGGAGGGTGGCGCGATTCACCCCGGGGGGCATCTCCGCATCGGTCCATTCGCTGAGCCGGGCGAAGATGGTGTCGGCAGTGCCGCGGGCCACCGACAAGGCGGTGTAGACCCCTGGGTTCTGGGCACTGAGGACGCGACAGGTAGTGGTGCCGTAGACGTGGCCCGGTGTCATGGTCCTGCGATCGTAGTCGAAATTGGTGACCGCACCGAACGCGTTGACCAGCTCATCGCCGAGCAGACCCTGCGCGACCACGTAGCGATGCAGCGCGCACTCGAAGTCGCCGATCGCGCCGTTCACCAGCAGGCGGGCGTTGGCGGGGGCATAGACGTCGCGGGCCAGGATCGAGCCGGGGTTGGACTGCTCCAGGCTGGTGATCTCGCTGCAGGCGACGAGCAGGGCGAACAACGTCAGGGCAGGGAGCGCGATCCGGCTCCGCCGCAAAGGTCTGATCGAGCGCATCGGAGCGCCTCTCTCCCGAATGTGGGTGCGCATGGTCAGAAGGCCAGGTGGAGGGTCAGGACGAATCGCTGCAGCGGCGGGATCAGGGCCTGGTCAGTCGAGCCGGCCCGGCTTTCGGGGTCGATGCCCCGATAGCTGGTCCAGGTGTGCAGATTCCGGCCCGCCAGCGAGATCCGCGAGCCGCTCACGCCGATTCCGCGGAGCCACTGCGAAGGGAGCGAGTAAGCCACCGACAGTTCGCTCAGCCGGAAGAACGAGGCCTTCTCCATGAATGGCGCGAGGACAGTCGCGATTGACGAGGGGGCGATGCTGGCCAGGAAGATTGTTTCGTAGCCCGCCCGGTTATAGATCGCGTCGCACAGCGGCGCGACGGCGCCGCAGCGCAGGTACTCGTTGGCATTGAACAGATGGTGCCCCCGCTTGAAATCGACCAGGCCATAGAGCGTGAGCCGATCCCAGAGCGTCAGGGTGCTCGAGATGGCGCCGGTCACCTTCGGCGTCTGGGTTCCGATGAACTGCTCCGTGGCGGCCGAGCAGGCGACCGGCGCATTGCCGGCGCCGGCGTCGCAGAGGATGTTGCTGATCGCATGGGTGGTCGGATCGCGGTCGGCGCTGACGACTCTCCTGCTCCAGTACCCGCTGATGGGATAGCCGACGACGCTCCGGACATTGACGCCCCCGGCGAAGGGGAGCGCGCCCAGGTCCACCACCTCATCCTTGTTGGTCGCCACGTTGCCGACGATTTCCCAGGAGAGGTTGGACTTCGCCAGCGCCTGGAAGGCGGCCTGCAGCTCGATGCCGCGGTTCTTGGTCTCGCCCACATTGACGGCCTGGCTGCCGGGGAACCCGCCGGAGGGAGCGGTCGGCTGCTGGAGAATCGCGTCCTTGGTCCGCTTGTTGAAATAGGTGAAGTCGAGGCTCAGCCGGTCGAAAAGATTCGCCTCGAAGCCGACCTCGAACTCGGTGGCCCGTTCCGGCTTGAGCTCCGAGTTGCCGAATGAACCCGGTGAAAGTCCTGCGTCGCCGTTGGCCCGGCCGGCGGAGACGAAGGTCCGCAGCGCAGCGAACGCGTCCGGCTGCTGTCCCGACTGGCCGTACGCGGCGCGGAGCTTGAAGGTATTGACCGAGCTGCCCAGCCCACCCCAGAAGGGCTCCTCGCTCATCACCCAGGCGGCGCTGAGCTTCGGGTAGCCGACCCACTGGAAATCGTCGCCGAAGGCGGAGTTGTTGTCCACCCGGAGCGCCGCGGTGAGGAAGAGCCGGTCGTTCCAGCCGAACTGCTGCTGGCCCCAGAGCCCGAGCGTGGTGTTGACGATCTCCGCCTGCGACACCGTCGGAGGATTCGTGGCGCTGGAAACCGTCTCCAGTCCGGGCGCCGGAAAATTGATGGCGGCCAGCGTGCTGGTCTTGAGATGCTTCCGGATGAAATTGGCGCCCAGCGACGAGCTGGAGCTGACCTTCGAGCCCAACTTGAATCGCGCTGTTCCCGAATAGTCGCCGGTGACGAAGGTGTTGTTCCGGAGCGTCTGCGCGATCCGTCCGGGCGCGCTGCCGAATGGCGCCAGGAAGGGCGCCAGGTCGGGTGTGGCAAATCGTTCCAGCGCCCGGCTGTCGTCCGAGGTAAAGTCGATCCCCATGACCAGGCGGTGATTGAACCAGCTGACCGGCCGGTGGTTGAACGTCGTGCCCCCGGTAAAGCGATTGATCTGAGCCGAGTTGTCGTACAGACGCTGGGGAACTTCGGGCGGGGTCAGGTAGAACCCCCGGTTGGCCGGATACAGGAGACTGTGGCCGAAGAACCCGGTGAAGAGCGGCGAGAGGCCGTTGTCCGCGCCCAGATGCATCGAGCTCCGCACATACCCCAGGTTGGTCTGCACGTCGATCTTGCCGGACGGAGAGAAGCTGACGTTGGCGCGGCCGCCGAAGCCTTTACCGAAGTTGTTTGGCTCGATGCCGTCCTCGTCGTTGTAGCTGCCCGAGACGAAGTAGGTGAGCTGCTCCCGGCCGCCGGAGACCGAGACATTGTACCCCTGGGTTCGGCCGGTCTGGAAAAACTTCCGGCCGCTGTCCGATTCCTGCTGCCAGGCGTTCCAGGGGATGACCTCACCCGCCGCATTCCTGAAGTAGTTGGTGGGGAACCTGCCCGCCGCGTCTCCGAACCGCTGCCGCCCCTGCTCGAAGGTCACCGTCCAGCGGGCGGCCCCGCTCGCGCCCTTCTTGGTGATGATCTGGATGACGCCGTTGGCCGCTTCGGTGCCGTAGATGGTCGACGCCGCCGGCCCCCGGATGATTTCGATGCTCTCGATGTCGTTGGGGCTGATGTCGTTGAGCCGGTTCGCGACGCCGGCGTTCTGCGCTCCGAGGAAGCCGCCCTGGGGTCCCTGGTTGACGGCGTTGTTCACCCGCACGCCGTCCACATAGATGATCGGCTCGGAGCTGAGCGAGAGGGTGGACCGTCCCCGGATCTGGATGGTCGGCCCCGCTCCAATTCGTCCCGAGCCCGGGGTGATGATTGCGCCCGGCGCCCGCGAACTGAGCAATGCCGTCAGGTTGGGCGCGGCCGAGCGCTCCAGCGCCGTGCCGGCGTCGATGACCGCCACCGCGTTGCCGAGCGTGCGGCGCTGCTCACCGCCAGCCGTGCCGGTGACCACCACCTCATCCAGCGAATAGGCCGAGGCATCCAGCCCGAAATCGGCGGTCGCCTGCTGGCCGGCGGTAACCGTCACGGTCAGACGAGTGGACGCATAGCCGATCCGGCGGGTCACCACCACCTGGGCGCCGGTGGGAACGCCGGCGATCCGATAGCTGCCATCGGAAGCGGTGGCGGCGCCGAGCCGGGTGCCCTGGATCGCAACGGCAGTCCCCCCGAGCGGGAGCCCGGAGCGCGCGTCGGTCACCCGTCCGGCCACCGAGCCGGTTCCGGCCTGCGCGGCCGCGCCCGAGAGAGCAAGAAGAAAGTGGGCGCCGGCGACCAGGCACGCGGCGAGGCGCGACCATCGCGGCATCCGCTGACCAGGCGTGTTCATGCGTCGCTCCTGTCGAGGGTGACGTCCTGTTGGGGGAATCCGGTGGGACCCAAGCGACGAATCTACGCTTCGTTCTGAAATACCACAACGGTATACCAAAAAGCCGAGATCGGTTGCGCCACTCCGGGAGTCGCGGTATCCTTGCGGCCTGTGCCGACCCTCGATCCTCCCCGCCCAGCGCGCCGGCCCGCCCGAGCGCGCTCCGTGCTCGGCAATGGCGCCTCGGCGCCCGACGACCGCTCCGACAGCGTCTGGCGAGTGTACCACGAGCTCCGCCAGCTCATCGTATCGGGACAGCTCCCGCCTGGCGGCCGCATCGCCGAGCGCGCAGTCGCCGACCGCCTGGGCCTGAGCCGCACCCCGGTCCGCAGCGCGCTGCACCGGCTCCAGCAGGAAGGCTTCGTTGACTCCTACGGAGGGGGGCGGGAGCAGCGGTTGGTGGTCGCGCCGCTCACCCAGGACGACGGCCGCGAGATCATGCTGATCGTCGGCCATCTCGAGGGCCTCGCGGCGCGCACCGCCGCCCAGCTCCCCAGCGCGCAGCGGACCCAGCTGGTGCGCCGGCTGCGCGAGCTGAACCGGGCCATGTCCGCCGAATCGCGCAAGCGGGTCACCGTCACCCGGATCTTCGATCTGGACCAGGCCTTCCACAGCGGCTACGTCGATGGCATCAGCGGTCCCCGCCTGTTGGCCCTGCACCACGCCATCAAGCCCCAGGTGGAGCGCTATGCCCGGCTTTATATCAGCGCGCTGGCCGATGAGCTGCCGACCTCGGTTCAGGAGCATGGGGCAATCGTCCGCGCCATCGCCGCCGGTGACCCGGCCGCTGCACAACGCGCGGTGGAGACGAACTGGCGCAATGCGGCCAGCCGGCTCGCCCGGGTGATCGCCGAGCACGGTGAACGGGGGATCTGGCACGCCTGGGACACCGGGGGCCCCCTCCCCCCCTCCAGGGCCCGGCGGCGATAGGGTCGCGATGTCGATCTCTTGCCGTGCCAGGTTGGCCGGAGCGGTGCTGGTTCTTACCGCTGCCATCGTCGCACGCCCTTGCCGGGTGGCCGCCCAGTCCACCGCGCCGGCGGCGTCTGCCGCCGCCGGCTTCGATTCGACTGAGGCGCAGATCCCGATGCGCGACGGGATCCGCCTCCGCACCAGGATCTTCACCCCCAAGGCTGTCACCAGCCCGCTGCCCCTGCTGCTGACCCGTACGCCGTACGGCATCTCCGGCGCCGCCGGGAATTTCGCCGGCTCCTATGCCGAGCTCGCCGCCGAGGGATTCATCTTCGTCTTCCAGGACATCCGCGGCCGCTTCGGGTCCGAGGGGGCCTTCGTGATGCTCCGGCCGCCCCGGGACAAACGCGATGCCAAGGCCGTGGACGAGAGCACCGACACCTACGATACGATCGAGTGGCTGCTCAAGAACGTGCCGCGCAACAACGGCCGGGTCGGCATGCTCGGGGTGTCCTATCCCGGGTGGCTGACCGTCATGGCCATGCTCGACCCGCATCCCGCGCTCAAGGCGGTCTCCCCGCAGGCGTCGCCCGCGTCGATGTTCCTGGGAGACGATTTTCACCACAACGGCGCCTTCCGCTTGAGTTACGGCTTCGAATACGTGACCATGATGGAAGGGTCCAAGGAGTTCTCGCCGTTCACGTTCGACCAGTACGACACCTACAGCTGGTACCTGTCGCTGGGCTCCCTGGCCAACGCCGACGAGCGCCATCTGCTCGGCAAGTATCCGACCTGGAACAACTTCGTGGCGCACCCGAATTACGACGCGTTCTGGCAGCGCGAAGCGGTGATGCAGTACCTGGACCGGGTGACGGTCCCAACGCTCAACGTCGCCGGCTGGTGGGATCAGGAGGATTTCTACGGGCCGCTCAAGATTTACGAAACCCTGGAGCCCCACGACAGCAAGCACCTCAACTATCTGGTGGTGGGTCCCTGGAACCACGGCGGGTGGCGCGGCCGGAGCGGCCAGAAGCTCGGCAACATCGATTTCGGCGACTCCACATCGGTGCACTTCAAGCGGAACATCGAAGTCCCCTGGTTCGCCTACTGGCTCAAGAACAAAGGGACGCTGCAACTCGCCGAGGCGACGACCTTCGAGGCGGGCGCGAACGAATGGCGGTCGCACGAGAGCTGGCCGCCACCCCGGGCTCAGGTGACGCCGCGCCGGCTCTATTTCCACGCGGGTGGCCGGATGGCGTTCCAGCCGCCCGCCGCCGCGGCGGATAGTGGGTTCGACGCCTACGTGGCGGACCCGGCGCGGCCGGTTCCCTACCGGGCTCGTCCGATCCTGCCGACCTACGGCCGTGGCTCCACCTGGCCCACCTGGCTGGTGGACGACCAGCGCTTTGCCCAGGACCGCCCCGATGTGGTGGCGTGGGAGACGCCGCCGCTGGAAGACGACGTGGTCATCGCGGGCAACATCATGGCCAACCTGTTTGCCTCGACCACCGGCAGCGACGCCGATTGGGTCGTCAAGCTGATCGACGTCTATCCCGAGCGGTACGAGCCCGATCCGAAGCTCGGCGGCTACCAGCTCATGGTCTCGAACGAGGTGTTCCGCGGCCGCTACCGCAAGAGCTTCGAGCAGCCGGAAGCCATCGTTCCCAATCAGACCCATGAGTACGCGATCGACCTGCACTCCCAGAACTATCGCTTCCGGAAGGGGCACAGAATCCGGGTGCAGGTGCAGAGCAGCTGGTTTCCGCTGATCGACCGGAATCCTCAGACCTTTGTGCCCAACATCTTCGCAGCCAGGGAGTCGGATTTCCGTGCCGCGACCCAGCGGGTGTTCCGCACGCCGAGCGCCGCGTCGTTCATTCAGCTCCCCGTCGTGCAGAGGAACCCGGTTCCATGAGTCGGCGGAGTTTCGTCGCGACCCCTCTGCTGCTGCTCGCCAGCGTCGGCGCAGTGCAGGCACAATCGCGACCGGCCGTCCCAGCGCCCGACTTGGACGCTCTCGATCGCTACGTCGCGCAGGCCGCGCGGGATTGGCGCGTACCAGGGCTGGCCATCGCGATCGTCAAGGATGACTCGGTCGTGTTCACCCGGGGATATGGCGTCCTCGACCTGTCCAGGCCGGCTCCGGTCACCGAGCACACCCGGTTCGCGATCGGCTCGACCACCAAGGCCATGACCTCGGCCGCGCTTGGGATGCTCGTGGACGAAGGCAAGCTGCGCTGGGACGACCGGGTCATCGACCACTTGCCCGAGTTCCGCTTGTACGATCCGTATGTGACGCGAGAGCTCACCGTCCGTGACCTGCTGACCCATCGCAGCGGGCTGCCGGGCACCGACCTGCTCTGGACCCGCGGTGATTATTCGTTCGCGGAGATGATGCGGCGGCTCCGCCACGTGCGGCCGGCGACCTCATTTCGCTCCCAATGGACCTACCAGAACGTGGTGTACGCCATCGGCGGGGCCCTCATCGCAAAGGTGTCGGGTGTGCCCTGGGAGGACTTCATGCGGACGCGAATCTTCGCTCCGCTCGGTATGACTGAGAGCGAGCCGCTGGTGGCCGGGATCGAGCTGCGCCCCAACGTGGCCACGCCGCACGCCGAGATTCGCGACACCATTCGCCAGGTACCGGTCCGGACTACCGATCCCGTCGCGTCCGCCGGCTCGGTCTGGTCCAGCGTGAGCGATATGGCCAAGTGGATGCGCTTCGTGCTGGACAGCGGTCGGGTGGGCACCAGGCGCCTGCTCGCTTCCGCGACGTTCACCGAGCTTGTCACCCCCCAGATCAGGGCATCGCTCGCGACCTACCCGGCCCTGACGCTGGTGCGGCCGCACATCTTCGGGTATGCCCTGGGATGGTTCGTGCAGGACTATCGCGGCGAGACGGTTTGGATGCATACCGGCAGCATCGACGGCATGACGGCGATTATCGGCCTGCTCCCCGACCGGCGTACCGGTGTGTTCGTGCTCGCCAATCTGGACCATGCCGAGCTGCGCCATGCGCTGATGTACAAGGTCTTCGACCTGTACGCCGGAAATCCGGAGCGCGACTGGAGCGCCGATCTCCGCAAGTTGTTCGCCGGTGCCCGCGCCACCGCATCGCCGGGGACGCCACGCCCGGCCACGGCCGCGCCGCCGTCGCTTCCGCTGGAGCGCTACGCGGGGAGTTACGTGGATTCCACCTATGGCGCGGTAGACGTCACGCTGGCCGACGGTACGTTGCGCGCCCGCTTCGGCAAGGAGGATCTCGGACCCCTGGAACCCTGGGAGCACGAGATCTTCCGCACCCGAGGGCCGCCCCCCCTGGAGCAACGCCAGACCGTGACCTTCGTGCCGGACGGCAGAGGTAACGTGGCCTCACTCCAGGTCTTCGGCGTCAGTTTCGTTCGTGCACCGCGGGCCCGATAAGGCACGCAATCTTTCAGGGAGAAGCCTCGTGAGCATTCGCAGCCGGATCCACGGCCGGCCGGGACTCGCAGTCGCCGCCGGGCTGGTCTGCGGTGCCCTCGTCTCCGACCGGTCGGCGGCGCAGGAGCCATTCCCCGCACTGGATGCCTACGTCACCAAAGCGATGGCGGACTGGAAGGTTCCCGGTCTCAGCCTGGCGATCGTGCGGAACGATTCGGTCGTCTACGCCAAGGGATATGGCGTGAGGCGAGTCGGGACCGCGACGCCGGTCGACGATCGCACGCTGTTCGAGATCGGCTCGAGCAGCAAGTCGTTCACCGCGACGCTGGTCGCGATGCTGGTGAGCGACGGGAAGATGCGCTGGGACGACCGGATCACGACCTACATCCCCTGGTTCCGGCTCCAGGATCCGGTGGCCAGCGCCGAGCTGACGCTGCGGGACGCGCTGTCGCATCGGAGCGGATTGTCCCGCGGCGAGCTCACCTGGATGGCCGCCGGCATCTCACGGGAAGAAGTCCTGCGCCGGGTCCGTTTCCTCAAGCCGGCCTGGCCGTTCCGGTCGCGCTGGGGCTATCAGAACATCATGTTCCTCGCGGCGGGAGAGGCGGCCGCCAAAGCGGCCGGCAGCACGTGGGAAGCGCTGATCTCGCAGCGGATCTTCGGACCGCTCGGCATGGCCTCCAGCATTCCGGTGCTGCGCGACACCGCGGGGATTTCCCCCCTCGCCACGCCCCATTTCCTCGCGAGCGACACGGTGCGCACCAAGTCGCACATGAACATCGACGACATGGCCCCGGCCGGCTCGATCATCTCCAGTGCCCGCGATATGGCGCAGTGGGTGCGGTTTCAGCTGGGCGACGGGTCCGCCGGCGGAAAGCGCCTGATGAGCAACGCCGCGCTCCGGGAGACCCATCTGCCGCACATGCTGCTCGGCGGCGGCGGAAACGATTCCCTCAGTCGCTTCGGCACGTACGGGATGGGATGGTTCGTCGAGGACTATCGCCAGCAGCTGGTGTGGCAGCACGGCGGAAACACCGATGGCATGACCACCGCCATGGGCATGCTGCCGGAGCGGAAGTTCGGTGTGGTCGTGCTGAGCAACATGCACGGCTCTCCGCTCCCAGGCATCCTGATGCGGTATCTCTTCGACCGCCAGATCGGCGCCCCGGTCCGGGATCTGAGCGCCGAGGCGCTCACTCGAGTGGCCGCGCAGCGCCGCCGGGCCGATTCGACCGAGCGGGCCCAGTCGGCGCAACGCCTGGTCGGCGCGAGGCCGCCGTTGCCGCTCTCGGCCTACGCCGGCACGTACGTCGATAGCCTGTACGGCGAGGCCGTCGTCACCCTCGAAGGGGAGCGGCTCACCATGCGACGGGGGGAGTGGACCGCGCCGCTGGAATATTGGAATGGCAGCAACTTCCGGTGGGGAACTCTGCCGAGCGCGGCGATCACGAGTCTGTTCGTGAAGTTCGACCCGACTCCGGACGGCAAGATCAGCTCGTTGATGTTCGCGGTGGGCGCCGACACCGCCTACTTGAACCGGAAACCCGCTTCGGCCCCTCGCGCCCCGGGGATGCCATGACGACGCGTCGCGCCGCCATCCGGTCCGCGGCCACCGGCGTCGCGGCGGTGCTCGCCGCGCCGATGCTCAACCTCGGCCGCTTTCGGCTCTTCGCGGGGCAGCCGGCCGAGTATTCCGCCCGCTGCCTCACGCTGATGCAGGAGTCCACGGTCGTGGATATGCTCGGCATCCTCACCATCAGCGACACGTGGCAGGAATGGGCTCGAGCCCCCGAGACCTTTACGGGGGCGAAATTCCAGCGCTACCGCGATTCGGGGATTCAGGTCTTCCATCACGCGGTCGGGCTCGGTGGCTCGACGGCGTACGAGTCGGCCATCAATTATTTCGGGGCCCTCAACGCGCTGATTGCCGGGGCTGACCAGTACCTGATGCGCATCGATAGCGCCGCGGACTTCGTCAGGGTCAAGAGTTCCGGCAAAATCGGCATCCTGCCGGGACTCCAGAACGCCCAACATTTCCGGCGGCCGTCCGATGTCCCGTTCTTCTTCGGATTGGGCGAACGGGTCGCGCAGCTCACCTACAATGCGCGCAACCTGATCGGGAACGGTGCCACCGAGCGCCGCGATGAGGGAATCAGCGACTTCGGCGCGGCGATCATCGAGCAGATGAACAAGACTGGGATGGCAATCGACGTATCGCATTGCGGCGACCGGACCACGCTCGATGCCTTCGAGCTATCGAAGATGCCGGTGTTGATTACGCATTCGAACTGTCGCGCCCTGGTCCCGGGGCACCCGCGCTGCAAGACCGATGATGCGATCCGCGCCGTTGGCAAGGCGGGGAGCGTCATGGGAATCACCGCGGTCCGCAATTTCGTGAAAAACGCCGAGCCCACGACGATCGAAGACGCGCTCGACCACTTCGATCATGTCCGGAAGCTCATCGGGCCCGAGCACGTCGGCGTGGGCAGCGATATGGATCTGGACGGGTACGACGATCTTCCGCCGGAGGCCCAGAAGCAGCTTCGGGCCAACTACAAGGACAGCTACAGTTTTCGCGAGAAGATCGACATCGAGGGTCTGGATCATCCCAAACGGATGTTCGATCTCACCGAGGGCCTGATCCGCCGGAAATACTCCGATGCGGATATTCGAGGCGTGCTCGGCGGCAACTTTACCCGAGTGCTCGGACAGATCTGGGCGGGCATGCAATAGGAGAGCTTCCGTGACTATCCGTTCGTTGTGCCTCGGCCTGCTGGCCGCTGCCGCTCTTGCCGATCCGGCGCCCGCCCAGGAGACCAGGCTGCTGCGCCATCCCACGGTGGGCCGTGAGCTCATCGCCTTCGAGTATGGCGCCGACCTCTGGGTCGTGCCCCGGGCCGGCGGGCAGGCGCGCCGGCTGACCGCGACGCCGGGCGTCGAAACGGAGCCGGCCTTTTCGCCAGACGGCTCGAAGATCGCGTTCACCGCGACGGCCAGCGGGAATACCGACGCGTACGTCGTGCCGACGGCGGGCGGCGACCCCGTCCGCCTGACGTTTCACCCCGGTGTGGATCGGGTCCGGGGCTGGAGCCATGACGGTTCCCGCGTGATCTTCGCTTCGGGACGGCAGAGCCCGCCGCACAATTCCTACTACCGCCTCTTTGTCATTCCGGCGGCCGGCGGCTTCGAGGAGCCGCTTCCCATGCCCCGGGCGTGGAGCGGCGGGTACGCACCCGACAGCAAGAGCTTCGCGTTCGAGGAAATCTCCACCGTTTTCTTTCCGGGATGGTTCGAAGCCAGCCAGTGGCGGCATTACCGGGGCGGCCGCGTCCATCCCATCAGCGTGATGAACCTGGCCGACTACTCGGTACAGAAGCTGCCCTGGACCGATTCCAACGACAGCTATCCGATGTGGATCGGGAACACGGTCTACTTCATTTCGGACCGGACCTTCACCGCCAACCTCTTTTCCTGGGCCGCCGGCGCGAAGGACGTGAAACAGCTCACCCAGCACAACGATTTCGATATCGCGAACGCGTCGGCTGGGTCCGATGCGATCGTCTACGAGCAGGCGGGAGACATCCATCTCTTGGACCTGAAGACCGGGAACTCGCAACGGGTGGCGATCTCGGTGACTGGGGATTTTCCCTGGGCCCGCGCGCAATTCAAGCGGGTCGCGGGAATGATCCGGAATTCGGCGCTCTCGCCCACTGGAGTCCGCGTCGCCGTCGAAGCGCGCGGAGAGATCTTCACCGTGCCGGCCGAGAAGGGCGACTACCGGAATCTGACCAAGAGCCCGGCGGTCCACGATCAGAATCCGGTCTGGTCGCCCGACGGCGCGCAGCTCGCCTGGTTTTCGGACGCGAGCGGCGAGTATCAGCTCATGATCGGGGATCAGAGCGGCCTCGGCAAACCACGCGCCGTGCCGCTGCCGGCACCGGGGTTCTTCACCAGCCTCACCTGGTCGCCGGACGGGAAGCAGCTCGCGTTCGAAGATCACCGTATGGCGCTGTGGTCCCTGGAGGTAGGGACCGGGAAGGCCACGCGCATCGACGCCGATGTCTACGACGACCCGTTCCGGAATCTCGAGCCGGCCTGGTCACCCGATTCCAAGTGGATTGCCTACTCGCGGAATCTGGACAATCACCTTCGGGCGATCTTCGTCCATTCCTTCGCCGACGGGAAGGCGTATCAGCTCACCGACGGTATGTCGGATGCAGTGTCACCCACCTTCGACGCCGGCGGGAAATACCTCTACTTTCTGGCCAGCACCGACTACGGCCCTCGCACCGGCTGGCTGGAGATGAGCTCGATCGACCGGCCGGTTCGGCGCTCGATCTATCTGGCGGTCCTTCCCGCCGCCGAGCCGTCGCCGCTTCTCCCGGAGTCCGGCGATGAGCCGGGACCCTCCGCGCCGCCGCCGTCCCGCGCCCGTCCGGACTCCACCGTCAAACTGGACGTCGCCGGAATCGGTCAGCGGATCCTTCTGGACGTCGCCGGAATCGGTCAGCGGATCCTTTCGCTCAACGTCCCCCCGGGGGACTACAGCCGGCTCGAAGCCGGGCCCGCGGGCATTATTTTCTACATCGAACCGATGACCGGGGCGGGACCGGGGACGTTCCGCCTCCAGCGGTATCAGTTGAAGGAGCGGGCCGCCGCGCCGTTCCTCGAAGGCATCCGCGCCTACAACCTTTCGGGCGACCGGAAGAAGCTGCTCTATCAGGCTCCGGGTGCCGAGGGCGGGCGGTGGGGCATCGTGCCCACCGACCGGGGCGGGAAGGTCGGCGACGGACCCGTCAGCATGGCGCAGCTCGAGATGAGGGTGGACCCCCGGGCGGAGTGGGCCCAGATCTTCCGTGAAACCTGGCGCATTCAGCGCGACAACTTCTACGATCCCAAGATGCACGGCGCCGATTGGCAGGCGGTGTACGCCAAATACAGCCCCCTGCTGCCCTACGTCGCGCACCGGTCCGACCTGGGCTACCTCATCGCCAGCGCGGCGGGGGAGCTGGTCGTCGGGCATTCCTACCTCACCGGCGGAGGGGACGAGCCCACCGATACGCCGGTGACGGTCGGGATGTTGGGCGCCGATTTCTCGGTCGAGAACGGCCGCTACCGGCTTCGCCACATCTATTCCGGCGAGAACTGGAACCCCGAGCTCCGCGCCCCGCTCAGCGCGCCCGGCGTTCAGGTGGCCGCAGGCGATTACCTCCTCGAGGTCAATGGCGTGCCGCTCGCTCCGCCGATGAATCCCTACCGCGCCTTCGAGGGGACGGCGGGCCGCCAGACGGTCCTCCGCCTCAACAGCACAGCTTCCCTGGAAGGCTCCCGGCTGGTAACCGTGGTCCCGGTGGCCAGCGAAGATGGGCTCCGCAGCCGGGCGTGGGTCGAGCACAACCGGCGGGTCGTGGATTCCCTCTCCAATGGGCGGCTGGCGTACGTGTGGCTGCCTAATACGGGCGGGCCGGGGTACACCTACTTCACCCGATATTACTTCGCGCAGCAGCACAAGGAAGGCGCCGTCATCGACGAGCGCTACAATCAGGGCGGGCAGGTAGCCGATTACATCGCGAACGAGCTCAACCGTACCCTGATGGGCTACTTCGCCACCCGGGACGGGAAGCCGTCCACCTCTCCCACGGCGGGGATCTTCGGGCCCAAGGTCATGATCATCAACGAGTCGGCCGGCTCCGGCGGCGACGCCCTGCCGTACATGTTCCGGCAGCGCAAGCTCGGCCCGCTGGTCGGCACCCGGACCTGGGGAGGGTTGGTGGGCACCATTGGCGTACCGGGTACGATCGATGGAGGCGGCATCACGGCCCCGAACCTCGCGTTTTACGACCTCAACGGCCGCTGGTCGGTGGAGAACGAGGGCGTGGCGCCCGACATCGAGGTCGAGTACTCCGCGGCGGAGGTCATCAAGGGCCATGACCCGCAGCTCGAGCGAGCGGTGAAGGAGGCGCTTCGACTCCTCGAGCAGAGTCCCGTCCGACGGATCGCTCGACCCGCCCCGATCGATCGCGCCTCGAAGCCTGGGCGGTAAGGAGTCCCCATGTCCCCCACTCGGGCGAGCCCGGGCTGTTGTTCTACATCCTGGTTGACAGCGTCGCCGCGACACCGGGAGCGAGCACCTGATCGGTGATGAAGTAGAGCGCCAGCCCTCGGTGTAGAATCGGAGGCTGCGATCGAGATCGTTCCGGATGGAGAGTAGAACGGGGTAGTCCTACATCCGCGTGCTATGGCGGCTCGTGTGATCCCCGAGCCGGCATCCTGTGAATTTCGGCGCTATTGTTGGATATGCGTACTCCATGCCGCACCTCATCGAGCCTGCGTCCGTTGACAGCCAGCGCGGCCGGGCGCACACTCCTGTCGATCCCAACTACAAGGCCGATAGGCCAGGAGGAAGCAATGAGGGTGCTCAGGCTTCTCGTTTCGATTGCGGCCCTCGGATTGCCCCTCGTGTCGGTGAGCCCTGCGCTGGCACAGAGCAACCTCGCGCTGGCGAGCGCCGGCGGACGGCTGGTCTTCTTTTCCAGCCAGTACGACGCCTCGGCTTATGCCGCCGCCAACCTGATCGACGGCTCGTCTACCCGGAGCTGGTCGGGGGATGCGAAAGGGCCGCAAGCGGTCATCCTCGCCTTCAAGGACGGCGGTCTGGTCGAGCTGGAGGACGTGGTCGTCAACCCGTACAGCCCCGGCGCTAACGCCAACTGGGCGCGGACGGCGGAAATCTCGGTCTCGACGACCTACCCCTTCCGCGATTTCCAGAAGGTCGGCACCCTCACGCTGGCGCCCGAGGGCACCGATCAGGTTCTCAGCCTCGACCGGCCGGTCCGGGCGCGCTATCTCAAGATCGTCTTCCTCTCCAACGGCGGCGGAAGCTACATGCAGGCCGGCGAGATCCGTGCGATCGGCCGCGTGGTGCCGGACGGCGGCTCGCCGCCGCCCTACCACTCCTTCCACGAGGGCGCCCGCATCGAGCGCGTCTCGAGCGAGTACAACACCACCAACTGGGCGGCGGCCAACCTGCTCGCCCCCGACTCGGTTCCCGGCCAGTGGGCCGGGAAGAACGCCGAGCCGCAGGAGGTGGTCGTCGTGCTCGCCGACGAGTCCCTGGTCACCGACGTGGCGGTCGGCAACTACGCGCGCGAGGCTCCGAACCAATGGGCCCGGAGCATCGAGATCCACCTCTCGCCATCCTCTCCCTACCGGGGCTTCACCGCCGCCGGCACGCTCGAGGTGCCGCCGGTCGGCGACCTCCACGCCCTGCGCCTCTCCTCGCCAACCCGGGCCCGCTACGTGAAGCTGGTCTTCCGCAGGAATGGCGGCGGCAGCTATATGGAGGTCGGACGGGTGCGTATTTTCGGCGTCCCGGAGGCCGCTGCCGGCGGCGGCGGCGGCGAGATCGGCCGGCAGCTCAAGGAGACGGGCCGCGCGGTGACGCAAGCGATCCGCTTCGCCACCGGGTCCGCCGAGATCCTGCCGGACTCCAAGCCGGCCCTCGACGAGATCGCTGCCGTGCTGCAAGAGGACCCAAAGCTCGAGCTGATCATCGAAGGTCACACCGACAATGTCGGCGCCGCCGAGACAAACCTCGAGCTTTCCCGCCGCCGGGCCGAGGCGGTCAAGCGCTGGTTGGTCGGAGGGCCCGCCATCGCGGAGGTCCGCCTGACCACCGCTGGCTACGGCATCACCCGCCCGGTGGCCGACAACGGCTCCGAGGAGGGGAGGGCGAGGAACCGCCGGGTCGAGCTGGTGCGAAGGGGTTGATGCGGATTCCATTCCTGCTGGCCATGGCAGTGGCGTCCGCTCAGGTTGCGCTCCATGCTCAGCACACCCGGGCCGAGCGCACCAGCTACGCCGAAACCTCTACCCACGCCGACGTGCTGGGCTTCGTCGATTCCCTGCAGCGTCTCGGCGCGGGAATACGGGTTGGCCGGCTGGGCCTGAGCCCGATGGGCAAGGTGCTGCCGTACATCATCGCCTCCCGCCCGCTGGTCGACGCCCCGGCCCGAGCGGCGCGGACCGGCAAGCCGGTGATCTACCTCCAGGGCAACATCCACGCGGGCGAGGTCGAGGGGAAAGAGGCCGCGCTCATGCTGCTGCGCGACCTGACCTTGGGCGCTCTCAGACCGCTGCTCGACTCTGTCGTCCTCGTCGTGGTCCCGATCTACAACGCCGACGGCAACGACATGTTCGGGCCCGAAGCTCGGAACCGTTCGGCCCAGAATGGCCCTGCGAGCGTGGGTCTCCGCTCCAACGGGCAGGGGCTCGATCTCAACCGCGACTACCTCAAGCAAGAAGCCCCCGAGACCCGCGCGGCCGCGACCCTGATCAACGCCTGGGATCCCGACATTTTCATCGACCTCCACACCACGAACGGCAGTTATCACGGCTACGTCCTGACCTACGACGCCGGTCTCAACCCGAATTCGTCGCCCGCCAACGACTACATCCGCGACAAGTTTCTCCCCGAGATCCGCACCCGGATGCGCGCCCGGCACAAACAGGAGGTCTTTTCCTACGGCAATTTCCGGAACGCCGATCCCGATTCGCTGGTGCAGGGGTGGGAGAGCTACGATGCCCGGCCCCGTTTCGGCAGCAACTGGATGGGGATGCGTGGTCGGATGTCGATTCTGAGCGAGGCGTACTCGCACGCCGACTTCAAGACCCGGGTGGACGCCACTTACAACTTTGTCCTCGAGATCCTCCGGCTGGCCGCGGCGGAGCGCGGCACCATCAAGTCGCTCAACCTCGCCGCCAGCCGGTACCGCCCTGACTCGGTCGGGCTGCGCTCCGCCTTTGCGCCGCCGACCCAGATGGACGTGATCGCCGAGATCACCGAGCGCGCCAATGAAGGGAGCGGACCGTTTGCCCGGCGACGCCAGACCGGCGTCTTCAGGACCATCCGCATGCCGGTGTACGACCGCTTCCAGGCGACACGGAAGGAAGCCGTTCCCGCCGCCTATCTCTTCGGGCCGCAGCATGCGGAAATCGCTGCACTGCTTCGTGCCCAGGGGATCGAAGTGCGCCGGGTCAACGCCGGATGGTCCGCCGATACCGAAGTCTTCCCGGTGGATAGCCTCATCGTGGAGCCGTTCTTCGAGGGGCACCGGACCATTCGGGTCGAGGGAAAGTGGGGCGCCGGCCATGCCGCCGTGACCGCCGGCTGGTTCATGGTAATGACCGACCAGCCGCTCGGAATCCTCGCCGCGTATCTCCTGGAGCCCGCCTCGGAAGACGGGCTGGTCACCTGGAACTTCTTCGACCGCAATCTGCGACGCGGCCAGCCGGCGCCGGTGCTTCGCGTCCGCACCCCGCTCTCCGTCCCTTCCGAGCTCTTGCCATAACGCGCATGTCCACCTCGCGCCGCCGGTTCCTGCTCGGAGTGGCCGCACTGGTTCCGTTGCCGTTCGTGGCGCGGCGGCTGCATGGAATCGCGGTGGCCTCGCTCGACCCGGCGCGGCTCAGGGCACTCGCCGCCGCCGTGCTCCCCGCCGAGCTGGGCGCCGCGGGCCTGGAACGGACGGCGCTGGCATTCGAGCAATGGCTCGCCGGGTACCGCGAAGGGGCCGAGCTGCTGCACGGCTACGGCACCGGGGAGATTCGCGTCGCGGGCCCGAGTCCCGCGCTCCGCTGGGCTGCGCAGCTCGATGCGCTCGGGCCGGCGTTCGCGTCGCTCCCACTGAGCGAGCGTCAGGCAGAGATCCGCGCCGCCCTCGGGAGCGGTCGCTTCGCGGGCTTTCCACCCATCGACCGCGCGCCGCACCTCGCAGTCGGTCTCCTGGCGTTTTTCTACGGCTCGCCGGAAGCCACCGATCTCTGCTACGAGGCCGCGATCGGCCGAAACAGCTGCCGCCCGCTTTCCAATTCTGCGCGCGCGCCCCTTCCTCTCGCCAGAGGCCGCTGACCCGTGCGACGCGTCGTCGAGGGCGATGTCTGCATCATCGGCTCCGGCATCAGCGCGGCGATGGTGGCGGAGAAGCTCTCCGACATGGGCCCCGCCTCGATCGTGGTGGTCGAAGCGGGCGACGAGAGCAACCGCGCCGCCGAGCGCTACAACCTCCGGCGCCGGTATCTCGACTATGGCGAGACGCCGTGGCGCAACGACCACCTCGACGGCTACGACGTCGACGGGATCCAGTCGCGCTCGATGCAGGTCGGCGGGCTCGCGATGCACTGGGGCGGGGTCACCCCGCGATTCAGTCCCGAAGATTTCCGGGTTCGTTCGCTCTATGGCGTCGGGCAGGACTGGCCGATTTCCTACGACGATCTCGATCCCTGGTACCAGGAAGCCGAAGTGCGTCTCGGCGTCGCGGGAGAGCAGGGCCCGGCCGAGCTCGATCCGCGCGGCGCCCCCTTTCCGCAGGCGCCGATTCCACTCTCGTACAATCTCGAGCAGCTGCGCGGATGGGCGGACAAGGCCGGGATCCCGATGTGGAGCCAGCCGTCCGCCAAGAATTCGGCGCCCTATCGGGGCCGGCCCGCCTGCTGCCGGAACGACACCTGTTTTCCCGTCTGTCCCATCGGCGCCAAGTATTCTCCCGACCACACCTGGGATCCGCTCCGCGCCTCGGGCCGAGTCACCCTCATTCCGCGCACCGTGGTGCGGCGGCTCGAGGTCGAGGGCCCCGGCACCCGGGTCACCCGGGCGGTGGCGGTTGCGCGCGATGGAGGAGCGGAAACCGAATTCCGGGCGCGTAGCTTCGTCGTAGCAGCGGGTTATGTCTGGAGCAGCCACCTGCTCCTTCTCTCCGGCAGCAGCCGGTTTCCGGATGGACTCGGCAACGGCTCCGGCCTCGTGGGCAAGTACATCGGAGGCCACCGCAATGTCGGCGGCCTCGTGAGTCTCCCGCTCCGGCTCTTTCCCGGGATCAATGAGCAGCACAGCCTCGTCAGCAAGAAATTCATGCGCGTTCCCCGGGGCGCCCGGTATCTGCGGCACGACCTCAGGGTGTGGGAATCTTCCGCGGGACGGGAGCCGAGGCTGGGTGACGCTGCGGGCCGCCTTCTCCTGGGTGACGAGCTGCTCGCCGACTGGCGCCAGCGCAGCGCGACCGGAGCAGCCCGGGTTCGCGCCTACTACGACGTGATTCCCGACCGCGAAAGCGCCGTCACCCTCGATCCGATCAAGCGCACACCGTGGAATGATCCGCTTCCCCGGCTCTCGTTGCGGGATGATCCGGTCTCCGCCGAGCTCCGGGGACCGAGCGAAGAGGCGATCCGGCAGGTATTCGAAGGGATGGCGCGGGCGGGAGACGGAACCGTCATGTCGACCCGGAGCGACAGCTTCCAGGATCATCCCGCCGGGGGATGCCGCATGGGCAACGACCCGGCGAGCAGCGTGACCGATTCCTGGGGCCGCACCCACGACCACGAAAATCTCTTCGTCGTCGGCGCGCCCACCTGTGTGTCGATGGGCTGCGCCAATGGCACCCTCAGCTTCTGCGCTCTCGCGCTTCGCGCCGCGCAGGAGATCGGCAACGAGTTTCCGGCTGGGCGCTGACGATGCGATTCCCCCCGATCCGTCTGCTATGCTCGCTGCTGGTGCCGGCCACTCTCGCCGCCCAGGCCGGTGAGTGGCGCGAGTACGGCGGCGATCCCGGAGCGATGAAGTATTCGGCGCTCAAGAACATAACCCGCGACAATATCGGGCAGCTCAGGAAGGCGTGGCGGTGGAGCAGCGGAGAGCGGCGCGACACCGTCGCCCGGGTCCGGCCGGGCTATTTCGAGGCCACGCCGCTCATGATCGGCGACACCCTCTACTTCCCGACCCCCTACAACCAGGTCGTGGCGCTGGATGCGTCCACCGGGCGTGAATTGTGGCGCTACGACCCCCGCGCGTACGACGCCGGACAGCCCCCCAACGGCATGGGGTTCGTCCACCGTGGGATCGCGGCATGGAGCGACGGCCGAGAACGCCGCATCTTCCTCAACAGTCGCTGGCGCTTGATCGCACTCGATGCCTCCACAGGCAAGCCGATCCCGTCGTTCGGGAGCAATGGCGAGATCGATCTCACCGCCGGCCTGAGCCGGCGCATTGACCGGCTGCATTACACCAACACCTCGCCACCGGTCGTCTGGCGCGACCTCGTCATCCTCGGCAATGGGGTCGCCGACCGGCTCACTTATCGCGGTGATCCCCCCGGCGACGTGCAGGCGTTCGATGTGCGGACGGGGCGGCGAGTCTGGTCGTTCGACCCGATCTCCAAGCCGGGGCAATTCGGGAACGAGACCTGGGAAGACAGCTCGTGGTCCCGGGTCGGTCACACCAACGTGTGGGCACCGTTCACGGTGGACACGGGGCGCGGTCTGGTCTTTCTCCCGGTCAGCACGCCCGGGAACGACTACTACGGCGGTGCCCGCAAAGGAGACAATCTCTTCGCCGAGTCGCTCGTCGCACTCGACGCAAGAACCGGGAACCGCGTCTGGCATTTCCAGACGGTGCATCACGGGTTGTGGGATTACGACCTCCCGGGACCCCCGCTGCTCGCAACCGTGAGGGGGGATCGCGGGCCGCGGGACGTGGTGGTGGTCGCGGGAAAAACCGGGTTCCTCTATGTCTTCGACCGCGTCACCGGGAAGCCGGTCTGGCCCATCGAGGAGCGCGGGGTGCCGCCGAGCGACGTGCCGGGCGAGCGCGCGGCGCCGACGCAGCCGTTCCCCGTCTGGCCGAGGCCGTTCAGCCGCCAGGGGGTGACGGAAGACGATCTGATCGACTTCACCCCCGAGCTCAAGGCGATGGCAAAGGAAGCGGTCCGGGCGTACCGGCTCGGGCCGCTCTTCACGCCGCCCTCGCTCGAGGGAACCGTCACCCTGCCCGGGGTGATCGGCGGAGCGGGGTGGGGCGGCGGCGCCTTCGATCCGGTCTCCGGTCTCTATTACGTCAAGGCGAACAACGCTCCGGCGCTCCACAAGCTGGCACCTCCCACCCGCTCCGGAACGAACGACGCCGCCTATTCCTTCGTGCCGGGAGCCGCGCTCGGTGTTGCCGCGTCACCCGGGGATCGTTTCGAGCCCGAGGTAGGCGGCACCGTCCCCATTCTGAAGCCGCCGTACGGCACACTCACGGCGATCGATCTGGCCAGCGGCGAGCACCGCTGGCAGGTGACCATGGGCGACTGGCCTCGGGTGCGCAATCATCCGCTGTTCAAGGGGCTCGATCTGCCGCCGGTCGGTGTGGTCGGATCGCCGGGCCCGATCGTCACGGCAGGCGGCCTCGTTTTCGTGACCGGCGGTGGGAGCACCCTCTTTGCCTACGACGCCGCAGATGGAAAAACCCTGTGGAGCGCCGGGTTGGGCGCATTCGGCTATGCGGTCCCAATGACCTATCGCACCGGCGCGGGAAAGCAGTTCGTGGTCATCGCTACGGGCGGCGAGGACGAGGAGGGGGTGCTGGTGGCGTTCGCGATTCCCTGAGGACTTCGCGGAAGCGCGCTCCTACGGTATTTTCACCACCATGAAAATGACGTACGCAGCCGTATTGCTCGCCGTCGGATGCGCCTCGATCCCGGGCGGCGCAAGCGCGGTGCTTCACCAGCCGGAGCCGGGTGAGCGCCACCTCCGCAACATCCGCCAGCTCACCTTTGGCGGCAACAACGCGGAATCGTATTTTTCCGGCGACGGGAAGCAGCTGATCTTTCAGCGGCAGGAACAGGTCAACACGGGGTGCGACCAGCAGTACATCATGAACATCGACGGCTCCGGAATGCGCCGGGTGTCCAATGGTCTCGGACGGACGACCTGCGGCTTTTTCTACGATCATGACCGCCGGATTCTCTATTCCTCGACCTTCGCGAGCGATCCCGCCTGCCCGGCGCGTCCCGACCAGTCGATGGGATACGTCTGGCCGCTGGGAAAGCTCGAGATCTACACTGCGAGGACCGACGGCACCGATCTGCGGCAACTGACGAAGAACGGCGCCTACAACGCCGAGGCGACCGTTTCGCCCGACGGCCAGTCGATCATCTTCACCAGCACGCGCGACGGGGACATCGAGCTGTACGTCATGAAGATCGACGGCAGCCAGGTGCGGCGGATCACCCATCGCGTCGGCTACGATGGCGGCGCGTTCTTTTCTCCGGACGGGAAGCGGATTGTCTGGCGGGCGGCGTATCCCGCGACGGCGGCCGACAGCGCCGATTATGCGCGTCTCCTCCAGGCCCGCCTCGTCCGGCCCGCCCGTGTGGAGCTGTGGACCGCGGATGCCGACGGGGGAAACGCCCGGCAGATCACCCGCCTCGGCGGGGCGAACTTCGCTCCATTTTTTCATCCCAACGGACGCCAGATCATCTTCTCGTCCAATTTCGAAAACCCGAGAAGCGGGAAGTTCGACCTCTTTCTGATCAATGCGGACGGCGCCGGGCTGGAAAAGGTCACCACTCACCCCGATTTCGACAGCTTTCCGATGTGGAGCCCCGACGGACGGAAACTCGTCTGGGCCTCCAACCGTCATGGAAACCAGGGTGAGACGAATATCTTTATTGCGGAGTGGATTGAATAAAGAACTTGGGGTTGGGAGTTAGGATCTGGGGGTTGGGGAAAGGCCTCTCCCCAACCCCTAACTCCCAGCCCCCAATCCCTCGACAAGGGAAGAAGAGGAACAGCTTGAAATCCTTCGCCCGCTGGCTCTGGGACTGGACCAAATCCATCGGGGTCGCGCTGGTGGTGTGGTTCTTCCTGCGCACCTTCCTGGTGGAGGCGTTCCGGATTCCCTCCGGCAGCATGGAGAAGACGCTGCTGATCGGTGATTTCCTGTTCGTCAACAAGCTGCTCTACGGCGCCGAAGTCCCGCTGATTCACAAGCGGCTTCCGGCCCTTCGCGAGCCGCGCCGAGGCGAGATTCTCGTTTTCGATTCGGTGGAAGAGGAAGGCCTCAAGGTCGTCAAGCGGCTGATCGGCGTGCCCGGCGACACCCTCTCCATGGAAGCCGGACAGCTCTACCGCAACGGCCAGGCGGTCAACGAGCCCTGGGCCATCCGGAGCGACCCGATGGCCAACGCCGATCCGATGCAGCGGGAACAGATGCGGCGCTGGCAGAGCAAATACCTCGTCGCCGGCGTCAACCCGAGCTCCTATCAGCCCGATCTCAATAACTGGGGTCCGATCGTAGTGCCCGCCGATTCGTTCTTCATGATGGGCGACAACCGCGACGGATCGTACGACGGGCGGTACTGGGGATTCCTCCCGCGCCTCAACGTGCGCGGCCGGCCCTTGCTGGTCTATTACAGCTTCGACGGCACCACCTACAAGCCGCTGCCGTTCTTTACCAGTATTCGTTGGGGACGGATCTTTACGATGCCGCATTAGCGAGGGAGTAGGGAGTAGGCAATAGGCAATAGGGAAAAGCCACTGCCTACTGCCTACTGCCTACTGCCTTCACTATCTTGCAGCTTGCGCTCCAAGCTGCTGCTGCTCGCCGGTCTCATATGCTCTGCCGCGGGGTGTGCGCCCCGGACGCCACTCGCCGAGCCGGCGCCTGCCGAGCTCGCAGCGCTCGAGGCCCGTCGCGCCGCCCATCCGAACGATCCCAGGATTCTGACCGACGTCGGCGTCGCCTACTACCGCGCCGGCGCCTTCGATCGGGCTCGGGACGTGCTGCTCGCCGCGCTCGCGCTCGATTCCGCTGATTCCCGCGCAACGATCCACCTTGGGCTGGCCCACGAAGGGCTGGCGGAGCCGGAGCTGGCGCTCGCCGCTTACCGCCGGGCGCTGGCGCGCGAGCTCGATCGCACCGAGCGCCGGAGCATCGAAGCCCGGCTCGCGGTGCTTACCATGCAGGTCCTGGCCCTCGAGGCCCGCCGAGCTATAGCGACGGAGCAGGCGCTCTCCGGTCGCACCCCGGCGCCTAACACGGTGGCGGTGCTGCCGTGGACCTACATTGGCGCCGACTCCTCCCTCAAGCCGCTCGAGCGTGGACTGGCGCACCTCGTCGTCACCGATCTTGCCAAGGTGTCCCGTCTGACGCTTCTGGAGCGCGACCGGGTGCAGGCCCTCGCGGAGGAGCTGGCGCTGGCGGACGCGGGGCGAGTCGATTCGGCCACCGCCGCGCGCTCGGGCCGGCTGCTCGGCGCGGCCGATGTCGTCCAGGGCGCCATCCGCGAGACGGGAAGCGGCGACATTCGTCTCGATGCCAATGTCGTGAGCGCGACGAACGCATCGGTGCGCGCCAGCGGATCGGCCTCCGACAAGCTTTCCCGTCTCTTTGCCATGGAGAAGTCGGTCGTCTTCGAGCTGCTCGAGCGCTGGGGGATTCCGCTCACTCCCGCCGAGCGCCGGGCGATCAGCGAGCAGCCGACCGCCGATCTGCAGGCTTTTCTCGCGTTCAGCCGAGGTCTCGTGGCGGAGGATCGCGGGGACTTCGCGCAGGCCAGCCGCCAGTACCAGGAGGCCATCGTGCGCGACCCCTCGTTCAGCGCCGCGCGCGAGCGCGCGGTCCGGAGTGCCAGGACCGTCGTGGCGAGCCGTGTGACGGGGCCTCAGCTCGCCCTCGCGATGACCCGGCGCGCTCCGACGCTTCGGAGCGCCCAGCTCGGCGCGGCAATTCAGAACATCGCCCCCACACTCGCCGGCCGGTTGAGCCGGACGCAGCTCAAGGCCGCGTTCGCGCTGCGCTCCCGCCTCGCCGAGGCGCTGCGCCAGGACGACCCCAGCCGGCTGGGCACGCTGACGAATCCCATCACGACCATTCCGCGGCCTTGATCAACGGCCGCACACTTCTCGCCGCCCTCCTCGTCGCCCTCTTGCCTGGGCAGGGATCGGCTCAGCAGATCGAGGGGCAGCTCTTCGGGGGCGTCGATCTCAGAACGATGCGATTCGATAGTATCCCGATCTTGAAGCGCCTCCGGCAAACCGTGATTCCGGTGGGAGCGGTCATCCCCGCCGGGCGCCTCACCATCGACGTCGGCACTTCGTGGGTCTCGACCAGAATGGACCGGCACGACGGCACCAGTCATACGGTGGACGGCTTCACCGACACGCAGGTCCGCGCCGCGTTCGTGATGGGGCGCGATGCCGTCGTCGCCACCGTGCTGCTGAATCTTCCGACCGGCCTGAGTCGGGCATCGCCCAAGGACTACACCGTCATCGGCGCGGTCTCTCCCAGCATCCTCGGTTTTCCGGTGACGTCCTATGCCAGTGGATTCTCCGTCACCAGTGGACTGGCTGGGGCAATGCAATCGGGCAACTGGAGCTTCGGTCTTGCCGGAAGCCTCAGGATGAGCAGCGAGTTCACCCCCTATGCCGATGCCGGCGGCCCCATCACCTACAAGCCGGGTCTTGAGGGCCGGATACGCGGGGGAGCGGATGGCCTCCTCGGCCAGTCGCGGCTGTCGCTCGGCGTCACCTACAGCACCTTCGGCGACGACCAGTTTGGCCAGGCCGGCGTCTCCCGCGGCGAGTATCGGCCCGGTCCACGCTGGGTCACGGAGGCGGCGTTTCTCGCACCGGTGGGCGGGAGCACGCTTTCACTCTCGGCGTGGAATTTCCGGCGCAGCGCCGGAGATACCACCGGCGTCTCTGCGCGCAACCGGGAGAATCTCTCTGGTGCCGAGGCAGTGATCACGATTCCGGTGGCAGCCTGGCTCGCGATCGAGCCACTCGTCGCGGGACGATTGTCCAAGCCGGAAGCAGGAAGTGCCCGACTGGTTGGAGTCGGAACCGGGTTCCGGATCCAGCTCGGGAGCTCGGCTACCCTCTCCCCCGTCATTCGCTTCGATCGGGGGAAAGTCGAAGACTCAAGCGGTCACGAGATGGACCTGAGCGGATTGAGTTTTTCGGCGTTTCTTCGGGTGACCCCATAGCTTCTACTTACCGACTGCCAAACCAGCAGAAGAGTTGGCAGGCGGCTTTCTTGACGCGCCACTCCCTCGTCAATACGTTGCGGCGATCAAAAATCCCCGCGACCGAGAGGCGATCAGGTGGTAACGGAGTTGGGTGGGACCCAGATCAGCTCGTTGATGGAGGTGCTCCCGGGGATCGCCCAGGTCCTCCGGAGCCCCGTCGCAGACGCGATCGTTAACCTTATCCGGGCTGCCTGCCGGGTCCGGGAGTTCGATCTGGCCGACGCCGACGAAATGCTGAAGTTCGCGGTGCGCCGGAACCTGATGGCTCAGGAAGAGAGTGAGCGGGTGCTCGCCGAGGCCCGCGCATTCGTTCAGAAGCGCGCCGAACGGGCGCTGGAGCGGGAAAAACCGAAGAAGCCCGCCGCGGCCAAGCCGAAGGCCAAGGCCAAAATGAAGACCGCGAAGAAGCCGAAGGCGGCGGTCGCGCGCCACGCGCACGGAAAGCCGCATCCCAAGCCGGCCAGGAAGAAGAAATAGCGCCGCGCGCCGAGTGGGATCGCCCGACCGAAGCCGGACTCAGTCCGGCTTTTTTCTTTCTGGGGGTCCGAGACCGTCGAGCAGCGGTCCGTGGGTGAGGGTGACAGACGTCTCGAGCGTGTCGCCGGGGTTGCGGATGATGACGCGGAGCATCCGGCCGCGACGGACCCACTGCCAGGTGTGCTGGGTCGCCGGGGCGGCCGAATAATTGGGACGGCCGAAGTCGATGGTGAGATCCTCGATCCAGGTACGGGCGAGCTCGGCGGGCGGCGTTCCCGAGAGCACGATGACCGCGGCAGAGTCGTGCACCGAGGAGATCAGGACGGCGAGCGGACGGGTCACGCCGCGCTCGGGAATGAAGCCGGAGCACTCGCGCATTCGTGGATCGGAAGAGGCGCGGCAGGTCAGTCGGCCGCGGATGGATTCGATGAGTGCCGAGGCCTGGCGCACCGGCATGCCGGCGCGAAACCCGAGGAAGCTGAGCGGGGGAAGATCCTGGGTGACGACGGCAAGAAGGACGAGGCAGCGGGGAGTTCCCATGGAGGGGAAGCTAACCAGCCAGAACCGCGGGCGCGGGAGGCTCCGATCTCCCGCGCCACCGGTCGTCGTGCATCAGCCCGTCGCGATCAGACCCGCTTCACATTCGAGGCCTGCAGGCCCTTGGGTCCGTCAACGATTTCGAACTCCACCGAGTCCCCTTCGCTGAGTGAGCGGAAGCCATCGGCGACGATGGCAGTGTGGTGGACGAACACATCCTTGCCCCCATCCTGCGCGATGAACCCGAAGCCCTTCGCGTCATTGAACCACTTCACCGTGCCATTCGCCATTGCTACGACCTCATTAGCTGGGAGCCTCGCGGCTCGGGGAGAACGTGGCGCGGCGACCCGGTCTCCGCCCCGGGCCGCCGACCATGATCCGGAGAAGTTCCCCGCGAATGGAGATTTGTCAATATCCATTCCCGACCTTAAGCTTCCGACCATGGCAACCCCGGGCACCCTGACCGTCCGTACCTTCCTCGACTGCACCGAGGGCCTCGCGCACCTGATCCTTCGGGCCGATCAGGCGCCGCGGTTGCTTGCCTTCGATGACATGGCAGGATGCCCGGTGGAAACGGCGCTCGCCGCGCTCGAGTGGACCGCCGCGGTGGGGCTTCTCCCCGATGATGATCTGCTGCACGCCGCGCGGCTCACCAGCGAAACCGCGGCCGCTGTCGTCGAGCGAAAGCTCGCCGATGGTAGGCGACAGTTCGTCTACCTCGGACCCCGGCTCGATGCGCCGCCGATGGATGTCTTCGAGGGGCGAGTTCTCTTCGACGAGCCCGGGGTCAAAGCGGTCGAGTTTTCCCAGCGCGCCCACGCGCTCGCGCACTTCCTTCGCGCCACCTCCGGCAGCGGCGCGCTCATGGCGCTCCTGGGTAAACGCGCTCCCGAGATTCGTCATCTCCGCCGCTGGTTCCGCCCCATCGTGCAGGCCCTCGGCACCGAGCATCTGCTGATCGGCGGCTGGTTCGCCGCAAGCTCGGCCGGGGCGCTGTTTGGCGGATTGGAGGCGGAGCCGTCGTATCGGTACATCGAGGTAGGATTAGAGAGTTGATTGGTGCCTGGTGAACCGCCCTTCCTTCGACGCACTTCTTCCACTGCCACACTCGCCAGCCCCCAGTCCCCAATCCCCAGCAGGATGTTGATCCACATTTCCACACCATGTGTCGAGCCACTCGTTAGTCCTTATTCCACGCCACTTCCGTCTCCACATTGTCCCCACGTCGAAGTGGTGTAAACCGAATAAAATCAGGCACTTGCGCGATTTCGAGCGGGCCATATCTTGGGAGTGTCGCTTCGTGGCGGCCTCCCCAAGAGGCTACTGTAAGGCGGCGACAGTTCGGGGCGACTCGGCAGGGGAGATGATCGGGGTGCTCGCTCACTCCGGACATCGATGAACCTGGTGATCACCCGGCCCGAACAGGTGGGGCCAGTCGCGTGCACCACCCGCTCCGACATAGCGCCTCGGAGTGCAGTGCGAAGGGTCAGTCCGCGACCCGATCCGACTCGCAGCGCTTGCGTGGACGAACCAGGTGGGACGGCCATCCGGCCTGGGAATCAACACTGGGGCCTTTCTTCGCCCTCCCGAACGGCGAATCAGCCAAACGGTGGCGAGGAAAGAGAAGAACGGCGGCGTAAGCCCCGACTCCAGCCGGTCCATGCGTGGGACGGCCGTGACAGCGAAAGCTGTGCGGCCGTTCCTGTTTTCTGGGTGCTGGATGCTGGGTACTGGTGGCTGGGAACTTCACTCACTCCTGCCTGCTGCCTATTGCCTACTGCCTATTCGTTCTCTCTCCCCCAACCACTCTTGAATTCCGTCTCAGCAAAGCCCGCCGTCCGCGCGCTCGCGAGATCGGCATGGTGCAGCACCTCCGCTTCGAGGGTGATCGGCGGCACTGGTGATCCAAACTCCAGCTTGCCGTGATGAGAAAGAACGAGATGCGTGAGGATTGCGAGCTCCTGCTCGGTGCAGGGCGGGGGTGACGCGCTCCGGACTGCGCGCTCCAGCATGAGCGCCCCGAGCACCACGTGCCCGTGGAGCGCGTTCAGATCCGTGGCCTCGAAGGTGCCATCCCAGCGGTAGGCTTCCAGTTTGCCGATGTCGTGAAGCAGCACCCCAGCCACCACCAGCTCCTGATCGGCGCCGGCAGCCTTGGCAATGGCCACGGCGATCGCGGCGACCTCGACGGTGTGCTTGAGCAGTCCCCCCAGCTCGGCATGATGGCCGGAGGTGCTTCCGGGGCACTCCTCGTATCGCCGGCGGAATTCCGAATCCTCGTACAACAAGTCCAGCACCGCCCGCAGCCGCGGCCCCCGAATGTCCCCCCTGAGCCGGTCGAGGTATGCCCAGTAGCGCTCGACGTCTCCGACCGACGGGAGGAGCCGGTTGGGCTCCACCGTTCCGGCCGGAAGCACCCGTACGGAGGTGACTTTGAGCTGTCGCTTCTCCCGGTAGGCGACCACGTCGCCGATTACCTGGACGATGGCCCGCTTGGCTATTCCGGCGATTTTCGCCTGATCTTCAGCCCAGAATGGAGCGGTCTCAATCCTTCCGGTTGAGTTTCCGAGAGTCAGAACCGTGTGGGGATGGTCGCCCCCGCGCGTCTCCACGTCCAGTACAAGGAACGGATCCTGGACACGGTCACCGGGCTTTAGCCGGGGGAGGTCAGTGTGTCGCAATCAACCGATGCCAGTCAGAAGGCGGAGATGAGGAGCTGGGGTCGTACCCACCGCGAGTCCGATCCTGCGATGGCGCAAGTATATACCGATGAAGGACGGGGGAAAGCCATGGCCTCGACGGACGCCAGGCCAGTGTTGGTGGTGAGCGCCGACGCCGAGCGCGCGGCGCGACTGGCCGAAACATTAAGGACCGGGGGGAGCAGCGTTACGATCGAGTCCCGCGGAGCGCGTGCAGCCGAGCTCGCCGGCTCCGGCGAGGGTGGCCCGGGGCTCCTCGTGGTCGATCTGGAGCTGCCTGAGCTGGATTTGCACCGGCTGCGGGAGGCGCTGGGTGAGACCGAGCCGGCGCCTGAATCGCTCGAAGCGGTGGAGCGCCGGCAGATCGCGGCGATGCTCCGCTACACCTCGGGCAATCGGCGGAAGGCGGCCCAGGTCCTGGGACTGGCCCGCTCAACGCTGCTCGCGAAGATCCGGAGGTACGGCCTCGAGGCACCGGTCGAGTCGGAAGGTTGAGGTGCGCCTCGGCGCCGTCACTATGTTTCTCGCCCTGAGTACGGGCAGTTCCGGAGCGGCACAGCGGAACTGGCCCGATGTCGAAGTCGTTCGGGGAACCTTGCGCTTCGACGGAAAATCGACGCTGGGGGACTTTACCGGGACGACGGGCGCCGTCCGAGGACAAATGACGGGCGGCTCGACCCTCGCCGAGGTGCGGGGGTGGGTCGAAGCGCAGGTCAACACGCTCAAGACCGGAAACGACCGCAGAGATCGTGACCTCCTCAAGACGATGGAGGCCTCGATCTTCCCGACGATTCGCTTCGAGCTCACCGGCGTGACCCCCGAGTGGGAGCGCGGCGACAGCGCCGGGGTCGTACTCGACGGCAATTTCGTGATCCACGGCGTGAAGCGTGCCGAGCAGGTCAGGGCGACGGTGGTTCGCTCAGCCGAGGGGATTCACGTCACGGCGGGCGGAATCCCCATGGACCTCCACGATTACAATATCGACAAGCTGACCCGGTTCCTCGTGTTCAAGATGCAGCGGGATATCGTCGTGCATATCGATGTGGTGTTCAGGGGCTAGGGAGCCAGGAGCTAGGGAAGAAACCCTAACTCCCTAGCTCCCTACCTCCCTAGTTCCCTATTCTCACCCGCCCCAACCTCGACACCACCACCTGCCGCTTTGCCCCGCCCTTTTCCAGCTTGTGGGTTGTGTTGGATAACCCCATCGCGACTCCATCGGGCGCGAACACGGTGGTGTGCGACGGACTGGTGAGAGCAACGCCGGCCACGGCGGGACCCGGCGTCACCCAGGTCAGCGTGGTTTCGGCCGCGCCGGCGGTGAGTACGATGCGGATGGCAAGGCTGTCGGCGGTGATGCGGAGTAGTACGAGGCGATGCTGCATCCGCGCGGTGAGCCAGGCGGAGCGGTAGGCGGAGAGGATCCGGGCCGCCTCGTGCTCCACCGTCACCCGGTCGGCGAGGAGCGACGTTCCCGGAGCGACCACCCCGGCGAGCACCCCGATGATCGCCAGGACTACCACCAGCTCGAGTAGCGTCGCCCCGCGTTGCATGACGCAAGGTGGCAAGGGCGCACCCGACGGCTGTCATCGATTCGTTGCGGGCTGGTGCGTTTTATCGCGGTCGTCAGTCTTCGGCCCCCAGCCCCCGGCCCCCGGCCCCCAGCCCCCAGCCCCCAGCACCCTATATTTCCCCCACCCCCTCACCGGAGGCCGCCGTGGGTTGGATTCTCCTTGTCGTCCTGGTCGTCGTCGCCCTCTGGGTCATGGGCGCGTACAACGCCCTCGTCGCCCTCAAGAACCAGGTCATCAACGCCTGGAAGCAGATCGACGTCCAGTTGAAGCGCCGGCACGACCTGATCCCCAATCTCGTGAACACGGTGAAAGGGGCCATGGACTTCGAGCGCTCCACCCTCGAGGCCGTGATCTCGGCGCGCAACAAGGCGATCTCGGCCCAGGGCGTCCCCGCCACCGCGAAGGCTGAGGGTGAGCTGACCCAGGCGCTGGGCCGCCTCTTTGCCCTGACCGAGGCCTACCCCGAGCTCAAAAGCTCTCAGAACGTGCTGCAGCTCCAGGAAGAGCTCACCAGCACCGAGAACAAGATCGGGTTTGCCCGGCAGCTCTACAACGACGTGGCGACGCAGTACAACACCAAGCAGATGCAGTTTCCGACCAACCTCGTGGCCGGGCTGGCCAAGGCGTCGCCCGCCGATCTCTGGGAGATCGAGGACGCCGCCGAGCGGGCCGTGCCCAAGGTCGATCTGTCGCTCAATAAGCCGACGGCGTGATCGACGCGAATCTCTTCGCGCAGCAGGAGGCCAATAAACGAAAGTCGGCCTGGCTGGTCGCGGGGTTCGTGCTCTTCTTCGCGTGGATCGGGTTCGGAGGCGACCTGGCCTGGTATCTGCAAACCAGGTCGCTTCCCCCGGAGCACTATCACCACGTCATTCCCTTCATCGGCCTCATCGCCTGCCTCATTGCCGCCGGGACCTCCTGGGCTGCCTGGCGGACCGGCGCCAAGCGGGTGCTCAACGCGAGCGGCGCACAGGAGCTGATCAACCCCGCCACGCCCGAGTTGCGGCGGCTGGACAATGTGGTCGAGGAAATGGCGATCGCCTCCGGGGTGCCCAAGCCCAAGATCTGGATCGTGCCCGATCCCGACCCTAATGCCTTCGCCACCGGACGGGATCCCACGACCGCCCACATCGCGGTGACCGAAGGACTCCTCAAGGTGCTGGACCGCGATGAGCTGCAGGCGGTCGTCGCGCACGAGATGTCCCACATCCGCAATTACGATATCCGCCTGATGACGCTGCTCGCGGCGATGGTGGGGTCCATCGCGCTGATGTCCGACCTGGCGCGGAATTTTCTTCGGTCTAGCGGAAGGAGGGGACGGCGGGGAGGCAAGGGCAATCCGGTCGCGCTCATCGTCCTGGTGCTCTGGATCATCTCGCTGATCCTGGCGCCGCTGATCGCCCGTCTGCTCTCGATGGCGGTGAGCCGGAAGCGCGAGTATCTCGCCGACGCCACCGGCGCGCAATTCACCCGGAATCCGCTGGCGCTCGCCAGCGCGCTCGAGAAGATCGATTCCGCGCCCGACGCCACCCGCTCCGTCGCGCGCGGCGCGGCGCATCTCTGCATCGTCAATCCGGCGGAGCGGAAGATTTCCAGCAAAGTAGGATTCCTGGGGGATCTCTTCGCGTCGCACCCGCCGATGCGGCTCCGGCTGGCGAGGCTCAGGGGGATGGGGTACGCGGCGGAAAAGGAGGGCGTGGCCGCGAGCCCGAACAGCTGAGGCTCAGTCTCCCGTGTCGGCGAGGAAGATCAGCGCCGCGCGCCGCGCCACCACCTGCTGCAGCGCCATCGACCGGCTTGGTCAGATAGTCCAGCGCGCGGCAGAGCGAGCTCCGAACGGCCTCTTCATCATCGACGACGAGGATGCTGGTGGGGTCGGATGGCTGGGCGGTTGGGTCCACGGTGAGAAACCAATCGGGGAGCCAGGGAGCCAGAATATTTCCACTGGCTCCCTGGCTCCCTGGCTCCCTACCCGACGAACTCCACCTCCACGCGCTGCGGGATGAGTCGGGCTTCGAACGCCCGATCGAGCAGTAGCTGCACCGCCCGCCGCCCCCGCTCGCCGTAATCCACCGTCCACTGGTTCACGTACATCCCGACGAAGCGGTCGGTCTTCTCTTCACCGATGCCCCGGTTGAACCGGCTGGCGTGTGCGAGCGCGGGAGCCCGGTGGGCCAGCGCGTACACGATGCTCGCGCGCAGATCCCTGGCGATCTGCGCGGTCACCTCCGGGCCCAGGTCCCGCCGCACCACGTTGCCGCCAAGCGGGAGCGGAAGCCCGGTGTCGCCGAGCCACCAGGCGCCCAGGTCCACCCAGAGCTCGAACCCGTCGTCGGCGTAGGTGAGTTGTCCCTCGTGGATCAGCAGGCCGACGTCCACCTCTCCCGCCTGGACCGCGTCGCTGATCCGGTCGAAGGGAATCACCACCGGCACGATCTCCGGCTGATAGAGCGTGAGGGCGAGATACGCCGTGGTGCGGAGGCCGGGCACCCCCACGCGAAGCCCGCGCAGCGCGGCGCGCGGATCCGCCGGCTTCGGAGCGAGCGCCACCAGCCGCGGTCCGTACCCGTCACCCATGGACGAGCCGCTGGCGAGCAGCGCGTAGCGGTCTGCCAGGTACGCATAGGCGTGGATGGAGACCGCCGAAACCTCGAGCTCTCCGGTGAGCGCCCGCCGGTTCAGCGTCTCGATGTCCGCCAGCTCGTGGACGTAGCGCAGGTCGCCGGTGTCGAGCTTGTTCTCGGCGAGGGCGTAGAACATGAACGCATCGTCGCTGTCGGGAGAATGCGCCACGTGAATCGTCGTCGGCATGATTACGGTCCCAGGCTGGCCTTCGCCCGCGTTCTGAAGTCATCGAGGATCGGTTTGTGCTCGGCGTATTCCACCCGCCCTGCGCGGAGCTCCGCGTCGTAGTGGCTCAGAAAGTCCTGGTAGCTCCGGGCAAGGGCCGGGGCATCGCTCCGGCGGTCGGCCACTTCACCGCGCACGATGTAGCCGAGCAGGTGTCCCGGCGCCTCCGCCTGAATCGTGTCGGCGAGCGCCAGCGCCGCGGGAAGATCGCCGATCACCAGGTTGATGGTGGCGGCGTGGTAGCGGGCGTCGGCGTCGGCGTCTTCCATCATGCTGTATGCGCCCAGCGCCATCGGCGCGAACTGGATGACGGTGACGCTGTCTCCCGCTTCGGCGGCGCGAACCACCCGGTCCCAGAGCCGGTCGAAACGCTCGCGGGGGGACAGGCTGCTGATGTCGGGGGCGCGCTGCGCGAGCGGGGGGACGGTGCCCGCGGCGCCGACGTTGCCTGCGTTCCCCATGTCCGGCACCGTGGGCTGCGAGTTGCCGCGATAGAGAAACGCCAGCAGCGCCGCCACGGCGGCGAGGCCGGTCAGGGTCCACGCCAGGCGCTCCCGCCCTCCGACGCCGGCGGCGGGCCGGGCCGGTGCTCCGCAGCGGTGACAGAATCGCGCCCCGGGAGAGAGCGGCGTCTGGCACGCTGGACAGGCGCCACTCTCCGCGGGGCTCCCGCAGCGAGAGCAGAACCGGCTGGTGACAGGCGCTCCGCATGCGGAGCAGGTCGGGGGCGGCGTGCTGGCGTTCTGGGGGTTGGTCATCGGGCCCCAAACTTAGCGGGGTGGACTCCGGTGGGCACGGGCCTTACTCATTCATGCGATGACCTCCGCACCACTCGAGCTGCCCGATCATCCCTGGGCCCGGCACCTGGGCGACCTCGCCCGGGGGGAGACCTCCTGGCGAGTCTTTCTCGAGACTATTCCGGGTGAGCTGCCCTCGCGCGGCAAGGTCCATTTTGTCTCCGACGATTCCACTCGCTCCAGCGGCTGGATCTTCGTCGAGAGTTCCGAGCAGGAGGTGCTCCGCCGCTTCCAGGATTTCAGCGCCGTCGAGCTCTGGAAGCTGCTCGAGAGTCTCGCCTAGTTCCCCGCTCCAGAGCTGTCTTCGCGTGAACCGCTGGCTCGTGACGGCGCTCTTCGCCGCGCTGATGCCGGCCGCCGCCCCGGCGCAGGGGACGAGTGCCGCCGACTCCGCATCCATCATTCGCGGCGTGCTCCTCCGCCGCTACGACATCTTCGCGCCCTCCGAAGTAAACGGCTTGCTCCCCCGGCTGGCGAATGGAGTGCATTTCACCACCCGCGCGTCGGTCGTGCGGCGTGAGCTGCTGTTTCGGACGGGGCAGCCGTACGACTCTTCCGCCCTCGCGGAAACCGCCCGAAACCTGCGGTCCCTCGGGATTTTTCGCTCGGTCGCGATCGATAGCGTGCTCAGTGATTCGGGGTTGATCGTCCGGGTCACCACCGCCGACGGCTGGAGCACGCGCCCCATCACCAACCTCCGAATCACCGGCTCGACCTGGATCCCCACCATCGGGGTCGAAGAGCTCAACTTCCTCGGGACGGCCACCCTGGTGAGCGTCCGGTACCGGATCGACCCCGATCGCTCGACGCTCAGCAGCAGTTTCCGCCAGCCCCGGCTCCTCGCCGGCCGGATCGGCCTCACCCTCTCGTACTCGCACTTGAGCGATGGCGATCTCGGCTTCGCCATGATCAACAAACCCTTCTTTTCCCTGGCGGGGCGGGCGTCCTGGCAGGTATATGGCGAAGCCCGGAACGAACGGATTCTACGATTCTTTGAGGGGGACTCACTCCCAGGGATTACGCTCCAGCGCCGGTATCAGCTCATGGGCGCCGCGGCGGGGTGGGCCCTCTCGGGCGGCTCCCGCGGGTACCTGCGCGCTGGATTGAACGGCCAGGTTCGCCGAGATGACTACACCGACGCGTCGCGGGTGGATACGCTCGGCCACAGCGTGACCGGCGCCGCGGGCGTCTTCCTCCAGTGGCGCGCGGCCCGCTTCCTCGTGTCGAGTGGTCTCGAGGGCTTTGCCAGGGAAGAGGATGTGGATGTGAGCACGACGGTCGGCGCCGGCGTCCAGGTCACCCCGAAGGCGTTCGGCTACCCCGATGATGGTGTGGTGCCCTTCCTCACGCTGGGGACGGGATTCGGCAGGAGCGACCGATTCGTTCAGCTTCGTGGAACCGCGAGCGGACGGTACACTGCGGCCGGGCTCGATTCGGGTTCAGTCCACCTCTCGGGGACGGCGTTTCTCCTGCCGGCTCCCCTCCACCTCGTCGTGCTCCACGGGGCGATCGGATGGCAGCATAACCCGGCGCCCGGGGCCGAGTTCGATCTGGGTGTCGGGATCGGGCCGCGCGCCTTCAAGCAGCACGCCTTTACCGGAGACCGCGCGTTCTTCACCACCGCGGAGTATCGGTGGACGGCGATCGAAAACTTTCGCAATCTGACCGCCGTCGGGCTGGCGGCATTCGTGGATTATGGTGGCGCCTGGTATCACGGCTCCGAGCGGCGGACCGGTTTCGACTTCGGGGTCGGATTGCGCTTCGGCCTGACCCGCGCGACGGAGAGCCAGAGCAACCGGGTGGACCTCGCCTGTCGGCCACGGAACGAGCAGGGCAAATTCGAGTGCCGGTTCGTCCTGGAGAGGGGGTTTGCCTTCTCCACAGGCGGGAGGCTGGATCGCTAGCCGGTGTTCCCGTAGCTTCTCCGCATGACCGATCCTACCGTCGGCGAGCCACGCCCCGAGGAAGGCACCTCTCCCCCTTCCCCGGTGCTTCCTTCCCCGCGCCGCCCATGGTGGCGCCGCTGGAAGCTGATCCTGGCCCTCGTGCTGCTCACCCCGGTGCTGCTCGTCGCATTGTACACGGTGACCGCACTCTCCTGGAGCTATTCGGAGGGGCAGCGGGCAGGGTACCTGCAGAAGTTTTCGAAGAAGGGCTGGCTCTGCAAGACATGGGAAGGGGATCTCGCGCTGAGCACGGTGCCCGGTGTGGCCCCGACCATATGGAACTTCACGGTGCGCAAGGAGTCGACCGCCCGGCAGATAAATCTGGCGCTCGGCCGGCGCGTATTGTTGTATTATCAGGAGCATCGCGGAGTGCCAACCAGCTGTTTCGGGGATACGAGCTACTTCGTGGATAGCGTCCGGATCGTGCAGTAGGAGGACCCCATGCGTCCCCTCACCACAACCCTCGTCGCAGCCGCCGCCCTCTCGGCTGCCTTCGGCTCCCCCGCCGCGGCGCAGGAGCGCCGCTCGGTGATCCGCGGCACCGTGGTGGCCACCAGCACCCTCACCCCGATAGTTGGGGCGCATGTCGCCCTCGTCGGCGCGGGCCGGACGGTCCGGACCGACCAGAATGGCGCCTTCGTCTTCGACAGTCTGGTGGCCGGGACCTACCTGGTCCAGGTCCGCGGGATGGGCGACGAAACCCCCATGACGCAGGTGCCGCTGGGCCGCCGGGAAATCATCGACCTCGAGGTCAAGCTCGGCAAGGCGGACGCGGTGATGCTCCCCGAGCTGGTGACCACGGCGCCGGCGCCGGTGCAACCCGACAATCTCATCGAGGGGATGCGGCTGCCCGCTGAGTTTGTGGCGCGCAAGAAGATCGGCATGGGGCAGTACATCACCCGCGAAGAAATCCAGGAGCGGCATCCTCCGACCGTCGCCGACATCTTCCGGAGCGTCCGCGGCGTCGTCCTCTCCTGCCGGGGCGGTACCTGCGTTCCCCGCCCGGCCCGCGCGCCGCACAACTGCACCCCGGTCGTGGTTGTGGACCGCGTCTCCACCGATGCCGGCGTGCTGGCCGGCATGGTGCCCAACGATTTCGAAGCGATCGAGATCTATCTGGGCATGTCGACCGTCCCCGCCGAATACCTTCAGGTCACCGGCCGGGCCCAGTGCGGCATGATCGTCGTCTGGACCCGCGTTCCTCCCCAGAAGCGGCCGGGATCCTGACCGTCCGAGCTGATCAGAGCAGGCGAAACTCCGAGGCGATGAATCGCACGCGATTGGCGTGCACGCCCGCCTCCTCCGCGAACCCTTCCCACTCCCGCAGCGCGCCGGTCACTTCCGCAACGATCGCGGCGCCGTCCTTCTTGATCCCCATCGCCCCGCCAAGCGCGAGCAGATCCTCCCGCACAAACCGGCCGGTCTTCCCGCCCAGCGCCATCTGGTGCGCACGGGTGTACCCCAGTCCCCTGGCGTAGGTGAGATCGTATGCGGGAGCGAGCCGCCAGTCGCCGGTCTCATCCATCAGGAAGGCAAAGTTTTTGACGTGGTCATCCTGGTTGACGGCCGCGATGTTGAAGACAGTGCGCCGGAATGCCTCCTCCAGCGCGGGATACCCCAGCCCGAGCGCGAGGACCGTGCGGAGGTACTCTTCGTATGAGAAGCGCGCCGGCTGGTTGTAGTCCACGTGCTGCAGTCCGCCGAGTGAGTGCATGTGGACGCGATGGCCGTTCTCGCGGTCGAATCGTTTGGTCAGGAAATGGCCGAACCCGCGTTCCTCGATCAGTTTCGTTTCGGGGACCTTCAGGCCGGCGGCGCGCGCCATGAGGGAATAGGCGTATTCAATTCGATTATAGGGTTTTGGTGTTTCGTCGGGCGCGCCGAGCTCGCCGACTCCGTCGAATTTGATGATCCAGTGCTCGTCCCCCGGTCGTGGGACTGCGACCCCCGACCGCACCTCATTGGCTTGGCGATTCCAGAGTATGATGGCCTTGGGCCGGGCACCGCCCGCCGAGGCGCCAAGGCGCATGATTTCGGGAATCGCGACGTCGGGATGTCCCTCGATGAGCTTTCGCGCCTCGGCGACAAGATCGGCAATCTCGAGCGGTTCCTCTTCGGCTCTTCGACTTCGAAAATGCACTGCCGGCTGAAACTCGAGCGCTCCGAGGCTGCGGGTGCCCATATAGAGAAGCTTCTGAACCGGGCTCACTGCGGCCGCAGGCTTGCCTCTGGTTTTGAAATAGCGCGCGATAACCGCGTTCCCGAACCGGTCGGGCAGGGCATCCGCCAGGACGCCAGGAAGCCCCAGGAAGGCCTCCATCCGGGTAAGCTCCGGAAAGGTGACCGGGCCGCGCAGGGAAAGGGGAAGGGTGAAAGGGGAAATCTCGAGCCGGCTTCCCACGAATTCCGGGTTGTACTCGAACGTGATGCGGCCGTTTTCTTCTTCCGCCACTGCTCCAACCAACCGACCCCATAACCACACCTCGGCGATCACCGGATCAGGCATCTCGAGGCTTCCTGGCGCGTTTGCGGAGCTTGCCTTTGGACATCAGCAGCGCCATCGGGGAAAGACCTGGCGGCGGTAGAAAGGCTTCCAGGTTGTCCAGGCGGTCGAGGGCGCGAAGCACCTTGATCACGGTTGCCAGGCGGGGATTCGCTCCTCGCTCGGCACTCAAGAGAGTTCTGACCTGGATTCCGGCGCGCGTCGCCACTTCTTGCGCGGTCAGGTTCCTCTGGAGGCGGTAGCCTCGGAGTCTTCCACCAATTTCCCGCAGCAGGTCTAGATCTGTTATAAGAGGCATCATACTACTTATAAAATGCATATGTCGCATATAAAAAGCAATATTATACCTGATAATGAGTTTTTTACATTTCCTATAATAAGTATTATATCATCATTTAATATGCCAATATCAATATAATATGTAATATAATACTTTTTAAACAGAAACATACTTGAAGCTTTATAAGTGATTGCCGTTCATAAAGATAGCCAGAATGAAGGATCGTTGGTTGCCCAAGACTCGAGTTCGGGCGACAATTCTTCACCGAGCAGTCTTCCGAACACAATTCAGGGGGCCCTTGCTTTGCCTTCCCGCACTCTGATCGTTGCGGCGCTGCTCCTGGCCACGCGCCCGCTACTGGCCCAGCACAGCTACAGCACCGGCACGGCGTACGATCCCGCGATTCCGACGCCTCGCTCCGTCCTTGGGTACGAGGTCGGCGACCGGTTCACTCCGCACCACCGGATCCTGCGCTACGCCGAACGTCTGGCGGCGGCGACCCAGCGCATCAGGCTCGACACCCTGGGAGTCACCTTCGAGGGCCGGGAGCTCCTCCTGGTGGTCGTAAGCAGCGAGACAAATCGGCGGCGCCTGAACGAAATCCAGGCCGACGCGGAGCGGATCGCCAACGCGAGAGGTTCCGCCGCGGAGCTTGACCAGGCCGCGGCCAGGCTTCCGGCAATCGTCTGGCTCGGCTTCACCGTCCACGGGGGCGAAGCCTCGGGCACCGAGTCGTCGCTCGCGCTGCTCTACCAGCTCGCCGCGGGGACCGATCCGGAGACCCGGCTGGTCCTCGACAGCACCATCGTCCTGATCGATCCGGTGCAGAACCCCGACGGCCACGAGCGGCATGTGCAGGATGTCACCCGGTTCCGGGGCGCCCTCGGCGTTCCCCCCGATCCCTTCGCGTTAGTCCACTCTGGAAACTGGCCCGGCCCCCGTACCAGCCACTACTACTTCGATCTCAATCGTGACTGGTTCCTGCTCTCCCATCCGGAGACTCGCGCGCGGGTCGCGGCCTATCTCCGCTGGTGGCCGCACGTGGCGGTGGACCTCCACGAAATGGGGTCCAATTCGACCTACTTCTTCGCGCCGCCGATGGAGCCGGTCAACAAGAACGTGCACACCAGCATTCTCAAATGGTGGGACATCTTCGCGGCGGCCAACGCGGCGGCGTTCGACCGTCATGGCTGGTCCTATTTCCGCCGCGAGGGCTACGACGAGTTCTACCCCGGCTACGGCGTCTCCTGGCCCATCTTGACCGGCGCCGCGGGGATGACCTACGAGGAAGCGTCGAGCGCCGGCGGGGCGATCCGGCGCAGCGACGGCACGGTGCTCACCCTGCGTGAGGCGGCGCACCATCACTACACCGCCGCCTGGGCGACGGTGCTGACCTCGGCGACTCGCCGCACCGAGCGGGTGCGGGACTATCTGGATTTCCGGCGGAGTGCCATTGCCGATGTGGCGCGTCCGATGCGCGCCGTGGCCCTGGAGCGGGATCCCGCGGGCCGCGCCGATTCCCTGGTGCGAGTCCTCCTGGGCAACGGCATTGCCGTGCAGCGCCTGGCGAGCGCGGTCTCGCTCCCCGCTGCCACTCCTTACGGCGAATCGGCCGCGCGGTCCGCGCGGCTCGCGGCGGGGACGTGGATAGTGGACCTGGCCCAGCCGCAGGGCCGCCTCGCCCGGGCGCTTCTCGAACCCGATGCGCTGCTCGATTCGGCCTTCATCAAGACCGAGCTGGAGAGCCGCCGGACTGGGCAGAGCGATCGCTTCTACGATGTCACCGCCTGGTCACTGCCGTTCGCGTTCCGAGTTCGCGCGTGGTCGCTTTCCGCACCGGTGGGTCCGCTCGAGCCGGCATTGCTCACCGCTCCGGCGCGGACCGCTCCGGCGCGCGCGGGTTATGCCTACGCCTTCCCCCCCGGCTCGGAGGAAAGCCTGCGGCTGCTCGCCGGACTGCTCACCGAGAAGCTGAAGGTCTGGTATGCGCCCAAGTTTTTCCGGATCGGCGCCGACAGTTTCCCGCGCGGGGCGTTCCTCGTGCGCACCGAGCCGAATGGCGCCGCCGGGCATGAAACCGTGCGCCGGCTGGCGGCGTCATCCGGCGCGTGGGTCGCGTCGCTCGCCACCGCCGCCGTCGATGAGGGAACCGACCTGGGGAGCAATAGCGTTTTCTTCGTGCGGGCGCCGCGGGTCGGTCTCCTCGGAGGAGCGCCGGTCCAGGGCAATTCCTTCGGATTCGCCTGGTTTGCCTTCGAGCAGCGGCTCGGCATGCCGGTCACCCCGCTCGACGCCAATGCGGTGGCCGGTGGCGCGCTCGCAGAGCTCGACGTGCTGGTCGTGCCGAGTGTGCAGCCGGCGGCGCTGGAGCGCGCGTTGGGTGACGCGGGCCGGGAGCGGGTGACGTCGTGGGTGCGGAATGGCGGGGTGCTGATCACCCTCGAGGGCGCGACGGCATGGCTCGCCTCGGAGCGGCTCGGTCTGTCGCGCTTGCGTCTGCGCTCCGATACGGCGCGGGCCGACAGCACCGGCGGCGCGCCGCTCCCGACCGATGTGCCGGGTGCAATCGTCCGGGTCACCGCCGATTCGCTTTCGCCGCTCCTCGCAGGCCTGGAGCCGGGGAACTTCAGCGTGCTGGTGA
Source organism: uncultured Gemmatimonas sp. (assembly GCA_964439025.1). Lineage (GTDB taxonomy): Bacteria > Gemmatimonadota > Gemmatimonadetes > Gemmatimonadales > GWC2-71-9 > JABFSM01. Next base: position 67,799 of record CAYTMW010000001.1, on the reverse strand, counting down.
ACGGGGCCCGGATCTACCGCGTCCCCCGCGACCTCTCCTCGGGCGAAGCGGTCATTCGATACGCTCCCGTTGGACGGCTCCGGGTCGCCGGGTATCTCTGGCCCGAAGTGCCGGCGCGGCTCGCCGAGTCGCCGTATCTCTGGACCGAGCGGGTGGGGCGGGGCCGGGTGATCGGCTTTGCGGGTGACCCGAACTTCCGCGATCTCTGGCGCGGTCTGCTACCGCTCTTCGGCAATGCGGTGCTGCTCGGCGCAAGCTGGTAACTTCAGGACATGGTCGGCCACTCTTACTCGCGGGAATTTCTCGAGCTGCAGTCCGCGGTCGCCGGCCGCTATACCCTCGAGCGGGAGCTGGGGCGCGGAGGGATGGGGATCGTCTTCCTGGCCCGCGATTCGGCGCTCGACCGTCCTGTCGCCATCAAGCTCCTCCCCCCCTACCTGGCGGCGCAGACGGGCATTCGGGAGCGCTTCCTCCAGGAGGCCCGCCTGGTGGCCCGCCTGTCCCATCCCAACATCGTCACGGTATTTGCGGTGGAGGAACACGGCGACCTGGTGTTCTTCGCCATGGCATATGTGCGGGGGGAAACCCTCACCCAGCGGGTGGAGCGCGCCGGCCCGCTCCCTCCTGCGCAGGCGACCCGTCTTCTTCAAGAGGTGGCGTGGGGCCTCGGGTACGCGCATTCCAATGGCGTCATCCATCGCGACGTGAAGCCCGATAACATCCTGATCGAGCAGGCTTCCGGGCGCGCGATGGTCGCCGATTTCGGGGTGGCCTTCGCGGCCGACGCCAGCCGGCTCACCGGCGCGGGGCAACTGATCGGCACTCCGCACTACCTCAGCCCGGAGCAGGCGAACGGTCGGGAGATCGACGGGCGGAGCGATCTCTACTCCCTCGGCGTCTCGGCGTTCTTCGCGCTCACCGGGCGCACGCTGTTCGAGGCGCCGAGTCCGCTGGCGATCATCACCAAACACCTCAACGAGCCGCCCCCGGCACTCGCGTCCGTGCGCCCCGACCTTCCCCGCCAGCTTGCCAGCGCGGTGGACCGTTGCCTCGAGAAGGATAAGGCGCGCCGCTTCTCGACCGGCGAAGAGCTTGCCGAGGCGCTGGCGACAACCGGACTCACCGACCGGGATATTCCGCCGCCGATCCGGCACTACTTCCGGCAGGGCCGGGGTGTGGCCACCGGCTGGCTTATGGCAGTGGCGTTCGTGCTCTGGTTTTCCCCCTGGGTCCACGTGCCTGCCGATCCCTACTCGCGAACCCTCGCGGTTGTGCTGCTCCTGCTCACCGTTCTTTGGCCCTTCGGGTTCCTGCTGCGCACCGCGCGGCGGGCCCTGCAGCACGGGCTCACTTTCCAGGACGTGCGCGATGCCGCCGTGTTGGAGGCGCGCGTGCTGGCCGAGGAGTCGAAGGCGGTCTATGGGAAGGATTTTCCCAGCGATCTCAGCAAGTCCAAGGAGGACTGGCTTCGTTTTTTGGCTGGCCCGTTCGGACGGCTGGTGTTCCGTCTGGCTGGGGTCGGGCTCGCGGTCCGGATCCCCGCGCCCCATCCCGACAGCAAGCCCCCCGAGCGGATGGTCGAGGCAGCCGCCGTCTCACTCTACGAGCAGCTCCCCACTGAGCTGCGCGAGCGGTTCGGGGCGATTCCCGAAATCGGCGACGAGCTCTGCTGCCGGGTCGAGGAATTGCGGGCGGAGCCGGGCCAGCCAGGGCAGCAGGAGGAGCTTGCTCGGGTGATCGGCGCGCTGGAGCGATTGCGGCTCGATCTGGTTCGCTTGAAGGCGGGGGAAGGATCCGCCGAAGCAGTCGGAGCCGCGCTCAATGCCGCGGTGCAGGTAAATCAGGAAACCGCGACGCGGAGAGTCCCGTCGTGAGGTGATGGGGTTGGGAGTTGGGAGTTGGGGGTTGGGGCGCTTCCCCATTCCGAATCCCCAAATTCCAACCCTCAACTTGCAGAACTCGTTACCCTGCGCCACTTTCCGGAGCCCGGCGCCGTAGCCAAGTGGTAAGGCAGAGGTCTGCAAAACCTCCATTCGTCGGTTCGATTCCGACCGGCGCCTCTGCTCTCTCAGGGGGTGGGAAATGCTCAAGCGTTCCCTGGCCCGCCCCGGCCTCGCGCTCCTTGTGGCGCTCCTGGCCCTGTGCCCGCCGCTCGACGCTCAACGACTCGGCTCCATCACCGGGACCGTCCGCACCGCTGAACGCGGCCCCGAGCTCGAGGGTGCCCGCGTCATCCTCATCGGCACCGAGCTCGTCGTCATCACCAACCGCAAGGGCGAATTCGCCTTCCACGGCATCACGCCGGGGAAGTACGTAATTCAAGCGAGCGCCATCGGCTACACCACGCTCACCTCGCCCATCGACGTCAAGCCGCTGGAGACCATCGAAGTGCGGTTCGAGACCGAAGCCCAGACCTTCCGCCTCCCCGATCTGGAAGTCGAGGAAAAGCCGAATCTTCCGGCCGATTTCGTTCGAAGGAGCCGCGAGGGGCGGGGACGGTATTTCACCCGGGCAGACATCGAGAAGCGGAATCCCCAGACGGTGGGAGACCTGCTCCGCACCGTGCCGGGATTGCGGGTGGAGTGCCGGGGGATCGTCTGCCGGGCAGTGCTGGCGCGGGCGACGTACGGCTGCCAGCCCACCTTCTGGATGGACGGCATCCCCGCTGATCCCGCGATGGTCTGGCTGCAGCCGCCGCGGGATCTCGATGGCGTCGAGGTCTACTCGGGGCCGTCGTCTACGCCGCCGGAATTGGAGCGCGGATCCAGCTGCGGGGCGATCGTGCTGTGGACCCGCACCCCGCCGCCGAGGGTGAAGAAGGTGAAGCCGCCGAAGCTCTAGCACGAGTGGTTCCCGAGTTGACGCCCGGCGAGTCGTTCCCGTACCTTCTGGCTCCACCTCGCTTCCACATACGCAGCTCCCTGCTCCGACGCGGCCAGAAGCCGCTCGCTTCTGAGGACTAGATGGCCGAATCGATCGGTAGTAGCGGAACCGGGATGAAGCTCCACACCAAGATCCTGATTGCGCTCCTGGTCGGCGCCACTGCGGGCATCCTGGTCAACACCCAGCTCGGCGGTGCCTCGCCTACGGTGGTGTGGCTCAACAAATACATCGCGGGGCCTGTCGGCCAGATATTCCTGCGCCTCCTTTTCATGGTCGTGATGCCGCTGGTCTTCGCATCCATCTCCCTCGGCGTCGCCGGGCTCGGGGACCTGCGAAAGGTCGGGCGGGTCGGCGGGAAGGCCATCGGCTACTTCCTCACGACGACGTTCCTCGCCGCGACCTTCGGCCTCGTGATCGTCTCGCTGGTGAAGCCCGGGGAAGGTCTTCCGGAAAACGTCAAGACCGAGCTGATGGCCACCTACGCCGCCGATGCATCAACCAAGGTGACGGCGCAGCAGACCGGTGGGTTCGGGATCAACACATTCGTGGAGATCGTCACCCGGAACCCGGTGAAGTCCGCTGCCGACGGCGACATGCTGGGCGTCATCTTCTTCGGCCTGATGTTCGGCGCGGCGCTGACCCAGCTCAAGCCCGAGCGCGCCAAGCCGATGCTCGACGTCCTCATGGCCCTGGAAGATGTGGTGATCAAGATCGTCGGGATGGCCATGAAGCTCGCGCCCTACGGTGTGACCGCGCTGATCTTCGGCGTGACTTCACGATTCGGCTTTGCGCTGATGAAACCGCTGGCGGGTTACGTGGCGGTGGTGCTTGGCGCGCTGATCTTCCACGGCCTGGTGAATCTCTCGATCATCCTCCGCTTCGTCATCGGGATCAGCCCGCGGTTGTTCTTCTCCCGGGTCCGTTCGGCGCTCATCACCGCGTTCTCGACCAGCTCGAGCAGCGCCACGCTCCCCGCGGCGCTCCAGGCCGCGGAGGAGGGACTCGGGGTACCTCCCAAGATCGCGGGTTTCGTGCTGCCGCTCGGGTCCACCATGTGCATGAACGGCACGTCAATCTTCGAGGGGATCACGGTGATCTTCCTCTGCCAGGTGTTCGGCGTCAACCTCTCGCTCGGCGGGATGATCATCGTCATCGTGATGGCGGTCATCACGGCCGTGGGAGCGGCGGGAGTGCCGGGAGGCTCCATTCCGTTGCTGGTGGGGATTCTCGCGATCGTGGGGGTGCCGCCCGAGGGCATCGCGATCGTGCTCGGCGTGGACCGCATCCTGGACATGACGCGCACCACGGTCAACGTCACGGGCGATCTCTCCGCCACGCTCTTTGTCGCGAAGTCCGAGGGACTGTGGGATGTGAGTAAGGTTCCCGAGATCAGCCGGGCGGCGTGAAAAAACAGTGAGCGGTGAGAGGTGTCACCTCTCACCTCTCACCTCTCACCTCTCACCTTACTAGCGCACTCGCCTTCGCTTCGATTCCTGCCAGCAACTTCTCGTACGACTCCGCAAACTTCGTCACGCCGTCGTCCTCGAGAAAACGGGTTACCTCCGCGAGGTCCACACCCGACTCCGCCAGCGCGCGGAGCCGGGCCGGCGCCGCCGCAATCGCTTCGTGGATCCGGACCACCGGCGTTCCGTGATCGCGATAGGCGGCAAAGGTGTCCGGGGGGAGCGTGTTCACCGTATCGGGCGCGACCAGCGCTTCGACGTAATAGACATCGGGATACTTCGGGTCCTTGGTGCTGGTCGAGGCCCAGAGCGGCCGCTGCGGCCGGGCTCCGGCGGACTCCAGCATTTTCCACCGCGGAGTGGCCCGCGACTGCTGGAACAGGGCATATGCCATTGCGGCGTTCGCGATTGCAATGGTACCGCGAAGGCCCCTGGGGTCCTTTTTCTTGTCGAGCTCCGGGTCCACCCGGCCGTCCACCCGGCTCACGAAGAATGACGCCACCGAATTGAGCTTGTCCACCGGCTGTCCCGCCACTCGCCTGCGCTCGAGTCCCCGCAGGAAGGCCTCGATCACTTCTTGGTACCGTTCCACCGAGAAGAGCAGCGTGATATTGATGCTGATGCCCTGCGCCAGCGATTCCTCGATCGCCGGAACTCCCGCCTTGGTGGCCGGGATCTTGATCATCGCATTGGGCCGGTCCACCGCGGTCCAGAGCCGCTTGGCCTCGGCGATCGTGCCGGCGGTGTCATTCCCCAGCTCGGGATTGACCTCGAGCGACACCAGGCCGTCGGCGCCCCCGGTCGCGTCGTACACCGGGCGGAACGCGACACACGCCGCCTGCACATCCGCGACCGAGAGCGCCTCGAAGATCTCCTGCGGCGAGCGGCCCAGGGAGGCGAGCTGCCGGATGTCGTCGTCGTAGTCCTCGCTCCCCGAGATTGCCTTCTCGAAGATCGTGGGATTCGAGGTCATCCCGCGGAGGCCGTCCTCCGCGATCAGCCGGGCCAGCTTGCCCGACGCGATCAGGTCACGGGTGATGTAGTCGTACCAAGGGCTCTGGCCCAGCCGCCCCAGCTCGATCAACGGATTGGTGCCCATCATGTCCTCCTTCCCAGCACCCGCCGCACCGCGGCCACCGCGGCTTCGGGGGTGAAGCCGAATTCCTGGAACAACCGCTCTGCCGACGCCGACGCGCCGAAATGGTCGATCCCGATCACTGCTCCCCCGTCGGTGACCCACTCGAGCCATCCAAAGGGTGACGCTGCCTCGATTGAGACCCGAGCCCGGATGCCCGGCGGGAGCACCTCATGACGATAACGCTCCGGTTGCCGTCGGAACACTTCCCACGACGGCAGCGACACGACGCGCGCGGGGAGATTCTCCGCCGCGAGCGAGCGCGCCGCCTCCAGCGCCACGTGCACCTCGGATCCCGTGGCGATCAGAATCGCCTGGGCCGGTGCGGGCGGATCATACAGAACATAGCCGCCGCGCCGCGCGCCGGATGCTGCGCCGAGTCCGGAGCGATCCGGCACCGGGAGCTTTTGCCGCGTCAGCACCAGCGCGGTGGGGCCGTCGCTGTGCTCCAGCGCCATGCGCCAGGCTTCGGCGGTTTCCGCCGCGTCGCCGGGGCGGATCACCATCATGTTGGGAATGGCCCGGAGCGCGGCGAGGTGCTCGATCGGTTGATGGGTGGGCCCGTCCTCGCCCAGGCCGATGGAATCATGGGTGAAGATGTAAATCGTCGGCAGCTTCATCAGCGCCGCCAGACGGATCGCCGGCTTCATGTAATCGGAGAAGACGAGAAACGTGGCGCCGTAGGGCCGGATCCCGCCATGCAGCGCCATCCCGTTCATCGCCGAGCCCATGGCGTGCTCGCGGATGCCCCAGGCGATGTCGCGTCCTGGTTTGCCGGGTCCGAAGAGAGTGAGACCCTTGAGAATGGTTCCCGTGCTTCCCGCCAGATCGGCGGAGCCGCCGGCGAGGGTCGGCACCGCGGTGACCAGCGCCTGCAGCGCAGCGGCCGAGGCCTGCCGGGTTGCCAGGCTGGTTCCCGCGGGGAATTTGGGGAGCACGTCCTCCCACTTGACCGAGAGCCTGCCGGCCAGCGCATCGTCGAGTTCGCGGGCCAGGTCGGGGTACTCCGTGCGGTAACGCTCGAGTCGGCGGTCCCATTCGGCGCGGAGCTCGGCGCCGCGCACCGCGATCGTTTCGGTTTCCGCGGCCACTTCCGCCGGGACGTGGAACGGTTCGTCGAGCGGCCAGCCGAGGATTTCCTTGGTCTTCCGCACCTCGTCCTTGCCCAGGGGCTCGCCGTGCGCCTTGGCGGTGTTCTGCCTGGTGGGGGCGGGATAGCCGATTATGGTGCGAAGCCGGATCAGCGTGGGGCGGTCGGTGTGGCTCTTCGCCTCTGCGAACGCGCGCTCGATGGCCTCGAGGTCGTTGCCGTCGCCCACCTCCAGCACCCGCCAGCCGTAGCCCTCGAACCGGAGCTTCACTTCCTCGCTGAAAGTGCGGTCGGTGTCACCGTCGATGGTGATGTGATTGTCGTCGTAGAGCAGCGTGAGCTTTCCGAGTGCCAAGTGTCCGGCCAGCGAGGCTGCTTCGCTCGCCACCCCTTCCATCAGATCGCCGTCGCTCGCGAATACCCAGGTCCGGTGATTCACTATCTCGTGCCCCGGCCGGTTGAACCGCTCGGCGACGAGGACTTCTGCCATCGCCATCCCGACCGCGTTTCCGAATCCCTGGCCGAGGGGCCCGGTCGTGGTCTCGACGCCGGGGGTGTGGCCGTGCTCGGGGTGGCCGGGAGTCCGGGAGCCCCACTGACGGAAGTTCTTGATCTCTTCGAGGGGGAGGTCGTAGCCGGTCAGATGCAGCAGCCCGTAGAGCAGCATCGACGCGTGGCCGCAGGAGAGCACGAAGCGGTCGCGGTCGGGCCAGTCGGGGCGGCGGGGGTCGTGGTGGAGATGGCGGGTCCACAGCAGCCAGCCCGCGGGGGCGAGGGCCATGGGAGTGCCGGGGTGGCCGCTCTCGGCCGCCTGCACCGCGTCCATCGCGAGGGTGCGGATGGTATTGATGCTGCGCCAGGTAAGCGCGGCATCCGCATCGGGCAGGGGCCGCGCCGCCGGCCGCTGGGTGTCGACCGTCAGGGGGGACTCCTTTCGCGCATCGGGCAACGAGATTGACGAGACGACTCGGTAGGCCAGCAAATTAAGCGAGGAGCGGGGGATGGGCGAGCGCGGGGTGTGAGAACGGGGAGGAACGGGTTAGATTTCAGTTCGTGAATAACGTACCAGCAACCAGGAACCAGTATCCAGCTCCCAGCCTTCGTGCCACGCAAGTCTCGTAAACGCGCTCCTCGCTCCCCGTCCATCGCTTCTTCCACGACCCTGCGCCGGTCCGGCGGCAGGTCCTATCAGGCCCACCGCGATTGGCTGCTTGGCCTGCATGGCCCGGTCTGCGCCTATTGCGGCAAGAACATGACCCAGGACGAGGTGACCCTCGACCACGTCCGGCCCAGGAAGGGCCAGACAGCGTATGACCGGCCGGACAACCTCGTGCTGGCCTGCCCCCCCTGCAATTCCGCCAAAGCAGACACGCCGTTTCTGGCGTTCCTGCTCGCGCGCCGCTCTCGCGGAGTTTACTTGCTCCACTACGGGGATCACCTCTCCGACGGGATCAAGGAGATCGTCACGCAGGTGACCGAAAGGCCGCTGCTGCCGCCTGATTGATAGTTCAGCTATCGGCTACCAGCCAACGGTCCGGCCATCAAACCTCTCCGCCTGCCGCGTCTAGTCTCCGAGATCCAATCCGAAAGCTCCGCGATCGTGGTATGATGCAAACAGGCGAGCATCGTTGCCAGAGGTTTCGCGAAAGGTCTTCGGTTGTCCAGAGCGATTGCGTTAGTGACATGCCTGGCATCGTTTACGGGCGCGTGTTCGAGTCGTGGCGACACTGAGGCTCAGAAGATCGATCCCACGCCTTGGTTTGATACTGCTGAAGGCGATTCAAGCACCGTTTGGCGGCCGTCAACCCGACCAGTGTGGTCTCTAGCCAAAGATGCCGAGGGTGAGGAGTTCGTCGAAATCATCGGAGCGGCACCTCTCGCCGACTCGCTGATCATTCTGGCCGACCACCGGACTGGACTGCTTCACTACCTATCGCCATCAGGGCGTCCGATTCGTCGAGTCGGCCGGCGAGGATCGGGGCCAGGTGAAGTCCTGAGTTTGGATGCCTTCGGATTAGCCGACACGGCCGGCGTCTGGCTGTTCGATACCTCCAACCAGCGGCTGGTGATACGCGGTGCTGCCGGAGAACATCGTCGTACCCAGGCCATCCGATTCCCACGCGGAGCGAACAGTTGGCCCATGGTGGTTGGGATGCTCTCCACCGGCGACATCCTCATGGTCGAGCGGCATCTTCCAATTCCTATGGGACAGATTCCCGGTTCTATTCTGCGAGATTCCACCCGCTTGCTGAGATTCACGCCTCTTAACGGCACCGCGATACCGTTGGATACGGTTCCTTCATTAGACATCTTTGTGAGTCCACGAGGGTCAGCACGCATTTATGTCGCCCAGTACGGTCCTCGGCTCAATGTCGTGCGAAGTCGAGTGGAGGAGGGGCTGCTTGTCGGCTTTTCCGATTCGCTGAAGGTCTCGTTTCTTGGTGGAGATGGAACGAACAGAGACGTCGTACGGCGCAAATTCACTCCTGACCCTCTCAGCGAGGCTACTCGAGAGGATGCTCGCCGAGCCAGGGGGAGCGGCCGATTCGCCTCTGACGAATTGCCCGACGCTCTAATTCCGCATGGTCTTCCGGCATTTGGTCGAATCGTGGCGGATGAGCAGGGCGGGGTGTGGCTTCAGGAATACCAGATGGATGACTCCGCGCAGCCCAAATGGGCTGTCTTCACCAAAGCGGGAAAGCTGCGTGGCATAGTCGTACTGCCGTCGCGGTTTCACCTACTGCTGGCAGACGGTGATGAAATCGTGGGCCTCCAGCGGGATGATGTCGGTGTCGAAGTCGTCGAACGATGGCGACTTGTTGCCGATTCGGTGCTGCCGCCCAGTTGAAAACGGCGGTTACCCGCTAACCCCTCACTGCTGCTCAGTCTCGTCCAGGAAGAAAATCTCCTCCACTCGTTGCCCAAACAGCCGCGCGATCTTGAGCGCGAGCGGAAGACTCGGATCGAACTTTCCGGTTTCGATCGCCGTCACCGCCTGGCGCGACACGCCGACCCGCTCACCCAAGTCGGTCTGCGACCAGTCGCGCTCCGCCCTGAGCACCTTGAGCCGGTTCCTCACGCGTAGCGCTTCCGCGCCAGGGTGAGCCCACCCAGATAGAAAATCGGCAGGTAGATCCAGATGTGCGCGTAACTCCAGTCTTCGAACCGGAGCGTCACCGCACGCTCCATCAGCGCGAGTGTCGTGAGCAGAAGCATCGTCAGCGGGAAGGGCACGGCCCGCGCTTCGAGATGAATCCGCCGCTCGAACTCGTGGGCGCTCCGGATGCTACGTATTGCGTGCCAGAGAAAGGCCGCGAACACCGGGACCGGCAGCAATGCGATCCCGACCCGCAATCCAGAATCGAGCCCTTGCATCTTGAGCAGCGCCCTTGCTCCGAATTACATCAGAAGCCAGAGAATCCCAAGCAATCGCACCCGGTTGCTGCTGGGAATCGGAGAGGTCAGCTTCTCGGACATGCTCAACGCTCGACTGTGGAGGACGCTGATATAGTAATGCAAAGCTGGCGAAATAGCAAGTAAACATTACATATTGCCATGTAAACATTGCCTTGAAGCGGTGGTCACTTTGATGGAGATGGTGTGTCAGCAGGGGGAAATCGGGTGATTGACCCGGGCGCTGAGTGGGGCTCGCCATAGGGGACGTCGGGCCGCGAGGGCTTCGCGTGAAATGACGAAGTGTGTTGGCCCGCAGGCCCCGTGGGCGAGTCCCACTCTAGTCCCGGGGGTGAGACGTTTCGAAGGGGCAGGTCTCAACTTGAGACCAGCCCCTTCGCTTCGCTCAGGGTGACGATCGCGTTACCCGCCCAGCGCTTCCCCCACGATCCGCCCCTGCTCCGCGGCATGTGCAGCAGGATATCCCTCGGCCGGACTCGCCCGTTCGGGCCGGCCCGCGTATCGGAGCGTCACACCGGCCGGCATCACCGGAATCATGCGGGGCCAGATGTACGACCAGACGCCCATGTTTCGCGGCTCTTCCTGCGCCCAGACAATGTCCTTCGCGGCAGGATACCTGGCCAGCACCGCGCGCACCGCGTCCTCGGGGAAGGTGTACAGCCCCTCGATCCTGACGATCGCCGGACGGCGGTCGCCAAGCTTGGCGGCTTCCGCCAGAAGATCGTAGAAGATCTTCCCGGTGCACAATACGATGCGGTCGAGCGATCCCGAGCGCTGCTGCACGCCCTGATCGGCGTCATCGATGACCGGACGGAAGCTGCCGCTGGTGAGGTCATTGAGAGTCGATGCGGCCTGCGGGAGCCGAAGCAGACTCTTCGGCGTGAACACCACCAGCGGACGCACCCGGTTGCGGCGCGCCTGGCGTCGCAGCAGGTGGAAGTACTGCGCCGGCGTGGTGCAGTTGGCCACCCGGATATTTCCCTCGGCGGCAAGCTGCAGGAAGCGCTCGACCCTGGCACTCGAGTGCTCCGGCCCGCCTCCCTCGTAGCCGTGGGGTAGCAGCAACGTCAGCCGGTTGGTCACCCCCCACTTGGACAACCCCGCCGCCATGAACTGATCGATGATCACCTGGGCGCCATTGATGAAGTCGCCGTATTGCGCTTCCCAGAGCACCAGTGAGTCCGATGCCGCGGTGGCAAATCCATACTCGAAACCCAGCGTCGCCAGCTCCGAGAGCGGACTGTTCCAGACCTCAAACGTCGCGAGCGCGCCGGGGAGGCGCTGAATCGGGGTGACGGTGGCGCCGGTGACCGCGTCGTGCAACACGAAGTGCCGGTGGCTGAATGTCCCCCGCTCGGTATCCTGGCCGGTGAGGCGGATCGGGACGCCTTCAGTCAGGAGCGACGCGAGCGCCAGCGCTTCGGCGTGGCCCCAGTCGATGCCACCCTCCGGCCCGAGCGCGCCGCGGCGGCGCTCCAACTGCTTCATCAGCTTCGGGTTCGGCGTAAAGCCGGAGGGAACGGCAAGGAGCTGTTCATTGAGCGCGACGAGCTGCTGCGCCGGCACCGCGGTCTCCACCGTTTCCCCCGGCACCAGTTTGGCCGGCGCCGGCTGCGCCGGTGCCGCCTTGGCCGCGCTGGCCTTGAACCCCTGCTGGATCTCGACCAAGCGCTCGTACGCCAGAGCGTATCGCGCTTCCGCTTCCTCCGCGGTGAGCACGCCTTCCGTGACGAGCGCCGCGGCGTAGATCTCCCGCGCGGAAGAGTGCGACCGGATCCGCTCGTACATGATCGGCTGGGTGTACGCCGGCTCGTCCCCCTCGTTGTGGCCCCAGCGCCGGTAACCCACCAGATCGATCAAGACGTCGCGATGGAATTCTTCCCGGTACATCACCGCCAGCCGAGTCGCCGCGAGACAGGCTTCCGCGTCGTCGGCATTCACGTGGATGATCGGGATGTCGAAGCCCTTCGCCATGTCGCTCGCATGGCGCGTGGACCGCGCGTCCAGCATGTCGGTGGTGAAGCCGACCTGGTTGTTGGTGATGAGATGAATGGTGCCGCCCACGCGGTATCCGGGGAGGGCGCCCAGGTTGAGCGTCTCGGCCACCACCCCTTGGCCGGCGAACGCCGCGTCGCCATGAATGACCACCGGCACGGCGATCGACGGGTCCTGGTGCGCCTCCTGGCCGCGGCGCGTGGTCTGCCGAGCGCGCGCGTGTCCGTCAACGACCGGCCCAACGAATTCGAGATGGCTCGGATTGGGAGCCAAGGCGACGGTGATCGCCTTGCCCGAGCGCGTCTTGTACGCGCCTTCCGCGCCGTGGTGGTACTTCACGTCGCCGGTGCCGTCGCCGGTGCCGTCCTCGGGCGCGGCAAAGCTCCCCTCGACCTTCTTTCCTCCCTCGAACTCGGCGAAGATGGTGACTTCGGGGCGGCAGACGTTGTGGGTGAGGACGTTGAGGCGTCCGCGATGGGCCATGCCCACCACCACTTCGCGGGCGCCCTGGTCGGCCGAAAGCTCCAGCACCAGGTCGAGCATCGGCACCAGCAGATCCACACCCTCGATGGAGAAGCGTTTCTGGCCCAGGTAGGCCTTGTGGAGGAAGCGCTCGAACGACTCGACGGCGATCAGTCGGTCGAGCAGTGCGATCCGCTCTTCCTTCGTCATCGGCGTTCGATGCGCGCCCGATTCGATGACTTCCCGCAGCCAGACCCGCTGCTTGTGGTCGCTCACATGCTCGACCTCGTAGGCGATGGTGCCGCAGTACGTCGCCTGCAGGTTGGGCAGCGCTTCGGCGAGGGTCGCGCCGGGAACAGCAATGCGGAGAATCGCGGCGGGAATGCTTCGCATGACCTCGGGGGTCAACCCGAGCGACACGGGGTCAAGCGACGGATCGCCCTCGGGCTCGTTGCCGAGCGGATCGAGCCGTGCAGCGAGATGGCCATGGGTGCGGTGGGCTTTGACGAGGGCCATGGCCGCGGCGACGTGTTCGAGGGTGCTGGGTGCTGGGGGCTGGGTACTGGGAACAGCACTCGCTGCCAGACCCCGCGCTTCCACCCTGACACCCTCACCAGCACCCAGCACCCAGTCCCCAGTACCCGACTCCAGCCCGAACGCTGCAAAGATTCCCTCGTAGAATCCTTCCACACCGGACAGCAGACCCTCAACGCTGCGCAGAAACTCCCCTGACTCCGCCCCATGAATCACCCGGTGATCGTACGTGCTCGTGATCGTCATCACCTTGCTCAAGCCGAGCTGGGCGATGGTGTCGGGCGAACTGGTCGCAAACTCCGGCGGATAGCCGATGGCTCCCACGGCGATGATGCTGCCCTGGCCCGCCATGAGACGGGGAACCGACGCAACGGTGCCGAGCCCCCCCGGATTGGTCAGCGTCATCGAGCCGCCGGCGAAATCGTCCGGCATCAGCTTGTTGGTCCGCGCCTTTTCGACCAGCGTGTCATAGGCGGCCTGGAATTCCGCGTATCCCATCGTCTCCGCGCGCTTGAGCACCGGGACCACCAGCCCGCGGGTGCCGTCCTTGCGTTCGACATCCACCGCGAGACCCAGGTGTATCCCCTCGGGGGTGATGCGGTGCGGCGCCCCGCCGATCATCGCGAAGGAATGCCCCATGACCGGGTGCTGCTTCGCGGCCTGCACCAGCGCCCAGGCGATGAAATGGGTGAAGGAGGCCTTCTCACTGCGGCCGGCGGCCTTGAGATCGGCATTGAAGCGGGCTCGCGCCGCTTCGAGTGTCTTGACGGAGATCTCGCGGAAAGTCGTGGCGGTCGGGACGGTGAGGCTTTCGGCCATGTTCTGGACGAGTCTCGCCGCGGGACCTTTTATCAGGGTGGCGTTCGCAGGTGGGGCCGCGACGGAGGACTGAGGGCTGAGGGCTGAGGGCTGAAGGCTGGTTCCTGGCGCCGCACCCACCCCATTCCCGCGACCGTTCGTCGCCGGGATCTCCCCCACCCTCCCGCTCTCGAACAGCTGCTGCCATTCCGGCGCCACCGAGCCGGGGTCGCGGAGGTATTCCTCGTACAGCGCCTGGGCAAACCCGGCGTTCGCGGTCTCGAACACGTTCGGATCGATGGAGCGTTCCATGCCCTAAGATAATCCTCGCCAGCGGCTTCTTGCGAGCGCCGCGTCGCGGGCCCGGTGGATCTCCTTCACGGTGAAATCGGGTGTCCACCGGAGCTCCTCCGCCATGAGCGCGGCCACCGTTTCCACCGCGGCGTCGCCTCGGTCGGCCGTCTCGGTGGTGAGATGAAGACGGCGCGAGAGCACGTCGTCCACTCTGAGCGCGAGCTCCCGCCGGACGGCATGCAGCACCGCCGCGCCGATCGCCGGGTGCTCCGGGTGCACCGGCTCGGTGAGCCCGGGCCGCTCGCGACAGAGGGCATAGATCGCCGGCGTCTCGGAGCCGAAGTGGGTGAGCAGATGGTCCACGGTGGCGGGAGAGAGCCCGATCTCGAGTCCTTCCGCGCGGAACCCGGCGGCGACGGCGGCGTCGCCTCCCGGGAGGGGCTGCACCCGGCTCAGTGCTTTCCCACGACCGTGATGCTCGTGGCCCAGAATGTTCTCGACCTGATCCACCAGCTCGGCCGCCATGCTGCGCCAGGTGGTGAGCTTCCCGCCCGCGATGGTGAGCACGCCGCCCGGTCCGCGGACGATGCGGTGCTCCCGTGAGATCGAAGAGGCCGGCGCGGCCGGGTCGGCGGCCAGAAGGGGCCGGAGCCCCGCCCAGGTCGCGGTCACATCCTCCTGCCCCAGGCGGGCTCCGGGAAAGAGCGCATTGGCCGAGCGGAGGAGATAGATGACATCCGCCTCGCTCGCGGCGACCTGGTCCGGCGCCTCGGTGGTATCGGTGTCGGTGGTTCCGATGTAGCTCCACTCTCCCCAGGGGAGCACGAACATCACCCGGCCGTCCACCGGGCTGGTGAAGATGATCGCGTGGCGGTGGCCGATCCGGGCCCGGGGTACCACGACGTGGACACCCTTCGTCGGCCGGAGCAGGGGCGCGGCCCGGGGATCTTCGAGCCGGCGGACGGCGTCGGCCCACGGCCCCGTCGCATTCACCACCAGGTGGGCCCGGACTTCGCCGGTCTCTCCGGTCATCTCATCCTTGAGGTAGGCGCCGGTCATCCCGGCCACCGTCCGGATGAGTCCCGTCACCCGCATATGGTTGGCGGCCCGGGCCCCGCTCATTGCCGCCGCCCGCACCGTGGCAATGGTCAGGCGGGCGTCGTCGCACTGGGCATCGTAGTACAGGGCCCCTCCTGTCAAGCCGCGTTCCCGTAACAGTGGTTCGGCTTCGAGCAGGGCTCGCTTGCCCAGCGTCCTGTGGCGGCGCACATTACCCCCCGCGGCCAGAAGGTCGTACAGGACCAGCCCCGCCGTGACTTTCCAGCGGGGGACCCGGTCGCCCCGGAAGATGGGGACGAGGAAGGGGAGGGGACGGACCAGGTGGGGGGCGAGGCGGAGGAGGATCTTCCGCTCCCCGAGCGCCTCGAAGACGAGGCGGAGGCGCCCCTGCTCCAGGTAGCGGAGCCCCCCGTGGATCAGGCGGCTCGAGCGTGAGCTGGTCCCTTCCCCGAAGTCCCGCGCCTCGACCAGCGCGGTCTTCAAGCCGCGGAGGCTGGCTTCCCGCGCGATGCCCGCGCCGGTAATGCCACCGCCGATGACGAGCAGATCGAAATACCCCGCGCTCAGCTCTCCGAGCGACGCGCGAACCGAAGGAGTCATGTGTTAGGAGTTTACCCCGACTCTCCCGACGTGACCGAACTCGAGCGACCCAGCAGCTGGTTTGCGTGGCATGCCAACAGAATCCGCGCGGGGAGTCGTGTGCTCGACCTCGCCAGCGGATCGGGACGGCATGCCCTCGCGGCCGCGTCGCTGGGCGCGAAGGTGACCGCGGTCGATAAGAACGCAGCGAGCCTCGATGCCGGCCGGAAGGAGGCCCGTTCCCGCGGCATCGAGGTGAAGTGGGTCGAGGCCGATCTGTCCAAGGGGCTCCCCGACGTCGGGACCTTCGACGCCGTGCTGGTCTTCAATTACCTCGATCGCGCCAGGATGCCCGACATCGTGAACGCCGTGGCGCCCGGTGGTCTCCTTTTTCTGGAAACCTTCCTCGAGGCGCAGAAGGCGTTCGGCTGGGGCCCTTCGAACGATGCGCATCTCCTCCGCTCCGGTGAGTTGTTGCGGCTGGTGCTGCCGCTTGTGGTGGTGCATGGACGCGAAGTGGTCGAGGCGGTGGACGACGCGCGCTGGAGCGCGATGGCGAGCGTACTGGCGCATCGAAGGTAACCGAGTTTGAGCCTCGATCTGTTTTCCTCCCGCCGCCGGCCGGTGATCGTCGCCGGTCTCCGCACGCCGTTTGCCAGGAGCGCAACGGTGCTCCGCGATGCCACGGCGGTGCAGATGGCTCGGCACGTCGCGCGCGAGCTGCTCTATCGCACGAATCTCGACGGGCGCGAGGTGGACGAGATCGTCTTCGGCCAGGTGATTCCCTCGGTGCTCACCCCGAATGTGGCCCGGGAAGTTTCTCTGCTTCCCCAGTTTCCCCGAACCATCCCCGCCTATACCCTGAACCGCGCCTGCGCCTCCGCGGCCCAGTCCATCACCAACGCCCACGATCAGATTCTCCTCGGCAATGCCGACGTCGTGCTGGCAGGAGGAGTCGAATCGCTGTCGGATATTCCGATCCTGCACTCCCGGCGCATGAGCCAGACGCTGCTGGCGGCGAGCAAGGCCAAATCGCCGGGACAGCGGCTGGCGGTGTTTTCCAAGGTCCGGCTGAAGGACCTGGTCCCGGTGACGCCCGCGATCGCCGAGCCCTCCACCGGCGAGTCGATGGGGCAGTCCGCCGAGAAGATGGCCAAGGAGAACGGGATCTCCCGCGACGCGCAGGACCGGCTCGCCCTGATGAGCCACGAGCGCGCCGCCGCGGGGACAGCCGATGGAAGATTGACCGCCGAGATCATGCCGTGGTTCGGCGGCGCGGGCATGGACGAGGTCACAACCAGCGACAACGGGATCCGCAACGACACGAGCCTCGAAGCGCTCGCGCAGCTGAAACCGGTGTTCGACCGCCGCTACGGATCGGTCACCGCCGGAAACGCATCGCCACTGACCGACGGCGCCGCCGCCGTCCTCCTCATGTCGGAGGATAAGGCGCGCGCGCTGGGATACCGCCCGCTCGCCGCGATCCGCAGCTACGCCGTGGCCGCGGTGGACCCGGGATGGCAGCTCCTCATGGGACCGGCGTATGCGGTTCCGAAAGCGCTCGACCGGGCGGGGATCACCTGGAAGGATCTGGGGCTCGTGGAGATCCACGAGGCCTTTGCCGCGCAGGTGCTCTCCAACGTGCAGGCGTGGGGGTCCAAGGCGTGGGCGGAGCGCCTCGGACGTCCCGGGCCGGTGGGCGAAGTGGACTGGTCCAGGACCAACGTCCTGGGCGGCTCTATCGCCATCGGGCATCCCTTCGGGGCGACCGGCGCGCGTCTGGTGACGACGCTCGCCAATGAAATGCGGCGGCGCGACGTCCAGTTCGGATTGATATCGATCTGTGCGCAAGGCGGAATGGGGCTCGCGATGGTGCTGGAGCGCATCTGATGCCCGCCTTCACTCTCACCCAGAGCGACGGCATCGCCCTCCTCACCCTCGACGTCCCGGGTGAATCGGTGAACATGCTCGGCACCCCGATCATCGAGGAATTCGAGGCGCTGCTCGGGCAGATTCGGGACGATCCCGCGGCCCGCGCGGTGGTGCTCCTTTCCGGCAAAGCCGAAAACTTCGTGGCGGGCGCCGATATCCAGGAATTCACCCGCATCACCACGGCGGAAGAGGGCACCGCGCTCGCCCGCGCCGGGCAGGAGATGATCAACCGCCTGGAGCGCTTCCCCAAGCCGATCGTGGTCGCCATTCACGGCGCGTGTGTAGGGCTCGGATGCGAGCTGTCACTCGCCTGCGCCTGGCGCGTCGCCACCGATTCCCCCAAGACCGTCATCGGATTGCCGGAGGTGCAGATCGGCATTCTTCCCGGGGCGGGGGGGTGCCAGCGGCTCCCTCGCCTGATCGGCGTGCGCGCCGCGCTCGACATCATCCTCGCCGGCAAGACCGAGCGAGCCGCGAAGGCGTTCAAGCTTGGCCTGGTGGACGAGCTGGTTCCCCAGAGCATTCTCAAGGGCACCGCGCTCGCCGCGGCGGACCGGATCGCTCGAGAGGGCGTCCCATTCCGTCCCGCACGCGGCAGTTTCCTGCTGGAGAGAAATCCAGTCGGGCGCGCACTCGTCTTCAGCATGGCGCGGAAGGCGGTGCTCAAGAAGACCGGCGGCCACTATCCGGCGCCGCTCGCCGCGATCGAGGCCGTGAAGACCGGCCTCAATCGCGGCATCGAAGCGGGGCTGCGCCGGGAGGCGGAGCTCTTCGGCGAGCTGGCGGTGGGACCGGTGTCGCGAAATCTCGTGCGCATCTTCTTCGCGACGACCGCGCTCAAGAAGGACGACGGCACAGCACCCGGCACCGCGACACCGCGTCCAGTGCGCCGCCTCGGTGTGGTGGGATCAGGATTCATGGGGGCCGGCATCGCAGGCACCGCGGTGTCGCAGGCCGGTGTCGAGGTTCGTCTCAAGGACGCCGACCTCCCGCGCGTGGGCAAAGGGCTCAAATCGGCGATCGATATTCTCAAGGGCCAGCTCACCCGGCGGCGGATCACCCGGCAGGAGTTCGAGCGGAAGTCGGCGCTCCTCTCGGGCACCGGGAGCTGGCACGGGTTCGAGCGCGCCGACGTCGTCATCGAGGCGGTCTTCGAGGACCTCGACGTCAAGCGCACGGTGATGGCGGAGGTCGAGGGCGTCGTTCCCCCGGGCGCGGTGGTCGCGAGCAACACCTCGACCATTCCGATCGGCAGCATTGCGGAGGGCGCCCGGCACCCGGAGCGCATGCTCGGGATGCACTTCTTCTCCCCAGTGGAGAAGATGCCGCTGCTCGAGGTCATACCTACCGACCGGACCTCGCCCGATGCGATCGCGACCGCGGTGCAGTTCGGACGCCGGATGGGAAAGACGGTCATCGTGGTGCAGGACCGTCCGGGATTCTGGGTCAATCGCATTCTGTCTCCCTACCTGAACGAAGCGGGTCTCCTGCTTGCCGAAGGCACGCCCATCGAAGTGATCGACCGGATCATGACGAGATTCGGTTTTCCGGTCGGCCCGATCGCGCTCCTCGATGAGGTGGGCCTCGATGTCGCGGTGAAGGCGAGCGGTGTCATGCACTCGGCGTTTGGTGACCGGATGACTCCGGGACCCGGCATCGCGAAGATGGTCGAGGCGGGGCGTCTGGGCCGGAAAGCGGGCAAGGGGTTTTACGCCTACCACGCCGGGCACAAGACCGACCCCGATCCCGAAGCGTACCGGTTGCTCGGCGTGCGCCCGCTCGCCTCGGTGGACAAGGCCGAGGTCGAGCGGCGGCTGGTGTACATCATGCTCAACGAGGCCGCTCTCGCCGCCGCAGAAGGCGTCATCCGCTCGGCCCGCGATGGCGACATCGGCGCGATCTTCGGCATCGGATATCCACCGTTTCGCGGCGGCCCTCTCCGCTACATCGATACGCTGGGCGCGGCCGAGGTCGTACGAACCCTCGAAGCGCTGGCGCTCGCCCACGGTCCCCGATTTAGCCCCGCACCGGTTCTCGTGGAATGTGCCCGAAGCGGAGAAACCTTTCACAGCGAATAGCGGGCGATAGGCAATAGGCAATGGGCAATTGGCAGTAGTGAGTTACCTCCCCGACCACGGCCCGCTGCCCACTGCCTACTGCCTACTGCCTACTGCCTACTGCCTACTGCCTACTGCCTACTGTCTGAACGGAGCTGTTGATGCAACGCCTTCTCCTTGTCGTCGCCGTCGCCCTCGTCCGGTCGTCCCCCGTCGCCGCGCAGACGTTTCCGACCGACGACCCCGTCCTCCGCGCCATCTGGAGCGAGGGGATGCAGAAGTCACAGGCGATGACGCTGCTACAGGTACTCTCCGACTCGATCGGACCCCGGCTCACCGGGACGCCGGGTTCTCTCAGCGGACAGGCATGGATCAAGGGGATGTATTCGCGCTGGCTGATCCCTGCCCGGAGCGAACGCTACGGGACCTGGGCTGGCTGGCGACGGGGTCCGACCCACATCGACCTGATCGCGCCGCGGGTCCGCAGTCTCGAAGGGACGATGCTCGCATGGAGCCCTGGCACCAAGGGCAAGCCGGTGCATGGAGGCACCGTGATCCTGGCCGATCCGGGAGATTCGGTGGCATTTGCCGCCTGGCTACCCCAGGTCAAGGGAAAGTTCGTGCTGGCCTCGGTGCCTCAGTTGGCCTGCCGGCCCGATTCGAGCTACCGGGAGTGGGCCGGCGCGGAAGCCTACGCGGCGATGATCCAGGAGCGGACCGCGCTCCGTGCGGCGTGGCCATCCCGGCGCGGACTCGGGTTCGGCCTCCCGGCCAAGGCGCTCGCCAATCGTCTGGAGGACGCCGGCGCGTTGGGTGCGATCACCTCGAGCTGGACCGGCGGGTGGGGCGCCACCCGGATCTTCCAGGCGCAGACCAAAACGGCGCCGACGGTCGCGCTTTCCTGCGAGGATTACGGGTTGCTGTACCGTCTCACCGAGCGGAACCAGGGTCCCGTCGTCCGGCTCACCGCCGAGTCGGAATTCCTGGGTGAGGTGCCGGTGTTCAACGTGATCGCGGAAATCAAGGGTTCCGAGAAGCCCGGCGAATACGTGATGCTCTCGGCGCACTTCGATTCCTGGGATGGCGGGTCCGGCACGACCGACAACGGCACCGGGACCATCACGATGCTGGAGGCGATGCGGATCCTCCAGGCGGCCTACCCGCAGCCGAAGCGGACCATTCTTGTGGGGCACTGGAACAGCGAGGAGAACGGCCTGATCGGATCCCGGGCCTTCGCGGAGGATCACCCGGAGATCGTGCAGGGCCTCCAGGCGTTGTTCAATCAGGACAACGGGACCGGACGGATCGTGAATATCGGGGCCGCGGGCCTGGTCGGCGGGGGGGCTCACATCGCCCAGTGGTTCAGCCGGCTGCCTAATGAGTTCAGCAATGGCATCATGTTCGGCTTTCCCGGAAACCCCGCGGGTGGCGGCTCCGACAATGCCTCGTTCGCGTGTTATGGCGCGCCGGGCTTCGGCCTCGGTTCCCAGAGCGCCGACTACGGCACCTACACCTGGCATACCGGGCTGGACACTTTTGACAAGGTGATCGCCGCCAATCTCAGGCGGAACGCGACGATGACCGCGATGCTGGTGTACCTCGCGGCGGAGGACCCCGTCACCATCCCGCGCAACCAGCGGGTTCTGGCGATGGATTCCACCGGTAAGATCCCACCCTGGCCGGCGTGTACGAAGCCGGCAAGGAGTTGGAGCGAATCGACGAGATAGTGTTGAGTAGGGATTTCCTTCTCCCGCTCGAAGGTACGGAGTGGTGGGCGAGGTGTCCAATCACCTCCCGACCGCGCGATAACGCCGCCGCCTCTGGGACCCGCGGGCACGCCAGCGGCCCCCGAGCCAGGAGGCCCGGGACTACCGGTGGGGGGGATCGGCCGCGGTCGGGGTGGGGGACCGTCGTCGGCGCGGCGGGGGGCTCCGCGACCGGGGGGCGGGGTCCCGGGCGCGAGCCCGCTGCGCGAGGATCCGGCCGAGGACGGCGGGATCAGTGATCCCGGCGACGATCCGCAGCAGCCCCTGGCACTGGGGGCAGCGGAGCGGGTCGACTTCACAGATCCGGCGGAGCAGCTCGGCCCAGCGGAACCGGGCCGCCCGAAGGGACCCCTCGACCGGGTCGACGAGGGCGACCGGCGCTTCGGCCGCGATGGGGGCCTGACGCCGCCGCATACCTCGGGTGCGGCTGGCGTACCAGCCGTACTAGCGCTGCATCACCTGGCCGGGATCGGGGATGTGGGTGACGAGGCGGGCCAGGAACTCCAGCGGGTCCACGGTGGCGGTGCCGGCCGTGGGCCCGTCGGCTTTGTCAGAACCGTAGGTCACCTGCTCGATCGCGGGATCGTAGCTCATCCGCACCAGCGCGACCGGATTCCGGGCGCAAGAGCGGGCCAACCGCACGGCAAAGGCGCGATCGTCCTCGGGCACCCCGACGCCGGTATGGACGTGAAAGCCCGGGTGGGGCCACTGGAGCATGCCCTGGGCTTGGTCTTCGTCGAAGAGGCCGCGGCGCACCAAGAGCCGGAGCACGGCCCGGCGAAAGGCCACGGTCAGGTGGGCGGTGTCGTGCCCCGGCCACCCCGACTCGCGCTGTCACTGCGAGGGAGCGTAGCGACCGAAGCAGCCCCGATGGTGGGAGCTCGATACCGGGCGGTATCACCCCGGCGGCTTGAGTGGCGGGATCACGGTTTTCTTGGCCACGCACCGCAATAGTTCGGTTACTTGAACAAAGCCCCTCCGGGGCACTCTCCCCGGATGAAGACGACACGATATTTCGAGCAAGTCGTACTTCGACACCGGCCATATCTCCGGCCCGAGTGGATAGAGTCCGTGTTGCGTTCTCCGGAGCACGTTGAAGTCCAATGGGATGGGCGCCTCAGGCGGTGGGGCTATATTCGAGAACTGGGACGATACCTCCGCGTAGTAACGCTTGCGGACGGTGAGACCGTCCATAACGCGTTTCCAGACCGGCGATTCGAGGTGCCTCTGCGATGAAACTCAATTACTTCCCGGAAACTGATTCGCTCTACATCGAGCTGGCCGATCGTCCTGGGGCCGATGCCGAAGAAATCCGTCCCGGCATCGTTCTGGATTTGGATGCCGCTGGAGCGGTTGTCGGCATCGATATCGAGAGGGCGAGTGAACTGCTCGACCTGTCGCGAGTTGTCACCACCAACCTGCCCTATGGCTCCAGCTAGAGGCAGGAGACCTCCTCACCCTCCCGCGCCATCGGCACCAACCCAGTCGTAGGTCTTTTCGCGGGCTCGCAGCCGCCATCGTCTCAGGTACACCGTGTGCTGCTTGGCGAGCGGCTGCGCGAGTGCCCAACTCACTCAGCAACGGCATCGCGTTCAGCTTCCCTGGAAACCCCGCGGGGGGGGCGGTTCCGACAACGCGTCGTTTGCGTGTTATGGCGCGCCGGGCTTCGGTCTCGGTTCCCAGAGCGCCGACTACGGCACCTACACCTGGCATACCGGCCTGGACACCTTCGACAAGGTGATCGCCGCCAATCTCCGGCGGAACGCGACGATGACCGCCATGCTGGTGTATCTCGCGTCGGAGGACCCGGTCACCACTCCGCGTGATCGTCGGGTGATGGCGATGGATTCCACCGGCAAGATCCCACCCTGGCCAGCGTGTACGAAACCAGCAAGGAGCTGGGGGGCGTCGGTACGCTAGGCAATAGGCAGTAGGCAGTGGGCAGCAGGAAAAGGCCGTTCCAACACCTATTGCCTACTGCCTACTGCCTACTGCCCATAAGTTTTGTCCGGACATGGGACGAAGCCATCCCACTCCCGAACAAGACCCGGATTGGCGTCACCCGTATTCATCACCCAACTCTATATGGCTCTGGAGTTTAGCGAAAGTAGATTCTCGGCACGACTCTTCCCTAACACCCCTCCGATAGCTGATAGCCGTTAGCCGTTCGCTGAAGGCCCCATGGACATCAAGCGCGCGCCGCAAAAGAACACAAAGAAGTACGTCATGATCGGCGCCGGGGTGGCTGGACTGGTCGCCGTCACCATTGTCCTGATGAGTCTCAAACCGGCTTCTCCCACGGTGGAGCTGGGGACGATCTATCTGGACACCGTCCAGCGTGGCGAGATGGTGCTCGAGGTGCGCGGGCCGGGGACGCTGGTTCCGGAGGACATCCGGTGGATCACAGCCGTGACGGCGGGCCGGGTCGAGAAGCGGAACTTGCAGCCGGGTGTGAGCGTGGAGGCGAACACCGTGCTGCTCGAGCTCACCAATCCCGACGTGGAGATCCAGACCCTCAACGCCGACCGCGCGCTCACCGAGTCGGAGTCGCAATTGGTGCAGCTTCGGACCACGCTGGCCAACAACCGGCTGAGCCAGGCATCGCAACTGGCCGACCTGCGCTCGCAGTGGCTCGACGCCAAGCGGCGCGCCGAGAGCGGCGCCGAGCTCCTCAAGCAGGGGCTGATCATCCCGCTCGATCAGCAGCAGGCGCAGGACCGCGCCGACGCGCTGGGCAAGCGGGTCGAGTTCGAGGAGGAGCGCCTCCGGATTCTCACCTCGACGATCGGCGACCAGATCAGGGTGCAGGAGGAGCAGGTCTCGCGGTTGCGCTCCATCACCGCATTTCAGCACGGGCTGAAGGCGTCGATGGTGGTACGGGCGGGAGCGAAGGGGGTGCTGCAGGAAATCCCCCTCGAGGTGGGTCAGTACGCCCAGGCCGGCGCGACGCTGGCCAAGGTGGTGCCCACGCCGCTCCGTCTCAAGGCGGTGCTTCGCATTCCGGAAGTTCAGGCCAAGGACGTGGCGATCGGCCAGAAGGCGTCGATCGACACGCGCAACGGTATTGCCGCTGGGCACGTCGCACGGAGTGACCCCGCGTCGGTCAACGGGACCGTGACGGTGGACGTGGCGCTGGACGGCACGCCGCCCGCCGGCGCCCGGCCCGACCTGAGCGTGGATGGCGTCATAGAGATTGCCCGGATGAACGACGTGCTCTACATGGGACGTCCTCCCTACGGCCAGAGCGATGCGCCGATCGGGATCTTCAAGCTGGTCGAAGGCGGCAAGTACGCTCAGCGGGTGACGGTGCGGCTGGGCCGGACCTCGGTGAACAGCGTCGAAATCAAGGAAGGCCTCGCCCCCGGCGACGTGGTGATTCTGAGTGATATGTCGCGGTGGGATAATGTCGAACGGGTGAGAATCAAATAGGGAGCCAGGGAGCCAGGGAGTCAGGGAGCCAGTGGCTCCCTGATCCTTCTGGCTCCCCGGCTCCCTGGCTCCCTGACTCCCTAACGAAGGACTCAACATGTCGACTGCTCCCGGAGAAACCCTCATCAAGCTCGACGGCATCAAGAAGGTGTTCCTCACCGACGAGCTCGAAACCCACGCGCTCGCCGATATCCACCTGCAGCTGATGAAGGGGGAGTACGTCTCGATCTCCGGCCCCTCGGGGTGCGGCAAGACGACGCTGCTCTCCATCCTCGGTCTGCTGGATACGCCGAGCGGCGGATCGTACACGCTCGCGGGGCACTCGGTGCAGAGCCTCACGCCCTCGGAGCGGGCCCGGGTCCGGAATCGGCAGATCGGGTTCATCTTCCAGGCGTTCAACTTGATCGGCGACCTCACCGTCTATGAAAACGTCGAGCTCCCGCTCACTTATCGCGGCATGCCATCCTCGGAGCGGCAGAAGCGGGTGATCAGCGCGCTCGAGCGGGTCGGGATGGCGCACCGGATGAAGCACTACCCCTCGCAGCTCTCCGGCGGCCAGCAGCAGCGTGTCGCGGTGGCGCGCGCGGTGGCCGGTGAGCCGGCGATTCTCCTGGCCGACGAGCCGACCGGAAACCTCGATTCCCAGAATGGCGAAGCGGTGATGGAGCTGCTCCGCGAGCTGCACCGCGGCGGCGCCACCATCTGCATGGTCACCCACGACCCGCGCTACGCGAAGTGGGCCGACCGCGAAGTGAAGCTGTTCGACGGCAAGGTGGTGGAGGAGGAAGAAGCCGGCTCGCGGGCGAACGTGCATCACTAGCCGATAGCTCTACTTCACATGGCTCTCCTCTCGGAGCTCCAGCATGCCGCGCGTTCGCTCGCGCGGGCACCAGGCCTCGTGGCCGTCGCCGTCATTTCCCTCGCGCTGGGGATCGGCGCTAACGCGACGATCTTCAGTTTTGTCAATGCCATAGAGCTCCGGCCGCTCCCTTTTCCCGAACCCGGGCGGCTGGTCGATGTGAGCGAGGACAACCCGAAGGAGCTCTGCGCCGGGTGCGCGGTGGGCACCTCGTGGCCGGCCTACCGCGTCTGGCGGGAGTCGGCCCGGAGCTTCGCCGGTCTCGAGGCCTACCGCGAAGGCTCGTTCGCCCTCGTCGGAGATGGTGAAGCCGAGCGGGTCGGCGGCGCGCTCACCACCGCGGGTCTCTTCCCCCTGTTCAGCGTCCGGCCCCTCCTCGGCAGGGGCTTCCTCCCCGACGACGATCGCGCCGGCGCGCCGCCAGTCGTCCTGATCGGGCACGGCCTCTGGGTCCGGCGATTCGGCTCCGATAGCGCCGTGCTCGGGAAGACCGTCCGGGTAAACGGCGTGCCGCGCACCGTGATCGGCGTCATGCCGGTGGGCTTCCGCTTTCCGGAATTCGCCACGCTCTGGCTGCCGATGGCGCCCGAGGTCCAGACCATGGCCGCGGACGACCGTTCGCTCGGCGTCGTTGGACGCCTGGCTTCCGGCGTCACTCCCGCGGCCGCCCAAGTCGAGATGGAAGGCATCGCCGGACGCCTCGCCGCCGAGCGGCCCGAGACCTACCTGGACTGGACCGCGCGGGTGGGCTCGCTCCGTCAGGACATGACGAAGGACGAAAGCGGGCAGGGTTTCCTGCTCGCGCTGGCCGCTTCGGGATTCGTGCTCCTCATCGCCTGCGCCAATCTCGCGAATCTTTTCCTGGCCCGCGCCACGAGCCGCGCCCGCGAGCTGGCGGTGCGCGTCTCCCTCGGCGCGAGCCGGGCGCGCATCGCGGGCCACTTGCTGGCCGAGTCGACGCTGCTTGGTCTCGCGGGCGGACTGCTCGGGCTGGTGCTCTCGCTTTGGGGAGTGCGGCTTGTCACCGGACTGATCGGCAGCGAGCTCCCCTTCTGGCTGGTGCTCACTCCCGACTGGCGGCTCCTCGCCTTCACCTTTCTGCTCGCCGTGTTTGCGGGCGTCGCCTTCGGGCTGACCCCGGCGCTCAAGTCTTCCCGCATCGACCTGAACGAAGTGCTGAAGACCGGCGGCGCCGGCGCGACCACCGGCCGGCGTGAGAATCGCCTGCGCGGTGCGCTGGTGGTGGCGCAGGTGGCGCTCGCGATCGTGCTCCTCGCCGGAGCGGGGATCACCGTCAAGACATTTCTTCTCGCGCGGAGCACGGCCCATCTCCAGTACGATCCGAAGGCGGTCCTGGCAGCGCGCCTGACGCTCGACGCGCCAAAGTACGAAGCCCCGGGGCTGGGGAGGCTCACCCAGGATCAGCTGCTGGAGCGGCTGCACATGCAGCCAATGGTCGAGGCAGTCGCGGCCGAGCAAACCGATTTCCTTGGCACCTTTCTCGGCACCGCCAGCCGCGTCACCCTGGATGGGCAGACCGAGCCGCTCGCCCACGCCGATGCGCCGCGCTTCCAGATGCAGGTCACGCCGGAGTATCTCGCGGTGATGGGAATGCCCATCGCGCGGGGCCGAGGCATTGCGCCGCAGGACGGACCCGGGACGGAGCCGGTGGCGGTGGTCGCCGCGCTGACCGCGGCCCGGCTCTGGCCGGACCAGAATCCCCTGGAAAAGAGGCTCCGGATCGGTGATGCCACCGGAGGGCGCTGGATCACGGTCGTCGGCGTGCTGGCGGAAGAAGTGAGGACGCCGGCCAGCCGGGGTAACGGCATGCTCCTCTACACTCCGCTGGCGCAGTCTCCGGCGGCCGCCTTCCGCGTGCTCATCCGCTTCCGGGGCGATGCTCCCACCATGGCCACCACGCTGCGCGCCGTCGCAAGCACGGTGGATCCGGACGAGCCGGTCGAAGCGGTGATGACCCTGGAGCAGGGCCTGTTCGAGAGTATCAAGCCGATCAAGGTCATGGTGGGCCTGCTGGGATTCCTGGGGGGCATCGCCCTGCTGCTCTCGGCTTTCGGCATTTACGGAGTGATGTCGTACATCGTGGCTCGGAGCGGCCGCGAGCTCGGGATCCGGATGGCCCTTGGCGCCGAAGTCCGCAACATCCACCGCCATGTGGTGGGCCGAGGGCTCCGGCTCGCGCTGCTCGGCCTGCTGATCGGACTCCCCTCGGCCTTCGGGCTCACCCGGCTGCTGCGGCGGGTCCTCGTCGGCGTCAGTTCCGCCGATCCCGCGGTCTTCGTCTCGGTGTCGCTGCTCCTCGCGGGCATCGCCGTCGTCGCCTGCTGGCTGCCGGCCCGCCGCGCGACGCGGGTCGACCCTCTCATCGCGCTCCGCGCGGAGTAACGCTTCGTGAATACGGTCCTTGCCGATCTCCGCTACGCCTGGCGCACCCTGCTGCGCACGCCCGGCTTCGTCGCCGTGGCGGTGATATCGCTCGCCCTGGGTATCGGCGCCAACACCACGATCTTCAGCATCGTGAACGGTCTGCTCTTCCGGCCGCTGCCGGTGCCACGGCCCCACGAGGTCGTCGGTGTGTTCACCAGCGATTACAGCGGGCCCGCGTTCGGAACCTCGGCGTACGCCGACTACCAGGACATCGCCGCCCGGAGCCAGACCCTCAATGGCCTGGCCGCGCACGCCATGGAGCCGGTGAGCTTGTCCTCCCAGGGCATCACCGAGCGCCTCGCCGCCAAACTGGTCAGCGCCAACTATTTCGACGTGCTGGAGGTTCGCCCGGCGCTGGGAAGAGGCTTCGTGCCCGAAGAGGGAGATCCGCTTCACCCGATCGCGGTCGTGGTGTTGAGCGACGCGCTCTGGCGAAGCCGGTTCGGGAGTGACGCGGGCATCCTGGGCCGGGCCATCACGATCAGCGGCCGGCCGATGACGGTGATCGGCGTGATGCCTGCCGGGTTCCAGGGAATCCTGCGGGGGCTCAAGCTCGACGTCTGGATACCCGTCCCGATGCAGGCGATGCTCAATCCCGCTGGCGATCAGTGGAGTCGCGGCAGCCGCTCATTCATGCTGACCGGGCGGATCAAACCCGGCGTCACCGCCGCCGCGGCGCAGACCGAAATGTCGGTGCTGGCGGAGGCGCTGCACCGCGAGCATCCCCGGGAATGGACCGACGTGCGCGGCGCGGGCCGCCGGCTCACGCTGCTCACCGAGTCCCGGATCAGGATCGCACCGCCCGAGGCACGGGGCCCCGCCGTGGCGGGATCGGTGCTGCTCATGGTGGTGGTCGGCCTGGTGCTGCTGGTGGCGTGCGCCAACCTCGCGGGGCTCTTGCTGGCGCGGGCCGCGGCGCGGCGGCGCGAGATCGCGATCCGGCTGGCGCTGGGCGCTACCCGCGGCCGGCTGATCCGCCAGTTTCTGACCGAGAGCATGCTGGTCACGTTCGTCGGGGGAGGGCTCGGGCTCCTGCTCACAGCGTGGATGACGCAAATACTCCAGCGCTTCCAGCCCCCGATCGGCTTCCCGGTGCGGCTCGAGCTGCCGGTGGACGCGCGGGTCATTGGGTTCGCAGTGGGCATCTCGCTGCTCACCGGCGTGCTCCTCGGCCTGGTGCCTTCCCTGCAGGCGTCGCGCCCCGCGCTGGTGCCCGCGCTCAAGGACGAATCGGGCGGCCGCACGCCGGTCCGCAGCAGGTTGCGGGAAGCCTTCATCACGGGGCAGGTCGCGCTCTCCTTCCTGCTGCTCATCGCCGCGGGCCTGTTCCTGAGGAGCCTGGGCCGCGCCAATGCCATCGATCCGGGGTTCCGGGCGCGGAATGGCGCCATGGCCACGGTGGATCTTTCCCTGAACGGCTACTCCCCCGAGAGGGGCCGGACTCTGATCGACCGGGCGCTCGAGCGGCTCCGCGCCACGCCAGGGATCGAGGCCGCTTCCTGGACTACGCTGGTTCCCCTGGCGCTCGGAGGCTCCTCGCGCCGCGGGATGAACGTGCGGGACTACGCTCGGCAGCCCGGCGAGGACTTGGAGTTTCACTACGCCAAGGTCTCGGACGGGTACTTCGAGACCATGCAGGTGGATATCGTCCGGGGCCGCGCCATCGACGCGCGCGACGGGCTCGGCGCACCCGGCGTCGTGGTGGTGAACGAGACGTTCGCCAGGCAATTCTGGCCCAAGGCGGACCCGCTGGGTCAGGGCGTCAGTGTTCGAGGGCCGGCCGGCCCGTTTCTCACCGTGGTCGGCGTGGCGCGGGACGGCAAGTACCAGACGATGACGGAAGATCCGGTGCCGTTCGTCTATTTCCCGCTCGCGCAGGAGTACTACCCCGTCCTGACCCTGGTGGCCCGGAGCAGCCGTGATCCGGCGGCGGCGGTCCGCGCGGTGCGCTCGAGCCTGCTGGCGGTCGACCCCGACCTCCCGATCTTCAGCGCGCAGACGCTGGGCGAGCACCTCGCGCTCACGCTGCTCCCGCAGCGGGTGGCCGCCATCGTCCTCGGCAGCTTCGGCGGAGTGGCGCTGCTGCTCGCCGCAATGGGCATCTACGGGATCGTGGCCTTCAGCGTGAGCCAGCGCACCCGGGAAATCGGGGTGCGGGTTGCCCTGGGCGCCGCCCGTCGCGACGTGATCCGGCTCATGGTCCGGAGCGGCATGCGCCCGGTGGCGATTGGCGTGGGGCTGGGCCTGGTCACCGCGCTGGCCGTCACCCGGCTGCTCCGGAGCTTCCTGACAGGGGTGAGCCCGACCGATCCCGCCACCTTCGCCGCGGTGGTGCTCGCGTTCCTCGGCGTGGCCCTCTGGGCCTCGCTGGTGCCGGCGCGCCGCGCCGCGCGGATCGATCCGCTCACGGCACTCCGGTCCGAATAACGAGAAATCTGTGAAGGGAATAATGGGAAACTTGCTGCAGGACTTGCGCTATGCTTTTCGCGCCCTGGCCCGCGCACCCGGATTCGCCGCGGTAGCAATCCTGAGTCTCGGGCTGGGCATCGGGGCCGTCACCACGATCTTCACCTGGACCGACCGGTGGGTGCTCAATCCGCTGCCGGTGGTCAAGGATGCCGGGGGGCTGCTCTACGTCCACACCCGGTCACCGGGTGGGGGAACATGGTCGATCTCCTATCCATCGTATCGTGACTGGAGCCAGCGGAATCGCGCCTTCGACGGGCTCACCGTTTTCAATGCGGCCCAAGTCGGACTTCGCATCGATGGCGGCACCGAGCGCGCCTGGGCGATCACCGCATCCGCCAACTATTTCGACGTCCTCGGCGTGCCGATGCTCGCGGGACGATCGTTCCGCGTCGAGGAGGAGCACGGCGCCGTCCAGGTCACGGTGCTTGGTTATGACTTCTGGCAGCGCCGATTCCACGGCGATATGGGCGTGCTCGATCGGAAGCTCAACCTGAACGGCCACGATTTCACGGTCATCGGGATCGCGGCGCCCCGCTTCGGGGGCGCCTACGTTGGCCTCAACATGGATCTGTACCTGCCGGTCACCACCCGCACCGTCCTGGACGGTGGGCGGCCGTGGGAAGAGCGCGGCTCCCAGTGGCTCGATGGGATCGGGCGGCTCAAGCCAGGGGTCGCCGCGGCCGCGGCTCGTGCGGATCTGGCGCGGGTGGGCCGCGAGCTGGACGCGCTCTATCCCGACGATCTCAATCATCCGGTGCTGTCACCGCTCCGCTCGCAGGGCGCATCCGCGGTGCTGCTACCGGTCATGTCGGCTCTGCTCGGCGTCACCGCGCTGGTGCTGCTGATCGCCTGTGCCAACGTAGCCAACCTTCTGCTCGCCCGAGCCGCGGCGCGGCAGAAGGAGATGGGCGTGCGCCTCGCGATCGGGGCGGGCCGGGCACGGCTCATCCGCCAGCTCCTGACCGAGAGCCTGCTGCTGGGTACCGCCGGCGGGCTCGCCGGGTTGCTGCTCGCGTTCTGGGGCCGGAACGCGATGAGGAGCTTCATCCCCCCGGCCCCATTCCCCATCGACTTCGAAACCAGCCTCAATCTCCGGGTCGTCGGATTCAGCGTGCTGGTGACGCTCGCCACGGTGATGGCATTCGGACTCCTGCCTGCGCTCCGCGCCTCGCGTCCGGATCTGGTGCCGGTGCTCAAGGATCTGGCCACCGGCAGCGGCACGCGGGGACGGCTGCGCGGAGCGCTGGTGGCGGGGCAGGTGGCGCTCTCGCTCGTGGCGTTGGTTTGCGCCGGCCTCTTCCTCCGCGGATTGGAGCGGGCGCAGCAGGTCGATCTCGGCTTCAAGAATCCGGAAACCCTGTTGCTCGTGTCGACTGATCTGCATCTGGCGGGTCTGCCCGATTCCGCTGGCCCCGCGACCGTGGACCTGGTGCTGGAGCGGGTTCGCGGCATGGCGGGAGTTCTCGCGGCAGGCACCAGCGATTTCGTGCCCTTGGGATTCGGAGGCAATTCCTCCGCCGGGATCGCCGTGGACGGCTACACGCCCGCCAAGGACGAGAACATGTCGGTGCAGTACGCCCGGATCAGCGGGGGATATTTCGAGACGATGGGGCTCCGCATCACCGAGGGGCGGTCCATCGGTGCGGAGGATCGGAAAGGGAGCGGACTCGTGGCGGTCGTGAACGAGGCCTTCGTACGTCGCTTCTGGCCCGGCCAGGCGGCGGTGGGAAAGCAGTTTCGCCGCGGAGAGCAGTCCTACACGGTGGTCGGTGTGGTGCAGGACTCGAAATACGCCAAGATCCTCGAGGCGCCGTATTCCTTCATCTACTATCCGGTGGCGCAGCGCTACGCCTCGGATTTCACGCTCCATGTACGCACCGCAACGCCCGCGAGGGGGCTGATCGAGCCCTTGCGGAAGGAAGTCGCGGCCGCCAAGGCCACCCTTCCGTTCCTCGATCCGCGCACCATGGGCGAGCAGATCATCCCCGCCACGATCGGTCAGCGGATGGGATCGCGCATGCTGGCACTCTTCGGCGGAGTGGCACTGCTTCTCGCGGCGATCGGCCTGTATGGCGTGATGTCGTACTCGGTGAGCCAGCGCACCAGGGAAATCGGGGTCCGCCTGGCGCTCGGCGCCGATGCGCGAGGCGTAACCCGTATGGTGCTGCGCCAGGGGCTCCGGCTCACCGCGATCGGGCTCGTAGTGGGGGGCGTGCTGTCGCTTGGAGCGGGCTTCCTGCTCCGAAGCCAGCTCTTCGGCCTGAGCCCGGCGGATCCGGCGACCTTCGGCGCGCTCACGCTGCTGCTCGCCGTCGTGGCGGCCGGGGCGACGATCGTGCCGGCGCGTCGGGCTGCTCGAGTTGATCCCATCATCGCGTTGCGAAGCGAGTAGGCTTCAGCGAGGAGGGGTTGTCTGCCGTCGGAGGCGGCGGTACCCTCCCTCTTCGCGCTTCGCTCGTCGATACTCCCTGAGGTCAAATGATCCAGCTCGCCAACCTGGAAAAATTCTACCAGACCGGCCCCACCAGGACCTGGGTGCTGCGCCAGATCGACCTGACGATCGGTGAGGGCGAATTCGTCACGGTGATGGGACCGAGCGGTGCGGGCAAGTCGACGCTGCTCGGGATTCTCGGGATGCTCGACGCGGGGTGGACCGGGGCCTTTGACTTCATGGATCACCCGGTGCACCAGTTGAAGCCCAAGCAGCGGGCCGAGCTCAACCGGCAGTACATCGGGTTCGTGTTCCAGCAGTATCACCTGATCGACGATCTCACTGTCTACGAGAACATCGAGACGCCGTTGTCCTATCGCGACGTGCCCAAGGGCGAGCGGCAGGCGATGGTCGCGGATATCCTCGACCGGTTCCAGATCGTCGGGAAGAAGGATCTGTACCCGAATCAGCTCTCCGGCGGCCAGCAGCAGCTGGTAGGTGTCGCGCGCGCGGTAGTTGCCAAGCCGCGCCTGATTCTCGCCGACGAGCCCACCGGCAATCTCCACTCGGCGCAAGCGCGGGAAATCATGGAGCTGTTCCGGGGACTCAATCGCGAGGGCACCACCATCGTGCAGGTGACCCACTCGGAAGAGAATGCGCGCTACAGCAACCGGATCGTACAGGTGAAGGATGGGTGGTTGGTTAAGGAGTAGGGAGCCGGGGAGTCAGGGAGCCGGGGAGCCGGAGATTTGATAGCTGGTTGAGGCTTGGGGGCATGACTTGGAGATCCCCATTCCGAGGCTTCCTGTGGCAATCCAGAACTACCGGGACTTGATTGTGTGGCAGAAGTCGATGGATCTGGCGATGACTGCCTATCGTCTGACGGAATCGTTTCCCTCCAGGGAGCGATTCGGTCTCGCGGTGCAGCTTCAGCGTTCTGCGGTGTCGGTCCCAGCAAACATCGCAGAAGGACATGAGCGGCACAGCCGGGGAGATTTTCGCCGGCATGTCTCCATTGCCTCCGGGAGTCTCGCCGAGCTCGAGACCCACCTCGAGTTATCAGTGCGATTGGGGTACCTCTCGGCGGAATTTCTCGGCGAGGCAAGATTGCTGACGGTGGAGGTAGGTCGAATGCTCTCGACGCTGCTGCGACGCCTGCGCGCGTAGATTCTGGCTCCCTGGCTCCCTGGCTCCCTGGCTCCCTTGCCTCAACCCCTCATCCTCATCGCTGACGATCAAACCGACGTCGTCGAAGCCCTCCGCCTCCTCCTCAAGGCCGAGGGGTACCGCACCGTCACCGCGCATGTCCCCGAGGGGGTCATGGCGCTGCTGGAGCGCGAGCAGGCCGACGCCGCGCTGATCGACCTCAACTACACCCGCGACACCACCTCCGGCCGCGAAGGCCTCGACCTCCTCTCCCGCCTGCGCACCCTCGATCCCACCCTCCCGGTCATCGTCATGACCGCCTGGGGCAGCGTCGACAAGGCGGTGGAGGCGATGCGACTCGGCGCCCGCGACTTTATCGAAAAGCCCTGGGACAACACCCGGCTGCTCACCACCCTCCGCACCCAGGTGGAGCTGGCGCGCGCCCTCCGAGTCTCCCAGCGGTTGGAGCAGGAGAACCAGCTGCTCCGGCGCACCGGATTGCCCGACCTCGTCGCCGAATCGCCCGCCATGCGGCCGGTCCTCGAGCTCATGGAGCGGGTCGCGCCCAGCGATGCCAACATCCTGGTGACCGGCGAACACGGCACCGGAAAGGAGGTCGTGGCCCGCTGGATCCACGCTGCCAGCCGCCGCCGGGACCGCTCGATGGTCGTCGTCAACGTCGGCGGGCTCTCGGAGGGGGTGTTCGAGAGTGAGCTCTTCGGCCACGTGCGCGGCGCCTTCACCGACGCCAGGACCGATCGCGCCGGACGGTTCGAGCTCGCCGATGGCGGCACCCTCTTCCTCGACGAGATCGCCAACATCAGCCTGGCGCAGCAGTCCCGTCTCCTGCGCATTCTCCAGACCGGTGAGCTCGAGCGGGTCGGCTCCTCGCAGACCCGGCGGGTCGACGTCCGCCTCATCGCCGCCACCAACGCCGATCTGCGCGCCGAAGTCGCGGCGGGACGCTTCCGCGAAGATCTCCTCTTCCGCCTCAACACCATCGAGCTGCATCTCCCGCCGCTCCGGGAGCGCCGGGAGGACATTCTCCCCCTGGCTCAGTATTTCCTTCGCCACCACGCGGCGCGCTACGGGAAGCAGCGGGCCGGCATCTCCGACGAAGCCGCGTATCTCCTCCGTTCTTACGACTGGCCCGGCAACGTCCGCGAGCTCGATCACGCCGTCGAGCGCGCAGTGCTCCTTGCCCGGCTGGACAATCTGGACACCGCCGATTTCTCGCTGGCACAACCCGCCGCGCGCGCCGGTCTCCCGGCCACGTCGCCGATGAATCTCGAAGACCTCGAGCGCGAAACGATCCGCGAGGCGCTGGCCCGTCACGACGGCAACGTCAGCTTCGCCGCGAAGGCGCTGGGACTCTCCCGCAGCGCGCTGTATCGGAGGTTGCAGCGCTACGGGTTGTGAGCGGTAACCTGTAACCTGTGACCTGTGACCTGTAACCTGTGACTTGTGAGGCGAACCGGTCACCGGTCACCGGTCACAGGTTACTATTTGCCATGCCCCTCGCGCACGACCGAAAAATCCTGCTGTTGGCGCTCCTTGCCGGCCTCCCCGCGCTGGTCACGGCGGCGATACTCCTCTGGCTGGTCCCATCCTCCGGTCTCCTGCGCGGCACCATCCTCGGCGGCCTCGTCATTCTCTGGCTGGTCGCGGCGCGCGCCGCCCAGCTCCGCGTCATCCGGCCGCTGCAGGTCATCGCCAATCTCCTCGCCGGGCTTCGCGAGGGGCATTTCACGCTGCGAGCCCGTCAAGAAGAGACCGAAGACGTTCTCGGCGCCGTCCGGCGAGAAGTCAACGCCCTGCAGGAGACGCTGAAGGAGCAGCGGCTCGGCGCGCTTGAGGCCGATGCGCTGCTCCGCCGCGTGATGGAGGAAATCGATGTCGCCGTCTTCGCTTTCGACTCCGGCAGCGCGCTGCGCCTTGCCAACCGCGCCGGCGAGCGGCTCCTTGGCCACCCGATCGAGCGGCTCATCGGACGCACCGCCGCCCAGCTCGGCCTCGAACAGACGCTCGAGGGAGACACGCCACGAATTCTCGAGATGGTCGTGCCCGGCGCGGGCACCGGAAAGTGGGAAGTCCGCCGGCGTCCCTTCCGCCAGAGCGGCTTGCCACTCGAGATGGTGGTGCTGGCCGACATCAGCCGAGTGCTCCGTGCCGAAGAGCGGGAGGTCTGGCAGCGGCTGGTTCGGGTTCTTTCTCATGAGATCAACAATTCGCTCGCGCCGATCAAGTCGCTCGCGGCAACGATGACGACGCTGCTCGATCGTGCCCCGCGGCCGCCCGACTGGGAGGATGATCTCCGCAAAGGGCTCGACGTCATCGAAGCACGCTCGGAAGCCCTCAACCGCTTCATGGCGACATACGCGCGACTCGCGAAACTTCCCCCGCCGACCCTCGCCCCTCTCGACGTCAGGGACTGGGTGCGCCGGTCGGTGCGGCTCGAGGGCCATTCCCCGGTCCGTCTCGTCGAGGGGCCCCCGGTGTCGATTCAGGCGGACGGCGATCAGCTCGACCAGCTGCTCATCAACCTCCTGAAGAATGCCGCCGAAGCGGCTCGGGAAACCGGAGGAGGCGCCGAAGTCACTTGGACGGTGGAGGACGACGTGGTGGAAGTCGAGGTGCGCGACGAAGGGCCCGGGCTCCAGGCGATGTCCAATCTCTTCGTTCCCTTTTTCACGACCAAGCCGAACGGCTCTGGCATTGGCCTGGTGTTTTCCCGCCAGGTGGCCGAAGCGCACGGCGGCGGGCTCACCTTGCACAACCGGACCGACCGCCGCGGATGCATCGCTCGGCTCCGTCTGCGGAGGTCGCGTTGATTCTGCGGAAGAGCATCCTTTGGTTGTCGACTCAGCCCCACGTCTGGAGCTTCGTTCGCAAAAACCGGCTGGCGCGCTCTTTCGCCTCCCGCTTCGTCGCGGGAGAGACGCCGGACAGCGCGGTCGCCGCCGCGGTCGCGCTCAAGGCAAAGCGCATCAGCACCTCGCTCGACGCCCTCGGGGAGAGCGTGACCGTCGCCTCGACCGCCGAAGCTGCCGCGGCCGACTACCTCACCCTTCTCGATCGCATGGCCGCGGCGCACGTGGAGGTGAACGTCTCGGTCAAACCCACCCAGATGGGACTCGATCTCGACCCAGCGCTCTGTGAGCGCAACCTCCGGCGCATCCTCGATCGCGCCGGCGCGCTGGGCGGGTTCGTACGCCTCGACATGGAGTCCTCGGACTACACCGAGCGCACGCTCGACCTCTTCGAGCGGCTCCATCCGGGCTACGGCGCAGGAGTGGGGGTGGTCATCCAGGCCGCCCTTCGTCGCTCCACCGAGGATATCGAGTGCCTCATAACCCGCTCCGCTCGGGTCCGGCTCTGCAAGGGCGCCTATCTCGAGCCGGCGACGGTGGCCTATCCCGACAAGGCGGACGTCGACGCGCACTATCAGCGCCTGATGGAGCGTCTGCTGTCATCGGGGAACTTGCCCGGGATCGCGACGCATGACGAGCGTCTCATCCGCCATGCGGAGCGATTCGCGGAGTCGAACGGGATCGGGCGGGAGCGGTTCGAGTTCCAGATGCTCTATGGCGTCCGGCGCGATCTGCAGGATCAGCTCCGCTCGGCCGGATGGAACGTGCGGGTGTACGTGCCCTTCGGCACCCAGTGGTATCCCTATCTCATGCGTCGCCTCGCGGAGCGTCCGGCCAACATCGCCTTCATTCTCGGCAGCATGATTCGGGAGGGCGTATCTCGCAACTCGATCCCGAGCTGACCCTTGGCGGCTACATGGCCCGGCACGAGCGCGCTTCCGCGTTTGGAGGCAGCGATGGTCACGCCTATTCGGTGGCCATCTGGGTGGATGACGAGCCCGACGCCCGCGGGCGCTACGGTGCCTCGCTTCTCTTTGTGCGCTGGACCCCGGCGGGAGATGCGCCAGCGGGCCATGTCGAATCGGGACCGCTCGCATCGGGCAAGACGCCGGCGAAAGCCGAGGAGCGACTGAAGGCCTTCTCCCTGTACGACGTAAAGGCCGCGCTTGACGAGGCGATCGCCGCACAGCCGGGGGAATGGTGAGCGAGCTCACCGGGCTCGTGCTGGAGCGCGCGGGGGGAACCTTCCGCGTGGCCACGGAGCGCGGGGAAGTCTCCGCGGTGCTCCGGGGCAAGGCCAAGCGCGACCGCTACGACCGGGTCGTCGTCGGCGACCGGGTCACCCTCGATGCGGGCGATGCGCAAGGAACATTCGGCATTGCCGGAGTGGCCCCGCGGCGGAATCTGCTGGAGCGCCGCACTCCGTCGGGCCGGGCCAATCGTCCCGTCGCTGCGAACCTCGACCGGGTCTTCGTGGTCACCGCCGCAGCCGATCCCGATCCGGTTCCGCAGCTCATGGACCGGCTCTGCGCCATCGCCGAGGCGAACGAGATCGCGGTCGCCATCGTCATCAACAAGTGCGAACTCGCGCCGGCCGAAGAGCTCACCGCGACGTACCGGAAGGCCGGGTACGAGGTCTACCCCGTGAGTGCGCACTCCGGACTCGGACTCGAATCGCTGTTTGCCATATTGCACGGCAAGGAATCGCTCCTCACCGGCGCATCCGGCGTCGGCAAATCCACCATCCTCAACAAGCTACAGCCGGGACTCCGCCTCCGCACCCGGGATGTGAGTGAGAAGAACCGGCGGGGCAAGAACACGACCGTCGCCGCGGTGCTCGTGCCGCTGCCGGGAGGAGGATGGCTGGTGGATACGCCCGGCTTCAGCGAAGTCGGACTCTGGGGCATCGAGCCCCGGGAGCTGGCACGCTGCTTCCCGGAAATGCGGGAGGAAATCGATCGTTGCAAATTTGCCGACTGCACCCACCGGGGCGAGCCGGGCTGCGCCGTGCGCGCGGCTGTCGACGCGGGCCGCATCGCGCAGGCACGGTACGCGAGCTATTTGACGCTGCTCGCCGAGCTTCGCGACGCGCCGCGCGACTGGGAGTAGCCCCGATCTTCTCCCCTTGACGGTTTAGGTGAACGGGCATAGCTTAGACCTAAATCGTTTAGGTGAGCCCCATGCCCGTTCACTCCGTCAATCTCCTCCAGGGCACCCTGGAATTCCTGGTCCTCAAAACCCTCTCGTGGGGGTCGATGCACGGCTTTGCGGTCGGACGGTGGATTCGCAACGCCACGGATGACGCCCTCGAGATCGAAGAAGGCGCGCTGTACCCCGCGCTCCACCGCATGGAGCGCCGGGGCTGGATCGAATCGGACTGGGGGGTGACGGAGAACAACCGGCGGGCGAAATACTACGAGATCACCCGTCTCGGCCGCGATCAGCTGCGCCGAGAGGAAACCAGCTGGACGCGTTACGTGAGCGCGGTCTCCAAGATCACGGCGGCGGCGCGCGCCTCATCATGAGCCAACTTCCGGGACTGCGCCGGCTCTTCCGCCTCGCGGCTGGCCGCTCGAATCGAGTGAGCCGATGATGCCGCGTCTGCGCGATCGCCTCTTTCGCCTCGCCACGGGCCGCGCGACCCACGCCGACGAGCTGGTCGAGGAGCTCGCGCTGCATCTCGACTTGCTGACGGAGGAGCTGGTCGCGGAAGGAATGGAACCGGCCGCCGCGCGTCGGGAAGCGGAGCGCCGCTTCGGCGACCGACGCGCGATCGGGAGGACAGTTCACGCCATCGACGCTCGCGCCCGCCGCGAAACTCGAAGAAATGAATCCATGCAGCGGCTGATGCAGGACATCCGGATCGCCTTTCGGTCGCTCCTCCGGCAGCCGGGGTTTGCGCTCGGCGGCGTGGTGATCGTGGCACTCGGCATTGGCGCCGCCACGGCGATGTTCACCGTGCTGAACGCCGCCTTTCTCCGGCCCTTTGCCTATCCCGACGCCGATCGCATGGTCTATCTCTGGGAAATGTCCAAGTCGGGAGGCCGCATGGCTGTGGCCGGTCCCAATGCCACTGACTGGGGGGCCGAAACCAGACTCTTTCCCAAGCTCGGGTACTTCGGGGTGAGGCAGGTCATCCTCTCGGATGCCGGAGAGCCCGAATACCTGAGAGGAGCGTTGGTCTCCCGTCCCTTTGCGGCGGTGCTGGGCCTGGCGCCGCTCGCGGGTCGCTGGTTCAGCGAGGAGGAGGCCCGGCAGGGCGGGCCGCCGGTCGTGGTGCTCGGCGAAGGCCTCTGGCGCCGGCGATTCGGAGCGGATCCCGCGCTGGTCGGCAGGAGCATCAGGCTCGATGGGGTGCCGGTCACGGTGGTCGGCATCATGCCGAGGGCCTTCGACTTCCCGAGCGGCGCTATGGTCTGGCGTCCCGCGGAGCCACACAACGATGGAACCAGCCGCACCGCCCACAACTGGAGGGTGGTCGCCCGGCTGGCTCCTGCGGTTCCTTCCGAGGTGGCCCAGCGCGATCTGAGCGTCCTAACCCGCCGCCTGGTCGAGAGTGAAAAGGGCGGAGACGATTTCATCGCCGCCGGCGCGTTGGTTGTCCCATTCCGCGATCAGCTGATCGGGGACAGCCGGAAAGTGCTGCTGCTCCTGCAAGGCGCGGTGCTGCTGGTGCTGCTCATCGCTGCCGTAAATCTCACCAACTTGACGCTGGCCAGGGCGGTGCGCCGCCAGGGTGAGGTCGGAGTCTGTCTGGCGCTGGGCGCCCGCCGCGCCGACATCATCCGGCGCTTCGCCGCCGAGAACCTCCTGATCACGCTGGCCGGCGGCGCCGCCGGTCTGCTCCTCGCCGGCGCCCTTCGCGGATTGCTGGGCCGCTGGATCGGCCGCATGCTGCCCTTCGTAAATGACCTGCCGCTCGACCGGCGTGTGGCGGGCTTCGCCCTGGCGCTCGCCGTGCTGGTGGGCCTCGCGTCGTCGCTGGTTCCCGCGTGGCGGGCGAGCGGCGGCCTCATGGAGTTCACAGTTTCGCGGGGAGGAACCGCGGGCCGCTCGAGCCGCCGCCTCATCGATACACTTATGGGAGCCGAAGTGGCGCTGGCGGTCGTGCTGGTGACCGGCGCGGGGCTGTTGGGACGGAGCCTCCTCCAGCTCTCCGGCGTAGACCCCGGATTTGCCGTCACCGATCGGGCCGCGATGCTGGTGCCGCTTCGGACCGGCCCCGGATCTCCCACGCCCACGCCGCTGGCGGTGACCCAGGCCTATGATCGGCTCCTGGCGGAACTCAGAGCCCTTCCCGGCGCCATTGCCGTCGGGGCGACGAGCGCGCTACCGCTCTGGTCCGACAGCCCGAACGGCAGTGCGCAGGTCGAAGGCACTCCTTCCGCCACCGGAGGGCCACCCGCGGTCTCCGAATTCCGGATTGTGAGCCCCCACTATTTTCGCACTCTCGAGATCCCGCTGAAGAAGGGCAGGGAGTTTCAGGAGTCCGACGCGGCGGGGTCACCTTACGTCGCGGTGGTCAACGAAGCCTTCGTGCGGAAGCACCTTGGCTCCGGAGATCCGCTGGGCCGACGGGTGCGGTTTCCGGGAATGGACTCGAGCGAAGATCCGTGGGCCGCAATCGTCGGAGTGGTCGGGGACACTCGGCAGGACGGGCTCGCGAATGAGCCTGCGCC
The DNA here is from genome assembly GCA_964439025.1 of uncultured Gemmatimonas sp. Lineage (GTDB taxonomy): Bacteria > Gemmatimonadota > Gemmatimonadetes > Gemmatimonadales > GWC2-71-9 > JABFSM01. The sequence goes on along the minus strand of CAYTMW010000001.1, from coordinate 26,010 downwards.
CGCGATCTACTACAGCTATCGGCAACGCGAATCGGGGTGGCCGTTGACGGTCGTGGTGCACTCGAGCCAGCCTGTGGCGGCGGCCCTCGCCGATCTCAAGAGCAGGCTCGCCGCGCTGGACCGGAGTTTGCCGTTCACCGGGAAAGCGTGGGCCGGAATCGTTCGTGAGAGCCTGGCGCTGCCACGGATCCGATCGGTCCTGCTCGGACTCTTTGCCGCCATCGCGCTGCTGCTCTCGGCAGCGGGCATCACGGCGGTCGTGGGGTTCGCCGTGGCGCAGCGTACCCGCGAGATCGGCCTCCGGATCGCGGTGGGAGCTCCGCCCAACGCGATTACCTGGAATGGAGTCGGGCGCGCGGCTCGCCCGGTCGTTGCGGGACTGATGGTGGGGGTGGCCGGTGCGCTCGCGCTGGGCCGTCTGGCGGGCAGCCTGCTCTTCGAGCTCAAACCCGGCGACCCGACGACGCTCGCAGGTGCGGTGATGGTGACGCTGATCGTGGCGCTGGTAGCGGCCTACTTCCCGGCGCGAAGAGCCACCCGGGTCGATCCTCTGATCGCGCTGCGCGCTGAGTAGATCAGCCGCCTTCGCCGTTCTTCAGCGTCCACCGGCTGGTGTCGCGCTTGTCCACCTTGTCCATCATCCGGTCGAACGCCGCCTGCAAATCGATTCCTTCCCGGTTCGCGATACAGATCAGCACGAACAGGATATCGGCGAGCTCCATCGGCATGTCGCCGGCGGGTTCGTCCGGCTTCTTCGTCTTTTCGCCGTAGCGGTGATTGATCTCCCGCGCCAGCTCGCCCACCTCCTCGGTGAGGCGCGCCATGTTCGTCAGAGGATGGAAGTAGCCCTCCTTGAATCGGGAGATCCAGGCGTCGACGCGCTGCTGTGAGTCCGCGAGAGACATCTGTCAGGGACCCCTCAAAGCCTTGATGATCGCCTTCGCGAAGTGCGGAAGGTCACCCGGCCGCCGGCTGGTGATGAGGTTGCCGTCCACCACGACGGGGGCGTCCTCCCAGAGCATTCCCGCGTTCACGAGATCATCCTTGATCGCATCCACGCTGGTACCGCGCTTGCCCCGAACGATCCCCGCGGAGATCGGGACCCACCCGGCGTGGCAGATGAAAGCAACCGGCTTGCCGGCGTTGTGGAAATCGCGGGTGAGCTGCAGCACCTTCGGCGAGCGGCGCAACTTGTCGGGGGCGAATCCCCCGGGAATCACCAGGGCGTCGAAATCCTTCGCCGAAATCTCGTCCACCGTGGCATCGGGTGTTACGGGATAGCCATGTTTTCCTGCGTAGGTCTTTTCGCCGAGGCCGGCGACCACGCAGACCGCGCCCTCTTCCTCGAGTCGGATCTTGGGATACCAGAGCTCGAGATCTTCATAGAGCGCGGCGGCGAAGAAGAGTATGCGTTTGCCGGTAAGCATATCGCAGGGAGCTGGGGAGTTAGGGAATTAGGGAGTTAGGGAGCCACGGAAGTATAATTCCCCTAGCTCCCTAGCTCCCTAGCTCCCCAACTCCCTACCCCGTGCCCATGCGCCCCCGCGACAAGATCCTCGGCAATCTGGAAACCATCTACCGCGAGTCCTTCGACCGCGCCAAGGAGGCGACCGATGACCGAAGGATGGCCGACCTCGAAAACAGTTACATGCGAGACCAGCTGATGCTCGAGATTCTGCTGGACATCCGCGACCTCTTTGCCGTGGCCCCAGCCGCCGGGACCAAAGGCACCAGCGCCCTCGAGAAGCTCGAGGCACTCCGACGGCTCGCCCGCGGGAAGCCCTAACGCGTCTGCAGTCGCTGGCCACGCTCTGGGTCTGGCGATAGGTTTCCGCCATGCCCCGACTCCTCTCCGTCGTATTGCTCGCCTTCGCCATCTCCTGCTCGTCCTCGCCCAGGGCGGACCTCATCGTCTACGGCAGGGTCTGGACGGGAGACAGTGCCAATCCTTGGGCCGCAGGAATCGCCACCCGAGGCGACACCATCCTCGCCGTCGGCGACAGTGCCATGCTCTCCTCCTATGTGGGCTCCGCCACCCGCCGGCTTTCCCCGGGGGCGTTCGTCACCCCGGGATTCATGGACGATCACGTCCATCTCTTCTCCGGCGGATTCCAGCTCGCCAGCGTCGATTTGCGCGATGCCGATTCGCCGGAGGAGTTCACCCGCCGTATCAAGGCGTTTGCCGCGACGTTGCGGCCGGGAGAGTGGATCCTGGGCGGCGACTGGGATCACGAGCGCTGGGCCGGCACACCGTTGCCCGACCGCGCCTGGATCGACTCGGTGACTCTGGAGAATCCGGTTTTCATCAACCGTCTCGACGGCCACATGGCGCTCGCCAATACCCGGGCGCTCGCAGCCGCGCACCTCGACCGCTCGGCGCCGGAGATTCCAGGCGGCTCGATCGTGCGGCGGCGCGACGGCGAGCTCACCGGCGTCTTCAAGGACGAGGCGATGGGGCCGCTTTACGCCGCCGTTCCGAATCCCTCCGCGGCGCAGCTCGACTCGGCGCTAGCCCGCGCGATGCGCCATGCGGCGTCGCTCGGTGTCACCGCCGTCGCCAGCGTGAGCACCGGATGGGACGAGATCGCCGCGCTGCATCGCGCGCGTGCGCGCGGAGTCCTGACCCTGCGCGTCTCCAACTATGTCGCGCTCGCCAACTGGCGCTCCATGGCGGATACGTTCCGCGCCGCGGGAGCGGGCGACGACTGGATCCGGACCGCGGGGGTGAAGGGATTCGTGGATGGCTCGCTCGGTTCGACGACGGCGCTGATGTTCGAGCCGTACCTCGATGCACCCACAACGCGTGGGCTCTTCACCACCCCGGAAGATTCTCTGCGCCAATGGATCGGCGGCGCCGATTCCGCGGGGCTGCAGGTCGTCGTCCACGCCATCGGCGACCGGGCCAACGCGCTCCTGCTCGGCATCTTCGACAGCGTCGCGAAGGCGCACGGTCCGCGCGACCGGCGCTTCCGGATCGAGCATGCCCAGCACCTGCGCGCCGCCGACATTCCGCGCTTCGCGGCGCTCGGCGTCATCCCCTCGATGCAGCCGTATCATGCGGCGGATGACGGCCGCTGGGCGGCCAAGCGCATCAGGCCGGAGCTGATTCGGACCACTTATGCCTTCCGCTCGCTGCTCGATGCGGGAGCCCGGCTCGCGTTCGGCTCCGACTGGTCCGTCGCTCCCCTCGATCCGCGGGTCGGCCTTCAGGCGGCCGTCACCCGGCAGACCCTCGACGGACGGAATCCGGGGGGATGGGTTCCCGAGGAGAAGATCACGCTCGAAGAGGCGCTCCGGGCCTACACCTCGAGCAATGCCTACGGGGTGTTCGCCGAGAACACCCGCGGCGTCCTCAAGGCCGGCTATCGCGCCGATTTCGTGGTCTTCGACCGCGAGCTGACCCGCATCGCACCGGACAGCATCACACAGGCCCGGGTGCAGCTCACCGTCTCCGGCGGCCGGATCATCTGGGAAACTGCCGCCGCGCCGGCGCCGTAGAGGAAGCCTGCCATCGATCCTTGCGTCGTTTTCGCTGGGCGCGAGGCCGGACGGGATCGCGTACGCACGCAGGCATTAGGCGCACGGAGTGTCACCCTGTCGCGCAGATTGTCACCCTGAGCGGAGCGAAGGGGCCGATCTCGACCTTGCGATGGGCCCCTTCGGTCGTTTCACTCCCTCAGGGTGACCGGCCCGCTATCTTTAGGGTCAGCCATAGCTCCCTAGCTCCCTAGCTCCCTGGACCCTAACCTCTCGCCAATGGCCACTCGCCCCGCCCCATCGACCCGCGCGCGCCCAAGCGCCCGGCTCGAAAAAGCCGATCTCCTCGACATGTTCCGTCTGATGCTCCTCTCCCGGAGCCTCGACGACAAGGAGATCCAGCTCAAACGCCAGAACAAGATTTTCTTCCAGATCTCCGGCGCCGGGCACGAGGCCGTCCTGGTGGCCGCCGCACGGGTGTTTCGCACCGCCTATGACTGGTTTTACACCTACTACCGCGATCGGGCCCTCTGTCTCGGTCTCGGGATGACCGCGACGGAGCAGCTGCTCTCGGCGGTCGCCTCAGCCGACGACCCGAACTCGGGCGGCCGTCAGATGCCCTCCCACTGGGGGCACAAAGACCTCAACATCGTCTCGTCGTCGAGCCCGACCGGTACCCAGTTCCTCCAGGCCGTCGGATGCGCGGAAGCCTGGCTCCGCTACTCTCAGAACACCGACATTCCCGATCGCGACGAGCGCATCGAGGGAGACGAGGTCGTCTTCGTTTCTTCGGGAGACGGCACCACCAGCGAAGGCGAGTTCTGGGAGTCGCTCAGCACCGCCTGCAATCTCAAGCTCCCCGTCGTCTATCTCATCGAGGACAATGGCTACGCGATCTCCGTTCCGGTCGAGGTCAATACGCCCGGCGGCTCGATCTCGAAACTGGTGACGGGGTTTCCCGGCCTGCTCATTCTCGAGGTGGACGGCTGCGATCCGCTTGCCTCCTACGATGTACTGAGCCGCGCGGTGGACTACGCCCGCGCCCGCAAGGGGCCGGCGCTGGTGCACGCCAAGGTGATTCGTCCCTACAGCCATTCTCTGTCGGACGACGAGGTCCACTACCGTCCCACGACCGAGCGCGACGCCGATGCGGCGCGCGACCCGGTGGTGCGGTTCCCGATTCACTTGGTGGAGCAGGGGATTGCCACCGAGGCGGAGATCGAACGGATCCGCGCCCAGGTTCAGGAGGAAGTGCAGATCGCGACCGATACGGCGCTTGCGTCGCCCCAGCCGTCCACCGATACGATCTACCAATACGTCTATTCCCCCGATGTGGACCCCACGTCGGAGCAGTTCGACACCGAGGACGATCCGCGATTTTCCGGCGACCCCACCACCATGGTGGATCTCCTCAATGTGTGCATGAAGGACGAGATGACACGGGATCCGCGCATCCTCGTCTTCGGCGAGGATGTGGCGGACGTCAGCCGGGAGGACTATCTCGGCCAAGTGAAGGGGAAGGGCGGCGTCTTCAAGGTGACGTGGGGGCTGCAGCAGAAGTTCGGCGGGAACCGGGTGTACAACTCGCCGCTGGCCGAAGCGAACATCGTCGGGCGGGCGATCGGGCTCGCCACCCGCGGGCTCAAGCCGGTGGTTGAGATCCAGTTCTTCGATTACATCTGGCCGGCGTACATGCAGATCCGCGACGAGCTCGCGATTCTGCGCTGGCGGTCCAACAACGCCTTCGCCGCGCCGGTGGTGATTCGGGTGACCTACGGCGGGTACCTCAAGGGGGGCGCGCCGTATCATTCCCAGACCGGCGCCTCGGTATTCACCTCGGTCCCGGGGCTCCGGGTGATCTGTCCCGCGACGGCGCTCGACGCCAATGGCCTGCTGCGCACCGCGATCCGGTGCGAAGACCCGGTGATATTCCTGGAGCACAAGCATCTCTACCGGCAGACCTACAACAAGGCGCCCAACCCCGGCCCGAACTTCATGATCCCCTTCGGCAAAGCGAAGGTGGTCCGCGAGGGGACCGATCTCACCGTCGTGACCTACGGCGCGGTGGTGCAGCGGACGCTGGTCGCCGCCAAGGAGCTGGAAGGAAGGACCGGCGCCAGTGTCGAGGTGATTGATCTGCGGAGCCTCTCTCCGGTCGATTGGGAGACGGTGTATGCCTCGGTGCGGAAGACCAGCCGGGTCATCGTGGCGTACGAGGACTCATTGTCCTGGGGATACGGCGCCGAAATCGCGGCGCGGATCGCCGACGAGGCATTCGCCTGGCTCGATGCGCCGGTGAAGCGGGTGGCTTCGACCGATACCTTCGTCGCCTATGCACCGGAGCTGGAAGACGTGATTCTGCCGCAGAGCGAGGGAATTCGCGAAGCGATGGAGGCGATACTCCGATTCTGACCATGAGGTAGCATGCCCGCACTTCGAAAGAGCGTCGCGATGCTCGCCGCGGCGCTGGCTGTCACCACGCCATTCGCGCTCCCCTCGCAGGGCCGTATCACCACCCCCAGCGAAGAATTCGGCGCCAACTTCGGCGACGACTACTTCCTCGCCAACTACACGCAGATCTCCGACTACTGGCGCAAGCTGGCGCGCGAATCGAATCGCATCGTGATTCGCGAAATGGGGAAGACGGCGGAGGGGCGGCCGCACCTGATGGCCATCGTCACGTCGCCGGAGAATCATCGAGACCTCGCCCGCTACCAGGAGATTTCCCGGCGCCTCGCGAACGCCGAGGGGCTGAGCGACGACGAGGCGCGCGTGCTGGCCAGGGAAGGCAAAGCGGTCGTCTGGATCGACGGCGGCCTCCACGCCACCGAAGTGCTTGGCGCCCAGCAGCTCGGCGAGATGGTGTACCAGATGGTGAGCCGCACCGATGACGAAACGATGCGGTTTCTGCAGGATGTGGTCGTGCTTTTCGTCCATGCCAACCCGGACGGCAACGACCTTGTTGCCGACTGGTACATGCGCAATCCGGTGCCACAGCAGAGGTCGATGGCCCAGCTCCCGCGGCTCTACCAGAAGTACATCGGGCACGACAACAACCGGGAGTTTTTCACCTCGACGCAGGCGGAGACGAAGAACATCAATCGTGCGCTGTACCGCGACTGGTTTCCCCAGATCCTTTACAATCACCACCAGAGCGGTCCCGCCGGCACGGTGGTGTACTCCCCGCCGCTGCGCGACCCCTACAACTTCAACCTCGATCCGATCCTGATTCTTGGTTTGCAGTCGCTCGGGGCGGCCATGCATACCCGCCTGGCCGTCGAAGGCAAGGGTGGCGCCACCATGCGCTCCGGCGGTCCCTACGACGGCTGGTGGAACGGCGGCATCCGGAACACCGCCACCTTCCACAACACCATCGCGATGCTCACCGAGATGATCGGGAATCCGACGCCGATACGCATACCGTTCGTGGCGCAGCGGCAGATTCCCGGTGGCGACATCGCCATGCCGGTCGCTCCCCAGGTATGGCACTTCCGGCAATCGGTGGACTACTCCATCTCGCTCGACCGCGCCGTCCTCGATTACGCCTCGCGGATGCGCGAGAATCTCTTGTTCAACATGTACGCGATGGGGAAGGCATCGATCGATCGAGGCAGCCGGGATAACTGGACTGCCAATCCCCGGCGCATCGCCGAAGTCAACGCGGCCTTCCCCGCGCCGGCCGGGGGTGGTGGGGGCGGTGGGGGCGGCGGCGGTGGACGAAGTGCGAGCGCGGACTCGGCCATCTGGGCCACTCTGCATGCGCCGGACATTCGAGATCCCCGCGGCTTCATCATTCCATCGGATCAACCGGATTTTCCAACTGCCGCGAAGTTTGCGACGGCACTGCTCGAAACCGGCATCACCGTCCAGCGCGCCACCAGTGCATTCACCGTAGCCGGAAAGGAATACCCGGCGCGGTCGTTGGTGGTGTTCACTGCGCAGGCATTCCGGCCGCATGTGATGGACATGTTCGAGCCGCAGGTGCATCCGGACGTCTTTCCCTACCCCGGCTCACCGCCGACTCCGCCGTACGACATCGCGGGGTGGACCCTCGCCTATCAGATGGGGGTGAAGTTTGACCGGGTGTTCGAGCCGTTCACCGCTCCCCTGGAGAAGCTCCCCTATGGACGCCTGGCGCCGCTGCCGGGAGGGGTGACGACGGGGGGAGGCAGCTTCTTCCTGGCCAGTCGCCGGGTGAACAACTCGGTGATCGCGGTCAACCGGCTCCTTGCCGCAAGCGAGCAGGTCTCGATCCTCCGCGCGCCCCTCGTGGTGGGCGGCACGATCTGGCCGGCGGGCAGCTTTTACATCGCCGCCCGCGGTTCAACCCGCGCTCATCTCGAGAAGGCCGCAGCGGAGTTGGGAGTGAGCTTCGAGGGGACGGGGGAGGCACCGGCGGCGAGCCTTGCCAGGCTCCGGGAGCCGCGGGTGGGCCTGTGGGACGTCTACGGCGGCTCCATGCCGTCGGGGTGGACCCGCTGGATTCTGGAGCAGTTCGAGTTTCCCTTCGAGCGCGTCTACGCGCCGGCGCTCGACGCGGGCAATCTCAATGCGAAATTCGATGTACTGGTGTTCGTGACCGGCGCGATTCCCGGCGCGGTGAACGCCGCGCGGGGAGGCGGGGGCGGCGGTGCGGGCGCGGCGGACACGCCTCCGGCCAATCTGCCCGCCGAGTACCGCGAGCATTTCGGCCGGGTGACGGTGGACAAGACCCTGCCCAGGATCCGGGAGTTTCTGGAGAACGGCGGAACCGTGATCGCCATCGGGAGCTCCGCCACCAACCTGGCTGCTTTCCTCAAGCTCCCGGTCGAGAATCACCTCGCCGAGAACGGCACCCCGCTTCCGAGGACCAGGTTCTACGTTCCGGGGTCGGTGCTCTCGGCGCGCGTCGACGTCGCCAACCCGCTGGTGAGTGGAATGGAAGAGCATACGGATGTGTTCTTCGACGACAGCCCGGTGTTCAAGCTGGGGCCGGACGCGGCCGCAGCCGGCGTCACGAGCCTCGCCTGGTACGACAGCAAGCAGTCACTCCGGAGCGGCTGGGCATGGGGGCAGAGTCATCTCGAACACGGCGTCGCCGCGCTCGAGGCGCGGGTAGGCAAGGGGCGAGCGCTGCTGTTCGGGCCCGAGATTCTCCAGCGCGCCCAGCCGCACGGGACGTTCAAGTTTTTGTTCAACGGGCTCTACGCGAGTGTGTTACCCTAGGGGTTGGGGGTGGTTCCCTCTTCGCTCCTCGCTACTCCCGCTTCCTGCAGACCATGAGCTCAGTGCTCGGGCTCTCTCGCAGCCGCCGCACCAGCGCGCGCTCCAGTGGATAGAGCACAGCACCGAGCGCCCAGCCGATTGGCTCCCCGAGGGCGGCGGGCGCCACCATCGCCGTCCAGGCCCATCGCGCCAGCCGTGAAGTGGTATCCGCCGGATAGTTCATCAGTACGAACATCGGAACCCGGCCCACCACTGCGAATCCCGCGGCTTCCAGGCATCGCGTGCTCTCCTGGAGCGACCGGCTCACCTGGTGGGTGACGCGCTCGGTGGGGTGGCGGAGAAAATTGTCCGACCAGAGGAACCACCCCCCCGGCTGGAGCAGCGCGGCGATGTTGTGAAAGGCGCGGGCGTAGGCGGCATCGTCCACGAGGTGAAAGAGCACGTCGAACGCCGACACGGCGTCGAACGATCCCGGCGCGAGCGTCACCTCATTGAGCGGCCTCCCGATATCCGCCCGTACGAAACGCGCGGCGGGAAAGCAGCGGGTCAGCTCATCCACCGCGACCTCGGTCAGGTCGAGCCCGGTCACCTCCGCCCCGAGCCGCAACCAGCGATCTACATAAAACCCCGTACCGGCCCCGACGTCCAGTACTTTGGACCCGCGCCAACCTGCTGCCTGCTGCCTGCTGCCTGCTGCCTGCACCACCCGATCAAACACCTCGCCGCGCACCCGATACATCCACTCATTGAACCGCCGCCCCAGGCGCAAATAGCCCACCCCCGCGAGTGAATAGTGCTCGCGGAGCCGGGATTCCCAATAGCGTCGATTGTCGAACGGAGAGCCGGCTGCGGTCACCCCATCGCCTCGCGAATTTCGCTCGCGGCGGCGGTGAGATTCTCGACATCCCGGGAGATGGCGCGGGCCTGCTGGGTGGCGCTGGTCACATCATTCAGCGCGCCGATGCCGCCGGTGCGAAGCTTGATGAGATCGAGCCGGAGATTCCGCATCGCGAGCTCGCTCGATTCGAAGCGCTGCACGAAGGCGTCATGCCGGGCGGCGAGATCGGCGGCGGTCTTGACCTGCCGCTCCAGGATGCTGATTTGCCGGTTCCGCTCCTCGCTGCCGGGCCGGAGCGCCAGGGCATCGAGCTGGAGCCGAATCCGCTCCTGACTGCCGGCGCCGAGGCTCTGGTCCATCTCGTTGAGCGTGCGGGCCAGATCCGCCGCCCGCTCGTAGAGGGCTTCAGCGGTCTCGATCACCTCGGGGAGCTGCTTCCGGTCTGCGTCGGGGAGCTGCGGCATCATCCGCAGGATATTCTTGCGGTCGTCGTGCATGTGGTTCATGCGGTCGAAGTAGGTCCCGTACTCCGACGCCTTCGGGGGTCCGATCATCTTGCGGCCCTTGCCGCCCGAGAGACCGATCGCATCGGCAGCTGGCGGGGGATTCAGCACATCCCGCCAGCTGTAGCCTGCCTGCCAGAGCTGCGAGTAGCTCTTGAGCAAGGGAAAGCCGAACCCCGCCGCGACAAAGAGGAACCAGGGCCCGTCGGTGATGCCGGTGGCGAGGTTGAGCAGGAAGCAGCCGCCGGTCGCCGCCGCCCATTTGGCGAACTGGGCGCGGACCCTCTGCACCAGGGGTGGCTCGCCGGTGTCGTGTACCGGCAGCTCGCCGCCTTCGCCGGTGCGAATCCACTCGCCCCGCTCGTTGCGCACGTATTGTCCCCCGGCGAGGCCTCCCCCCTTGCGTCCTCCAGCGACCAGCGGACGCGGGCTCCGGGGCGCCAGCGGTCCCCCAGACGCTTGCAATGCGTGCGGCCGGTCCGGCGGCGACTGGGGCCGGGGCCTCGTCCCGGTGGTGCTCTTCCTCGGCGCGGCGCGAACCTGCGTCTGAGTCGGACGGTACCCCGACACGGTGCGGCTCTCCAGCGCGCGACGCAGCGCGTCCGCGGTGGGCCAGCGGTTTTCCGGGTCCTTCTCGAGGCATCGCGCGATGGCCAGCGAGAGGTCCTCCGGCACCCCGGCCATCGTTTCGTGCAGGATCGGCGCGGGCTCGGTGATTTGCTTCATCAGAATCCCGGCCACCGTCGGGGCATTGAACGGGAGCAGCCCGCTGGTCATCTGGTACGCGACGACGCCGAGCGAATAGAGATCGGACCGCCCATCGATCTCCCGCTCCCCCGCGGCCTGTTCGGGACTCATGTACTGCGGCGTCCCGATGGCGATGCCGACTCCGGTCAGCGTCGCCCCCGACACCTGGGAGACCGCCTTCGCGATACCGAAGTCGGTCACCATCACCCGGCCCCGGGTGCCCTCGAGCAGGATATTGTCGGGCTTGATGTCCCGGTGAATCACCGAAAAGGCGTGCGCGGCGGAGAGCGCATCCGCCGTCTCCTTCATGATCCGGCGGACCTCGTCGGGGGGGAGTTTGCCGCGCCGCTTGAGCCGCCCCCCCAGGGATTCGCCCTCGACCAGGCCCATGATGAAGTAGACCACGCCGGAGCCTTCGCCGACATCATGGATCGGGACGATGTGCGGGTGCGACAGCCGGGCCGCAGTCTGCGCCTCGCGGGTGAACCGCTCGCGGATTTCCTTCTGAAAGGCCAGCTCGGGGGGAAGCACTTTGACCGCGACGCGGCGATGCAGCCGCTCATCGCGGGCCCGATAGACGACGCCCATCCCACCGCGGCCGATTTCGCCCTCGATGGTATACTCGTTGCCCAGCGCCTCTTTGAGGCGATGCGCGAGGGGTCGCTCGTCGAAGTCGGTTGGACCGGTCATCCGACCATGGATAATTGATTCCCGCCTCAGAAACGACGTTCGTACAACAGCTTACCAATTTGCTGGATTTCAGCCGCCGGGGCAACCGGGAACCCGGGTCGGTTCCTCCTACGGAGGTGCGACACGAAAGAGTTTCAAAGGTTGAAACGTCACCTGTTCGGCTCTGCCAAGTCGGCTCGACGGGCCGTTTTGGCATGGAGAGGATGCCCCGTCTCACCTCTCACGTCTCATCTTTTACCCAGCTAAGTCTATTCTTGATGGACCGATACGTCCCCCATTGGTGAGGAGGGGCCAAGTGGCATACGCGATGCACTCCCAGGACCGAATGCCCACTCCGGGTTGGGTCATCGCGACATGGCCTGGTTGATGGGACAAAATGAGGTATCCCAATGAGTGAACGACTGACGCTTCCGGTGCTTCCCCTCCGCGACGTGGTACTCTTTCCCGGCGTCACCACCTCCATCGGCGCGGGACGGCCCGGGACAGTCCGCGCGATCGAGTCGGCGCTCGCCGCCCCCGAGCACCTGGTCTTCGCGGTGTGCCAGCGTGAGAACACCGAGGCGGTGTCATCCGAAGGGCTGTACATGATCGGCACCATCGCCAAGGTCGGCCAGCTGCAGCGCGGACTGGCGGGGATGCAGCTCCTGCTCCACGGTGAGCGGCGCGGCATCGTCATGCACGTCACGGAGAAGAACGGCTATCTCGAGGCGATCGTTCGCGAAGCCGAAGAGATGCCTCCGCTCAACACCGAGGACCCGGCGTTCGTGGGGCTCTGGCGCGAGGTTCGGCAGCGGGCCGCCGAGCTCGGCCAGAAGTCCGGATTGCCGGAAGAAGTCGTCCAGCAGGTGCTGAATGGTGTGAGCGACCCGGGCCGCTTTGCGGACCTGGTCGCCGGCTACATCGACATCGGGCATCAGCAGCGGCAGGCGCTGCTGGAGACGCTCTCGGTCGAGGAGCGGCTCCGCCGCGTGCTCGTGCACGTGCAGCGGCAGATTTCCGTGCTCGATGCCCAGGAAGACATCAAGTCGCAGGTCCAGGAAGAGCTGGGCGAGCGGCAGCGCGAGATGTTCCTCCGCGAGCAGATGAAGCAGATCCGCAAGGAGCTCGGCGAAGAGGATGACGCCGACGAGCTCGACGAGCTTCGGGAAAAACTCGAAGGCCTGGCGCTTCCGCCCGAGGCGCGGAAGGAAGTGGACCGCGAGCTTGCCCGGCTGGCCCGGATCGGCCGCGAATCGATGGAGACCCAGGTCGTCCGCAACTATCTCGAGACGATCGCCGAGCTCCCCTGGAGCGTGCGCAGCGACGAGCATCTCGATCTCAAGGAGGCCGCGGCGATTCTCGAGGCGGACCACTACGCGCTGGGAGACGTGAAGGACCGGATTCTCGAATTCCTCGCGGTGCGGCAGTTGAAGCAGGAGGCTGGACGGCTGGATGGCGGGACGACTGATGAGAGCTCTGCGGCCGCGGCTGCCCCGGCTGAAAGCCCTGAGTCCCCAGTCCCCAACCCCCAACCCCCAACCCCTAGCCCCCAGTCCGCCAAGGGTCCCATCCTCCTCTTCGTCGGCCCGCCGGGCGTCGGCAAGACCAGCGTCGCCAAGTCGATTGCCCGCGCGATGGGCCGCAAGTACGTGCGGATTTCGCTGGGTGGAACCCGCGACGAGGCCGACATCCGCGGGCACCGCCGCACCTACGTCGGCGCCATGCCGGGCCGGATCATCCAGGGGATGAAGCAGGCGGGCACCAAGAATCCCGTCTTCCTCCTCGACGAAGTGGACAAGCTCGGCGTTTCCTTCCAGGGCGACCCGGCGGCGGGGTTGCTCGAGGTGCTCGATCCCGCGCAGAACGACAGCTTCACCGATCACTACCTCGGGGTGCCGTTCGATCTGAGCGAGGTGCTGTTCATCGCCACTGCGAACTTCATCCAGAACATTCCCGGTCCGTTGCTCGACCGCATGGAAGTGGTGGAGTTCTCCGGGTACGTCGAAGAGGAAAAGCTCGAGATCGCCCGGCGCTACCTCATCCCGAGGCAGCTGGAGGAGAACGGTCTCACCGGCCGGAAGGTGACCTTCGAGGACGACGCCCTTCGGGAGATCATCGGCGGCTACACCCGCGAGTCGGGCGTCCGCCAGCTCGAGCGCGAGATCGGCAAGGTGTCCAGAAAGCTTGCGCGCCAGATCGCCGAACAGGGCTCCACGGAAGTCGCGGTCAAAGAGGGGATGATCGATGACCTGCTGGGCCGGCCGAAGGTGCATCCGGAAAAGGCTGCCGGCGACGACGCGATCGGCGTCGCGACCGGGATGTACTACACCCCGGTGGGCGGCGACATCATGTTCGTCGAAGCGTCCACGATGCGGGGCAAGGGCGAGCTGGTCCTCACCGGCCAGCTCGGCGACGTCATGAAAGAGAGTGCGCGCGCCGCCTGGACCTATGCGCGCTCCCACGCGGCGGCGCTCCGGATTCCGGACGAGATGTTCGACCGCGACATCCACATCCATGTGCCGGCGGGCGCCATCCCCAAGGACGGCCCCTCCGCCGGTGTCACGATGGCGACGGCGCTCATCTCTGCGCTTTCGGGCCGCCCGGCGCGGCACGACATCGCCATGACGGGTGAAATCACCCTGCGCGGCCGTGTCATGCCGATCGGCGGGCTCAAGGAGAAGATCCTTGGCGCGGTTCGGGCCGGTATCACCCGGATCGTCATTCCGAAGGAGAACGAGGCGGACCTCGAGGACCTTCCCGGGGCGATCAAGGCGAAGGTTGAAGCGTTTCCGGTCGAGGAACTGGGCGAAGTCCTCGCCCTTACGCTTCGGGGTGCTTCCTTCCGCGAGGGACGGCTGCTCTTCGGGAATGAGAGCCCCCGCGACGTTCAGCCGCTCTCGTCGGCGTTTCAGCATTGACCGCCCGCCGCGCCGGCCGGGGAGTCGTAAGTAGATTTCGGCTCCTCGACCGGAGCTCTCCGTTGCTGCGCGCCGCCGCTCTTCTGCTCGTCCTCTCCCCTCTGGCCGGATTCGTGTCCGGACCAGGGGCGGTTCGCGTTCCGGCGCGCGTCGCGCCCGACACGATCTACGCCCTTGCGGTCGATTCGGCCAGGTACCCCCGGGAGTCATTCGTCTATCTGCTCGATGACGGGGTCGTCCGGTACGAACCGGATGGGAGGGGAAGCCGCACCTACCGGCAGGTGATCCAGGTCCTCAAAGAGGACGCGGTGGAGCGGTGGGCGGAATTCTCGTTCGGTTTCGCGCCCGGTCACGAACGGCTGACGGTGAACTGGGTCAAAGTGGTGGCGCCCGACGGGACCGTGATCAGCGACAAGCCGGGAATTTCCCAGGACGCCGACGTGCCCGCCCCGATGGGCGATCCCTCCTACGTGGAGCGGAAGGTGCGGCGGATGTCGATGCCCAACGTTCGTCCGGGGACGCTGGTGGACTACAGCTACACCATCGAGGAGCTCAAGCCCTTCCGCACCGGCGATTTCTACACGGCGTGGCGGGTCAATCCCGGCGTGCTGGTGCGCCGCTCCCGGCTGATGCTCGAAACGCCCGCCGACCTTCACCCGCGCATCAAGGCCCGCAATCTGAATTTCCAGCCCGTCACGCGCGAGGCGAACGGGCGCCGGACGATCACCTGGGCCACCCAGGACGTGCCCAAGATCGAGCCGGAGCCGTTCGCGGCCGATTCCAACGCCGTGGACATGTCGATCGACATCGGCGGCCGGTCCACCTGGCAGGATGTCGGCGCCTGGTACGCCGGTCTCGCGCGCGATCGTTATGCCATGACGCCCGCCCTCGAGCAGAAGCTGGCCGGCGTGGTGGCGGGAGCACGCTCGCTCGAGGATTCCCTCAAGGCGGTGCATCGCTACGTCGCGCGCGACGTGCGCTATGTGGCGATCTCACTCGGCATGGGAGGATATCAACCGCGCACGCCGGCGGACGTTCTCGCCACCGGCTACGGAGACTGTAAGGACAAGGCCACTCTCTTCATCACCCTCGCGGCCCGCCTCGGCGTCACCGCCAACCCGGTGCTCCTCGCGGCGGGTGGCGACGTCGAGCGCGAGCTGCCCACCATCTCCCAGTTCAATCACGCCATCGCCGTGGTGGAGCGGCCGACGGGGCGGATGTTCGTCGATCTGACGGCGGGTGACGTGCCATGGGGCGGTCTCCCGGTCGCCGATCAGAATCAGTTCGTGCTGGTGGTGCACCCTGACGGCCGCACCGAGGAAGTCACGACGCCCGAGCTGGATGCGACCGGCGCCACCAACGATCTGACGATTACCGCCGTGCTCGATACCACCGGCTTCGCCACCGCGCGGGCGGAGATGTCGGTGGGCGGCTCGTTCGGCAACGCGCTCCGCGACATGTTCTCACGCTCGTTCGATTCGACTCAGCGGGCGATGTTCCTCCGGGAAGCGGCGAGCGGGATCTATCCCGAGTCCGAGGGAGAGGACCTGCGCACCACCGACGAGCTGGAGCGGGGCGGGACCTTCCGGGTGGCGTTCGTCGCCCGCGACGGCCGCGCGGCGCAGCTCGCCGGTCCGGTTGCGATCCTCTCGCTGCCGTTCCTCCGGCAGCAGCGCGACGTGAAGCCGCTGGTGACAGAGCTCAAGGCGCGCACCCCGCGCAAGTATCCGATCGATGCCGGGCAGGTCGGGTCGGACGGTGTCGGGACCGTGAACTTCCGGGTGGAGCTGCCGGCGGGGTGGAAGGCGCAGTTGCCGAAAAACGTTGCCCTCTCGAGCCCCTTCGGCGAGCTCGGAATCGACTACGCGCAAGAGGGCAGGACGTTCTCCGTGAGAGTGCGGAGGGCGGGGAAGAAGGGCATCCTGCCGCCCGACAGCGTGCCGATGCTCATCGCGTGGCTCGAGCAAGTGGCGCAGGCGGAGCGGGAAGCGGCGTCCATCGTGATTCAGAGGTAGCTGGCAATGTGGCAAAGAGGCAAAGAGGCAAGGTAGTTCACTTTGCCTCCTTGCCTCTTAGCCACTTACAGCGACTCTATCCCGCCCCGTCTCCTTCGCATGGCGCAACGCCCGCTCCGCGGCGAGCAGCAGCTCGAGCATCCCCACCGCATGATCGGGATACCCGGCAACACCGCCTGAGAGCCGCACCGGCATCGGGGTTCCCTCGATGACAGGCGGCGTCAAGACCACAGCCGAGCGAATCTGCTCGGCGACCAGCGCGGCGTCGGCGGGACCGCAATGGCGGAAGAGCACGCCGAACTCCTCGCCTCCCATCCGCACTGCGAGATCGCTGGCCCTGACCCGCTCGCGGATCACCCTCGCCACGTGGGCCAGGATCTGGTCCCCGGTCTGGTGGCCGAGCTGCTCGTTCACCCGGCGGAAGTGATCCACGTCGAGCAGAACGAAGGAGATCCGCTCCCCTTCCCGCCGGGCATACGCCAGCACCGACTCCAGCTCGTCGAGCAACGTTCCGACGGTGAGGAATCCGGAGAGCGGGTCTCGTCGGATCGCCTCGTCGAGCCGCCGCGCGCGCGCGGCGCGGTGGAGGACGCCCGCCACCAGGCGATGCTGCGAGAGCGGACGGAACATCAGGTCGTCCACACCGACGTCGAGCGCCCGGTCCCGCTCCCCGTCGCTCGGTTCGCCTGCGAGGGCGACCACCGGGGTCAGTGCCAGCCGCGAGTCTCTCCGGATCAGCCGCACCAGTCCCGGTCCCCGTCCGTCGGAAAGATTCCAGTCGAGGAGCACCAGGTCGGGCAGCTCGCGCCGGAGCGCTTCTTCCGCCGCGCGCGCCGAGGTCACCGAGGTGATACGCAGCCCAGCTCCCTCGAGCCAGGTCGTGAGCGGCGAGCATTCATCGTCCTCGCCCAGCACGAGCAGCACCGACGCCGGAGAAGCCGCCGCCCGCGCCGTCGCGCGCGCCCATCGCGAGATTTCCGCATCGGCCCGCGAAGGGCTCACGAGCAGGTCGAGCCGGGAGAACGGCTCGGCGAGAAGATCGATGCCCCGGCTGTCGGCCACCAGCGCCACTGCGATGCGGCGCTCGAAGCCTCCCCTTGCCCAGCGTGCTACCGCGTCTCCCGGATTCTCCTCTGGCCCGGGGAGGATGATGGTCAGATCGGGTCGCTCGGAGGCCGGGATCGTCGCGGGGTCGGTATCGAGCGGGGCGTTGATGACGGCATACTGCGCGTCGCGCAACGCGAAGGTGAGCCGGGCCGCGAGATCGGTGGCCCCTCCGATCAGGTGCGCGCGCCAGCCGAAGGGCGGCTGCTTCTGGGGCTCGGTCGGGAGTCCCAGCTCTCGGGCGGCGAGGTCGAACGCCGAGGCGATCCTCCCGATCACGCCGCCCAGCAGGGCGAACCCGGCGTCGTCGGGCTCGGGGTGCTCCGCCATCCACTGCTCCGCCTCCCTGCTGGCGTTACTGATGGCGGGGAAGCCATAGCTGCCGCCGGATCCGGCCAGGCGGTGAAAGCGGCTCTTGAGCGAGCTGATCGCGTCGGCCTCTCCCGAGCGCACCGCGGCCAGATCCTTGCGCAGCTCGCCGAGGAGCGCGGGCGCTTCCGCGAGGTATTCCCGGCGGAGCTCCTGGAAGAATTCTCCCGTGTCCTCGGTCACGCGATGCTCCGGAGTCTCCCGATCGCAAGCGTCGCGGCCGCCACGAGGGTTGGGGCCGTTCCCCAGTGGCCGCTGACCCGATCGCCCTCGCGGGAAGCAAGCAGCGCGCTCCGGCCATCGACGACGAGCAGGAAGGGCTGACCCGGCCATTCCGGGGTCGGTTCCGAGACCGTCACCGTCGCGAAGGGCAGATCCACCGGCGCGGTCGCGGAGAGCGAGAGAACGACGCCGCTGCCGCTCGCCTTGCGGAGTGAGGGCACCAGCGGGGGGAAGGCATCGGGAGGAGCGTGCAGAAGAATCTGTCCGGTGGCCCGAGCGGCCTCGCGCGACGCGATCTGGATTGCGCCGCGCGCCGAGGTGAGCTCGACCAGTGTCAGCGTTTCGGGAACCGAAATCTGTTCGAGACTCCTGCTGACCTCGTCGAGGGCCTGGCCCTGCCGGTCGAGGATCCGGGCCAAGAGCGCCGCCGGCGGCTCCGGACGGTAGCGCTTCGGACGCCCCTCTTCGACCCGCGCCACACCCTTCTGCACCAGCCCCTCGAGCGCCCCATACGCGTTGGCCCGGGCCAGTCCCGCGGTGCGCGCGACGGCGTACCCCGTTCCCGGTCCCCCACGAAGGAGCACTTCGTAGATCAGGCTCTCGGTTGGCGTGAAGCCGAAGGTTGTGAGGTCGAGCGTGGCCACTAGCGATACTCCAGCGGCCACCCGAGCAGCCTCGCGATGAGCGCCAGCCGGAAGGTCACGTCCACCACGCGCGAGTCGGGGCTCTTCGCCTCCACGTGAAGAGGGTACGCGTGACAGACCACTTTGCGGGTGGTCTTGGGAGCCGCCTTGAGCGCTTTTGGACGCCACACACCTTCGTCATCGCATTCCGACATCAGCCGCGCGAGCACCTTCGTGGCCACCGGATTGGTGTGCAGCGCGCTGATCCGCGCGAGCAGCTCGATGAAATGCAGCGCCAGCGGAATGTCCTTCGCGTTCCCCTTCGCGTCCGCCACGATGGGATCGCCGAGCAGCAGCAGCTCGGGCTTGACTACCCGCTTCCCGATCTGCCAGACAAACGCCTTCTTCGACATCGGGGTGCCGAGATACTGCCCCAGCCGCTCGGTGAATCCGGCCCGCTCCCGCTGCAGGTTCGGCATCGCCGCGATCATCGCCACCGAATACCAGGTCGGCGGATGGGCTTCCGGATTCAGAATCGTCTTCGAGCCCGACCGGACGTAGGGCTTTTCGGCCAGCGGACTCCGGAGAAAGGCGGAAACCGAGGTCGCGATCTTGTGCGCGGCGCCCCGCACCCGCGGATCCTCGATGTAGCCGGCCTCCGCCAGCGCCGCCGTCGCCGCCTCCCGCATGTGCTCCCGGGCCCACTCCATCGCCGCCGGCGAGTCTTTCGAGAGCTTGGCGAACTCGAACTGGAGAAACGGATCGCCGTCCCGGGAGAGCAGCCGGAACAGGATGCGGTCGGCGAGCTTGTAAGCCCGCGCCGACCGGGGGACTCCCAGCTGGAGCAGCCGCCGGTACTGGGGAATCGTTCCGACGTCCTTGATCCCGTCCTTCGCGGACGGGCCCAGGCAGAGGAGGTTGCCGCCCCAGATGCCGGTGTCCTTCTGCTTCTTGATCACCGCCTGGACCTGTTTCGACAAAAACACCGCCGCTTCGTCGGCGGAAATCACCTCAGGCGGGACAGTACCGGGGTAGGCAAGTTCGCGGTGGGTACGGAGACGGATCGATTCGCTGCCGTGTTCCAGGAGCCAGGTGACGGGAACACGATGGAAAGTGGGGAGGTCCAGAAGTACCCCCGGGTGGCGGGTTTATTACGCGCCGAGCGCGCCCAAGATAGTAGTATTTACTCCTACGGTCTACCCCCTTGGGGCCGAATAACAGGTCGGATCCCGCAGAAATCCGCGAATGATCGCCAGCACGGTGTCGGGCATTTCGGCGTGGGGACGATGGAATGCCGTGGCCAGTGGGGCGAATCGAAGGCAGGGAATCAGGCGGGAGATGGTGTCCCCGGCCGCGAAGGGGATCACCGGGTCGTTGCCGCCCCAGATCAGCAGCGTCGGCTGGGTGAGATCCCGGAAGCGATCCCGCAGTCCCACGAAATCGAACTCCTGTAGGACTCGAGCGGCTGCCCGCTCGTAGGTTGGGTCGCCGGTCAGGTCGTAGTTCGCCATCGAATCGGGTTCCCCGAGCCATCCCGGGTCGTGGATCGGAGTGATGAAGGAGCGGAGGCCGAGATAACGGCCGACCGTCGCCGCCTTCCGGGGATACATGGTGTCGATGATCCAGCCGAGTCCGATACGGTACCCCGCCGGTGCAATGAGAATCAGGAGCTTGACCCGGTCGGGACGGGCCAGGGCGAGCGAGGCCGCCAGCTCGCCTCCCATCGAGTGTCCCATCACGACCAGCGTCCCGGTCGCGTGCTCGTCAATGAAGCGGGACAGGCGCTCCGTCATTGCGGGGAGGGAATAAAGCGTGTCGGGCTTGCTGCTGCCGCCGAACCCGGGGAGATCGAGCGCGATGACGCGAGCCCGCGACGCGAGGGGGTCGAACACCGCCCGCCACGTCGTCAGCGATTCGCCGAAGCCGTGAATCAGGAGGATCGTCGTATCCCCCTCCCCGGCACGCACCGTTCGAACCAGGCTCCCGCCGGCATCGAGCCACTCGGCGCGGTGCGGCGGACGCGGGCGGGGATGGTCGAGCAGGAGCCACAGTCCAGCGAGGAGCGGCAGGGCGATCCACCAGCTGGAAAAACGAAACCTCAGTGGACCGGGCATCGCACCATGACGATTGTCCCGGCCCGGGCCGACCCTCGTTCGCTGGTGAGCACCAGGGTGTCTCCCTGCCACCAGTCCACCGCCTCGCCCTGGCGCTGCAGCCCGGTGACGTCGCACACCGGCCGCGCGGGATCGAGACTGAGATGGCCGTCCGTCGCCCGCGTGAAGAACCAGAGCTCCCGATAGGTCCGGACCGCCACGAGCCGCCCGTCAGGAGAAATGGCGGCGTCGGTAACAACGCGCCCGATCGGGAGGCTCGCCGCGATCGGAAGGCTGTCGACCCGCACCGCCTTGGCCACCGTGCGCTGCGCCCACGCCGAAGCGGGAACCCGGAAGGTCAGCACCCCGCCGCGCCGCCCCTTGGTCACCAGCATCACGCTACCGTCGGGCTCGACATAGAGCGCTTCGACGTCGTGTGCCTGATCGGGATACTCCACCTGGAGCGACGAGGAGCCGCTCGCAACCGCGTCGCGCGGAGGAGAGAGCGGCGGCGGCTCAGGCATCCGATAGAGCGTGACCGAGCGGCGGCGCTCGGTGTTGTCGCCGGTGTCACCGATGTAGAGGCATTCGCCGGCGCCGCAGGGACCTCGGCCCAGCGCTTCCCAGTCGACATTCGTTGCCGACGGAACGGGAAAGGCTCCGAGCGATGCGCCGGAGCTGTCGGACAGAAAGAGCACCGGGGCGCCGCCGGAATCGTTGATGGTCCAGAGGAGTC
Source organism: uncultured Gemmatimonas sp. (assembly GCA_964439025.1). Taxonomy (GTDB): domain Bacteria; phylum Gemmatimonadota; class Gemmatimonadetes; order Gemmatimonadales; family GWC2-71-9; genus JABFSM01. The sequence continues at coordinate 4,491 of CAYTMW010000001.1, read as the reverse complement.
CCGGATATTTCCGGCTCGCGATAACCCCCGAACTTTCGCTGATCCGGCGATCCTGAAAGGCCTGGGGCTCTCCCGCAGTCACCCTTGGGACAGGCGCCTGGGAATGAAAGAGAAAGGGGAGTAGCGCGATGAGGATTGCGACGGCAGCGTTCACAGTCCGAACACCATGAGAACTCCTCCAGGTGTGGTCAGCCGGGCGAGGTCGGCGAAGGCGCCGTTCCCTCCCAGGCCCCACCAGCCTCCGACGCCCGACAAGACCGCGATGTATTCCTTTCCGTCGGGGCCGGTAAACGCGATGGGATTTCCGACGATTCCCGACGGCGTCTTGAATTTCCAGAGCTCGCGTCCGGAGCGCTGATCCACCGCTTTGAGCCAGCCGTCCAGCGTTCCATAGAACACCAGGCCTCCGGCGGTGGCCAGCGCGCCTCCCGCGACCGCGAGGGGCTCGCGGTTTTCCCATAAGATGGTGCCGGTGCTCGCGTCCCACGCGATGAAGCGGCCGCGGTTTCCGCCGGGCCCCGCGGTCATCCTCACCTGGACGCCGCTGTAGAGCCGGCCCGCTTCGTAGGTCACCGACTGGGCCGACATCGTCATGCAGAGATTGTTGAGCGGCACGTAGAACAGTCCCGTCACCGGCGAGTGCGCCGCCGGCTGGAGAAACTTCATTCCCATGCTGGCGGGGCAAATCGACGGGCCCGCCGGCGCGGCTGGCCGGCGAGGACGAGCCGGGGCGGCGGACGTGCCAGGCGCCGCGAACGCAGGATCGCGCTGGGGGATCCCATTCGTTGGATCCACCGTGCGTGCCCAGTTGGCCGGCCCGTACTTCTCCGCCAGGAGAATCTTTCCCGTGATCCGGTCGATGGTGTACGCGAATCCGTTTCGGTCGAAGTGGACCAGCGCCTTGACCGGAGTGCCGCGCACCCTGAGATCGGCGAGGATACTTTCGTTCGCGCCGCCGTAGCCCCACTCATCGTGCGGGGTGATCTGAAGCGCCCAGCGGACCTTCCCGGTCGCTACGTCGCGCGCGATGAGGCTGGACGCCCACTTGTTGTCGCCGGGTCGGAGCGCGGGATTGCCGGGGGCCGGCTGATCGGTGCCGTAGAAGACGAGGTTCGACGCCGGGTCCAGTGAAAGCCATCCGGAGGTCGTGCCTCCTCCCTGACGCCAGCTTTCCCCGGTCCAGGTCGAGACGCCGAGGTCGCGTCCCTGATGCGATGCGTAGGCGGGATTGGCCGGCCCGTCGAGCAGCACCTCGCTGTCCGGACCGGTACTGTAGCCGCGCCACACGAGCCGTCCGGTGAGCGCGTCGTAGGCGCTCAGGTGGCCGCGCACTCCGTACTCGGCTCCCGCGATGCCCACGATCACGAGATTTCCTGCGACGAGCGGAGCGCCTGAGAGGGTGGCGCCGGTGCGGGGGTCTGCATTGCGCAGCCGCCAGATCTCGCGCCCCGTGGCCGCATCGATGGCGGCAAGCTCTCCGCTCAGGAGGGGGGCGTAGATCTTCCCGCTCGCATGCCAGGCGAGCCCGCGGTTGCCGGCGTCGCAGCATCCGGTCGGAAGCTGGCCCGCCCGCGCCGCGCCCGGAGCGGCATACTTCCATGCGATCGGTGCGTCCGGCTTCGAAAGATCCAGCGCGTACACCGCATTGGGATGGGGAGTCTGGAAGTAGAGCATCGTGCCGACGACCAGCGGATTACCCTCGTGGGCGCCCAGCACGCCGGTCGAAAAACTCCAGGCCGGCCGGAGCGATCCGACGTTGGCGGTGGTGACCTGGTCCAGCGGGCTGTACCGGGTCAGACCCCCGTCCCGGCCGGCGGCGGGCCATTCGCCCGGGGGGGGACCGGTGGGCGCCGGCGTGGGTCGGCGTTGCGCGGAGAGCGCAGAGCCCGTCAATGCGAGGCCCGCGCCGAGTGCCCGAAGCAATGTCACTGTTTGGAATCCGTCCCAGCCGCCGGCCGGACCGCGACGCTATCAGCCTTGAAATATCGACGGGCGTACACCGAGCGTGGATTCCAGAGCACCCATCCTTCGATGCCGACGTCGGCCGCCGCGCGGATCTGCTCGCGCACGTGCTGCGGCGTGTACTTCGGAGCGCCGAGCGTAAACGCCTGCAGGTAGGGCCGGATCTCGGCCGTTTTCCGTGGCGCGAGCGCCTTGGAGCGGCGCAACCCATCCTGCAGAGCCCGTTTCACCATGGTGTACGGATCGGAGTTGGGCCGCGCCACGCCGTAAATGCCGCGCCCGTAGTGGCTGGGATAAACCATCGGGAGCACCACGTCGCAGACGACGACGAGATCCTCCCAGAGCTGGCCGATGCCCATATCGTCCTCGGCCGTGGTCGTGAGCCCGAAGACATCGATGGTGAAAGGAACGCCTAGCGCGCGAGTCCTGGTGGCGAGCAAGCGCAGATTCCTCGCGATGCCCGCGCGGAACGATTCCGTTCCTTTGCGGGCGGGGAACACCGCGGTCGCCATGCGCGACTTCGGCTCATCGGGGAACCGGACGTAGTCGTACTGGATTTCGACGAAACCCATCTTCACCGCTTCCGCCGCCAGCTCCGCGGCGTAGACCCACACCGAGTCGTTGAAGGCATCGACCCAGTGGGTGCCCTTTCGGTCCGCCCAGAGGCCCCCCTTCCCGGTGCGGATGGACCACTCCGGCTTCCTGGCGGCGAGCAGCGGATCCTTGGCGACCACGATCCGCGCGATCGGCCGGATGCCCTTGCTCTTGAGGATCGCCATCCGTGCCGCGGCATCGGGGGCCCGCAGCGCCTGGTTCGCGCCGATCTGGACGGCCGTGGGTACCGCCGACCGGTAGGTGAGGAAGCCGGTGTCATCCTTGACGTCGATGACGAAGGCATTGAGTTCGGTGGAGTCGGCGAGCGCGACCAGCTGATGGAACTTCCGGGTGCCGAAGGCCCAGGCGTTGATGTAAATCCCCCGGACCGGCGTTGCCGGCGCGGGCCGGGCCGAAGGCGCGGAGAGCGATGCGAGTAGGGCGAGAGCGATCATGAGAGCATATTAACAGGTCCTTTGCCATCGTTCGACGGGGGACTAGGATTGGACCAGACTCGACTCACCATTCGACCTGCGAGCGGACCTTGCACGTCACGATTCACTATTGCGTCGTTTGAAACTACAAGCCCCGCGCTGCCGGTCTGGCAGCGGAGATTCGGCAGGAGTTTCCCGGCGCCGACGTCAAGCTCATTCATTCCTCCGGCGGCGTCTTTGACGTTACCGTGGACGGAGTCCAGGTCTTTTCCAAGAAACGCGTGGGGCGACACGGGTCACCCGGTGAAGTGGTGAAGCTCATCCGCGAAGGAACGTCCTGACGACGATGCGTATCGCCATCTCCACCGGCGGCGGAGACGCCCCCGGCCTCAACGCGGTGATCCGCGCGATCGTGCTCTCGGCACATCGGCGCGGCTGGGAGACGCTCGGCATCAGGCGCGGCTACGACGGGCTGCTCCGGCCGGCGAACGCGGAGACCGGCGGACTCATCCCCCTTGGCCCGGACGCCGTGCGGGGCATCACGCACCTCGGCGGCACCATTCTCGGCACCACCAATCGGGGAAATCCCTTCCGCTGGCCCACCATTCGCGACGACGGCACTATTGTCGAAGTGGACCGCTCCGACGACCTCGTTGAATCGTTCCGCGCGCACCGCCTCGACGCGCTGGTCGCGATCGGGGGTGACGGCAGTCTGGGCATTGCCTACGAGCTCTTCGTGAAGGGGATCCCGGTCGTCGGGGTGCCCAAGACCATCGACAACGACGTGTCGGGAACCGAATCCACCTTCGGGTTCGACACCGCCGTCGCCACCGCAACCGATGCGCTCGACAAGATTCACACAACGGCGGAGAGTCATGACCGGGTATTCGTCATCGAGCTGATGGGTCACTACGCGGGCTGGATCGCGCTGCACAGCGGGCTCTCGGGGAGCGCCGATGTCATCCTGATTCCCGAAATCCCTTTCGATATCGAGAAGGTCTGCGAAAAGATTCTCGAGCGCGAGCGGCGCGGACGCCGGTTCTCCATCGTCGTCGTGGCGGAAGGCGCCTGTCCGAAGGGGGGCCGGGTGGTGCTGCGCGAGACCGCCCGGGACGGGAAGGCGGAACGGCTCGGCGGCATCGCGGAGGAGGTGGCCAAGGCTATCGGGGAGCGAACCGGCAAGGAGACCCGGAGTCTGGTCCTCGGCCATCTCCAGCGGGGTGGGTCACCCACCACGTTCGACCGTTTGCTGGCACTTCGCTTCGGCTCGGCAGCGGTGCGGGCCATCGCCGCCGGAGACTTCGGGTCGTGTGTCGTCTACACTCCGCCAACGGTCGGCCGCGTTCCACTCAAAGCGATCATCGGCAAGCCGAAGCTGGTGCCGCTGGACAGCGGAATCATCATGACCGCCCGGAATCTCGGGATCAGCCTGGGGGACTGAGAAGCGGTGACCTGTGACCTGTGACCTGTGACCTGTGACCTGTGACCTGTGACCTGTGAC